>NZ_JACZDW010000010.1:0-59448 GCF_015903875.1 Fictibacillus sp. 7GRE50
AAAAAATGATGAAAATCATTAAAAATTCTCTTGCAAAAAGCTTTAAAATATAATAAAATTTATCTTGTCCCAACAGGATAAATGATTTTGAGAGTGTTACATAAGTAACTAGGTCCAGTGATGATGGCAAAGAGGTCACACCCGTTCCCATACCGAACACGGAAGTTAAGCTCTTTAGCGCCGATGGTAGTTGGGGGTTTCCCCCTGTTAGAGTAGGACGTCGCTGGGCTAAAATCTCAAAATTCCAACTTAGTTGTGGATTTTCATTACATTATTCCACAGTAGCTCAGTGGTAGAGCTATCGGCTGTTAACCGATCGGTCGCAGGTTCGAGTCCTGCCTGTGGAGCCATTTTTACTTGCTTCCATAGCTCAGCAGGTAGAGTGCTTCCATGGTAAGGAAGAGGTCACCGGTTCGAGCCCGGTTGGAAGCTCCATATCATACTTACTTTTAAAACATACAGTTATGGCCCGTTGGTCAAGCGGTTAAGACACCGCCCTTTCACGGCGGTAACACGGGTTCGAATCCCGTACGGGTCACCATTTTTTATAAATATTTGGAGGATTAGCTCAGCTGGGAGAGCACCTGCCTTACAAGCAGGGGGTCGGCGGTTCGAACCCGTCATCCTCCACCATTTTTTTTTGCTTGCCGGTTTAGCTCAATTGGTAGAGCAACTGACTTGTAATCAGTAGGTTGGGGGTTCAAGTCCTCTAGCCGGCACCATGTTTACTTTCTTTGATAGTAGACACAGAGCACAACGAAGTGCTTGAAGAGTAACTCTCTTTTTTTATGTGGAGGGGTAGCGAAGTGGCTAAACGCGGCGGACTGTAAATCCGCTCCCTCCGGGTTCGGCGGTTCGAATCCGTCCCCCTCCACCATCTTATGTTTAACGATACAAAAGTTAGACGATACTAATAGAATATGCGGGTGTAGTTTAGTGGTAAAACAAGAGCCTTCCAAGCTCTGGTCGTGAGTTCGATTCTCATCACCCGCTCCATATTATTTCTTCGGGGCTTTAGCTCAGCTGGGAGAGCGCCTGCCTTGCACGCAGGAGGTCAGCGGTTCGATCCCGCTAAGCTCCACCATATACATAATCATATCACTTCAGGCGATGCCTGAAGTTTTTTTTGTTGTTTAGAAGACTTTAAAATACTTCTCGTTTGATAGAGATATTAACTTTTTAGCTGCTAGTGTATAGTGTGATCAAGTATACATGTGTCAGTTATGGAATAGGGTTAAGGGTATGTGCTTCATATTTATTGTTGAACTATGACGATTCGCCGATATAGGAACAAAACTCGCCGTATTATTTGCGAAATATCTAGAATTATTGCTGATATTTCTAGAATTAGCATCGCGAATACCCCGAGTGGTATTTGTTTAAGCGGTCTGTTTTTCTACTCATGAAACGGGACCTCTAAATATACCCCATTTCAGTACTGATAAGTTAAACAGAGTTAAGAAAAACGGAAAGAAGATGGCTCGAAGCCATCTTCTTTTTTGTCCTTTCTTATCCGAAACCTTATAAATATGTAACTTAAGGTCGAAAGCGCTTTCTTTTTGGTATATCTATGCAATATTTTGTCCAGTTGAACCATGAAATCCCTTACAGCTACAATAGAGATAGATTTTCATGTTTTATGTGTTTTTCATAAGGGAGGAAGAAAAATGTTGAAAGATATTACAGTAATCGGAGTACCGATGGATTTAGGACAAATGCGCCGTGGTGTAGATATGGGACCGAGTGCGATTCGATATGCGGGTGTTGTTGAACGCCTTGAAAACCTGGATTATCGTGTTGAAGATTTTGGTGATATAGATATTGCTCGTCCAGAAAAACAAAGTATTGAAAACGAAGGTAACCTGAAAAATTTACAAGGTGTTATTGATGCGAGTGAAAAGCTGTCACAAACTGTATCAAATGTAATCTCCAACAAGAAGTTTCCACTCGTGCTTGGAGGAGACCATAGTATTGCGATTGGTACGTTAGCTGGAGTTTCTAAGCACTACGAGAATTTAGGTGTTATTTGGTACGATGCGCATGGAGATCTGAATACTGCCGATACTTCACCGAGTGGAAACATTCATGGGATGCCACTTGCGGTAAGCATTGGTATCGGTCATGAGAGACTTACAAACATTAGTGACTATACACCAAAGATCAAACCTGAAAATATTGTAATCATTGGCGCGCGGTCCTTAGATGAAGGTGAACGTGAGCTGATAAAAGAAAGAGGAATCAAAGTATATACGATGCATGAAGTAGACCGTCTAGGGATGGCGAAGGTTATGGAAGAGACGATTGAATACTTAGCTCACACAGATGGTGTACACTTGAGTCTCGATTTAGATGGTCTTGATCCTCATGATGCACCTGGTGTTGGAACGCCTGTACTTGGAGGGATCAGCTACCGAGAGAGCCACTTGGCAATGGAGATGTTAGCTGAAGCGGAAGTTATAACATCTGCGGAATTTGTAGAGGTTAATCCAATTTTAGACGAAAAGAACAAAACAGCGACGGTGGCTGTAGCTTTAATGGGTTCTTTATTTGGAGAAAAGCTACTATAATAGACGAAGACAAAATAAAAACAGTTGCCTCTTTATAGATGCAACTGTTCTTTTTCATTTATGCGTTGGTATTGGTTAAGCAGGTGATCAATCTCTTGTGAGAGTTCAACTACTTCTTGTGCGATTAGTGGAAGATGTTTTGAAAGTTCATTCATTTGCTGTCTGGAGTGTTCGATCTGTTCGATTAATAAATCTCTATGCATACAAACTACCCCTTTCTGCCTCAGCATAATATTTTATATGATTAATATTCCCAGGTCTGATTTATTTAAAACGCATTATTTAGAAAAAAATACCTTTTTATTTCGTCAAATTCTGCAACATGATAAAATAAAATAATATGAAAAGATTTGAAACTTATGAAATGCTGGTACGTAAATAAAATCCGAGTGGTGATAAAATAATGGACGCCTTAATAGCGAATATGGTGACCCAAGTTAAAAAAGGGGACCAAGAAGCGTTTGAAGGCATTGTTGACCTTTTTAAAGATAAAATATACCGGCATTGTTTCCGGATGGTCGGCAATGGACATGAAGCAGAAGATCTAGCACAAGAAACTTTTTTACGAGCTTACCGTAATATAAGTAAGTACAATAGTGAATACAAATTTTCAACCTGGATTTTTCGTATTGCTACAAACCTTTGTATCGACAGGTTAAGGAAAAAGAAACCGGATTATTATCTGGATGCAGAGGTGCCTGGAACAGACGGCGCTACGATGTATAGCCAGCTTTCGAGTGAAGAACCTTTACCTGAAGAAGTGGTTACAGAGAACGAAGAGTGGAATGAACTTCAGTCAGAAATCATGAAGCTTCCTGAAAAATACAGAACCGCAATTCTTTTAAAATACGTTGAGGATCTATCGTTAGAAGAGATCAGCAAGATTATGGACATACCTGTTCCAACAGTGAAAACTCGTATACATCGCGGGCGGGAAGCATTAAAGAAAGTATTTCAAATGGTTGTAAAAACGAGGTGATAATAATGCATTGTGAAGTTTCCGTATATGATGAATTAATGAATAAAGTGCTTGATGGTGATGCAACAAAAGAAGAGGAATTAGACTTTCACAATCATCTTAAAGATTGTGAGAACTGTAGGGAAGAGTTTGAGCTGCTGACTGCGACATTGAAGGATTTGCAGCTGCAATCTCATATGAAGGCACCAGAAGGCTTTACAGAGGCTGTGATGGCTAAATTGCCTAAAGAGAGGCAACAGGTAAAATGGATGCGCTGGATGAAGAGTCATCCTGCTCTAACAGCTGCGGCGATCTTTATGTTTTTTATGGCTGCATCCGTGTTTACGAGTTACAATCAGCAAGATTTAGCAGTTGTAAAAGGTGAAGGAAACCTGCAGATCAAAAAGTCAGAACGCGTAGTAGTCGTTCCTGCTGGAGAAACTATTAAAGGCGATCTAGTTGTAGAGAATGCTGATGTTCGAATAGAAGGCAGAGTAGAAGGTGACGTTACGGTCATAAAAGGTGATCAATATCTTGCATCTGCAGGGGAAGTAACGGGTCACAGTCAGGAAATCGGCCAAGTGGTCGAATGGGTATGGTATAAGTTGAAATCTTTAGTTAGTACAAATGATGAAGCAATGAATGATACTCATATAGAAAGCCGTTCTCATACGGCTTTTTTTCATGTGCAAATCGTATAAATGGCAATCATCATCCAACCATCATGAGTAAAACATGTGAATGTCATGCCAAGTTTTCTTTACATTGAGGTATGCTATAATAAATGGGTTAAAAATTTTTTCTTGGTAGTGTTTGAAGAAATAGCATTTCATTATAGCAATAACCTGTTTAGCACCACTAAATACTTCAACTTGGAAGACAAACTGGGTTGGGAGGGAATTTATGTTACCAATCGCTGATTTTAACATATTTAATTACATTACACAGATCATAGATATTTTATTAGTGACGTATGTGATCTATAAGCTGATCATGCTGATCAGAGGAACAAAAGCTGTTCAATTGTTAAAAGGGATCACCGTAATCATTGTAGTATGGTTCCTGAGTAGTTCGTTCGATCTTAGAACGATGTCATGGCTGATGGATAAAGTGATTACATACGGGCTTCTTGCTATCATTATCATTTTCCAGCCAGAGTTAAGACGGGCGTTAGAACAGCTTGGTCGTGGGAAGTTCTTTTCTCGTACAGGATTACCTGAAGAGGAAGAAACGGAAAAAGCCATTGCCGCGATCTGTAAGTCAACGAACTATATGTCTAAGCGACGTATAGGTGCGATCATGTCGATCGAGCGCGAAACGGGATTGAGTGAGTATGTGGAAACTGGCATTCCGATTAAAGCGCATCTATCATCAGAACTACTGACGAATATCTTTGTACCGAATACTCCATTACATGATGGAGCGGTCATCATTAAACAAAGTCAGATCTACGCGGCAGGTTGTTACTTACCTTTAACGGAAAGTCCGTTTGTTTCAAAAGAGCTTGGGACAAGACATAGAGCCGCACTAGGAATTAGTGAAGTTACAGATGCTGTAACGGTTATTGTTTCTGAGGAAACAGGTACGATCTCACTTACGAAAAATGGAGAGATCTATCGTAACCTGGACGAAGAGTCATTAAGAAATTTGTTAAACGCAGAATTGATTATTGCCAACAAGTCCACTTCCTCAACTCGCTGGAATTGGAGGGGAAAGAAAAATGGACAAACTCCTTAGTAGTTCATGGTTTGTAAAAATTATTGCTTTCCTTCTTGCCCTCATGATGTATACGATCGTAACGATGGAGACACAGGAAGAAGCAGCAAACAATTCGATATTCTCAAAAATGTACACGGAGAGTGAAACGATCGAGAACGTACAGATCAAACCATACTTTGATGATGATCAATATGTTCTTACTGATATGCCATCATCGGTTGATCTTACTTTAACGGGTTCTAGCCGTTTGATTACAAAAGCGACAAAAGTGGATAAAGAATTCGAAGTCTATATTGATCTAACCAATATGAAACCTGGCAACAAGCGGGTAAAAGTTCAAGTTCAAGGTCTCCCTGAAGGGGTAAAGGCTAAGATTAATCCAGACTATGTGGATGTCATCCTGCATAAAAAAGTAACAAAAGAAATGAACGTGAACGTGGACTTGAAGAATAAGAGAAAACTGCCTGAAGGATATACAGCGGGTGAGGTTGAGTTTTCGCCGAGAACGGTCAATGTGACAGGTGCTGAGGGGATGATCGAACAGATCTCATTCATCACAGGATTTGTGGACGTAAGTGATGCAGATGAAGCGATCCAAACCAAAGTTCCTCTGCGTGCGTACAATCAGCAAGGAGATATAATTGATGTTCAGATCAACCCTGGAGTAGCGGAGGTGTCTGTACCGATCAAGAAGCCTAAGAAAACGGTACCGATATCTATCGAAACGAAAGGCGAACTAGAGGAGGGGCTTACCCTTCAATCGATCACATCTGATCCGAGCGAGATCACATTGACAGGTACAACAACTTCTTTAGATAAAATCGATTCATTTAAAGGAATAACGATAGATTTAAGTGACATCAAAAAAGACACGACGCTGACCGTTGATGTTCCCGTACCAGACGGAATTGACGACGTTTCAATAAAAGAAGTGACAGTAGATGTAAACGTTGAAGAAACGGGTAATGAGGCTGAAACCGAAACAGAAGCAGGTACAGAAACAGAAGCAGAACAAGAAACCGATCAAGAGACGACAAAAACGTTCAGTGATGTTCCATTAACGCTGCTTGGAAGGGACGCCGACAAACAAGCAACGATACTAGATCCGGCAGATGGTGTTGTAGATGTAACAGTAAGAGGGAAAAAGAGTGTGCTTAATTCCCTTAAAAAGTCAGATCTGCAGGGAATCGTAGATGTGAGCTCACTTGATCAAGGAACGCATAAAGTGAAGATAGATTGGAAAAATCCAGGGGATGTTGAACTGACAGGTACAGTTCAGGAAGCCAGTGTGGAAATTCAAACAGAAACTAGCAGTCAATAGTTGAAGGAGAGAGCAATAATGGGAAAATATTTTGGTACCGACGGAGTTAGAGGAGTTGCAAATACAGAGCTTACGCCTGAACTAGCATTTAAATTAGGGCGCTTTGGAGGATATGTTCTTACAAAAAATACTGAAAGACCTAAAATCTTAATCGGGCGTGATACGCGTATTTCGGGACAGATGCTAGAGGGTGCTCTTGTAGCGGGACTTCTATCCATCGGTGCGGAAGTAATGCGTTTAGGCGTAATCTCTACTCCGGGAGTTGCTTTCTTAACAAAAGCTTTAGGCGCACAAGCAGGTGTTATGATTTCAGCGTCGCATAACCCAGTAGCAGATAACGGCATTAAATTCTTTGGAGCAGATGGCTTCAAGCTATTAGATGAGCAAGAAGCAGAAATCGAAGCCCTTTTGGATAATGAAACGGATGAACTTCCTCGTCCTGTAGGCGGCGACTTAGGTTCAGTCAGCGATTATTTTGAAGGCGGCCAAAAGTATATGCATTATCTGAAACAAACGGTTCTTGGAGATTTTTCTGGTCTTCATATCGCTTTAGATTGCGCGCACGGAGCTACATCATCACATGCACCACATCTGTTTGCTGATCTTGAAGCAGACATCTCAACGATGGGCACAAGTCCAAACGGCCTAAACATCAATGAAGGTGTAGGAAGTACACATCCTGAAAAGCTTGCTGAACTTGTAAAAGAAAAAGGATGCGACATGGGGCTAGCATTTGACGGTGACGGAGACCGTTTGATCGCGATCGATGAAAAAGGAAACATTATCGATGGAGACCAAATCATGTTCATCTGTGCGAAGCACCTAAAAGAGCAAGGACGTTTGAAGCAAGATACAGTCGTTTCAACAGTAATGAGTAACTTAGGTTTCTATAAAGCTGTAGAAGCAAACGAGATGAAATCAGCACAAACAGCTGTAGGTGACCGTTATGTAATGGAAGAGATGCGTAAGAACGACTTTAATCTGGGTGGAGAACAGTCTGGTCACATCATCTTCTTAGATTACACAACAACAGGAGACGGACTTCTATCTGGCATTCAGCTTGCTGCCATTCTAAAAGCAACCGGAAAGCCATTATCAGAGCTTGCAGGTGAGATGGCAAAATTCCCGCAGCTTCTTATCAATGTGAAGGTTGCAGATAAGTCTAAACTAAACGGAAATGATGCGATTAAAGCCGCGATCGATAAAGTTGAAACTGAGCTTGAAGGAAACGGCAGAGTGCTAGTGCGTCCTTCTGGAACGGAGCCACTCGTACGTGTAATGGTTGAAGCTCCAACAGAAGAACTCTGCCAAGAGCATGCAGATAAAATCGTAGAAGTAGTAAAGGCTGAGCTCGTTTAAATTAAAAAGAAACTGTCCCTCATAAAATAAAAAAGGGCACGAAACATATGCATATGCGGCTCACAGAAAGAGCTGTGTATGCATATTTTTATTATTATGGAACATTATGTTTCAATTTTTTCTCAGTTTGGGAAAGAATAATAATTGACGGTTTTGAAAAACCCGTGTATGATTATTTTTGTTTACTTCAAATAAAAGGAAGGAGTTTACACTTAATCATTCATCCAAAGCGCCTGAACTGCTGACCGGGAAAAGAGCAGTTGACGAGGAAGAGGTTCATCGATATTTCGGCGGATGCCTCTCGGAACATCACTTCCGTAAGCTTTTGTTCAAACCAGGTAAGGTGACTTCCTGTACAAAGACGAAAGCAAGTGAAAAAAATAAAAATAGAGAACATAGGTGGGGTTGTGAGCCCCGCTCACGGCCCCCCTTATGAAAGCCGTCAGCAGAGTGTGATGGCTTTAAGGAGGACGTTTATTTATGTGTGGAATCGTTGGATATATTGGGAATAATGACGCGAAGGAAATTCTTTTACGCGGATTAGAAAAATTAGAATACCGCGGATATGACTCAGCTGGTATCGCTGTACTTAATGAAGACGGAGTTCATGTGTTTAAGGAAAAAGGACGTATTGCAAATCTGCGTGAAAACGTAGATCTTGGGGTAGATGCATCCGTTGGAATCGGACATACACGCTGGGCTACACACGGAGTTCCAAGCCGAGTTAACTCTCATCCACACCAAAGTTCAACAGAGCGTTTTACACTTGTACACAACGGTGTAATCGAGAACTATGAACAGGTGAAGAAACAATACATCTCAGGTGTTGAATTGTTGTCTGAAACAGATACAGAAGTTATCGTTCAGCTAGTAGAATACTTTGTGAATGAAGGCATGGAAGTGGAAGAAGCATTCCGCCGTACATTGTCTGAATTAAAAGGTTCTTATGCGATCGGACTAATCGACAACCAAAACCCTGAAACCATCTATGTTGGTAAGAACAAGAGCCCGTTATTGGTAGGTAAAGGTGAAGGCTTTAACGTTATTGCAAGTGACGCAATGGCAATGCTTTCTCAAACTGATCAATACGTTGAATTAATGGATAAAGAAATCGTAATCGTGACAAGTGACAGCTATACGATCAAGACTCTTGACGGTACAGTTGTTGAGCGCGCACCTTATACAGCGGAACTAGATGCAAGCGACATCGAAAAAGGCACTTATCCTCATTTCATGTTAAAAGAAATCGATGAGCAGCCTTTCGTAATGCGTAACATCATCAATCAATACCAAAATGAAAATGGCGATCTTAAGCTAGATGACGATATCCGTGCTGCGATGAAAGACGCGGACCGTGTATATATCATCGCTTGCGGAACGAGCTACCACGCTGGTCTTGTTGGAAAACAGCTGATCGAAAACATTGCTAACATCCCTGTTGAAGCACACATCGCGAGTGAGTTTGTTTACAACATGCCGCTTTTATCACAAAAGCCGTTGTTCATCTTCATCTCACAATCCGGTGAGACTGCAGACAGCCGTGCCGTGTTAGTTGAAGTGAAGAGACTTGGACACAAAGCATTAACGATCACGAACGTTCCAGGATCTACACTTTCTCGTGAAGCAAACTACACGCTTAACTTGTATGCTGGTCCTGAGATCGCAGTAGCATCAACGAAAGCATACACAGCTCAAATCGCAGTACTGGCAATACTAGCTGTTGACTCTGCTCGTGCAAAAGGCATCGAGTTAGACTTCAATCCGCTACAAGAGCTTGCGATCGTTGCAAACGCGATGGAAGTTCTTTGTGACCAAAAAGAAGAGATGGAGAAGATCGCACGCGAGTTCTTAGCTGTAACTCGTAACGCATTCTTCATCGGGCGTGCTGCTGACTTCTACGTATGTTTAGAAGCTGCACTAAAATTAAAAGAAATCTCTTACATCCAAGCAGAAGGTTTTGCTGGAGGAGAATTGAAGCATGGTACGATCGCATTGATCGAAGACGGAACACCAGTTATCGCTCTTGCAACTCAAGAGCATGTTAACTTAAGCATCCGTGGTAACGTGAAAGAAGTAGCGGCACGTGGAGCTTACACATGCGTGATCTCTATGGATGGTCTGCAAGAAGAAGGCGACCGTGTTGTTCTTCCGAAGATTCACCCATACTTGACGCCGTTAGTATCTGTACTTCCGATGCAGCTGATCTCTTACTACGCAGCGCTTCACCGCGACTGTGATGTAGATAAGCCGCGTAACCTTGCGAAGTCAGTAACAGTAGAATAGATCATTTAATAGCACAAAAACCTCCTGTAGCGATACGGGAGGTTTTTTCATGCTTAAAAAAATCTTTTATAAAAAACTGATTGCTTTGGGATTTCTTTTTACTTCTTATGCAAGTTGATTGGAACGGAAGGTTGCCGACTCCTATGGGACGAGCGGTCAGGTGGAGACTCCTAAGGGCGCAAAGCGGCAGGAGGCTCAACGTTCGCCCCATGGAAAGCGAGCAACCTGGAGCGGAAAGCAACCACTTTCAAAGATCATACAACGGTTCAGTCATTTTAAATTGTAAGAAAACCCTTTATTCTGTATAATTGAGAATGGATTTCAATTAGTTGTATTTCAATTAAAACAGTAAAGGAGGTCTATACGTGTTAACTCGCTTTTTTGCTTATTATAGACCCTATAAGTGGTTGTTCATACTTGATTTTTCATGTGCCATTCTTGTTGGAATTTTGGAATTGGCCTTTCCGTTAGCTGTAAACCAAGTGATCGATAAGCTTCTTCCTGATGGAAACTGGGAGATTATCTCTTTAGCTTGTCTTGGTTTGTTGCTTGTTTACCTTTTAAATACGTTTCTTCATTTTGTTGTCACGTACTGGGGGCACAAGCTTGGGATCAATATTGAAACAGATATGCGTCAGCAGCTGTTCACTCATATGCAGAAACTCTCGTTCGGCTATTATGATAACAATAAGACCGGTCATAGTATTTCTCGTCTTACGAAAGACTTGGAAGAGATCGGAGAAGTTGCTCACCACGGGCCAGAAGATGTGTTTGTGGCGGTTATGACATTGATTGGATCGTTCGGCCTCATGTTAACGATCAATTGGAAGCTCGCTGTTTTGTCTTTTATCGTTATCCCTTTATTGATCATTCTAGCGATTTACTTTAATAAAAAAATGACGATCACGTTTAGAAAGATGTTTCAAGATGTAGCGGAGATCAATGCAAGAGTAGAGGACAGCATCGGTGGAATACGTGTTGTTCAGGCTTTTGCGAACGAAAAATATGAACAGGAAAAGTTTAGAGAAAATAATAAGAAGTACCGTCTTACAAAGCTTCAATCCTATAAGATCATGGCTCAGAACGTTATGTCCAACTATGTTTTAATGAGGTTAGTTACCCTTTTCACCTTATTGTTTGGAACATACTTTGTCATTTCAGGTGAATTAACGTATGGACAGTTTGTTGCTTTTATTTTGTTATCGAACATTTTGATCGGACCGATTCAAAAAATAAACGCTGTGATTGAAAGCTATCCTAAAGGAATTGCCGGTTTTAAGCGGTTCGTTGAAATCATGGATACAGACCCAGATATAGCAGATTCAGAAGACGCTATAGAAGTCGATTTAAAAGGGGCAATCCGTTATCAGGGTGTGACATTTGGTTATGAAGGTCACAGATCAGTTTTGAATAACATCGATCTATCCATTCGCTCTGGTGAGACTGTCGCGTTTGTCGGACCATCTGGCGCAGGGAAGACAACGCTATGCAGTTTGCTGCCTCGTTTTTATGATGTGCAAAATGGATCGATTACAATAGACGGGATCAACATCCAAGAGATGAAGCTACAATCGTTACGAAAGCAAATCGGTATCGTGCAGCAAGATGTTTTTCTCTTTTCAGGTACGATCAAAGAAAATATTGCTTACGGTGACCTAAACGCGACCGATGCTGAAATTATGGATGCGGCGAAGAGAGCTCGATTGGATGATTTTATTAAAGATCAGCCAGAAGGACTCCAGGCAGTGATCGGCGAAAGAGGAGTCAAGCTTTCGGGCGGCCAAAAACAGAGACTAGCCATTGCTCGAATGTTCTTGAAAAATCCGCCGATCTTGATCTTGGACGAAGCCACATCTGCATTAGATACGGAAACAGAGGTTGCGATTCAAAAAGCCTTAGAAGAATTAACAGAAGGAAGAACGACACTCGTTATTGCACATAGACTTGCAACGATAAAAAATGCGGATCGAATCATGGTCGTGACGAATGAGGGAATTGCGGAACAAGGCAATCACCACGATCTGTTAGCATCAAAAGGAATCTATAGCCGATTACATGCAGCGCAATTTGGGTGAGTGGATTACTCCATTCATACGAGTCCCCTTTTCACATAGAGAAGGGGGCTTTTTATATACGATAAGAAAGTACTACTCCTATAAAAGGAATAAAAGAGATGCTTGAGGAAGAATAAAGGAATATATAAAAAAGAATTGACCATGTGGTGCACAACACGGTTTATGATGAAATAGCAGGCGGTGAATGATACATGTATCGAGTAAGTGAGTTTTCAGAAATGACGGGATTGAGCAAAGAGACCCTTAGATATTATGCAGAAGTGAAGTTATTAGAGCCTGTCTATGTCGATCCTAAGAATAAGTATCGATACTACGATAACGGATCTTACTTAATTGCAATGATCCTAGCTCGTTTGAGAACCTTTAACTTCACCATCCAAGAGATGCTTTCTGTTATTGAAGATGAATCCTTCGAGAATCTAGAGCACATATTAAACGAAAAAAAGAGAAATATTCAACAAAAGATAGATGAACTATACGGCACGATAGATGAGATCGATCAATTTTTATTATGGGGAAAGGAAGAGGATGAAAAATGCTAACGTGGAAAGAAGAGAGAACGATACCAGTAAACATTGAAAGAGTTTGGGTGCTTTTTTCTGATGAGAATATTCAAAGGATCATGCCGAACGTTGTAGAGCATACACCAATTGAGAAGAAAGAGGGTGTGGTGGGTTCTACGTACAAGCAGTCCTATAAAGAAGGACGCAGGGTAGAAACGTATATCGTAGAAACGTTGGCATACGAAGATACAGTTAATCGTAAGCATCTGGAAATTGGTTTTAGCTTGGCAAAAGCATTTGAGATTCAAACAGCGTTCACTCTTCTTAAAATGGATGAAAATACGACTCAGTTTGTTTATGAAGGTTCAAATAAAGGCATCAACTTTTTAGGGAAAGTGATGTTAAAAATCGCTGGAGATAAAAACAACAATAAAGTCGTTCATGATTTTATGGAGACCGTTGAAAGAGAAAGCCTAACAAATGCGATAGTGTAAAAACTCTCTGATTCATCTATGTATAACATGATGTTTTATTTTCCATCCTAAAAGGTAGATATAATAGAGCCAAACTTTAAGGAGTGGATGACATGGATAAAGAACAGATGAAAAATAAAGTATTTGAAGTAGTAGACAAAAAACAGACAGGTGTGCTGGCAACGGTAAAGAAGAACAAGCCACATTCTCGCTATATGACCTTCTTCCACGACGAACTCACATTTTACACGCCAACAAGTATCGAGACACATAAAGCGGACGAAATTCAAGATAATCCAAATGTCCACGTACTAGTCGGCTATGATGGAGAAGGATATAACGATCCTTACCTTGAAATCGAAGGAACAGCTACAATTCGAGATGATCAAGGGTTAAAGGAAAAGTTTTGGAACGATCAAATGAAACATTATTTTGAAGGTCCGAATGATCCTAACTATATATTGCTTGAAATCAAACCAAGCTTGATCCGACTTATGAATGACGGTGAACACGAACCACAAACATTAGAATTATAAAAATAAAGGCCTCTCTTTTGAATAAAAGAGGGGCCTTTGTACGTCTAAATTCTTAAAGAAAGACATTTGTAATAAAAAGGGGGATTAGTTTGAAAAAATGGGGGGCTTTATTTATTGCAGGTGTTCTTCTTACGGGGTGCTCTGAAAAAGAAGCTGAAAAGGAATCGAAGTTCACGATTAAAGATGCGATCAAAAAAGATCATGTGGTCATTCAAAATCTTTCCGAAAAGGAAACTGAACTGATGACAGGCGCGACTAAAACCGAGCATCTTGTTCCAATGTTCACCTTTTTAGATGATGTAAAAGCAGACAAAGAAAGCAAGCTGCAGATAACGGTCTTTGCTAAAAAAGGTGAATCGACAACGAGTGAATTGCACTATGTGAATAAAGATAAAACGATTTTCAGGAACAACAACAAGACATTCGGTATGCCAACTGGTGAGATTGAATGTAGCTATATTTTGGATTCCCCTCAAAACTTGATGGTAGATGGATGTACAACAGAAGTTTCTACACTATTAGTCGCCCTATTTAGTCCAAGAGATTTTAATCTAGCAAAAGCGGACTATAAAAGTCAGGAATAGGGGTTTATCATGCCGTATATTTTAAAAGATAGTTTTCTATCAATGGTTCTTTCTGTCGTTGGAATTATTCTATTAGGATCTGTTCCCTATATGTTCAATGGGATGACATTCAACACTAGCGGTTATTTGGATGGAATAACTGAAATGTTTAGAGTCATGCTGAACCCTGAAGAGATCATGTACTTTGCAGAAAGTGGTCCTTATCCGCTCTTTCCAAGCATGTGGGGAATCTATGGATACTCGGTTACCATTCTGTTTGCTGCATTCTTTATAGCGATTATCGTAGCATTATTGTTTGCTCTATTCATATTCATGCTTCCATCGGGCTTAAAGAATAGAATAAGAGTATTTTCTTTTGTTTTTGAATCGATTCCAGATGTATTAATCGCAATCGGTATACAGTTCTTTATCGTATGGTTCTTTAAGAAAACGAACATCTTATTATTTCAGATTGTATCTCTGTACGATCAGAAGACGTATTTTGTTCCAATTTTATGCTTAACCATTTTGCCGATCTTTCTTATTTTGCGGATTCTATTATTAAACATAGAAGAAGAGTACGGAAAGCTTTACGTAGATACGGCAAGAAGTAAAGGAATGGGCCGCTTTCGAATTTTATGGCGCCATGTTCTTCCAAATACGTTGCTAAGTGTATTTCACCAGTCACGAAATATATTATGGTTTATGCTATCCAACCTGCTGATGATCGAATTTCTGTTTAATATTTATGGCATTACATCACTTATCAGGACTAGTGGAAATCCGGCAGTCTTTACGATCTCCATGCTGCTGCTATTTGTTCCGATGTTTCTTTTTTTCACATTGTTACGAGTGATCACGTTTAAGTGGGTTGGTGAAAAATGATAAAAAATATATGGAAAGATCCTTTCTTTATTGTAGGATTCTTGTTTGTGTTTGGCCTTTTGATCGCTAGCTTCTATCATCAAATCGTGCTGGATAATGAAATTTATGAAGAACAGTATATACACGATGAAGAGGGAATGCCCAAAGAAAAGGCGCCTTTTGAACCGTCCAGTCTTTACTGGTTTGGCAGTGACCGGATGGGAGCTGATCTGTTCTCTCAGATTATATCTGGAGCCAAATACACGATTGGTATCGCGCTAGTCGTCAGCTTGCTTAGGGTCGGTCTATCATTCATCGGATCGTTTCTGTTGTGGAGAGCGGGAAGAGTGATGCCGTTTATAAAAGGATTATCTCAATCGTTCTATTACATTCCGTCAGCGTTGTTAATCTTTTTTATTGTAGGACCGATAATACAACTAGAAAACTTCACATTCTGGGAGAAAGCATTTTTTGAGATGCTACTTATCATAGCAATCGCTGTTCCGAACACGTCTATTTTAATAAAAGAAGAGATTAACTTGATCGAAAAAGAAGAGTTTATTACAAGCGCTAAATTAATGGGGGGTTCAAGAGTAAGAATTCTATCAAAACACATACTGCCCCATCTATGGCCAAAGCTGTTATTGATCTATGTACAACAAGTGATTGCTGTCCTCCTTTTGTTAGCTCACCTAGGAATATTAGGCGTATTCTTTGGAGGAACAACGATGAGGGAGTTTACAACGGAATATGAAATACCAGTATCAGACTCCAATGAATGGTCAGGGCTGATAGGAGGGTATTATTATCAGCTTCGTTTAGCACCATGGCTCGTGTTCTTTCCAGTGTTCAGTTTTGCCGCTGTCATATTAGCATTTAATTTTATGGGAGAGGGCATCAAACGGTCAGTGAACAAGCTGCCTATCCCCAAAAAGGTAAAAAGCAAGGGTGAACGAAAGCCAAACATTAGCTTGGTAGTAGAAAAAAAGTCATTTATATTTTTATCACGAAAGAAGACAGGTTGAACCAGCACATGATTCCAAATTAAAAAGGCAAAGAGCATAGACTCTTGCCTTTTTAACGAATTACTATCTCAACGTCGCACCGATGATGATGAGAAGGATAAATAGCACGACAATTAAAGCGAAAACTCCGCTTCCGCCGCCGTAACCACCATAGCCATAACCACATGGAGTGCAGGAACCATATCCGTAACCTGGGTAGCCCCAGTTACGTTGTTGTTTTTGTCTTTTTCCAAACATGCTGTAAGTCCTCCTTCTTTCTTGTGCCTTATGCTTTCATCTTAGTGTATGTCCCAGAAGAAGGAGTGACATGGACAAAATCCTATTAAAGTGAAAAAGTTTAATGAAATGCTAGGAGGACATGTTAATGAGTGAAGTGATTAAGCAGTATAGCAGTTTAGTGAATTGGCTCGAGGAACTTAGAAGAATGCCTGAAGAATATTGGTTAGAGCCTATTCATGAAGTTAAGTGGTCTACAGGTGAAATCATCGCCCATCTAAAAGCGTGGGATATCTTTGTTTGGGATGAAAGACTTTCTTATTTTTTAAAGAAATCGAACACTCCGCCAAAAAAAGGGGATGTAGAAGAAATAAACCGAAATGTTGCCCATGAAGCTAAATCGGGTATCTCTAAGAATGCTTTAATTGATGAAGTGATTGAATGCAGACTCGTTTTAGCTAGGAAACTTCAAGAAGTGCCGAATGCTATATGGGAAGAGAAAATCCAAATGAGTCATTCATGGGTTACATTATGTGAATATATCAAGGGATTGGTTGAACACGACAATCATCACAAACAGCAGATTGAAAAATTCCTTTTGAACAAAGGGATTGAACTATCCAAACAAGAAGTGTAAACAAGTAGGAAATAAAGTCGAATTTCCCCGGAAATTATCTTAGGAAATAATGGTAAACTTTAAAAGAGCTTCTATCAAGACAGAAGTTCTTTTTTTCGTTAACATAAAAGAAAAACGAATTAAAGAGGACCTATGGATACAGTAACTCACACATTGTTTGGTTTAACGTTGTATGGCGCTGCGAATAAAATGAATATGGACAAGTCACACAAGAGGGCTTTGTTGTTTACGACAGTGGTCGGCAGTCAGATCCCTGATATAGATGTGGTCGTAAACCTTACAGAAACGGGCCGCATCATGCAGCAAATGTGGCATAGAGGATTAACACACTCTTTTTTCCTCGTTCCTGTTTGGGGTATTATCATCTATCTTCTTAGCAGGCTTTTATTTAAAGTGAAGGATCGAAGGCTTTTCTACTGGGCGCTTTTGGCCGTGTTTATTCATAATACGAGCGATCTCTTTAACACGTGGGGAACAGGGTATCTAGAGCCTTTTTCAAGCTATCGAGTCACATTTGGTACGATTCCAATCGTTGATTTTGTATATTGGTTCTTGATGCTTGCTGGTTTTATCGTTTCAAGAAAAAAAGAGCCATCCGATCGTTTCAAAGTTTTTCGCGTGGTATGGATTTTGATGGTTGCACATGTTGCGATCCAATCTCTCCAAGGCTATGTGGTCTATAACGAAGCAAAAGAAAAGTATGATGAGGTAGCATTAGCAGCTGGCTTTGTTCCTACTCAGTTTCAAGTGATCGGGAAAAAAGATAGTGAAGTAGAAATTATAAAAGATAGCATTTTTATTGAGCCTGAGATCGAGCATCGATTGGTTTCCAGCGATGAAGCGGATCTAGAGCCGCTGTTTGAAGAGAATCCACGAGCAAAAACACTTTATGATTGGTCTCCATTCGTTGTCGTGGTTGAAGAAGAGGAAAAACTCGGAATCTATGATCCTCGTTTTTATCGTAACGGAGAATCCTTTTTGTATGAGTTTATAGAAAAGTAACCCGCTAAAAGTAGCGGGTTACTTTTTTTACTACTGTGTAGTTGTTGTGCCGGTTGTACCAGCACCAGCTCCTGTTCCCGTACCTGTTCCCGTACCTTCACCATCGTCCGCTGGTGGTGGATCGGTTGGTGGCGGGTCTGTTGTAGGAGGCGGTTCCGTTGGAGGTGGATCTGGCACTGTCGGTGGATCCTCAGGTTCAGGATCTGTTCCAGGATCATCCGGGTTGTCATCTTGTGGTGGTGGCGGATCGGCCTCATCTTCTGGTTTTGTTGGAGGAGGCTCTGTTTGTTTTTCGTCTTCTTTCTTTTTCTCTTCTTCCTTAACCTTGTCTGAATCTTTCTTTTCGTCTTTATTTTTATCTTCATCATTCTTGTTACTCTTCGCTCGTTCTTTCTTACCTGCTTTTTTGGTCTTAACCGGAGCAGTCATCTCTTTTAGTGATGTACCTTTTACGATCAATTCTTTTGTGACGTTAGAACCACTATTACTTTTCGTTACATAGCCGGTATCTTTATTAATATAGACTTCCTCAACCGACTTTGGCTTAGAAAATCCTGCAGTCTTTTTATCCTTTGAAACTTCTGAGACAATGGATTTAAAGATGTATTTGGCGATCTTTTGGTCTTCAGGTGTTAGGTAGCTCTGAGCTGTTGTTTTGTCATATCCCGTCCATACGGCTGCAGTATAGTTAGTTGTATAACCTGCGAACCAGGAGTCACTAGAGCCCTTCTCAATGTGATCAAGACCATCAGGCATATTCGTCGTTCCCGTCTTTCCTGCAACCTCTAACCCAGGGATAGCGGCAAGCGTTCCTGTTCCTCGGTTAACAACATCTTTTAGCATATCGGTAATCATATATGCCGTGTAATCATGCATGGCTGCAACAGGCTTAGATTCGTACTTCGTTTCATAACCATCCGGATACTTCACACTACGAAGAGTGGTCGGTTTATGATAGACGCCTTGGTTTCCGAATGCTGTATAAGCGCCTGCTAGTTCTAAAGGTGAGGGTCCTTTGCCAAATCCGCCAATCGCATAGGCGGGATGAGCCGTTTTAATGGGAATGCCTAGCTGTTTGGCAAAGCTTACAGCATCTTCTGAGCCAACTTCCATAAAGGTTTTGATCGCAGGAATGTTGTAGGAATGAACGAGTGCTTCTCTCATAGAAACATCTCCATGAAATTCATCATCCCAGTTTCCGGCTTCCCAACCGTCAATCTCTAGCTCCTCATCTTTAATCTGTTTATAAGTAGACCATTTAAACTTTTCTATAGCTGGACCATAATCTAAGATTGGCTTAATGGTCGAGCCAGGCTGGCGTGTAATATCAGTGGCGTAGTTAAAGCCTTTTTCAATGTTTTCGTCACCACTTGTTCGGTTACCGCCTATAGCACGAATAACACCTGTCTTTGTATCGAGCAGTGCGACACCGGCCTTAAATTTTTCATTTGGATAGTTCACATATTCTTCAGTCGATAACACTTTTTCGGTGTGAGCTTGAGCTTTTGGATCAAGTGTTGTATAAATTTTTAATCCGCCTTCATAAATCGCTGTCTCAGATACCCCTTTTTCTTTTAATTCTTTAATCACTTGTTGAATAAAGGCATCGTATTTTAATCGCTTTGCTTTTTCCTTTGAGAGGGAGTCTGTTACGGATGTGTTAACAGCTTCTTCTTTTTGTTCTTTTGTGATTGCGCCATTTTTATACATGAGCTGCAGTACGGTGTTGCGTCTTTCTTCTGCCACTTTAGGGTGAAGAAAGGGGTCATAACTGCTCGGTCTTTGAGGCAGACCAGCTAAAAGAGCCGCTTCAGCAGGTGATAGCTCTTTCAGCGGTTTATTAAAATATGTCTTTGAAGCTGTTGCAACTCCATAAGCACCGCTTCCAAAGTAAATCTTATTGAGGTACATCTCTAAGATTTGATCCTTAGAGTATTTTTGTTCTAACTGAATAGCAAGGTAGGCTTCTTGCACTTTTCGTTCAAGAGTTTTTTCTGATGACAGGACAGAGTTTTTAACAACTTGCTGTGTGATCGTGCTTGCCCCTTCAGCACCGAATCCGTCTTGTACATTTGCAACGGCAGCTCCGGCAATTCGCTTCACATCAATTCCCATGTGATCCTTAAAGCGAACGTCTTCTGTCGAAATAAATGCTTGTTGTATGAGTTCTGGAATGTTATCGATCTTGACATATTCTCGTCGTTCAGAGCCTGTTACATATGTGATGAACTCATTGTTCATGTCATAGATCATCGATGATTGAGGATCTTTTAAGTCATCCGCTGTAAGATTTGGAGTACCGTTCACGTATGCATAGATTAAAGCGCCTCCAAATGTCACGCTGGATAAGAAAAGAATCAATGTAACAATAGCTGTTCGCCGAATCCAGACTGAACGTTTTCTTTTCTGACGAAGTACAGACCTTTTCGCCACAGCACTCTTCCTTTCTCTAAGTTACTACTCCTGATTTACCCAATACTTGTAAATATAAAACAGTTTATTAAGGCACACGATGGGGGAAAGGTTAAATAGAGGAGTGGTTTTATGAAAACACAGACAAAAGAAAGAGCTCAGATCATTTACTCCATGTTGGAAGAAATTCATCAAAACAAAAACATAAATGAAGAACAAATCAATAAGCTAACGGAAGTTGCTCAACTTTTAAAAGAAGATGTTGAAATCGGAGAAAAAACATCTGGTGTGTTAGATGATATGAGTGAATTTGGAGAGAAGGCTCTTCAGTTATCATCAGAACAACAACTAAACGATTATTTGAAGCAAGAAGATCAAAAAGTAGAAGAGTATTATGATCACTTTAAGATGCTGTTTGAAGAAAAATCATAAAAGTATAAGAAGCTGATATCTTGAATGAACCACTTGATATCAGCTTTTTTATTGATTTTACTAAGCTTTTAGAAACAATCCTGTTTTTGTCGAACGAATATGTTGGCCATTGCATCCTTTATTTTATAAAATTTAATAAAACGACCAGTCGTTTTAAAAGAGAATAGAGGAGTGATTGTGGTGTTAGTCATTAAACGATTTAGTGAGTTAACTTTTAATGAAGCGATTTTGTTATGGAACGAATCGTGGAAGCATTATTTCTCAGATATGACCATGGACCTTAATCGATTCATACTAAAGATTGCTGGTGAAGGGATTTCTTTAGAAAAGTCAGTCGTGGCTGTTTACGATGGCAAGTTAGCAGGGTTTGTGCTGAACAGCTTTCGAACGATCAACGGCAAACGATACGTATGGAACGGTGGAACCGCGATTGCTCCAGCTTTTAGAGGGATGGGTGTAGGTAAGAAGCTTATATCGGTCTGCCTAAAGATATATGAAGAAGAGAAAGTTGAAATCGCAAGGCTCGAAGCCATCAAAGAAAATGAAGCTGCTATTAAACTATATGAAAGTATGGGTTATGTGACGTTCGAAGAGCTGACATATCTTCAGCATGAAGGAGTTATTACCACTTGGAACGATACATGTTCAGATGTAAAGGTGCAGGAAGTATCCATGCATGATATACAACAACTGCCTTTTTTTAAATCTACTACCGCATGGCAGACGCAATTTCAAAGTTTAAAAGATGTTATCTGTGTGATTGGGGTAAAGGAAGAAGTACCACTCGGATACGCCGTTTATAAAAGAATCTATAAAGAAACGGGAGAGCTATCTGCTATCCTACTCTATCAATGTGTGATTGACGATGAGCATGCCTTACAAGAAGACACAGTTAGAGAACTAGTAAAATCGGTATTCGCACCCGCTGAAGGGTCAGTAAAAAGGATGACGATTAATATTCCTAAAAAAGAGGATCACGTAAACCAACTGCTGCGTAAAACAGGGTTTTCGACGTATGTTGAACAAGTACACATGGAACGAGGGATCAGACAAACGAACGACTATCGAGCGGTGAAAACTTTTTCCGAAATAGACTGAAAACTCTGTTATACTTATCAAGGAAGACGTGTCATAAATGGAGGAAGCATCATGCCTAAAGTTTCAGCTGAGTATAAAGAAGAGAAACGCAACCACATTCTTGAGAGCGCCTTAAAATGCTTCAGTGAAAAGGGATATCAAGCTACGATTATTGACGATATAGTGAAAGATTCGAACATTAGTAAAGGTGCGATCTATAACTATTTTGCGAGTAAAGAAGAGATCTATCTTCAGCTGTTAAAAAAGCGTACAGATGAATTTTTTGAAGATATGGAACAAGAGAACGCCTCTCTTAAAAGTGCTAGCAGAAAGCTTGAAAATCTATTCAAACGTTGGAAAAAGCAAGAGTTAAAAGAAGATGATCAGCAGACGATGCGTGTATATATTGAATTCTGGCTCTATGGATCAAGACAAGAAGATCTACGGTCTATTCTTGCAGCACGATACAATCGGTTTATCGATTATATTGTAAAAATCATAGTAGAGGGTCAGGAATCGGGAGAAATCAAAAAAGAGCTGGATCCGCAAAATGTATCACGAATTTTTTGGGCTGTTCGTGATGGTAATGTACTTCATTATTCATTTTTAGGAGAAGAAGAACAGTATCGAATTGCTTGGGATACGATTGAAGAGATGTTTTTAAGCTATGTGAAAACGAAATAAAGAGAAGGCACCATATTTTTTGGTGTCTTTTTTATATGTGTTAAGAGATGCTTTAGTAATGTTGTCATAATACATTGACTCGTGAATATATCAAAAACTCGCGTGATTAAATTCAAAACTCCATGGTTTTTCATAAATATTTCTTGAATAAACATTCAAAATACCCCGCTACGTATCGATGCTGGTTCGCTTTCTCACCCCAAAATACCACCTATCTTGCTGGAGGCATATTTACTGGCTAGTTTTGTCTAAGGAGTTCCACTTTTGTTGGGATTTATCGACCAAATGGTCCTATCGAGATGATATAAAAAAGAGTAGACTTAGAAGTAACATATTTGTAATGTAACTTTTTATAAGAATATTCGACTACATAAATACATAGAGATAGGGGGCCACCCGAAGTGAAAGAAACGTTTGACCGACTGTATGATGAGTACCATACGGCATTATTTCAATTTATCTTCTATATGGTACGAAATCGTGAATCGGCAGAAGATCTTGTGCAAGAGGTTTATATCCGAGTGTTAAACGCTTACGAAAGTTTCGAAGGCAAAAGTTCAGAGAAAACATGGTTGTATTCCATTGCCAGGCACGTGGCCATTGACTGGCTTAGAAAACAATCAAGACGCAACAAACGGTTCCTATTTTTTGATATAAAAGAAAGTGAGAGTTTATTGCGTGATCAGGATCCCCTTCCAGAAGAGTTAGTTGCAAAAAAAGAGTCTTACAGAGATTTATATACAATAATGAAACGTTGTTCACTCGATCAGCAGCAAGTGCTTGTACTTCGGTACATTCAGTCATTATCGATCTCAGAAACTGCGCAAATATTAAGTTGGACTGAAAGTAAAGTGAAGACCACCCAGCACCGGGCTATAAAAGAATTGCGCAAATGGCTGGATCAGCAACCGGGCCTGGAGGAGGAATTGAAAGATGGAACCAATTAAGTGGGACGAAGAAAAAATTGAACAGCACCTTAAGCATTTGCCCCCGATAAGAGACCGCCGATCCAAGCAGGAGCTCTTCTTAAAGGTTCAGGCAAATATTAATTATAAGGACAATAAAGGAAAGCGGCTTCCTTCATGGAGTCTACCGGCTCTAGCTACAGCTTGCGCGCTCGTCATATTTGGTGTTTTTGCCCCAGATCTGATCAAGAACGGTGTGCAGATGGAAAACTCCAAGGTCGCTGAAAACGATAAGATGGAAGGAAAGTCTTTAGATGACTCAGCGGATAAGGATCAAAACTCAGTTGGAATCATGAAAACTGAACCTTCCGTTGCTTATCACGCACCTTATCTGGATAAAAATATTAAAGCAAAAAACAAAGACTGGGTGACTGTAGGTTACTTGGATGAACAAGCACAGCTTGTCATACCTGTAAGTTTTTTAACTGATGCAGATTATTACGTCAATAAAGTAAATAAAGAACTTAAAGCATTTAATCCAAGCGATGTTGGATTAACAAATAGTCCATTAGAAAAGGCTAAAATAACCGAAGAAGAAGAAACGGTCATTGTTGATTTCCCAAAGGATACGATTAACGAAGCAGAAGAACCATTGCTACAAGCACTCATTTCAATGACTTTTGCCAATGAAGGGCAGAAGGCAAAGGTTGAATTTCGCATGAACGGTGAAAATGGCTATGAATTTCCGCGATATGGTACAGTTTCAGAATGGGATCTTCAGGTTCCAGGAGCTCCGCATTTCCGTTATGACGCACCATCAACAGATTCGTTTATCGTAAGTCTGTTTTCAACGGGGGTAGACGCTAATTCAATGCCAAAAGAGTTTACAGATGCGCTCGAGATGATGGATGATGAGCAAAAGCGTGGACTTAAGCCATTGTTACCCAAAGATACAGTATTAGGTGTGAAAATAATTAACAAGGATGATGTAGAGGTTACATTTCCTGATTCTATAAAATTATCAGCAGATGATACGGAAGACCTGATGATGATCGATGCTATTCTATTAACAGCTGAGAGCTACGGTTTTGAGTCTGTGAAGTTTAATAACACGAAACTCGATTCAATCGGCCCTTATCAGCTTGATGAAGAGATTGAAGGAGTGACCGGTGCAAACTTCTATCAATGATATACAATGTTGCTTCCCGATAGTAGTTGATCTCCACTTCAGGTGCTTCGCTTTCCGCGGGGCAGACAGTGAGCCACATTCGTACGTTTCACGTATAAGTGTCTCGCACCTTCCACTCCAATCAACTGTCATAGACGTAATTTAAAAAGAGAATGCAACAATCTTTTAGAAAAGAACCAAATATAAATAAGTATGTCGAAAAAGGCTGCAATTTGCAGTCTTTTTTCTATGAAAAGAAAGTAACTTAAATTCTGTGGCCGTCGACTAATAGAGTGAAAGAGTTCATTAAAGAGAGGATGTTATTCATGAAACGTTTACTCGTCGCAGTAGTTTCATTGGGACTCGCAGCTCTGTTGATCTTAGGTGGTGTATCTGCAGCAAAAGCATCTCCATCATATGATCAAGAAGTGACAGAAACGGCTAAACTCTACAAAGGAGCTCCATTTAAATGGGGTGGCACAACACCAAAAGGATTTGATGCATCGGGGTTTACCACATATATATTCAAAACAACAGTAGTGAACAAAAGTTTGCCAAGAACGGCCGCTGATCAGTATAAAGGCGGCACACCCGTTGCAAAAGGAAAAGAAAAATTAGGTGACCTCGTATTTTTCAAAACGAATGGTAAAAGCGTCTCATTTGTAGGCATCTATATGGGGAATAAAGAGTTTATCGCAGCTACTTCAAAAGGTGTACGGATACAGTCACTCGATGCTAAGTACTGGAAGGGAACGTATGTAGGTTCTAAAAGATATTTACCTGAGTAGATGCGTGTACTGTCCTTGATGTTGAGGGCAGTTTTTTTATATGCATTCTTGTTCTATTCATCATATTGGATAAAAACAAAAGCAATAGGGTCATACTGTTAGTGATGAAAAAGAGGTGTGACAGATGACTATAATTAAGCTTGGTTTTGTGGCGATGAGCATGGAGTTAAAAAATGCTTCTCCGTCCAAAACGATGACCTATAAACAATTCAGCCAGCTGCAGAATAGAGAAGCAGGGTTGAGGAAACTTGAGCGCATATCGCTAGCCAATATAACCAATACGCTACGAGTGTTAAAGCATGCAGTGGCTAACGATGTACGGTTTTATCGAATGACCTCTAGAATCATTCCGCTAGCCAATCATAGTGAGCTCTTAGACTGGGATTATATCACTCCTTTACGTGATGCACTCCATGAGATGGGACAATATGCAAAACAACATAATATGAGGCTAGATTTTCACCCGGACCATTTTGTACTGATCAATTCTCCGAAAAAAGAGATTCTTAAAAATTCTCTAAAGACGCTACAGCTGCACTACAAAATACTTAAAAGCATGGGAATCGATACAGAGCATCGTTGTGTGATGCATGTAGGTGGAAACTATAAAGAAACCGATGTAGCACTTGAGCGCTTCGTGCAGAATTGGGGAAGCGTTCCGTTATCGATTCAAAGAATGATCATGCTTGAGAACGACGATACATCTTTTACAGTGGCGGATGCACTATACCTATGTGAAAAATTACAGATTCCCCTCGTGTTCGATTATCACCATCATCTTGCTTACCATCATGACGAGAACTGGATACAGCATTGGCCACGCGTAGTAGATTCTTGGAAAACATCACCGTTGCCATTGAAGATGCATATCTCGAGTCCAAAGAGCGAGAAGCAATTTAGAAATCATGCTGACTATGTGGATGTGAATATGTTTTTTGATTTTTTGAAAGAAGTAAAAGGTAGTGTGGAAGAAATAGACTGTATGATTGAATCCAAGAAAAAAGATTTAGCCCTTTTTCAGCTTATGAGGGAAATAAAAGAAAGAAACGATGTTGAAATCATAGATGGAGCATCGTTTCGGCTAAAGTAAAACCTTTGCTACGGCAGAGGTTTTTTTATTTTCCGGGAAATTTGTCGAAAAATTTGTAAATTAAATCGTTGACGAATGAAAAGAAGTGTCACTATAATAAAAATACTTAGTAAACATAAATGTATAAAAAGTATAAAATATAAATTCAGGAGGAACACGAAATGAAAAAAGTAATCATGATAACAGGAGCTTCAAAAGGTTTAGGTAAAGCGCTTTCTCTATATTTTGCCCGGGAAGGTTATAACTTGGCGATATGCGCAAGAAACGAAGATGCCCTTCAAAGTGTGAAGAGTGAAGCGATTCAGCTTGGAGCAGACGTTCTAGCGATAGAAGCAGATATGTCGAAGTCAAAAGATGTAGAACGATTCGTAGCTCTGACAGAAGAGCGCTTTGGAGTAATAGATGTTTTAATTAACAATGCATCCATCATAGGTCCTAGCCCAATTCCTTATTTACTTGATTATCCAGAACAGGATTTTGAAGAAGTTCTTCGCGTAAATACGATCGGACCATTTTTAGTAACAAGAAGAGTGTTACCGGTCATGCTGCAAAAACAACAGGGAAGCATCATTAATATTACATCAGAAGCGGGAGCAACTGGTTATGCAGGTTGGGGGGCATATGGCATCTCAAAATTTGCACTTGAAGGGTTGACCGAAACATGGGCAGACGAAGTTAGTGAATCTGGTGTACGTGTGAACATGGTTGATCCTGGTGAGATGGATACAGACATGCATGCACGTGCTGTACCAGATTGTGATTATGAGCTTGCAAAGCCTGAAGATCTGACGGCTGTTTTTGGATACTTAGCATCAGATGCCTCTTCCCTCATTACCGGCAAGCGATTTGAAGCACAGATGTTTCAGCTTGAGGGGAGTGAGTTTTAATGGAAACAGCGATGAAGTTTGACGTTCCAGATGAACTAAATGCAATAGAACCACCAGAACGAAGAGGATTACGCAGAGATTATGTGAAAATGATGGTGCTCGACAAAAACACAGGAAAGACAGATCATACACAATTCTACCAACTGGACCGTTATTTGAAAAAAGGTGATCTGCTCGTACTTAACGCGAGCCGAACAGTTCCAGCGGTATTAAAAAGTCGGATAGAAGCAGATGGCTCTGAGATAGAGATACGACTGGCTCACAGGAAGAATGAATCAATATGGGAAGCACTTCCCGTTAGCGGAACTGTAAAAAAGGGTGATATCATCCGTTTTTCGCCAACATTAACGGCTGCTATTATTGAACAGTCAGAAGACACACCTTTTGTATCATTAGCCTTTAATCTATGCTGCTCTTCGCTGTTCAACCAAATCTATGACTTAGGAGAACCCGTCAGGTACGAATACATCCAGAAGCCTTGGAATCTAGATTACTATCAAACGGTTTTCGCGACCATTCCAGGGTCTGTAGAAATGCCTTCTGCTGGAAGGGCGTTCAGTTGGGAGCTTCTGTTTCGACTTCAGAAAAAAGGCGTTAAGATCGCTTATATTACGCTTCATACGGGATTGAGTTATTTGCTGGATGATAAGTGGCATAAAGGACCAGATAAAAACTTCGAAAACTATCATATCCCGAATGAAACGGCAGACCTTATTTCTGAAACCAAAAACAATGGAGGTCGCGTCATAGCAGTTGGTACAACAGTTGTAAGAACGCTAGAGACAGTCGCGGAACAAAACGGAAGGGTCCAGGCAGCTAGTGGATGGACGAATCTATATATTACTGAAAATACGAAACTGGCCGTATGTGATGGATTAATTACAGGGATGCATGAACCGGAGGCGAGTCATCTGCAATTGCTTTCTGCATTCGTAGACCGATCCAAGTTATATAAAGCTTACAATGATGCGATTCAAAAGCGATATCTCTGGCACGAGTTTGGCGATATGAATCTAATTCTGTAAGTGAGAAAATCATGATGCTGCATCATATCGGTCTCTACGTAAGTGATATGAAAAAGTCTAGTGAATTCTATGAAAAGATTCTACCCATTGAAAAGAAAGAAAGTTTCATGTGGAACGATACAGAGCTAAGTTTTTTAATAGGGGAAGGATTTCAGCTTGAATTGATGCCTAATTCAGGGAGTCATACGGCATCCAGCCATATCGCATTCAGCGTGACTTCTGTAACGGAAAAAATAAAGGAACTATCTCTTAAGGAGATCTTTCTAACAGAAGGACCTTTTGACCTTCCAAACGGTTGGAGAACTGTTTTTTATGAAGGTCCAGACGGAGAAGAGATTGAATTTATACAAACTACCAACCCTCTAGTACTTCATCCCAAAGAAAATTAGAAAATAATATATAGAAAAAGATAATAGGAGTAATCAAATGATTAAAGGACTTTACGAAGCACATTTACCGGTAAGTAATCTTAAAACGTCCATAGACTTTTATAAGAAACTAGATTTAGAGATCGCGTATCAACAAGAAAATTTAGTTTTTTTCTGGATTGAGAAAGGAAGAAGTTGGTTAGGGTTATGGGAAACAGACAAGGTTAAAACACCCTATCACCCATCGTTAAGACATATCGCTTTTCAAATAGATAGAGAGGATATGTTAAATATAAAGAGTTGGTTAGAAGAAAGGGCTATAGAAGTCTCTACTAATTTTGGATTTTCACCTGAAAAACAACCTTTAGTATTACCTAATAACCCACAAGCTCACGCAGCCATTTATTTTAAAGATCCAGATGGAAATAGCATCGAATTAATGGCTCCTTTAAGATTGGATGTCAAAGAAGAATTTAATATGATGACATTAGATGAATGGAATCTAACCAAATAAATGATTTCAACTACAAAGAAGCACAGTAATAAATGAGTCGCAAAAAAAGAGCTACCTCCTAACCATGAAAAGCTCTAATTAAAAACGGACCATCTGGAACTTCAAGTTCTCTGTAAGTCTTAAACAGATTTGTTTGGTCGTAGGCTACAGATTTAAATTCAATCTTAAGTTCCTTTTCATCTTCGATATAGATGATGGCATAGCGTGCTTCGGCAACTTTATTACATCCTAGTGCACCAGGATTCACTAAAAGCGTTTGATTTACCTTAAAGTCGTGAAGGATATGATGATGACCAAATCCTATAAAATCATAGGTAAATAAGCCTTTAAAGAGCTCTTTCATCGCTAAAGAATCAGGTTTACTTACAATCGGCATAAAGGGATCTTCAGATATTGAAGATTCCTTTTTTCCTTGTTTATAAGGATAGTGTGTGATGAGAAAACGAAAACCTTCTTCCTCAAATATTAGCTCTCGGGGAAGAGTGCTTAAAATATGAGCATAAGTATCCGTTAGCTGGTCGGCAATCCATTGATGATGTTGCTTCGCATGCCAGTGACTCTTAGGGTGAGGCAGACCATATTTTAACGCCAAAATCGATTCATCATGATTTCCCGTAACCATCTTAATAGATGGCAAGTTATATAACCGTTCAAGCACCTCGTTTGTAAACGGACCGATCCCAATCATGTCACCGCCACTAATAAAACGAGAGATTCCCATTCTTGTAGCGTCATCAATAACAGCTTGAAGAGCATCTAAATTACCGTGAATATCTGTAAAATAAGCAAAAAGAGGTTTCAACATATTTCCACCTTCAACAAATTATCTTTTATAATAAAATAAGACTGCTTCTTTGCAAAACGCTCTTTTCTAAAAGATTGTTGATTTTTAACTCATTTCCACCTTTGACATTTGATTGGAGTGGAAGGTGCGAGACTCCTACGGGACAGGCGGACAGCTGAGACACTTAAGAGTGAAACGTACGAATGTGGCTCAGCTTCTGCCCCGTGGAAAGCGAGCAGCCTGGAACGGAAATCAACACTTCCAAAAGCAACAAAGTTTTCGAAAACAGCCTTATAAAAAGACTTAGGAGGTTAAGAAAATGAGAGTGAAGTTTGCCTTTATTTTAGATTGTATTATTATTTTAGCTGCTCTGTTAAGCATCTTTTACTTAATCTTCATAGGTGAGTGGAGTACCATATTTTTTATTTCGTGTTTAATCCTAGGTCTTAACTCCATAATTAGCATATCAAAAGAAGTAAAAGAAGGTTTTAAATGAATCTTGATAGACACTAAAAAATATAGACCCTCACAAGGGGCTATATTTATTTTAAGAATCGCAGCAGATCACCATATATGATCCGATCTGACTGATCAAGTTCCTCTTTTGCCTGCTCAATGTATGACTTGCACTTATCTTCTTCTACTGGTGCTCCAAATGGTTTTACATAACAAGTCTCATTTGTATAAATATAGTTGTCTGTAATGAACGAGCCGTTACGGAGCACGGTTAGTTCATGATGATCTTTTGAAAAAAGATCGGTCCCAAAATGAACGTCATCCTTCGACTCAATTCCAAGCAAGTGTAATAGAGTTGGTTTGAGGTCGATCTGTCCGCCAACTGTATCTAACTGCTTGCCTTTTTTTCCTGGAACGTGAATGAATAATGGTACTTGCTGCAGCTCCACTTGATTGTAAGCGGTAAGCGTTGCTTTGTTCAATACATCTGCCATCGCTTCTTGATGCCGTTCTGATATGCCATAATGGTCTCCATATACGACAACGACTGAATTCTCATATAATCCAGAGCTCTTCAGTTCTTCAAAAAACTGACGCAGTGCTTCGTCCGCGTAGCGTACGGTTGTAAAATAGCGGCTAACCGTTCCATCATCTACAGGATAAGGCTCGATCCACTGTTCTTTTTCATGAATTAAATATGGATGATGATTGGTTAGGGTAATAAAACGGGCATAAAAGGGCTGAGGCAGCTTCTTTAAGTATGGCATGGATTGTTTAAAGAAAGGTATATCTTTAAGTCCATAGTTAATCGAGTTATCGTCCGTTACATGATAATATTCTTCACTATAAAACTTGTCATAGCCCATCGTTTTATAGATAACGTCTCGGTTCCAAAAGCTTTTATTATTGCCGTGAAAAACAGCTGAATAATAGCCACTTGATTTTAAAATCTCAGGCATAGCGTTGTATTCATTCAATGGGTGTGTTTGAAAAACAGCACCTCTTGGCAGTGGATATAGGGAATTATCGATTAAAAACTCAGAATCAGATGTCTTTCCCTGTCCTGTTTGATGATAGAAGTTATTAAAATAATAGCTAGATTCAGCAAGTTCATTTAAAAAGGGAGTAACTTCTTTACCGTTTATTTTGTAATTCAGTACAAAATTTTGGGTGGATTCTAGGGATACCATGATTACGTTTTTCCCTTTTGCAATTCCATAGAGCTCGGGGTCGTTAGCTGTTTCTTTTTTCACATTTGAGAGAATCTCCTCTGCATCCATGTTGCTCGCTAGTGCTTTTTGCATAGAAGACTTCGATTGAAGCATGATGTCGTACAGATGATAATTGAACGTTCCTAAGCTTTTCACAAGTATTTCTCTGTCAAATGTACGGGTTAAAAGCTGTGGTCGGTTTATTTCTGCAAGGATCAAATGAACGGCAAATACAGCCACACCACATAAAAATATTTTTCTGCGATCTACAGGTTTTAATAGATGATCAGCCTTCCATCTTGTCTGCTTTAAAAGATATGCTAATAGAAACAAATCAACAAAAAAGAAGATGTCTGTTACATAGACCAGTTCATAAACACTGTTTCCGATATCTCCAACATTCTTGGTTTGAAACAGTACCGGGATTGTAAGGAAGTCCGTAAAGAATCGATAATAGACGACGTTCGCATACAAGATAAAACTATAAATGAAGGACAGCCATAGAATGATTCGACTTCTTTTACCAGGTGAAGCAAGGTTAGCTAAACAAAAATAGAGTACGAGAAAACTGAGCGGATTTAAAAATAATAAAATTTCTTGCAGGAAATGATCGATAGGCAGCGTAAATGAAACTTTATAAACAATATAGGTTTTCAACCAAAGCAAAGAAATAGCCAGGAAGATTGCTGCGTGTTTTGTTTTAGGATTCATAAGTATAACCCTCCTGTAGTGAAACGGAAATCTTTACCATTGTAGGCTATTTCTCGAAAGATTAAAAGTGATAGAGGACCTTTTTTTAAGTATAGGAAGAAATAGGAGAAACGATGACACTACCACAAGGCTTCCATCATATCGAAATTAATGTGAAGAATCTGAAGAAAACGAGCGAGTTTTATGAATGGCTGATGCCAGAGTTAGGTTTTTCTCTATATCAGGAATGGGAAAATGGTTTTAGCTTCAAGATAGAATCGTCTTATCTTGTTTTTGTACAAACAGAAGAAATGTATATGGACATACCTTTTCACCGAAAGCGTTCAGGACTTAATCACCTGGCCTTTTGGGCTAAATCACGTGCGCAAATAGAGCACCTTCGTGTACAATTGAAGAAGAAAAATATTTCCTTTTTATATGAGGACAAGTTTCCTTTTGCAGGTGGAGAAAATCATTATGCTTTATTCTTTGAAGATCCAGATCGATTAAAAATTGAAATCGTTGCGCCGAGGTGAATGAAGATATGATAGAACAAGAAAAAGAAACAAAGCAAAAAAGTGAATGGGTTAGCTGGTTAAAGGCGATTGGATTTGCTTTAGTCTTTGTATTTATCACAAAAGCCTATTTCTTTGCTCCATATATGGTAGAAGGTGCATCTATGTCACCTACTCTTCACGATCAAGAAAAGCTGTATGTTAATAAAATTGTTTATGCGTTTTCTGAGCCCCAAAAAGGCGATATTGTTATCATTAAAGGTGACGATAAGCGGTACGTAAAACGAGTGATAGGTTTAGAAGGTGACGTTATTCAAATGAAGAGTGACAGCCTTTATGTAAATAATAAAAAAGTGAAAGAGTCTTATCTTCAAGAAAATAAATCTGAAGCGAAAAGCTTAGGGGTGTACCTAACGGAGGATTTTGGTCCACTGAAAGTCCCAAAAGGGAAAGTTTTCGTAATGGGCGACAACCGTCTTAATAGTATGGATTCACGAAACGGGCTAGGTTTGATCGAAACGAAAGCAATCGAAGGTCGTTCTGAAGTCGTCATCTACCCTTTTTCAGAAATGCGTGCAACCCAATAACAAAAGTGCAGCCAGGCTGCGCTTTTTATTTTTATAAAAGGAGTATGTGAGATGAACCGATGCAAGTGGAGTGAAGAAAGCGAGATGCTGCAACAGTATCATGATAACGAATGGGGTCAGTATGTAGTTGGAGACAATGCCTTATTCGAATGCTTAACACTAGAGCTGTTTCAATCTGGCTTAAGCTGGAAGACCATTCTTCACAAAAGAGAGAACTTCAGGCAAGCCTTTGCGCAGTTTGAGGTAGAAAAGGTCATGCAGTTTGGGGAGAAAGAGATTGAAGCACTACTAAATGATGCTGGGATCGTCAGGCATAGAAAAAAAATCGAAGCGACGATTGAAAACGCGAAGAGAGTTCATGCACTAATAAAAGAGTTTGGCAGTTTTGAAGAGTTTTTAAAACAATTGCCACATGAAACAGCAGAAAAACAAAAAGTGTTGAGAAAAACCTTCAAGCACGTTGGCTTAACAACGGCAGAAAGCTTTTTAGAAGCTACAGGGAGGATACAAGCCTCACATAGTGAGCAATGCTTCATGGTAACCAAATAGAGTCATTTCATAGTTGTCCTGCATAAGCTAAAGCGGGAGGTATGATGATGCCTTATGAGATCTATATTTCAACAACAAGAAAAAGACTAGCCCTCGTAAAAGATGGGAAAGTAATCAAACGCTACCCGATAGGTGTGGGCAAAATCCTGACACCTACACCTACAGGAACCTATACGATAATTAATAAAGCACCTAACCCAGGAGGACCGTATGGAGTCATGTGGATGGGACTCTCACGTCCTCACTACGGCATACATGGCACAGATACACCATCATCCATCGGCAAAAACGTATCCAAAGGATGTGTGCGGATGCATAATAATCATGTTTTGGAATTATCGCAGATTGTACCTATTGGGACGAAGGTGGTTATTAGGGCATAAAAAAACTTGTAGACATAAAAAATGTCTGCAAGTTTTTTTTTAGTATTATATTCTTATTTTCTTGTAAGAATTAGGTTGAGGATTGTCTTCGATTGCCAACTTATATGATTTAGAACGAGGATTTTGTTCATGTACAAATTGTTTTTTAAAAGAATTAGGTTGGGGGTTATCTTCAATTGCTAATCTTGGAGAGTTAGGTTGAGGATTATCCTCTATAGTGTTATTTAAATCCGGATTCTGTAGGTTAGTTAACAGAACTAACATTAATGAACAAAGAGTAAGTAAAATTGATGTTTTCTTCACTGTTCTTACCTCCTAAAAAAATTAATATATGTTTTTTCTAGCATTGTTAGCAATTCTGTAGTATAAACTAGCCTTTTTGTATTGGCCAAGTTCAAAATATATATCAGCTAACAATTCAGAATGAGTTGCCTCGTATTCTAAAATACCTTTATCTTTGAAGAATGGAATTGAATCTCTACTTAGAAACTTTGTGAATTCAGGATCTTTATCATTACCTGAGACTTGAAATTCAAGTTGCTTTAAATGGTAATATACTTCATGGTTTGAGGTTACTATATCTAAACCTTTACAAATTAATTCACGTGCTTTATCTATTTCACCTACAGTATAGTATTCAGTTGCAAGTAAATAGATTGTACCAGCAATATTTTGAATAGTTTGTCTATCTTGCTTATATTCAAGACTTTGTTTAAGATAATCTATAGCTTTATAATGTTGATTTTGACATGAAGCTACAAAACCTAAATTATGCAATATAACCCCACTAGTAAACTTATCTTTAAAGACTGTAGAGTATTTTAATGCTAAATTTAAATGGTACTTTGCTTTTTCATAATTCCTAGCTCTTCTGTAACTAAGACCTAGAAGTATTTGACAATCAGCGCTTCTAGAATAACAGTACTCTCTATCAAAAATTCCTATAGCTTTATAAGCGTAGTTAGCTACTGAGCTTATATGCAGTAAGTAGTTATGAGTAAGGCCAAGAAAATAATAGACAGTAGCCGCTTCTATATCAGATAGATTAGATGTTTGGTTAAATTGTTTATCAGCATTTTCAAAATACTCAAGAGCCTCTTGATAATCGCTTATATAATTAAAATACATACCGTTAAAAGTGTAATAATAAAATTTTAAATCATTAGGTAGTTGTTCAAATAACTCATTAACCTTATTCAGTTTTTCTTTAGCAAGATCAAGGTTAGGGGTATTTTGAACTAAGTAGTAACGAGCTTGAAATAATTCATATCTTAGTAAAAGGTTAGGTTGGCTAATACCTTTCATACTTTCATTTATTTCTTTGAATGCAGATTGTGCATCTTCAAACTGCCGATTAACCATCATCATATTCCACTCATTCAACATCTCAAGGATCTTACTTTCGTCTACTTCCTCAGGCGAAATACCTAGACGTTCGCAAAGCAGATTAATGACTTCTTCGCTTGATTTGGCGTCCCCTTTCTCAATTTTACTCAAGTATGAGACAGAGCAAATTCCCTGTGCCAGCTCTTCCTGGGTTAGGCCTTTGGTTTTTCTATAATATCTTATTCGTTGACCGACCATAAAATCCCCCTTTCAGAACTTGGGAAAATTGTCATGCAGAACCCTCACTAAACAAGTATCTATCCTACCATTTTTCCCAATACAGAATAAATGGAATGTCTGATAAGATAAATATAACAGAAAATACAAAGTTTTTGCTAGAAATTGATAATTTTGAAAAGAACGATTTACATAAATCCTATGTCAGCACCGAGCCGGCGTCAAATTTGAAGGGAGAGAGTACTATGGCTAAAATGTATCAATTATCATCACGAACTGCAGAGAAGAATCAATCGCTGTATGTCTCACGTGATCCTGAAGTGGCCGGAAGTATAGTAAGAAATGAGGAAGGCGCTTTTGCCTACTCCGAAGTATTCATGGACAAACAGAAGAATTACTGGTTCTCCAAGAAGATAGATGATCAGTCAAGGGACCACAAGCTCTTCATCTTTGACCATAAAAACGGCTGCTTGAAATCTCAAGTTATTAAAGGACAACCCAACTTTTATGAATTCGAAACAAGTGTTGTAGTCGCTTGTGAAGGTGATGGTTCAAAAGGCTCAGTCTTAATCTTTTCTAAAGATGGCCCTGAGTTAGTAAAAGAGTGGAAAGTGAATGGTTTCCTGTGGGAAGTAGAGATGAACCAGGATGTTCTCTACATTTCTTCCTATATTGTTGAAGAAGATCAAGCGGTTCTTTACATCATCCGCAACGGGAAGAAAAAGCGTATAAATCTAGGAAGTAACATGGCACCTACTGATATTTTATGTCATGAAGATCTTGTATACGTTTCAGGTGCTCCCGTTCTAAACGGGGACCCAAAGAAGATCATGGTGTTGAATGACAAAGATAAAGTGGTTACAGAATACAAGCTATCCATTTCCCCACGTGCCCTATATCAAGTAGATGATCAACTTTTAGTCTACGAATTGGATCTTGCAACGGGAAAGAGCGAGCGAATCGTATACATCGATATGAAGACAGGTGAACAAAAGGAGCATGATATTCCACATTCGAAGATAGTCGAATGTACGGATGATTCTCTGTCTTTGTTAGAACAAAACAGCAAGACGCTATACACGTGGGATCATTGCAAATGTTGCATTGTGAACACTCAAAAAGTAGCTGAACAAACTAAAGTCATATAGTTTAGTAATTTAACGTCATATAATTGTAGAAAAGTCCTGGCATTCAAGCGCAGGACTTTTTTTTCATGTCCAGAAAATAGCTGTATAAGGGGGAATGGCTATGAAGTGGGAAGGTGCAAGTTGTATTTGTGTGAATGATGGAAAGCTATTGATGGTTTTACAAGGAGCAGCAGATGAGGAGAAGACGTGGAGTGTTCCTTCTGGAGGTAGAGAAGGCAACGAGAGTCTTGAGGAATGCGGCATTCGTGAAGTGTGGGAAGAAACGGGTTATGTCGTAAAAGTTGTTAGAAAGCTACATATTAAAGAAGGAATCTCTCAAAGCATCCATTTTAACGTTCACTATTTTTTAACAGATCTAGTGAGCGGTTCTTCGGTCATTCAAGATCCGGATGGTTTAATACACGATATAAGGTGGGTATCCTTGAAAGAGTTAGAGACGCTTACCTTATCCTTTCCAGAAGACCGAGAACTTTTACAAAGCTATCTGGCACCAACTAAAGAAATAATATAGTGTTTGTTCACATTTTTATAAGGGAACTCTAATGGAGGAGGATGACAGTGAAACCGATATTCGCAGAAAAGGAAGACCTTAACCGTTTGTTGGAATGGTGTAGTGACGCTCCAGAATATCAGAAGAAACTTTCTCAATATTTAGAGGATCGTGATGATACAAGCGTTGTGATAGTAGAAGAACATGAAATATTAGCCATTGCATTGTTAAAGGTACAGGAAACCGAAAAGAAGGGTTATATCTGGATTTATTCAAAGAATAAAAATTTGCAGAGTCATCCTGATATCATGCAATTCTCACTAAACTGGTTAAGAAAACAAGGCGCTAAAGAATATAACGTTATCTAAAAGCGATCATTATATAAAGGATGGATCATTCTATGGAAGAAACAAGTGTTTATAGTTGGAAGTGGCATCGTCATGTGTGTCATGAAGAAACAATTCATGACTTGATCGCAGATACGAAAGGCTGTAAAAATTGGCTGCGTAACATTAAAGAAGATAAGGTCAACTATTTAAGGATTGAAAGAGACAGTGACGGTGATCAAATTGTTCGTGGATCACTTACGTATAAACAGGATCCGGAGAATCAATCTGATTTTAAAGTTTTTCATTTTTATATACGTCCCAAATCCTTAATAACAGTGGGCTTAGACCTTTCAAGTATCCAAGGGGATCACCGTGATTCTTGTGATCATATGATTCTGGAAGAAAAGACACCTGTGGAAGGTTTTTTAATATTACTGGGTGAATTAATTAATCACTTTTTGGACGGTATTGACGCTCTGGAAATTAAGCTCAAGGAGCTGCAACGTGATGTTCAAAGAAACAATCATACCAATCTATTGAACAGCATCTATGATCGACGAATCGAGCTTATTAACTGGAGTGACTTAACACTTCCGGTTCATGAAACGCAGATGGCTATTAAGGAAGCATTTCTGGATGACATTACAGAAACACGAGCGTATAAGCGAATTGAAACTAGGATCGATCGAACAACTTCGCTTCTTTCTCATTACAGACAGGACATCGATACTTTGTTAAACCTTGAAGAAGTTCTTTCTTCTCATCGAGGAAATGAAATAATGAAAACATTAACTGTTTTTACCGTCATTTTCACTCCTGGAATGGTTCTAGGGGCAGTCTGGGGTATGAACTTCAAGAATATGCCAGAACTTGATTGGAAATTTGGTTACCTTTACGCTATGATTTCAATCGTTGTCTCCACATTAGGCATATATATCTGGCTAAGAATGAAGGGGTGGACAGGAGATTTATTAAAAGGAAAGAAAAGTAGAAAACATTTTGACTAAATAAACTAAAAATATGAACGATATATAAAAGGAAACAGGCGGATTTTGTCGAACGGTATCAATTGATAAAACGCCTGTTTTTTTATGGCGAATATTACTAGATTTCATTTTGATTTCAACCATAAAAGAAACGAAACAAACAACGAAGAGATATGAAGATTAAATGACTAACGGGAGCGGAAATAAATGAAAAAACTTAGCCTAATTCTTGTTTTTTCACTGGTTATGCTTGTAAATACGCAGTTTGTACAAGCAACGGGGGAGAACACACCAGAAATTAAAAGCGAAAGCGCTGTAATGATCGATGCGAAAACAGGGGATATTTTATATCAAAAAAATAGCTCAGAACAAATGTATCCAGCAAGTATTACGAAAATCATTACAGGGATTCTGGCTATAGAATCAGGCAAGTTGGATGATTCTGTTGTCGTGAGCAGTGATGCTGTGAGAGCTGAGGGGACACGTGTGTATTTGATGGAAGACGAGCAAGTACCTTTGAAAAAGCTTGTTCAAGGCCTTCTGATCAACTCGGGTAATGATGCAGCTGTTGCGATTGCAGAATACTTGGCAGGGGATGTCGATTCATTCGCTGACCAAATGAACGCGTTTGCGAAAAAAGTGGGAGCTGAAAACACTCATTTTGTTAATCCAAACGGACTTTTTGATGAGGAACACTATACAACAGCCGAAGATATGGCGAAGATTACGCAATACGCAATGAAAAATGAAGAATTTCGAGAGATCGTATCAACAAAAGAATTACCTTGGGTCGGAGAAGGCTGGGAAACCACGTTAAGGAATCACCATCAGCTTTTATGGGATTACCCGGGTACGATTGGTGTTAAGAACGGCTATGTTGATGAATCCAAGCACACTTTAGTTACAGCTGTTTCACGCGATAACCTAGACGTTATCATCGTTACACTAAAAGCTCCTACGAGTCGAGCGGCTTATTGGGATACGATGGCGCTTGGTGATTATGGATTTGCAAACTTCGAAAGACAAACTCTGGCTAATGGTACAAAGATTGAAGCGTTAAACGGAGAAACGTATCCGTTAAAAGAGGACCTGTCCGTTACCTTGCCAAAAGGAGAAGAACCGGTTCAGGATGTGAGTTCAGATGGAGAGCTTCAACTAAAAGATTCTAACGGAAATGTTCTACTCACGCATACCTTGTTTAAAGAGAGAGAAAAAGAAGCTACGGCGACGATCGATAACAAATCTGTAGAGGAAGTAGATTCAACGTTTATGCAATCTGTTGTAAAGACCGGAATTTTCTTATACAGCGGATTACTGCTATTACTCGCATTTCTAGTTATTTTAAGAATGAGAAGCCAAAAACATAAACATAAAAAAATGAGACAAGTTGCTCGCAGTTACGTAAAATAAAACCGTCGTTTGGCGGTTTTTTTGCTTGCATAAAAATAGACATGATGAAGCAAACATGTTTAAAATACGAACAAACTATAGGATAAAAAGCCTTTATAGTATATAATTACATTAAATTACAAAATTCGACAATTGGAGTTCCATTCATGATACGTAATATTAAGCTAGCTCAGCTATTTATTGTGGGGAGTGCCTTCATTCAGGCTCTCCATCATTTTTTTATAGAACCAATCGATCATTTCTATCCATTTCTATTCTTATTTTTAATCGGGTTTCTTCCTGCTTGGGGAGTCAACCGCATACAAGAACCATACACAAAATTGGCTTTTATTTTGTGCAGTATATATGTCGTTTCGATTTCCTACTTTTTCGTTACATATCCGATCGTGCAGGCCGCATACTTCTTTTTGCCTGTATCTGCGCTACTTTTAAATGATAAGAGGCTATATTATGTTTCAAGTATAGGTGGATTGAGTTCATATCTCTTGTTATCGAACGAACCACTGAAAGACTATCTGGCGTTTATTTCGATCTATGTAATTTTTTGTTCACTTCTGTTCATGGCTCAACGAATCGTTTATCAGTCCGTTGCAGAAAAAGAAGCGATTCAGCAAGGTGTAAAAGCATTCTCGTTAGCTGTTGAAGCGAAAGATGTTTATACTCAAGGTCATTCAAAGAGAGTAGCGCTTTATGCCATGATTCTTGCCAAACATGGTCAATTTAAAAATGTAGAATGGCAAGAGCTTGAGTTGACAGCTCTCATTCATGATATCGGAAAGATTTCAACGCCAGATGCCGTGCTTTTGAAGAAAGGAAAATTAACACAAGAAGAGTACGAAATTATGAAAAAGCATCCTGTTGATGGGATGATGCTAGCAAAATCTTTCGGATACTCGGACCGTGTTTTAACAGGAATTCTTCATCATCATGAAAGATACGATGGTCTAGGCTATCCACACCGTTTAAAAGGGAAGGATATACCGATCTATTCTCGTATCTTAGCCGTTGCTGATTCTTTTGACGCGATGACGAGTAACCGTGCGTACCGTCAAGGTATGACGCCTTGGGAAGCAAAGAAAGAGATCGAGAATCAATCAGGAAAAATGTACGATCCATTTATCGTGGAAGTCTTTATGCGCGCTTATTACGATATGCTTTTGATCTGTGAAGACCACTCTGAGAATATTTTGATGAGCAACTCCGCACATAATGAGATAGCTTCTGGATTAAACGGAGGAAAAAACGCTTGAGACGAAGAAGTTAATACGAGTAGTTATTTTACATAGCAGGAGGAAAGAAGATATGAATCCAACGGCTTCCTTAACAGAAACATTACTTGAAGAATTGTATGTTGTGGTTCGAACGACCAATCAATTATTAAAAAAAGCAGATCCTTCTGTTTACAATTTTCGCCCTGTTGATAACATGCGCTCTTTTTTAGAATTAGCTAATCATTTGGTTCAGATTCCTCATATCGATTTAGCGATTTTACAGGAAAAATCAGAGCAAGACATTCGGCAGCTTGAAAAGAAGTTATCTGCAGAAAATGTTACTGAATTAACTCATGTATTAGAAGAAGGTTATCATCTGGCGAAGTCATATTTCCTATCTCTTTCCGAAGACGATTTTTTGAAGAAAGAAACGAAGGCCTTTTATGCTGAGAAGGGTGCTACTCAGGCAAAATGGCTGGTGGAAATTGTCACTCATAGCTATCATCATCGTGGTCAGTTGTTTACTTATTTAAAACAGACCAATCACGATGTAAATATGTTTGATCTTTACTAAAGTAAAAAACCAAAGGATAGAACCAGCTCATAATCGAGTGGTTCTATCCTTTTTTCTATGTTCAGAAGTTTGAAAAATAATTACTGTTTTAGGGCCTAATTCTCCTTGTGCATTTTTACTTAAATTCGACTTCTTTGCATATTTCCTGTAATATGAGTGGTTCAAATTTAAAAGGTGTTCCTAGTTAAAATAGCTAGCAGGAAAAATATAGAGTTTATTGAATCTTTTATGAGATAAACATTTTGTGTCGTTTAAATACATCCAAGAGGTGATGTTTCCATGTATACCGTTTTCTCTACGTTTGATGTTCCAAACGAAAAAGCAGACGAAGTAATAAATATATATAAGAACCGTTCTAGATCAGTAGATAATGCCGATGGCTTTGTTGACTTCTTGTTGCTTCAGAACGATAAGCGCGCAGGTGAGCTGACCGTTCAACTCATATTTACGTCTAAGGAAGCTTATTTAAAATGGGTAAGAAGTGAGGAGTTTAAGAAGATTCATGATTTAGAAAAGAAGTATCCCGATCAAGAATTAGCAGCTGTCATTCCCACTGTTAAGCAATATAAGGTGGTTGCCAAATGACGGAATTTAACATAAATGATATGGTAGAAAGAATAACAGAAAAAATTTACCAAAAAGATCCTTCTCTTGTCGAAAGATATGGTGACAAGGGGAGAGTGAAGTGCATCGAAGATAATCACCATCACTTTAAGCACTTAGAAACGGCATACGAACTTGATAACAGTGCATTCTTTACGGATTATGCGATCTGGCTGGATGGTATTCTGCAAAAGTTTGGAATGAGTACACAGCTTTTGATGGATAATTTCGACTTTATTATAGAAGTTCTTTTAGAAGAGAAGGAAAAGCAAAGAATAGAAAATACCCGTGTCGGTATTTATATCGGATATTTGAAACAAGCAAACGATATTTTGCGTAGTAAAGTTGAATCACACTAAATTAAAGGAGAGGTCCCATCCATGGCTATTTCAGAAGCTGAAAAACTGGCTCGTCTGTTTTTAGAAGGTAATCATGTTGAGGCATTACGTTTTATTAAACAGCAGCCTGACCAAAATCGAATGGTTTTGTTTCGAGACCTATTTACTCCTGCAATGTATATGATTGGAGACCTCTGGGAAAACAATGAGATTTCAGTCGCTGATGAACATTTAGCGACGGGGGTCTGTGATTTTGTTCTTTCCAGATTATTTCAAGTATCAGCAGATGAAACACCAGGTAAAAAGAAAGCCATGTTTTTGTGCTTGCAAGGTGAACAGCATTATCTTGGAATTAAAATGATCAACAGTATTTTTGAAGAAAAAGGCTGGGAAACGAAATACTATGGAGCAAGCTTGCCGTTGGAATATGCTTTGAAATCTGCACTGCAATGGAAGCCAGAAGTTATCGGTTTATCCGTTTCCATCGTATACAACCTCCCTGTGTTAAAGAATTATGTTCGGTCGTTAGCCGCGCTGCCGAATAAGCCTGTTATCTTAGTAGGCGGACGACTAACAGAAAAATACGATTTAGAACCATATGTAAATAATCAGGGAATCATTATAAAAAACCTTAAACAGGCAGAAAAATGGCTGGATGAATATACCCAAGAGAGGATCAATGCCTACAAATGAGCAGTGTCTTACCTGTACCGTACGTAAAGATAGATAAGCATGGAGTTATTCACGATCGATCCTCCAAAGCCATTGAAATGTTGGACTTGCAGGCTGAAACAATTCGGGATTGTTTTGATGAAGAAAGTCATAACAAGCTAATGAAGTTTATGATGCCGTTTGAAGGCGAAAAGACATTTGAAGCAAACATAAAAGCGAGAAATCAACCGTTCTTGCTTTGCGACATCTCTATTTGTTGGGAAGGCGAATTCGCGCACATTGTTTTTATTCCAATCGGGAAACACGTCCAAGGGCTTGAAGAAAAACTTTTAGAACTTAGACTCAGGTTATCTTCTACAGATTTTGAGTTATTCGAAAAGAAAGAAGCGTTAGAAGATGCAATGAAACGTCTTGATGAATTGTCTGGACCGTTCATTCCGATCTCAGAAAAGATGGCGTTTGTTCCCTTGTTTGGTGATGTGAATGAGAGCAAGATGATCACCGTAACAGGTAATGCTTTGAAAGCCGCGTACGAAGGTCAATTTGAAGAGATTTTCTTCGATCTATCGGCAACAGGAGAAATTGATGAGGGTGGCGTGCAAAAATTAAGCGAGCTTTTCCGCATGCTTCAGTACATGAATGGGAAACCAGTAAAAATCATTGGAGTAAAGCCTAAACATGCTAGGCAGTTGAACGCTTTGGATGTGGATTGGCCTGTCTATTTTGAAACTTCTTTAAAAGATGTCTTGATCGAGCATCTTCAAATAGGAAAAGCACCTCAAACGTGATGAGGTGCTTTTTGTGTTACCATCTTTTTTTCTTACGATGAAGGGAAGCGAAAATGATTGGAGCGAGAGCAGCCCCGCCTATTAAACCGAACAGGTGACCCATGACGTTAATTCGTGCATTCATAAACGTGGTAACTAAGCTAATTCCCAATACAACGAGAAGAATCTGTGTGTTGGCTTGATCAATATATTGACGGTGGTTATATAGCATGTATACGTAAATACCGAACAAACCGAAAATAGCTCCTGATGCACCGATATGAGCGTAAGAAAGTGGAAGCAGCAGTAGAGTAGCAATATTTGCAATTAATCCAGCACCTACATACCCGATAATAAATCGTGCTTTTCCAAGGATTCCTTCAAGTGCAGGACCGAACAAAACAAGTGAGAACGAGTTGAAGATCAGATGACCAGCAGCTTCGTGTGTAACAATAGGGGTAAATAAACGCCAATACTCTCCAGCGGTAATGTAATAGTTAGATCCAACCATAAAATGATACAAAGAGGTAGAAAAAGGGGTAAAATTAATAAGAAGAAACACGATAATATGTGCAGCAACTAAAAAAGTAACAATAGGATAGCGCCTAATAAAGGTCTGAAAGCTTTCATCTCTTATAAACATGGAAATAGTATCACCCTTTTTATATAAAGTGTAGGCTGTTTTTTCGTTGAGTGGAGTTAAAGCCTGCCCCGCAGAAAGAACGCGAAGCACATGAAACGAAATCATCTTCATGCAAGAAAAACAAACTTTTTAAAAACAGCCCAAATTTAAACATATTTATTCATCTTCCTTAAGTTTACCATGTGATGGTAGATAGGGCGAAGGATATAGCTGTAAAGGAGCTTTTATTTAATGATTGTAGGAACAGGCATCGATATGATCGAACTAAAACGAATCAAACAGGTGGTTTCCCATCAACCTCGTTTTCCGGAGCGTGTGTTAACGCCGTTCGAACAAAAAAGGTTTCAGTCTTTAAATGGGAACAGAAGATTTGAATATCTTGCGGGACGATTTGCAGCAAAAGAAGCAATGGCTAAAGCGCTCGGTGTTGGAATCGGCGCTGAACTTTCGTGGCAGGACATGGAAATCAAATCAGATGAAAAAGGTAAGCCATTTCTTACATCTCCTTACCCATATTTATGCCATCTCTCTATCTCTCATACGAAAGAATACGCGATTGCACAAGTGGTTTTAGAAAGCTCGTCAAGCTAGTCTGCATATTGTCCAGGGTTGTCTCATATATTGTAATGCGGTAGAAGGGGTAGTCCTTTGCAAGGTGCAGAGAGTTGGTCCCCCTTCAATGTCGAAATTACTTTGGGACAAAGGGGATGGCAAAAAATGAAGAAAACACTGTCAATGATGTTGACGGCGTTCATGATCGTATTGGTTCTGTCGGCATGTGGTGCACAAAGCCAGAACGATGTTTTAGATTCCTTGGAAGAAAGAATGGAATCCATGACAGGCTACAAAGCTGAAGCCAAGATGACATTGAGCACAGGAGAGAAGCCACTGACTTACGATTTAGAAATTTGGCATAAGAAGCCCGATTTTTATCGAGTCAGCTTAAAGAATGCTGAAAAAGATCAAAGTCAGATGATACTGCGTAACAAAGATGGAGTTTTCGTTCTTACGCCAGCTCTGAATAAAAGTTTCCGATTCCAAAGTGACTGGCCAGAGAACAACAGCCAAGTCTATTTGTTCCAATCACTTATTTCGGACATCTTGAACGATACGGACAGAGGATTTAAATCAAAAGAGAAAAGCTATGTTTTCCATACAAAAACTAATTATCAAAACAAAAATCTATATCAGCAGGAGATTACACTAAATAAAGATCTTGATCCTCAACAAGTGCGAATTATGGATCAAGACCAAAAAGAGCTTGTAAGACTGGATTTCTCAAAAGTTAAGTTTAACGCAAAATTTGATAAGAACGCTTTTGATATGGAATCAAACATGAGTAGTGCTCAATTTGAAGTACCTACATTCTCTGGTGCTGGAGAAGAGTTCGAGGTGCTGTATCCGACTTATACAGCTAACTTGAACATCGTAAATGAAAGAGAAGTCGCAGAAGGCGAAGATGATTCCAAAGTGGTATTAAACTATGCTGATGAAGACAAATCTTTTACATTGATGCAGCAGAAAAACACAGCTGTTGAAACAGCTTCCCGTCTCACAATGTCTAGTGGTGAACCTGTTGATCTAGGTTTTACTGTTGGCGCGATGACAGATCAATCGATTACATGGAATTTTAACGGTGTGGATTACTTGCTTGTCTCTAATAACCTCGGTGAAGAAGAGTTGATGGCGATTGCCCGCTCAGTGAGCGGAGAGGCGATTAAATAATTTCTACATTATATATACTAATAGGAAAACAGGCTGGCGATGATGCTAGCCTGTTTTTATTTGATTGTAAGGTATTAGAGGTAGCGGCTAGTGTTTACATTGTCGAGGATTGTAGACTCGTGGATAAAGTAGCAAAACTTTTGGACTGAGAACAAAAACTCGTTGATAAACTCTCAAAACTTTTTGATTGTACATACATATTTGTGGATTGAAGCGTTAGGATGCTTACATAAATCACGCTAAGAGGGTAAAATAGAAGGCAGCAATCTAAACAGGGAGGCAAACATCATGGATAAACATCATTATTATCGAGACACGTGGGCGGAAATTGACTTAGACAAGATCAGTCAAAATGTAGAATCATTTAAGAAACATCTCCCTGATCAAAAGATTATGGCTGTTGTAAAAGCAAATGGTTATGGCCATGGCGCTTTTCAAATTGCAGAAGAAGCTTTGAGGTCTGGAGCAGAGTGGCTTGCTGTAGCGATGCTCGATGAAGGATTAGCTTTACGTAAACAAGGAATCTCAGCACCGATTTTAGTTATGAACCGGGTAAGACCCGAATATGCTAATCTTGCGGCAGAAAATGAATTAAGCCTTACCGTCTTTCAAAAAGAATGGCTGATTGATGCGGAACCACATATTAAAGACACAAATCACCGTGTGAAGGTTCATCTAAAGATCGACACCGGTATGGGGCGAGTAGGGTTTAGGGAAGAAAGTGAGTTGCGAGAAGTAGCGCACTTCATCAAACAATCATCTACGTTTGAAGCAGAAGGTGTCTTTACCCATTTTGCAACAGCAGACGAATGGGAATCAGAACTTTTTGAGAAACAGAGAAAGAGCTTTATTAAATATATAGACTTGCTTAACACATGGGGATTGAATCCGGCTCTCATTCACAGTGCCAATAGCGCTGCGGCTCTTAGAAAAGTAGAAGGGCCGTTCAATCTGGTTCGACTCGGAATCAGTATGTATGGATTGGCGCCATCTAACGAATTAAAACAAGACTTGCCTTTTCCGCTAGAAGAGGCGTTCAGTCTGCACTCTCAGCTCATTCATGTTAAAAAACTGATGCCTGGGGATACTGTAAGCTATGGAGCTACTTATACAGCAACAAAAGAGGAGTGGGTAGGTACACTTCCAATCGGCTATGCGGACGGCTGGCAAAGAAGATTTTCCCCAGGAGCTTCGGTGCTTATAAAGGGGGAACGAATGCCGATCATCGGCAGAATCTGTATGGATCAATGTATGGTTAGGCTGCCAAAGAGACTAGATGTTGGTGAAGTTGCTACTTTAATAGGAAATCAGCAGTCAGAGAGAATAGAAATGGATGAGATCGCGCGTATCGCAAATACGATAAATTATGAAATTCCGTGCCTCATTTCTGCTCGAGTGCCGAGAGTTTATACAAAAAAGGGTCGAATTTTAGAAAATATGAATGTAATTCTAAATTTTTAGCAGAATATTAGAAGGACTATTAAAAATTTTGTAGAATAAATACTTTGAAATCGCTTTGCAAATGGATTATTGAAGTGATAAGATTAAATGTGGTTAAAAGGAATTTGATCGTAGTATAGCTTTGCGCTGGAGGTGTATGTTGTGTCCGAATTGAACACAAAACGAATAGTGATTAGTCTTCCTCAGAAATTACTAAGTGAGGTAGATCGCGTCATAAAAAAAGAAAATTTGGACCGCAGCGAATTTATCCATCAAGCTACTGAGATGTTTCTTCGTGAGCGGAAGAATAAGCGTCAGTTTCGTGATGAGATGAAACAAGGTTACATGGAAATGGCTAAGATCAATCTAACGATTGCTTCAGAAGCATTTATGTTAGAGGAGGAAGCCGATCATACCTTGGACCGCTTAGTTAGCGGGGTGTAGTCCTTGATAGTCAAACGCGGAGACGTTTACTTTGCAGATCTTTCACCGGTAGTTGGATCAGAACAAGGCGGAATTCGTCCTGTACTGATTATACAGAATGATATCGGGAACCGTTTTAGCCCTACTGTTATCGTTGCAGCAATCACAGCTCAAATTCAGAAAGCTAAACTTCCAACACACGTTGAAATAGATTCAAAAAAATACGGCTTTGAACGGGATTCAGTTATTTTGCTTGAACAGATCAGGACGATTGACAAGCAAAGATTAACAGATAAAATAACACAACTGGATGAAGACATGATGCGCAGGGTAGACGACGCATTGCAGATCAGTACTGGTCTGGTTGATTTTTAACTTATAACATCATTTAGGAAACTGTCTGACGGGGATGTCTGGCGGTTTTTTATTTTTTTACGGAAGTTAAAAGGATAGTTGGAACACTAGGTACAATTTTCCTATTATGCAAAAAGGATTCATAAGGTGTTTAAAGTGTTATCAGGTATTTTAATGAAAGAAGATAAACTTTAAGTTTTAAGGTTCATATTACTCATTCTCTGACTCAGCAAGGAATGAACCCCTTTTAATGGGAACAAGTATACGAATACTATTTAAATATTTTTGTAAAAAAATACATGTTTAGCTTTTTGAATCTTGGGTTATATATCCAAAGCTAGTAAAAGAGTAAACATTGCACAATATATTCAGAAGTGAAATAATAGAATTGAGACTACATGTAGTGGGGGTGCAAGAAAAATTGGACAACTTGATTGTACAGATGATCAATGAAAATCAAGAAACCCTAAAAAATAATTGGCTTAAAGAAGTTAAGCTTTTTAAAGAAAAAGAACTGATTGGAACAACTTTAAAGTTTAGTGAAGAAACGGACCAACAGTTTTTTGCTATGTTGATTAAGCACATTAATTTTCACGATATTTCTAAAGACGGAACACTTGATGATTTTTTTGATCAAGTTCTTCATACAGGTTTACCATTAAGTTATTTAACACAAGGACTTCAAGCGGCACGTCGTGTCGTTTTAAATCTTTTAGTGGAAACGGAAAACGACAAAGAGAAGGTGTCGGCTGTATACCGTGAGATCGATCGCTGGTTAGATCCGATTCTAAATCGCGTTGTTGAAAACTCCTCTCAGATTTGGGAGAGAACCGTATCCGTTCAAAAAACGGCATTATTAGAGCTTTCTGCTCCATTAATCCCAGTATTCAAAAATATCAGTGTTATGCCTCTTATCGGATCGATTGATACAGAGCGTGCGAAGCTGATTATGGAAAACCTTTTAAACGGAGTGATCAAGTATCGCTCGGAAGTGGTATTGATCGATATTACGGGAGTACCGGTCGTTGATACGATGGTTGCTCATCATATTATTCAAGCAGCAGATGCTGTGCGTTTATTAGGTTCTACGTGTATCCTAGTAGGAATACGTCCTGAAATTGCACAAACGATCGTAAGCTTAGGAATTGATCTAAGTCTGTTCCCGACGAAAAGTACGCTTCAAAAGGGTATGGAAAACGCTCTGGAAATCACAAATCAGCAGTTAATTAGCAATAAATAGGGAGTGAGAGTAAAAAAATGAGAATTCCTATTTTAAAATTGCACGAATATTTACTGATCACCATTCAAGTAGAGATGGATGATCAGACAGCTCTTCAATTTCAAGAAGACTTACTAAATAAAATTCACGATACAGGTGCGAAAGGAGTTGTTATTGACCTAACGTCAGTAGACATGATCGACTCCTTTATAGCTAAGGTTCTTGGAGATGTAGTGAGGATGTCAAAATTAATGGGAGCTCAAGTTGTATTAACAGGAATACAACCGGCAGTTGCTATTACTTTAATTGACCTTGGAATTTCAATGAGGGAAGTTTCGACAGCACTTGACTTAGAACAGGGGCTTGATAAATTGCGTCTGGAACTGGAGGGGTGACTATGGACATCCAATCCTGTGTGGAAGTACGCAACGAGTGGGACATCGTAAGTGCCCGTCAACTTGGAAGAAACATGGCGAAAGAGTTAGGTTTCGGAAACGTTGATCAAGCAAGAATAACAACAGCGATATCTGAACTCGCCCGTAATATCTACTTATATGCGGGACGAGGTAAGATTTGCATTGAACCAATCGATCAATTAGGAAGAAAAGGACTGCGAATCGTAGCCTTAGATAATGGTCCTGGAATTCGAGAGATCCGAAAAGTTATGGAAGATGGATATACCACTTCTGGCGGATTAGGAGCTGGGTTACCAGGCGTGAAGCGTTTAATGGATGAATTCTCAATCGAATCCACAGTTGATGTGGGAACGGAGATATCAGCTACTAAATGGCTTCGTTAGGAGGAGAGCTCTTGACCGCAAAAGACGCACTAACGGAACGTTACCAAGATTTATTATCGGTCTATCTAAAAGCTAAAACAGAGACGACCCTCTATAAAGGGCAACAATTCAGCAGGAAGTTATTAGAACAGCAGATATCACCAGAAGATCTTGTCAGTTTACACATTCAAGTGATGGATCAGCTGTTTCCGGATATGTCTGAAGAAATGAGAGATTCTTTTGACTTTCTGCTCGAAGCGATGATCGGCTACGGATTTGCTTATCGCGAGCATCAAAGCTTACGTGATAAGCAACAACAGCTTGAATCAGAGATTGAAGTTGCCGCAAGTATGCAGCAAACGTTACTGCTCAGTGATGTCCCAGGATTTGACCAGTTGGACATAGGGGTTGTCAGTGTTCCAGCGAAAAAAATGAATGGTGATTATTATAATTTTGTTAAGAGCGGCAACAGTTTAAGTGTCGCGGTAGCAGACATCATTGGTAAAGGCATACCCGCTGCACTGTGTATGTCTATGATTAAATACGCGATGGACAGTTTGCCTGAAGAACAGATGAAGCCTCATCTGCTTTTAGAGAACTTAAACCGTGTTGTGGAACAAAACGTTCATAGCAACATGTTCATCACCATGTTTCATGGGGTATATGAACCAGAAAGTCATAAGTTTTACTATGCGGGTGCTGGTCATGAACCAGGCTTTTTCTATCACGCAAAGGAAGACGAGTTTCAGGACTTGATCGCAAAAGGTCTTGTACTCGGCGTATCCAGAACAACCACCTACCATCCTTACGAAAAGATGATAGAAGTGGGAGACATGGTGATCCTTCTGTCAGACGGAGTGACTGAGTGCAGAACGAGCAAAGGATTCATCGAAAGAGAAGAAGTTGTTTCTCTTATTCGTAAATATATGAATCTGCCCTCTCAAAAGATTGTTGAGAATGTATTTCAGGAGCTTGATCGCCTTCAAGGTTTTGAGCTCAGAGATGATTTTACTTTAATTATTTTAAAACGACTGGTTTAATCAGTATTTGATTAGGGTAAAGGTACCTTATATGGTTCCATACAAAGCTTGGGGGGAAATAAAATGAATTTGCAAATAAATCAAGATCAAATAAATGAAACATACGAATTAAAGCTAACAGGAGAAGTCGATGCTTATACGGCTCCTAAGTTAAAAGAAGTGATGCTTCCGTTAACAGAGACAAAAGGAAACATCGTAATTGTAGATCTTTCTGGAATTGAATATATGGACAGCACAGGGCTAGGTATTTTCGTGGGAGCTTTAAAATCTTCCAAAGCAAATAGCAGCTCTTTAAAATTAAGAGGCATGACAGAACGCGTTAAGCGCATTTTTGAAATTACTGGATTAACAGAAGTAATGGATATTGAAAGTGGAGTAAAGGGGGAGGCGCTATGAGAACAGCGTCCGACTATATTGAAATGAAGGTCCCTGCAAAACCGGATTATGTGGGCGTCGTCAGGCTAACGATTTCAGGCTTGGCAAACCGCATGGGTTTTGCGTTTGACGAAATTGAAGATATCAAGATTGCAGTATCAGAAGCTGTGACTAACGTTGTAAATCATGCCTATACTGATACCGATGAAGACAAAGGCCAAGTTCGTATTGGCTGTAATATATATGATGACCGCATGGAAATTACGGTTGTCGACCAAGGAAAAAGCTTTGACGTCGAATCTATCTCAAAAAATCTTGGCCCTGTAGATGGTAAATCAGTTGATCAACTGCATGAGGGAGGTTTAGGCCTCTTTCTGATAGACACATTAATGGACAAGGTAGAAATAAGCAGTGAAGCCGGTGTCGTTGTAATGATGACGAAGTATCTTCACAGAGATGAGGTGGAGGAACATGTCGACAGAATCTCACCAGCGCCTTCACAGTAAAGAACAAGTCTATGCTTGGATTGATGAACTGCAGCAAGACCCGAAGAATGAAGAGATTCAGACTAACCTTGTGTTGCAGTATCAAGACTTAGTTCATTCACTAGCTCGGAAGTTTTCTAAAGGCAAAAGTATCCATGACGATTTAGTACAAGTCGGTATGATTGGATTGCTTGCCGCTTTTAGAAGGTACGACAAAACGTTCGGAAGATCATTTGAATCATTTGCTGTTCCAACAATCGTTGGGGAGATCAAACGTTTTATCCGTGATAAAACATGGAGTGTCCACGTACCTCGTCGAATTAAGGAACTAGGACCAAGAATCAAGAAAGCAGTGGAAGAACTAACTACGCGTTTACAGAGATCACCGAAAATCTTTGAAATTGCAGAGTACCTAGAAGTTTCTGAAGAAGAAGTTCTAGAGACGATGGAGATGGGCAAAAGTTATCAAGCTCTATCCGTGGATAGTTCTATTGAAGCTGATCAAGAAGGAAGTACGGTTACATTACTCGATCTAGTTGGTTCCAATGATGTTGGTTTTGATCAGATTGATAAAAGGATGCTTTTGGAGAAAGCTTTTGCTGTTCTTTCTGAACGCGAACGCGAAATTCTTCAATGTACGTATTTCGAGAATTTAAGCCAAAAGGAAACGGGAGAACGTTTAGATATCTCTCAAATGCATGTGTCACGACTTCAACGACGAGCACTTGAAAAGCTAAAAGAAGCGTTGCGTGTATCACCTTCGGAGGCTCTTAGATGATCGAACACTATCAGTTTAGCAAGGCATCTGTTTCCTCTTATCAAAAACCGAAAAAGGGAAATGATCTTTGCGGAGATAGTTTTTATGTGAAAGAAACGGAAGATTATTTGATTTGTGCAGTAGCAGATGGTCTAGGGAGCGGTAAGATGGCGAAAGAAGCTTCTGGGGCCGCTACTGATATTATCGATCAAAATCATCATGAAACTGTCGAGGGATTAATGCATCTTTGTAATGAAGGGCTTAGACATACTCGTGGGGCCGTGATTGCCATCGTTAAAGTCGATTATCATAATCATACAGCTACTTATTCAGGAGTTGGTAACATCCGTTTTATGATCTCTGCTGAAAGACAAAGAGCGATACACCCTTTACCGAAAGTCGGGTTTCTTGCAGGAAAGCCTGAAAAGTTTAAAGTACAAGACTTTAAATTCGAGAAAGAGTTAACTCTGATGCTTTATTCCGATGGTATGGATATTCATACACAAAGCCGTTCGTTGTTAACGAAAATGATATCACCAAAAGAGTCGGTCCTCTATATTAGTGGATTGCCTCAAGACATCAATGACGATGCAACTTGTCTCGTCGGACAAATAAATTTGATTTCGTAAAACATCACCTTCATTAGTTTGTAGGGTGGTGTTTTTTGTTTTGAATTTCTAAAAGATTATTTCTTTTAATTCCTCGTCTACTTTGACAGTTGATTGGAATGGAAGGTGCGTGCCAGCCACATGAGATACTTCTTGCAAGGCATGCGACGAGGAAGCTTACTACGGAGTATTAACTTTTAGACGCAGGAGCAAGGAACTTCTAAAGGTGGGCTGCCCTTAAAGTGGATGTGGCTCGTCCAGCCTCGACAAGCAAAAGGTGAATGGGCTAGGAAGGCGCATTTTGCCTTATTGACCGTTCACCTTTTGACCTCGAGGGGCTAGCCACTGCAACTAGCCAGGTGAGACACTTAAGAGTGAAACGTACAAATGTGGCTCACCGCCTGCCCCGCAGAAAGCGAGCAACCTGAAATGGAAATCAACGACTTACAAGAAAATGGTCTACAAACTCAGAAATAACCAATGCAATTTTTACGCCACCACTTCCTTGGTTTATAATAGTACTAATTGATTGAAAAAGGAGTGTTCTTATTGGGACAACCTATTAGTGAACAAGCGTTGAAAACAATGGAAACAGAATTGAACGTAAAAGGAAAACAAATCAACCAGGTTATTGCTCTTTTAGAAGAAGGGAACACGGTCCCGTTTATCGCGCGTTATCGAAAAGAATTAACGGGTGGTTTAGATGAAGTACAGATCAAAGACATTATGGACCGATGGACATATCTGCAAAACTTAGCTGCACGTAAAGAGGAAATCCTTCGTTTAATAGAAGAACAAGGAAAACTGACTGAAGAATTAACAGCAGCAATTGCAAAAGCCCAAAAGCTTCAAGATCTAGAAGATATCTATCGTCCATATAAACAAAAGAGAAGAACGAAAGCGACTGTAGCGAAAGAAAAAGGTCTCGAACCGCTAGCTTTATGGCTGTTAGAGCAAAGAAATGATGACCCACTAACTGAAGCCGCGGCATACATAAATGAAGAAAAAGAAGTGCATTCTGCTGATGATGCATTGACAGGTGCCAAAGATATCATCGCTGAAATGCTGTCTGACGATGCTGATATGCGAAAATGGATTCGGGAAGACACATTTTCAAAAGGTGAGATCAAAACAGATGGTAAGAACACGGAATTGGATGAGAAGAAAGTGTTCGAAATGTACTACGAATATCAAGAACCCATCCGTAAGATTGTTCCCCATCGTGTTTTGGCCGCCAATCGTGGGGAGAAAGAAAATATTTTAAGAGTAGGTATCGTTGCTCCTTCCGAACTGATCGTTTCAAAGATGGAGAGAAAAGTAGTGAAACGCTCGAGCTCACCAGCAGCACCTTTTATTATAGAAGCGATTGAAGATGCATATAAGCGATTGATTGCACCTTCCATCGAACGAGAAATTCGCGCGGCTCTAACCGAACAAGCGGAAGAGCGTGCGATTCATATTTTTTCTGAAAATGTAAGAAGTCTTCTATTACAAGCACCTCTAAAAGGAAAAGTTGTTCTAGGTGTTGACCCCGCTTACCGAACGGGTTGCAAACTAGGTGTAGTAGATGAAACCGGGAAAGTGCTTCATATTCAGACGATCTATCCGACACCGCCTCGATCAGAGGTAGAAAAATCGGCAGCAATCGTGAAGAAACTAATCGACCAATATGATATCGAGATCGCTGCAATCGGAAACGGTACGGCATCACGCGAAACAGAACAGTTTATCGCAGAGACGTTAAAGGACTTAGAGAGATCGGTAGCATATGTGATTGTTAACGAAGCGGGAGCGAGTGTATATTCCGCATCCACGGTCGCTCGAGAGGAATTCCCTGACCTTCAAGTTGAAGAAAGAAGCGCGGTATCCATTGCGCGAAGACTTCAAGACCCATTGGCCGAGCTCGTAAAAATCGATCCGAAATCTATCGGAGTTGGCCAGTATCAGCATGATGTTTCTCAAAAAAGACTTGGTGAAGAAATTTCCTTTGTTGTTGAAACCGCAGTTAACCAAGTTGGTGTTAACGTGAATACCGCATCATCGTCTCTTCTTCAATACGTATCAGGGTTGTCCAAAACCGTTGCGCAGAATATTATCGTCAAACGAAACGAGGTAGGGAAGTTCAAAAACCGAACAGAACTTAAGAAAATTCCTCGTCTTGGAGCAAAAACGTATGAGCAATGTATCGGGTTTTTACGTGTAGTAGACGGAGATCAACCGCTTGATCAGACGGGTATTCACCCAGAGAGCTATCCTGCAACGAAAGCTTTATTGAAGGAGCTTATATTCAAGCCTGCTGATATCGGCTCTGATGCCCTTGCAGAAAAGTTAAAATCACTTTCACTTGAAGCGACATCAGAAAAATTAGATATCGGCGTCCCAACATTAAAGGATATAATCGAAGGGCTCATGAAACCTGGTCGAGATCCTCGTGATGCTTTCTCTGGGCCAGTCCTAAAAACAGATGTTCTTAAGATGGAGGACTTGTCACAAGGAATGGAGCTGCAAGGGACCGTTCGAAACGTTGTAGATTTTGGTGCATTTGTAGATATAGGCGTCAAACAGGACGGGCTTGTTCACATTTCTAAACTTACCGATCGGTTTGTGAAAAATCCGATGGACGTAGTAAGTGTAGGGCAAGTCGTAACGGTATGGGTAGATTCTGTAGATGTAGCGAAACAGCGAATCGCTCTAACGATGATCGCACCTAAATAAAGGATACAACTCAAGATGAAGCACTTCTCCAGTGGATTACTCTTCACCGGAGGAGTGTTTTTTGTTATAAAAGAACCAGCATTGATTAAGTAAGCGGATTTGGTAACGGTCTTTTTGATAATAAGCACGACGGAGCTGTCTTTTAAACCATGTTGGCATATAGAGAACCTCCTTGAACTTCTTCCCAATCCGTTATTTGTGTATTAGTCTATGTATAGGAGCTTGTTGATGTGAACTTGAAATGTAAGGAGCTTGACCATGACGAATGAAGAATTGCAGAAGCTAACTGAGGAAATCTCAATTCAGTTCTTCAAAAAAACATTTCGCCACCAAGCGAGATTCAATAGAAGGCTGCGCACTACAGGAGGACGTTATCTTTTACGGTCCCATGATATAGAGATGAATCCTCATCTATATGAGGCATTCGGTATGGAAGAATTGATCGGGGTCATTAAGCATGAGCTCGTGCACTATCATATGCACATTGAAGGTAGAGGATATAAACACGGTGATGATGACTTCAAATTTTGGCTTAATAAAGTAGGCGGCTCTCGATTCTGTCAATCCATCCCGGAAAAAAGAAGAACAGAGAGTTATAAATACGCCTACATGTGCACAAACTGTATGCAGTCATATAAGAGAAAAAGGCAAATTGATACGAAAAGATATGTGTGTGGAAAGTGTAGGGGGAAATTAAAACAGGTTTCTTTAAAATAGGGTGTTGACTTCGATATTAAGTATGTGGTAATTTAATAAAGTCGCTGTTAGACATACCTATTACATAGCATTTAAAAGCAGGTATACTAATGCGAAAGCGGCTCAGAAAAAACTTCTAAAACTAGTTGACATCTGAGACGAAAACGATTATGATATTAATTGTCCTTAAAAGACATTCCACAGTAGCTCAGTGGTAGAGCTATCGGCTGTTAACCGATCGGTCGTAGGTTCGAGTCCTACCTGTGGAGCCATACAGAGAAGTACCCAAGTGGCTCAAGGGGCGCCCCTGCTAAGGGTGTAGATCGCTAACGCGGTGCGAGGGTTCGAATCCCTTCTTCTCTGCCATGTGGCCCGTTGGTCAAGCGGTTAAGACACCGCCCTTTCACGGCGGTAACACGGGTTCGAATCCCGTACGGGTCACCATATACTTTCATAAAAGTAATACCTATAGATTGATGGACTCGTGGTGTAGTGGTTAACATGCCTGCCTGTCACGCAGGAGATCGCCGGTTCGACCCCGGTCGGGTCCGCCATTATTTCTAAGGTGTTGGGCTATAGCCAAGCGGTAAGGCATCGCACTTTGACTGCGACATGCGTTGGTTCGAATCCAGCTAGCCCAGCCATTTTTTCTTTTTAAGATAAGTGTTTAAAACACTTCGAGTGAGAGCCATTAGCTCAGTTGGTAGAGCATCTGACTTTTAATCAGAGGGTCGAAGGTTCGAATCCTTCATGGCTCACCATTTTCAAATTAATATGCGGGTGTGGCGGAATTGGCAGACGCGCTAGACTTAGGATCTAGTGTCTTTGACGTGGGGGTTCGAGTCCCTTCACCCGCACCATATTAATTTTCTCAATAAGTTGCAGTGCTCATGCGCTGGCATCCTAGCCGCGCGGTCGTGGCGGAATGGCAGACGCGCTAGCTTGAGGGGCTAGTGGGGGTATCCCCGTGGAGGTTCGAGTCCTCTCGACCGCACCAACTTTAACTTATAACATAGAATACATTTTAAATATGCGCCCTTAGCTCAGCTGGATAGAGTGTTTGACTACGAATCAAAAGGTCGGGAGTTCGAATCTCTCAGGGCGCGCCATATTTACTTACGGGAAGTGGCTCAGCTTGGTAGAGCACCTGGTTTGGGACCAGGGGGTCGCAGGTTCAAATCCTGTCTTCCCGACCATACTTATGCGGGTGTAGTTTAGTGGTAAAACAAGAGCCTTCCAAGCTCTGGTCGTGAGTTCGATTCTCATCACCCGCTCCATTATTTTTTACGGGCCTATAGCTCAGCTGGTTAGAGCGCACGCCTGATAAGCGTGAGGTCGATGGTTCGAGTCCATTTAGGCCCACCATATGATCGTAAAAATGATCAAAAAAGAATTTTAAAAAAGTGCTTGACTTTATAACTTCCATTCGGTAAGATGATAAAGCTGTCTCGGAAAAAGACAAGCCAAACAAAC
>NZ_JACZDW010000011.1:0-57817 GCF_015903875.1 Fictibacillus sp. 7GRE50
GGCGCTTGGATCAGGCTGAGAGCGGTTGTCGAGATTTAGCGAACGGCCTTTATTTGTGTTTTTAGACTTAATTGAGGTCCGTTCCGACTTAATTCGCTCTCATTTTGACTTAATTTTTTTTATTTAGACTTAAATAGAGCTCTGATATACCCCACTCCGTATACTTCATAGATCAGTTACAACCACGAAATCCTCTCAAAACCCTCAAAATACGAAGAAGATGGCCAAAGCCATCTTCCACCTCCCGATATTCTTAAGAAAAAGCTCCAAAATCCATCCCAAAAGCCCCTCAAGCAGATCCCACAACCACCACCCAAGCCAAAAACCAACATAAACACCTCAGATGCCACACACAAAACCCCTAATTAGCTCTCCCTATCAACTCCACCGCACACAATTACGAGGTAAACTGCTTTTTATACGAGGTAATTCTGAATATATCCGTAAAACTTCATCATAATTCCGTAGATAAACATTTTTATCCGATTTTCGACAAGCATCCTTTACCAGCTAGGACGGCTACCCGTTACCACACACTATAACCTGCCCAAAACCCGCCAAACCCCTCAAAACTTCCCAAAAAGCAAATTATTTGCCTATCCAGCACATCAAATAGTTTTAAACCGCGTCACAGGGGGGATTAATGGACCATGAAGGCGCGAACTTGGTTTATTTTCATGAATTGAATGAAGACAGACACAACAAAGCCCAGAGTCTCATACATTTTATAGAGTATCCAAAATAATCTGAATAAACGTATATGAATAAATATTTCTGGCTATAATGGCAATTATGGAGGTGGAAGAATGAAAGCGACACGACAGTACGGGGAAATTTGTATGGTATGTGAAGAGAAGAAAGATCGAGGATTACACATTCTTCATCAGTTTATTTGCCAAGAATGTGAGCATAAAATTCTGACCGCGAAAACCAATGACGAATATTATAAACATTACTTATCACAACTAAGAAAATTAAAGTTAGTAAATGCGTCTTCATAAGAAAACAGGCTGTTCGTCAGCCTGTTTTTTTGTTGCTGTAAATTCGTAGGAAGGGAAACTGTGATAGAATAAAGATAGCAATCAAAGCAAAAAATGTTTGAAAAATAAAGGAATTATGTGATGAAATATGCACCGCTTTACGAAGCATTAATTAATCATAGTCGTACAAATAAATGGTCTTTTCACGTACCAGGACATAAGAACGGACACATTTTTGAAGAGAAGGCTAGAGCCCACTTTCAATCTGTTTTACCGTTTGATGTTACTGAGCTTTCAGGACTTGATGACCTGCATCACCCTGAAGGTGTGATCTTAGAGGCACAAGAGCTGTTGGCTTCCTACTACAAAGTGAAGCAAAGCTTTTTTTTAGTAAATGGAAGCACTTGTGGCAATCACGCCATGATCCTTGCATCGTTTAAAGATGATGATATCGTACTTGTACAACGGAACTGTCATAAGTCTGTGCTGAATGGATTAGAGCTGGCTGGTGTTACTCCAGTTTTTCTTCATACCGAAATGGATGAAGAGGGAGGATATCCATTAGGTGTGGATCTACTCACCATCAAACAAGCGGTTGAGAATCATCCACATGTGAAAGGTATCATTCTAACTAACCCTACTTACTATGGAATGCAGCAAGACATTCAAGAAATTGCTGATTTTATACATAGTTTGGGTGGTGTCGTATTAGTCGATGAAGCTCATGGAGCACATTTCGGATTAAAGGATATGCCGATCAGCTCGATACATAAAGGGGCAGATATGGTTGTGCAATCTGCGCATAAGACTCTCCCTGCACTGACAATGGGCGCTTATTTACATGTAAACAGCGAACGAGTGGATATTCACCGATTAAAACATGCACTGCAGTTGGTGCAGTCTAGCTCTCCATCCTATCTGATCATGGCTTCACTTGATCTTAGCCGACTATACCTTGAAAATTTGAGCAGTGTTGAGATCAAACGTATTTTGTCTCAATCTGAAGAACTAAGAATGTATATCGAGTCTCTTCCTCATCTTATGGTTATGAAAGCTCCAGGTCGTTATCAGCTTGATCCATTAAAGATTACCGTTCAGTCAGATAGGGAAATATCAGGATATGAGCTTCAGGAATTATTTGAAAAAGAAGGATTGTTTACAGAGTTGGCAGATGACAGAAATGTCTTATTTGTAATGCCGCTAGGTCCGCTAAATGATACGAAGGACTTGCAAAAGGTAATTAAAAAGATATCAGATCAGCTCGCTCGTTATGATACGAGACAACGAACGGATCAATCTCTAAAAGGGCTGTCGCCAGTAAGCAGATTATCACTTTCTTATAGAGAAATGAAAGGGTTACAAGCAAAACCTCAGTCGATAAAGGATTCAGAAGGAAAGGTTGCAGCAGAAGCTGTTATTCCCTATCCTCCAGGAATTCCGCTTGTTGCAAAAGGAGAACAAATTACTTCGAAACATATAGAAGAGTATTCTTCATTAAAAAAGAAGGGTGCTCGGTTCCAAGGAATTAACGAGGACCACGTGATATATGTTTTTGATCATAGGTAAGGGGCAGTAATTGTGAAAGGTTTATTTATAACTTTAGAAGGGCCGGACGGGTCAGGAAAAACAACACAGATCGAGAAGGTTGCTGAGTATTTACGAAAGCATCAGGTGGATTTTATCCAAACGCGTGAACCAGGCGGTACAAGTATCAGCGATAAAATACGAGCACTTGTCTTAGATCCAGAGCATAAAGAAATGCATGATCTAACAGAGGTTCTGCTTTATGCGGCTTCGCGTGCACAGCATGTACATGAAAAAATCATTCCTGCATTAGAGGAAGGAAAAGTCGTACTGTGTGATCGATTTGTGGACGCATCGCTCGCTTACCAAGGATTTGGACTTGGAGTTGGAGAAGAACGAGTGCTTCAAGTTAATAACATTGCAACGAGTGGACTTGTTCCCCACCGCAGTTATTTTGTAGATGTATCACCGCAAGTTGGAAAAGAGCGAATGAAAGCTCGCTATGGAACAGAGAACTTAGACAGAATCGAGCAAAAAGATCTTTCTTATCATGAGCGAGTGAGAGAAGGATTTGCTGAAATCTTTTCAAGACAAGCTGATCGAATCGTTCGAATTAATGGTGAACAGAGCCCTGATGCAGTGTTTGAAGAAATCGTAAAGGATTTAGATCAACTTTTATCGAATCATAAGAAAAAGTAGAGAGGGGCATTCGCCATGAAAATGATTATAGCCGTTGTTCAAGATAAAGACAGCAACCGACTGCAAGATGCGCTTGTTGATAAAAACTACCGTGCTACAAAACTCGCAACTACAGGAGGATTTTTGAAAGCAGGGAACACAACGTTTATGATTGGTGTGGAAGATGCTCAAATCGATGATGTTATGGAGATTATCCGGGAAAACTGCAAGAGCCGTAATCAGATGGTGGCACCTGTTTCCCCGATGGGCGGCAATGCAGATGCGTATGTTCCATACCCGGTCGAAGTTGAAGTAGGCGGGGCGACTGTATTTGTTCTTCCCGTTGAAAGCTTTCAGCAATTTTAAATATATTGAGGGGTTATTATGAAAATTGGCCAAGATATAAGACCCATTCTGGATACGAAACAAAACGATGGAAAGATCGGGAAAAAGCCCTCTCTTTCATTTGGTGAAGCGGTATCCAAACAAAGTGAGAAATTACATTCTGAACAGTTAACAAGACTGTTAGGTGATATAGAAAATCAAGGCAAGAGACTGCTACAATCACAAACGGTACGAGATCTGCAGCTATATAAAAACTTGGTTCAACGCTTCGTAAAAGAAGCCGTTGATTTCGGTATGCAGCTTAAGCAGAACAAAAGCTGGAACGAACAAGGAAGATCACGCACCCTTAAACTTGTAAAAGAAGTAGATGAACATTTGATACAGCTAACAGAAGCCGTTCTCAGTCAAGAGAAGGATTCGATCACTCTGCTTGATAGAATCGGAGAAATTAAAGGTTTGTTAGTTAATTTATATACGTAGTAGGTGAGTACGATATGGTGAGCTGGGAAGAGTGCAGCAAAACACAGCCTCGTGTTGTGAAATTATTAAAAAACAGTATACGAAAACAGCGCCTTGCTCATGCATATATTTTTGAAGGGGCTCATGGGACAGGAAAGATGGCTACTGCAACGGTTCTTGCTAAAACGTTTCTTTGCAGAAACAGTGAGGATGGAAACCCTTGTGAAAGCTGTCCGAACTGCAAGAGGATCACATCTGGCAACCACCCTGATGTGCATATCATCGCACCAGATGGCCAAAACATTAAGATCGACCAGATAAGAGGACTTCAAAAAGAGTTTGCATACAGTGGGATGGAGTCTTCGAAAAAGGTATACATTATTGAGCATGCTGATAAGATGACCGTTCAGGCGGCGAACAGCCTCTTAAAGTTTTTAGAAGAGCCAGGAAACGATACGATCGCACTTCTTTTAACAGAACAGGTCCATCGTCTGCTTGATACGATCCGTTCGCGAGCACAGACATTAACCTTTTCACCCCTTCCCCCACAAGGGATTTTAGAAAAATTACTACAAGACGATATTCCAAAACCGGTAGCCATGTTAGCGTCCTCTCTGACTTCGGATTATGCGGAAGCACTCGAAATTTGTAGGGAAGAGTGGTTTGCACAAGCAAGAGCCAAAGTGATACAATTAACGGAGGACTTGAGGCTCCGGCCTGATTACTGTCTTGTTGTACTGCAAGATCAGTATTTAAGTTTTTTTAAAGAAAAAGATCAGTTACGTTTAGCTTTAAACTTACTTTTGATCTGGTATCGAGATCTTTTATCTATACATTTATCAAACTCGGAAAACGTTGTGTTTTTCGATCAGCTTCAAGCATTAGAGCAGCAGGCTCTTCACACTTCGCAAAAAAAGACGGGTGAAGCCCTGCAAGCGATACTGACTGCTCAAGCTAGACTCAGGAGCAACGTCAGCCCCTTGATGGTGATGGAGCAGTTGGTTTTACGATTACGGGAGGGATAAAACCTTGTATGAGGTAGTGGGAATCCGCTTTAAAAAAGCGGGTAAAGTATATTATTTCGACCCCGGCGACCTTGAAGTGAAAAAAGACGCGTTTGTCATTGTGGAAACAGCGCGTGGAATAGAATATGGCAAGGTAGTTATCGATAAGAAACTAGTCGGGGAGAATGATGTTGTTCTTCCTTTAAAAAAAGTCGTTCGGCTCGCGACACAGAAGGACATTTTGTCTGTAGAAGAAAATAAAGCAGCCGCTAAGGAAGCGTTTCAAAGTTGTGAGGAAAAAATCATCGAGCATAAGCTGGATATGAAGCTTGTCGATGTTGAATATACGTTTGATCGTAACAAGATTATCTTTTATTTCACAGCAGATGGAAGAATCGATTTCCGGGAGTTGGTTAAAGACCTGGCTTCTATCTTCCGTACTAGAATCGAACTCAGGCAGATCGGTGTTAGGGACGAGGCGAAGATGCTTGGCGGAATAGGTCCATGTGGCCGAATGCTTTGCTGTTCAACGTTCCTTGGAGATTTTGAACCAGTATCGATTAAAATGGCAAAAGATCAGAACCTTTCTTTGAATCCTGCTAAAATTTCAGGCCTTTGCGGCCGTTTGATGTGTTGTTTGAAGTATGAGAACGACTATTATGAAGAAGCTAAAGAAGAAATGCCTGATGTTGGTGAAGAGATTATGACCCCTCATGGTGTTGGTCGCGTTGTCGGCTTGAACTTGCTAGAAAAGGTCATTCAAGTGAACATTCCTGCAATGGAAAGAACGACAGAGTTCACATTGGACGAGCTTGCTGCTGGTAAGAGAGAGGAATTATTCAGTCAGGCCACAGAGTAAAAGAGGTGGAATTCGTGGAAAAGAAAACTATATTTTCCCGCGTAGTACAGATGGAAGAGCAAATCACGGTGCTGTCAAAGCAACTGGAAGATTTCAAGACTCATTTGGCTGCACTAATTGAAGAAAACCACCATCTCGTGATGGAAAATGAAAATCTGCGAAACAAGCTGAATGCCGATCAGAAACGGAGTTCTGTTAAAAAGTCTGTAACCTCTAAAGCCAAAAAGGAACCCACTGATATTGGTGAAGGTTATGATAACCTGGCGCGGCTCTACCAAGAAGGATTCCACATTTGCAACCTTCATTATGGCAGTGTTCGTTCAGAGGGAGATTGTTTGTTTTGTCTTTCATTTTTAAATAAGAAATAAACGCCTTTCCAAATGGGAAGGCTTCTTTTTATATGGCAGTGTTTGTGCGTAACTAAGTCTGACTGTAATTGTGCGGCAGGCAGCGAACTCCTGAAAGGTGAACATTATTCATATCGGGGTATACGAGGGGGAGTAGCTTGCGGAATTTGTCGACGATTGTAGACTCGTGGATATACAGCAAAAACTTTTGGATTGAGAGCCAAAACTCGTGGATAAACGGCCGAAACTTCTGGATTGAAGCCAAAAACTTCTGGATTGGACGAGCAAAATACCCACCTAAGTATACATACATGACTAGTTTCAGGTTCAGTTTTCACAGCTGTAAATCAAAAAACATTAAAAACTCTACCTATTATATAGAAGAAAGAGAGGGAAGACTGTGAGTGATCTAATACAAGATGAACGGATTGATTTTTTAGTACACGAAGATTTAAAAATCATACAAAGTCCCTCTGTTTTTTCTTTTTCACTAGATGCTGTTTTATTAAGTCGTTTCGCATGGGTTCCGATTCAAAAGGGTAAGATTATTGATCTGTGTAGTGGTAACGGTGCAGTTGCTCTTTTGTTAAGCAAGCGGTCAAAAGCACAGATTACTGGAGTAGAAATTCAGGAAAGATTGCACAGTATGGCGACTAGGAGTGTAGCGTTAAACCATTTAGAGGAACAGATTCAGATGGACTTGGCAGATATTAAAGACGCTCCAGCTACATATGGTTATGGTTCGTTCGATGCCCTCACTTGTAATCCACCGTACTTCGCATCTGCACATGAAGAAGATTTTAATCAGAATGAACACCTGGCTATCGCGCGTCACGAAATACATTGTTCGCTAGAAGATGTTATCCGGGTAAGCAGCCAACTCGTGAAACAAGGCGGAAAAGTTGCTATGGTTCACCGGCCGAATAGGCTGATGGAAATTTTAGCTTATATGAGACAATATAAACTTGAACCAAAGAAGCTGCAGCTCATCTATCCGAAAGCAGGCAGTGAAGCTAACATGCTTTTAATAGAAGGAATGAAGAACGGTAAACCCGATCTGCACATTCTGCCTCCTGTAACGGTCTATGGGGAAGACGGCCAATACACCGAGCAACTAAAAAAGATGTTCTATGGCGAAGATGGAAAATAACAAGCACTATATATATATTCTGGAATGTAAAGACGGAAGCTATTACACAGGCTATACAAATGATATAGAAAAGCGTCTCAAAAAACATGAAGAAGGAAAAGGCGCAAAGTATACAAGAGGAAGAGGGCCTTTAAAGCTTGTCTTTCAAGCGGTCTTTTCTACTAAACAAGAAGCGATGCGCATGGAGTTTGCTGTAAAGAAGCTTAGCCGTGCTCAAAAAGAACGATTGATAAAAGAGGGAAGTGTTTCGTATGTGGCAGCAAAAGAGCTACAAGAATGATACAGATAGCGGCATGCTGTACTTAGTTCCAACACCGATCGGCAACCTGGAAGACATGACATATCGAGCGATTCGTATATTAAAAGAATCTGATGTGATCGCAGCAGAAGATACAAGACAAACAAAAAAGCTATGCAACCATTTTGAAATCAGCACACCTCTAACAAGCTATCATGATCATAATAAACAGCAGAGCGGGAAGAAGTTGTTAGAAGAATTAAAGAAAGGAAAACAGATCGCGCTTGTTACAGATGCAGGAATGCCTGGAGTTTCAGACCCTGGTTATGAACTAGTCGTTCAGTGCGTAGAAGAGCGCATACCCGTTATCCCGTTGCCGGGAGCAAATGCAGCACTGCCTGCCCTTGTGGCATCAGGACTAAATACTGAATTATTTACGTTCTACGGTTTTCTACCACGTGGAAAAAAAGAAAAAAAGCTAGAACTTGAAAATCTGAAACGATTTCCATCTACCCTTCTTTTCTATGAAGCACCACACCGTCTAAAAGAAACACTCCAAGCCATGAGCGTCGTACTAGAAAATCGAAACATCGCTGTCGTTCGTGAACTTACAAAAAAATACGAAGAGATCACTCGTGGAACCTTACAAGAAGTATCAGAGTTCTTTAGCCAAGGAGACACAGAAATCCGGGGAGAGTTCTGTTTAGTAGTAGAAGGCAGCGGCAATAAAGAGTTCGAAGCAGAAGACGAAGAACAATGGTGGGAACCCTTATCCGTAAAAGATCACGTCGAACACTACATCGAAAAAGGCGAAAAACCAAAAGAAGCCATAAAATTAGCAGCAGTAGACCGAAACGTACCAAAGCGTGAAGTCTACCAAGAATATCACGGGTTGTAGGCGATAAGGAAGAGGGTCATAAAAAGCTGAGCTTACAATCATCAATAACAGCCTAAGAATGCTTTATCTTTTTTAAGGTTGTTGTTTTATATCTTTTATTTCTTCATTGAAAAGTTGATTGAAGTGCAAGGTGCGAGACTCCTGCGGGACAGGTGGGCAGGTGAGACACTTAAACGTGAAACGTTAAGAATGTGGCTCACCGCCTGCCCCGCGGAAAGCGAGCACCTGAAACGGAAATCAATCACTTTCAAGAGCAACGAAGATTAAACTTAAACAAAGGAAAAGAGCCTTCTAAAGCGAAGGCTCTTGTTTTTTAGGCTTATTTTGATGTTTGAAGTTGCTTTTGAAGCTCGTCCATTACTTCTTTAGCACCTTCACGGCTAAGGATGATCTTTCCGCCTGCAACTGTGTAGTTATCATCTGAAACTTCACCAGTTACTGCGCAAGTCATGTTTGGCTTGTATTTCTTAAGGATGATGCGGTCGTCATCAACATAAATTTCTAAAGCGTCCTTCTCTGCAATTCCTAAAGTACGGCGTAATTCGATTGGAATAACGACACGTCCTAGTTCGTCCACCTTACGTACAATTCCTGTAGATTTCATAATAAAATCTCTCCTCTCAAATATATAAAAGATTTCCCTATCTATTTAAATCGTCAGAATTCGACAAAATCCTACGAGAACATCTTACCAAGATTTCCAATTGTCGTCAATAGTTTTGACTTAAACATTTTATTATCTTTTACCATTGAATTTACTAGACTATACCCATATTATCATACTTCCAAAACCCTGAATTGGAAGATATATTCATATATTGTCATAAAAAATTCAAGAATGTGTAAAAGATGAAAAAAATTAACTGGAAATATCGCTAAAATAATACGTCAAATTTCGACAAAACTAACAACGAAAAAATACTATCCAATTTTCCTTTTCGTCCATCAGCTAGTATGCCTTGACACGCTTTCCATGCATTAGGTATATTTTGAAGGAAGAAAAGAGAATAATGAAAGTATTTACATAGAAATCTTTCGCTTACTTTTTTACTTTTATGTCCTAATGCAAACAGTTTCTTATAATATTGTAAAAAGATACATTTCCCGTTACAGTTATATTTTTCCTAAATTAAAGAACAAGTAGTCCCTATAAATGGAGGGACTTTTTTTCCACTATCAGAAAGTGTAACTTGTTAGCACGATGTTTTTAGACATTGGACAAGTTTAAATAGTACAAGCGTAACTAAGGCTGACGCGAAAGATTTGGCGTCAGCCAAGTTTTCTTTACTATAAGGTTATTATTTTGAGGAGGCGGCGAGAATGGCGAAACCAACATTCTATATTACTACACCTATTTATTATCCAAGTGGCAAACTTCATATTGGTCATGCATACACAACAACAGCTGGAGATGCGATGGCTCGATACAAGCGTCTTAAAGGTTTTGACGTTATGTATCTAACAGGAACGGATGAGCATGGTGAAAAGATTCAAAAGAAAGCAAACGAACAAGGCCTTCATCCTCTAAAATACGTAGACGGCATTGTTGATGATATTAAGGCGCTTTGGAAAAAGATGGACATCTCTTATGATGATTACATCCGTACAACAGAGGACAGACATAAGAAATCTGTCGAAAAGATTTTTCAGCAGCTTCTTGATCAAGATGATATCTATTTAAGTGAATATGAAGGATGGTATTGTACGGATTGTGAATCCTTCTTTACAGAGCGTCAGCTTGAAGATGGAAAATGTCCAGATTGCGGTCGTGAAGTAAAGAAAGTTAAAGAAGAAAGTTACTTCTTCCGCATGAGTAAATATGCAGATCGCTTATTAGCTTATTATGAAGAAAATCCTTCATTTATTTTCCCAGAGTCCCGTAAGCGTGAGATGATCAACAACTTTATCAAGCCTGGGTTAGAAAATCTGGCTGTATCACGTACTTCTTTTGATTGGGGAGTAAAAGTTCCAGGAAATCCGAAGCATGTGATCTATGTGTGGATCGATGCGCTGTCTAACTATATTACGGCACTAGGATATGGCAGTGATAACGAAGAGAAATTCAAACAGTATTGGCCGGCTGATGTTCACTTGATGAGTAAAGAAATCGTTCGTTTCCACACGATCTATTGGCCAATCATGCTGATGGCGTTAGATCTGCCTTTACCGAAGCAAGTTATTGCACACGGATGGCTACTTATGAAAGATGGCAAGATGTCTAAGTCCAAAGGAAATGTAGTGGACCCTAATGTTCTGATCGACCGATACGGATTAGATCCACTTCGCTACTACTTGCTTCGTGAAGTTCCATTTGGTTCAGACGGGGTGTTTACTCCAGAGAGCTTCGTAGATCGAGTAAATGCTGATCTTGCAAACGATCTAGGCAACTTGCTAAACCGTACGATTGCGATGATCGGTAAATACTTTGATGGAGAGATCCCTTCATATGAAGGAAAAGTAACTGAGTTTGACGGAACACTTCAAGAGTTTGCGTTAGAAACAGTTAGAAAAACAGAAGAAGCAATGGAAAAACTCGAGTTCTCCATCGCGCTTTCAACGATTTGGCAGCTAGTCAGCCGTACGAACAAATATATTGATGAGACTCAACCATGGGTATTAGCGAAAGATGAGGCTAAAAAAGCTGAACTCGGAAGTGTTATGTATCATTTAGCAGAGTCTATCCGTATTGTTTCTGTGTTGATCCAGCCATTCATGACAGAAACGCCAGCGAAGATCTGGAGTCAGTTAGGTCTTACTGACAATAGTCTTACAGAATGGGATTCTCTAAAAGAGTTCGGTGCAATCCCTGCGAAAACGAAGGTTGAGAAGGGTGATCCGATCTTCCCTCGTTTAGAGACAGAGGTAGAAGTAGAATTTATTAAAAATTCTATGGGGGGCTCTTCTGCTCCTGTAGCAGAAGAACCGAAGAAAGAGGAAATGCCAGCTGCTGACGAGAAACCAGAAATCTCAATCGATGATTTTATGAAAGTGGATCTACGTGTAGCAACTGTAATTGAAGCAGAACCTGTGAAGAAAGCAGATAAATTATTAAAGCTTCAATTAGATCTAGGCTATGAAAAGCGTCAAGTAGTGTCTGGCATTGCACAGCACTACAAGCCAGAAGACCTTGTGGGACAAAAAGTGATCTGCGTAACAAACTTGAAACCAGTTAAATTACGTGGCGAACTTTCTCAAGGAATGATCCTGGCGGGATCTTCTGATGGTCAGTTAACACTAGCTACTGTTGACCCGTTACTTCCAAACGGTTCAAAAGTAAAATAAACACAAAAAGCGGGGAGCATTTCCCCGCTTTTTTGTCATTTTTAGTCCATTTGGCAGTCATTCCCTGTAATTTCACTGTCAAAGATAGGACTTTTAACCTACGTTGTAACTAACTTGTAATGCTACTGTTACCCGAATGAATGGAAAATGTGATAAGATTTGTAAAGTTGAAAGGATGTACACTATGTTTGACACACACGCACATTTAAATGCTACACAGTTTGAAGAAGATCGCGAAGCAGTAATTCAGCGAGCGTTAGATGAAGGTGTAACACATATTGTTGTTGTTGGTTTTGATCGTGAAACCATTGAAGGTGCGATGCAACTGGCAGAGCAATACGACTTTATCTATGCTTGTGTAGGTTGGCATCCAGTAGATGCGATCGACATGACGGATGAAGATCTGGATTGGATTGAAGAACTAGCAGCACACCCAAAAGTTGTCGCCCTTGGCGAAATGGGACTGGATTACCATTGGGACAAGTCGCCTGCAGATGTTCAAAAAGAGGTATTCCGACGCCAGATTCGACTTGCTAAAAAAGTGAAGCTTCCGATTGTTATTCATAACCGTGAAGCAACGCAAGATGTTGTAGACATATTGAAAGAGGAAGAAGCCCATGAAGTTGGCGGTATCATGCACTGCTATAGCGGTAGCATAGAGGTTGCACGTCAATGCATGGATATGAATTTTTACATAAGCTTTGGTGGACCAGTAACGTTCAAGAATGCAAAAAAGGTTAAGGAAGTCGCTGTTGAAATTCCGATGGACCGGCTCTTGATTGAAACAGATTGTCCTTATTTAAGCCCTCATCCGTTAAGAGGGAAAAGAAATGAACCATCTTATGTAAAGTATGTCGCAGAAACACTTTCTGAATTAAAAGATCTTCCACTTGAAGACATCATAGAGAAAACATCCGACAACGCGTTCCGAATTTTTAACATGAACCGATAGGGGATGTTGTCGGAAACTATCAAAGCATAAGAAATATCGCGTTAATCTTTCAAGAATTGACAAAAGGTAAAGGAAATTTGTCAAACGGTTTTCCTTTATTTTTTTCTTCTTTTCCGCTCATAATGGCCTTGGGTCAATTCATGGCGAAAAGGAGGGTGATTTGACAGAGAGAAAAAAGATATTTATAATGCAGTCCTTGTAGGGGAGGAAAATGAATGAATAGGAATATTACAGCTTTGTTCTCACGTTTCACGAACAAGAAAGTATATCTTTCGATCGTTGCTCTTTTCGTCTTAGCCGTAACTTGTGGCTTCGTAGGTTATGAAACTACGAAAGCTGACGTAATGCTAATCCAAGACGGAAAGAAAACAGAAGTGAAGACGCATGCTAACACAGTTAGAGAACTATTAAGCGAACAAAACATAAACATAACTCAACATGATTCAGTTAAACCGGGTCTTGATGCCAAGGTGACTGACAACATGAAGATTGATTATTTACAAGCAAAAGAGATCAACCTTACCGTGAACGGCAAGGAAAAAACGATATGGACGACAGCGAAGACTGTTGAACAATTCGTTCAAGAACAGCAGCTAACGTTAAAAGAGCATGATTCTATTAAGCCAAATCTGACTGCTGATATTAAGGATCAAGGAACGATCCAAATTGAATCAGCATTCCCGGTTAAGCTTGTTGTAGGCGGAAAAGCTCAGCAAGTTTGGACCACTTCGACTACCGTCGCTGACCTTTTGAAGCAACAAAAGGTATCTTTAGGTGAAATTGATCGAGTAACACCTGCAAAATCAGATAAAATTACTGGCAAAACGCAGGTTGAAGTCATCCGAGTAGAAAAGGTCACCGATGTAGTGGAAGAAGAAACACCGTTTGCTGTTGTTAACCGTAAAGATAGCGGGTTAACGAAAGGTAAAGAGCGTGTCGTGCAAGATGGAAAAAAAGGAAAACGTGAAAAGCGCTTTGAAGTTGTTATGGAAAATGGCAAAGAGATTTCCAGAAAACTGATCAGCGAAAAAACGTTATCAGATAGCTCGGATAAAATTGTTGCTGTTGGGACGAAGGCACAGCCAAAGCCACAGCCTGTTGTATCTCGTAGCCAATCCGCATCTGCATCAAGCAGTTCTGGCGGGCGAGAAATAACGGTAACAAGTACAGCTTATACAGCTAATTGTGCTGGTTGCTCAGGAATTACGGCTACTGGATTTAATTTAAAATCTAATCCAAATGCGAAAGTTATCGCAGTCGATCCTAGTGTGATTCCGCTTGGCTCAAAAGTGTATGTTGAAGGATATGGATATGCCATTGCTTCAGATACTGGGGGAGCAATTAAGGGTAATAAGATTGACGTATTCTTTTCTTCACAGTCACGAGCAGAGTCTTGGGGAAGAAAATCAGTTAAAATTCGCATCATTAATTAATATTAAGAGCATGGGGAAAAATCCCTGTGCTTTTTTTGTGCGCGGGACAACCAGAAAACAAACACCCTCAATACTGTAGAGACCTAGACTTTCTTGACGCCTGGGGTATACTAGTAAAAGATGTTTTGTCGTTCAATACATTAGACGTTGCAATACCTAAAAAGGTTTCACCGTTTTGGAGGAAATCATGAAAAAGATTAAAGAAATTATTGTAGTCGAAGGAAAAAGCGATACGCTTGCCATAAAACGATCTGTATTAGCAGATACAATAGAAACAAATGGTTCAGAAATTAGCATAGATACATTGAATCGCATCAAAAGAGCACATGAGACTCGAGGAATCATTGTTTTTACCGATCCGGATTTTCCAGGTAAGAGAATTCGTGAAATTATTTCGGAGTATGTGCCGGGATGTAAACACGCTTACTTAGAAAAGGCTGACGCGATTGCTAAGGGCGACAAAGGTGTCGGTGTGGAGCATGCATCACGAGAAGCCATAGTGGAAGCGCTCGAACATGTTAGAGAAGAACTCTTAGAAGTGGAAGATGAGATGATCTCATGGGAAGATCTGATGGCTGCAGGATTAACGGGCGGTCCTGATTCCAAACATAGACGTGAAGTGATAGGACGAGAGCTGCGGTTGGGTTATATGAATGCAAAACAATTACATAAACGTCTTAATATGTTCAGAGTCACACCAGAGGAATTTGAGCAGGCGTTAAAGGCGCTTTATAGCAATGAGGAGGAATAAAAACATATGAGAAAAGATATATCGACTCCGCAATCGACGAAAGCCATATTGGAGAAGCATGGCTTTACGTTTAAAAAGAGTCTAGGTCAAAATTTCCTGATCGATCGTAATATCTTGAACAATATCGTAAATGTGGCAGACTTAACAGAGGATTCAGGGGTCATTGAAATCGGCCCTGGAATCGGAGCATTAACGGAGTTTATTGCGAGATCATCAAAAAAAGCGGTAGCATTTGAAATTGATCAACGCCTTCTACCTATATTAGAAGAAACATTAGCGCCCTATCCACATGTAGATGTCATCCATTCAGATGTCTTAAAAGCGGATATACATGCTGTCATTAATGAACACTTTGAAGAAGGACAAGATTTGATGGTTGTCGCGAACTTGCCTTATTACGTTACAACACCGATCATTATGAAGCTTCTTCAAGACAAACTTCCGATTCGAGGAATCGTATGTATGATCCAAAAAGAGGTTGCAGACCGTCTTGCAGCTTCGCCTGGGACGAAGGACTATAACTCGTTATCTATCGCCATCCAATATTACGCAACAGCTGAGACGATGATCAAGGTACCTAAGACCGTTTTTGTACCAGCTCCAAATGTTGATTCCTCTGTCATTAAGCTGACGCTTCGAAAAGAACCAGCAGTTTCCGTAAAGGATGAAGATTTCTTCTTTCATGTCGTAAGATCATCTTTTGCACAAAGAAGAAAGACGCTTTGGAACAACCTAACAAGCCAGCTCGTTCCAAAAGATAAAAAAGAAGAGCTGCAAACGATCCTAGAATCGATCGATATTGATCCGAAGCGTAGAGGAGAAACCCTTTCTATTGAGGAATTTGGAAAATTGGCAGATGCTCTTTTACCTCTTGTAAAATAAACCTCATTTTTCCCCCGTCTCTCACATAACCTTATAAAAGGAACAGAGGGAGCTATGGAGCTTGTTACTCCGAATAGGGGGAGTAAAATGAAACTAGAGATTGGATCAATTGTAAGCCGAAACTCTTACAAACGAGATTTACTATTTCGAGTTGTAGGATTCAGTGAGGATCGAACGATTGCTGAACTCGCTGGAGAAGAGCTCAGACTATGGGCAGATGCTCCTGTCGATGACTTATTTGTCGTTGATGACAAGCATATGTCTGAACATAGGCAAGTTGAAAAAGAAAAAGAAGAGTCTTCATTAAAACTATTCAGACAGGACTACTATTTATTAAGGCAAAAGAGAGAGTATTTATCGACGAACGGATATCAATATGATCAATCCTACTTTGAGCTTCCTGGTAGAGTACTTCATATTGACGGAGACCCTTTATACTTAAATAAATGCTTGGAGCTTTATAAAAAGCTTGGGGTGCCTGTGTATGGCATTCATATGAAGGAATCAGAGATGCCTGAAAAAGTCCCTGCGCTCGTAGATGAGGTAAGGCCTGACATCCTGGTCATTACGGGACATGATGCGTATATGAAGTCAAAAGGCGATGTATCTGATGTAAATGCCTATCGTCATACGAAATATTTCGTTAGAACCGTTCGTGAAGTGAGAAGAAAATATACGCACCTAGACCATTTAATGATCTTTGCAGGTGCTTGTCAGTCTCATTTTGAATCCTTAATAAAGGTAGGCTCTAATTTTGCCAGCTCACCCGCTCGTATTAATATCCATGCGCTCGATCCGGTCTATATTGTCTCTAAGATCAGTTTGACTTCTTTTATGGACCGTGTAAACGTCATGGATGTCCTCCGGAACACCTTAACAGGCAAAGAAGGATTAGGCGGTGTCGAAACAAAGGGATTCCTTAGAACAGGGATGCCGATAAAAGGAAAGCCATGAACCGTCAAACTCCGAAACATTTCGGAGTTTTTTTGCGTTGAAAATCCAACTGAAGCGAACGTGAAAGATGCTTGGCTGCAACGCGCTTTCTGTCGTTTTTTTGAAAAGATAAATAAAAGAAATTTATATCAAAAGTGCCCGAATTAAACAATTATTTGTAAGAAATACTCATTTTATACATAATGTACAGGAAATTTGGCATACTAAAAAAAGCAAAAAAAGGATATTTGGTCATTGACATGAAAATGCTTTGCTTGCTATAATAAAAATTTTAATTTGACAAAAAAACACGATTTGTGTTATAATTTGTCTAAGTGAGGTGGAGCCTAAAATGGGTAAAACAATAGTGGACATTAGACGCTCTTTAGAGTCCAACGTGGGTAGAAGACTTTCTTTACGTGCGAACGGTGGTCGACGCAAAACAATCGAACGACTTGGAACACTGGAAGAAACATACCCGGCAGTTTTTATTATCAAATTAGATCAGGACACCAACGCTTTTGAACGTGTTTCTTATAGTTACGCGGATGTACTCACAGAGACAGTAGAACTTACATTCTTAGAAGATACACAAGCAGCAATCGGGCAGTAAGAATCTTTACTGCTATTTTTTTTACTTGCTGGTTGTGATCGGCATAATAAATACATATAATCAGCATCATCACGTAAGATAAAACCCCTTTTGGAGATACTATGATGTATCGCATATGAAAGGGGTTTTCTTATGGGACGAAGAAAAAACGGAATGATGTCTGAAGGTTTAAAGACAGAAATCGCAAAAGAACTTGGTTTTTACGATACGGTCCAGCGCGAAGGCTGGGGCGGAATCCGCTCTAAAGACGCAGGAAACATGGTTAAACGCGCTTTAGAAATTGCTGAACAACGCTATAACAACGAAAACAGATAAATATGCGGTAGTTACAACCGGAGGCCATTGTGTCTCCGGTTTTCCTCTACAGAGATGGTTTGATTTTTTCTATATTTCATTCCACATACTGTGTTACTATTAAAAATATCAAAATTGTGCAAGATGGTAGGCAGGGATAATGATGACAATTAATAAAGTATCCATTAAAGCTCCAGCAAAAATTAATCTCTCTCTTGATGCTTTGCGTAAAAGAGAAGACGGATTTCATGAAGTGGCTATGGTAATGACAACGGTAGATCTAGCTGACCGGATCGAACTCACTTTATTAGAGGCAGATGAAATTAAAATTGAAAGTTCAGGTGGGTTTGTTCCACTCGATGAACGCAATCTTGCGTTTCAGGCAGCATTGCTTTTAAAGAAAACATTTAACATTTCAAAAGGTGTCTATATACATATATCAAAGCACATCCCTGTTGCAGCTGGCTTAGCTGGTGGAAGCAGTGATGCAGCGGCTACTTTAAAAGGGCTCAATGAACTTTGGGGACTAGGTCTGTCACTAGATGAAATGGCTGAGCTTGGTGCGAAGATAGGTTCAGATGTTTCTTTTTGCGTGTACGGAGGAACTGCATTAGCGACAGGTAGAGGTGAAAAGATTCATCACATCTCCTCGCCACCGCCATGTTGGGTGCTTTTAGCTAAGCCGCCGATCGGAGTCTCAACAGGTGAAGTGTATCGTAACTTAAAACTTCAAGGAATCAAACATCCTGATGTGGAAGGGATGGTTAAAGCCATTGAAGAGAAAGATTATGATAAGATCTGCAGCCTTTTAGGAAATGTTCTAGAATCGGTTACGCTCAAGATGTATCCGGAAGTTAAACATATTAAAGAACAGATGATGCGACTCGGGGCAGACGCTGTTCTTATGAGTGGAAGCGGACCGACTGTATTTGGGCTGTTTCAGCACGAATCTCGCCTCCAAAGAGTGTACAACGGTTTAAGAGGTTTCTGTCATGAAGTTTATGCTGTTCGTTTATTAGGGGAATGATTGATAAAATCCGTATAAAAATGGTATATTATCTTCAAACATTCGGTTTTGGAGGATAATATGAAATTAAAAAGAAGCGGAAGAATGGTAGATTTAACAGGTTACCTTCTTCACCATCCCCACCAACTCATCCCTTTGTCTTATTTCGTAGAACGGTACGAATCGGCTAAATCATCTATAAGTGAAGATCTTGCTATTATTAAAGAACACTTTGAGCAACACGGTTTAGGACATGTTCAAACGGTCCCTGGTGCGGCCGGCGGTGTTAAATATATTCCAGGCATAGACCAAGCAGAAGCTGAAGAAACAGTTAAAGAACTCGTTGAGTTGCTCGAAGATCCGAGCCGTATCTTACCTGGAGGATATTTGTACGTAACAGATATCATCGGAAACCCAAGATTGGTGAACCAGATCGGCAGGCTGTTCGCATCTGCATTCTCTTCACGAAAAATAGATGTCGTCATGACGATTGCTACAAAAGGGATTCCACTTGCTTACGCAGTAGCGACACATTTGAACGTTCCTGTAGTCGTTGTTCGAAGCAACAGCAGGGTAACAGAAGGATCTACCGTAAGTATCAACTATGTTTCGGGTTCAACAAAACGCATCCAGACGATGGCTCTGGCGAGAAGAAGCATCAAACAGGGCTCACGTGTACTCATCATCGATGACTTTATGAAAGCGGGCGGAACGATCAAGGGAATGATCAGCTTGATCGAAGAGTTTCAGGCGCACATTGAAGGAATCGGTGTACTCGTTGAGGCGCAAGAGGTTTCAGAACGACTTGTAGATGATTATGTTTCCATTGCACGACTTGCACAAGTGAACGAAAAGGAAAATCGCATCGAAGTGGAAAAAGGTAACTACTTTCTAAACGGAGGTCAAGCGTGATGAAAAAAATTCATACAGAAGAAGCACCGGCAGCAATCGGCCCTTATTCTCAGGGGATTATAATCGACAACTTATTCTTCAGTTCAGGTCAGATTCCTCTTACGAAAGAAGGCGTCATGATCGACGGAGATGTGAAGAAACAGACCCATCAAGTGTTTCAAAACCTGCAAGCGGTCTTGAAAGAAGCGGGATCTTCTCTTGATCAAGTCGTGAAAGCAACGGTTTTTATTAGCGACATGAACGAGTTTGCTGATATTAATGAAGTATATGGTCAATACTTTAGCGAGCATAAGCCAGCACGATCTTGCGTAGAAGTTGCGTGTCTCCCTAAAGATGCAAAAGTAGAAATCGAAGTAATCGCACTTACAAAATAAGTCCCTCTGGGGCTTATTTTTTTACCTTTTTTTAATAGGTCCCTTTATGTAGCAACTAGGAGACCACCGCTCTTTAATGGCTTGAGGGTATAGGGATGCCTTTTAGTTGTGGAAATCTGTAAACTCGCCGGAATATATGAAAATATCGCTGTATTATCTTCAAAATTTCTAGAATTAAGTTTAATATTTCTTGAATCACCTTGCTAAACACCCTATTAGGTATAGGGAGTGCCGATTTTGAACAATTTAAAATAGCTGAAATTCATCTATTTTTTCTCTTGAAATTTTTTCCTGCCCATTTCACTCTGGGAATGGGTTCTTTTCATACAAAAAATAATCATTGAACTCTAAATGGGTGATCATTGAGCAAAAAGGGATCTTGCTTCTATTTCTACAAGCCATTTTCGCTGTAACCTAATTAACACCATTTAAAAGGTAATAAAATACTCTATATGAACTTCAAAACACTAGACTAGATGGGGCATCACAAATTTTTTAAAAATTTTTATTATTCCAAGAAGGATTTTGTAAAAAGCTGCAGAATTGTAGTATTACGTTCTTATTTTGGAAAAAGGTGGTGTTTGTAAGTGGAAGTGACTGACGTAAGATTACGCCGTGTAAATACAGAAGGCCGTATGAAAGCGATTGCCTCCATTACAATCGATCATGAATTTGTCATTCATGATATTAGGGTAATTGATGGCAATAATGGAATGTTCGTAGCTATGCCAAGCAAACGAACACCAGATGGAGAGTTCCGTGATATCGCGCATCCGATCACGTCTAGTACACGTGAGAAGATCCAAAACGCGGTGTTAACAGAATATCACCGTATGGGAGAGATGGAGTCTGCTTTAGAAGAAGCAGGAGCTTCTTAATATCTCAATAAGAATTTAGAGCCTGGTCAGAATGATTAGGTTCTTTTTATTTGCTCTTTTTTTCCTCATAAGAAAGAACCTTCCTATATATACCCCTTACATTCATAAAAATCACCTCTTTTTTAAATAAAATTTATCAAACCATTGACAATCCCGCGTCACTTCTTGAAATGAATACGGGTTTAAGATATATTCGTAATGGTATGTTAAGAATTATTAAAGATATAGGAAAATGGATGGAGGTTCACAATGACAAATCGCTATGCGGTCATTCTTGCTGCGGGTCAAGGAACAAGGATGAAATCCAAGTTATATAAAGTGTTACATCCTGTTTGTGGGAAACCGATGGTTCAACATGTTGTTGATCAGATCAACTCTCTTCAAATGAAACAGTTGGTGGCTGTTGTCGGACATGGTGCTGAAAAAGTTCAGGATCAACTAGGCTCTGACGTTCAGTACGTGCTTCAAGAAGAGCAGCTTGGTACAGCACATGCTGTTATGCAGGCGGAAGACGCCCTAGCAAACAAAGAAGGAATCACACTTGTTGTTTGTGGTGATACACCTCTTATTACTTCGGAAACAATGGAAAAGCTGATTGCTGAACATGAGTCTCTTGGTGCAAAAGCAACGATTCTAACAGCTAAGGCGGAAGACCCTACTGGATACGGACGTATTATCCGTAACAGCGAAGGAACTGTAGAACGCAATGTCGAGCACAAAGATGCTTCAGAAGAAGAGCGTAAAGTAACTGAGATCAATACAGGAACTTACTGCTTTGATAATAAAGCGTTATTTGATGCGCTTAAACAAGTGAACAACGAAAATGTACAAGGTGAATATTATTTGCCAGATGTTATAGAGATCTTAAAAAATGCAGGCGAAGTAGTAGCTGCTTATCAAACATCAGATTTCAATGAAACACTTGGTGTAAATGATCGAGTGGCATTATCGCAAGCTGAACGTTATATGAAGAAACGAATCAACGAACGCCACATGAGAAATGGTGTTACTTTGATCGACCCTGATCAAACCTATATTTCAGATGACGCGGTAATCGGTAGTGATACGGTCATCTATCCTGGGACTGTAATCTTAGGACAAACGAAAATAGGCGAAGAAAACATTATCGGTCCTCAATCAGAGATCAAAGATAGTGTTATTGGAAATGGAAACACGATTCGTCAATCTGTTATTCACGATAGTGAAGTTGGAGATCTGACAGCTATCGGTCCATTTGCTCACATCCGTCCGAAGTCCGTACTTGAGAACAAAGTAAAGATCGGAAACTTTGTAGAAATAAAAAAATCTGTGATGAGTACAGGAAGTAAAGCGTCTCATCTTAGCTATATCGGTGATGCTGAGATCGGAAAAGATGTAAACTTAGGCTGCGGATCTATCACAGTGAATTACGATGGTAAGAATAAGTTCTTAACAAAAGTAGAAGATGGGGCGTTTATTGGTTGTAACTCTAACTTAGTTGCTCCAGTTACCGTTGGCAAAAATGCTTATGTTGCAGCAGGCTCAACAATCACAAACGATGTTCCTGCAGAGTCATTATCCATTGCAAGATCGCGTCAAACTGTAAAAGAAAACTACGTTCAAAAGTTAAACGAAAAGCAAAACCAATAATTTTAAGAGTGGGGAAGGATGGAGCCATCAATGAGTACGTATGTAGATCCTACATTGAAAGTTTTTACGTTAAATTCTAACAAGGAATTATCAAAGGAGATTGCTCAGCACATTGGAATTGAGCTTGGAGAAAGTTCAGTAACCAAGTTTAGTGACGGGGAAATTCAGATTAACATTGAGGAAAGTATTCGTGGTTGTGAAGTTTACGTTATTCAATCAACGAGTGACCCGGTTAACCAACACTTGATGGAACTGTTAATCATGATTGATGCTTTAAAGCGTGCATCTGCAAAAACAATTAACGTAGTAATGCCTTACTATGGTTATGCACGCCAAGACCGTAAAGCTCGTGCCCGTGAGCCGATCACAGCTAAACTTGTAGCTAACCTGCTTGAAACGGCTGGTGCAACACGTGTTATTGCAATCGATCTTCATGCGACTCAAATTCAAGGCTTCTTCGACATCCCGGTTGATCAATTACTTGGTGTGCCGATCTTAGCAAATTATTTTGCAAACAAAGAATTAGATGATATCGTTATTGTATCGCCTGATCATGGCGGAGTTACTAGAGCAAGAAAGATGGCTGATCGCTTAAAAGCACCAATCGCTATTATTGATAAGCGTCGCCCTCGCCCGAACGTATCTGAAGTTATGAACATCGTTGGTAACATTGAAGGAAAAACAGCGATCTTAATCGATGATATTATTGATACGGCTGGAACGATCACTCTAGCAGCTAATGCACTTGTAGAAAACGGCGCGAAAGAAGTTTATGCATGCTGTACGCACCCTGTTCTTTCAGGCCCTGCAATGGATCGTATCCAAAACTCTTCTATTAAAGAGCTAGTTGTTACAAACACGATCGTTCTTCCTGAAGAGAAGAAGATCGATAAAGTAACACAGCTTTCTGTAGCTCCTTTATTAGGAGAAGCAATCATTCGCGTTCACGAGCAACTATCTGTATCTAAATTGTTTGATTAAGATCTTATAAAGCTCTTCTATAGAGATCGTTGCATATGAGATTTTTTCACTCTCATCTTTGAAAAGTTGATTGAAGTGGAAGGTGCGAGACTCCTGGGGGATCAGCGGGACAGGTGAGACTCTTAACAGCGCATAGCGCTAAGAGGCTCACCGCACGCCCCCCGGAAAGCGAGCATCCTGAAACGGAAATCAACGACTTTCAAGAGCAACCAGTAAAACACTAATCAACTTTCGCTTAAGAAGTGCTTGCTAAATCGATTTCTAACTTCACGTTTTAAAATCTTTCAGTTCGGGTAATGCTTTAAAGAGACTCGAAATAGGAAAGGTGGATCTCATTATGGCAACGAATCTAACAGTCGAAAAAAGAAATACAGACAAACGTTCGATTTTAACGGAATTAAGAAGTAAAGGGCATTTCCCAGCAAACTTATATGGTTATGGGACTAAAGCTGTAGCTCTATCTGTTGATGAGCCAGAATTTATTAAAGCTTACAGAGAAGTTGGTAAGAATGGCGTACTTAAATTAAAAGTAGATGGAAAGAATTATTCTGTCATGGTACAGGATATGCAAGTTCATCCTTTGAAAAATTCTGTTACGCACGTAGACTTCCTAGCAATTGACTTAAATAAAGAAACAGAAGCAGAGGTGCCGGTTGTTTTAACAGGTGAATCTGTTGGTGTTAAAGAAGGCGGAGTTCTTCAGCGTGTGCTTGCAACTGTAAATGTTAAAGCACTACCTGCTGATTTCCCAGAACAATTGGAAGCTTCTGTAGACGATTTAAATATTGGTGACTCCTTATCTGTTAAGGATTTGCCTTCAGGTAAGAAATACGAAATTCTTCATGAAGAAGACGAAGTGATTGCGAGTGTAACACCTCCAAAACTTCAGGACGAAGAAACGGATGAAGAAACAGAAGAAGCGGATGCTGAAGGAGATGCTCCAGAATCCTCTGAATCTGTTGCTGATGACAGTCAAGAAGAAGAAAAGTAAGTCGAATAGAATAAATGAATATAAAAACGCAGCGGCCGCTGCGTTTTTATTCTGTTATCCCAATTGTGTATAATGTTTATAAGACAATTGAAGGTAAGGTGAACATAGAGTGAAATTGTTTATTGGGCTCGGGAATCCAGGATCTCGTTTTGATGGCACCCGGCATAATATAGGTTTTGAAGTGATCGATACATTATCAGACTCCTTAAATATCCCCATGCAGCAAACCAAATTTAAAGGAATTTACGGAACCGGTGTGGTTGGAGGAGAAAAAGTATTCTTGTTAAAACCACTAACGTATATGAATTTATCTGGAGAATGTATAGGGCCTTTCATGGATTATTTTCAGATCCCTTTAGAAGACATGATCGTCGTGTACGATGACCTTGATACTGTACCAGGAAAATTAAGACTTCGTACAAAGGGAAGTGCGGGTGGGCATAACGGTATTAAATCTATGATCGCTCACCTTGGCACCCAAGAATTCAAAAGGATCCGATTTGGTATCGGACGCCCGACGAATCAACAGCCAGTTCCTGATTTTGTATTAAACCGTTTTTCTAAAGAGGAACTCGTAGATATCGAACAGGGTATCGACCGATCTGTGAAAGCTTGTGAAGCTTTTTTAGACACATCGTTTGATAAAGTTATGAATAAGTTTAACGGCTAAAGAATAGATTACACATGTTCCGCTCATAATGGTTAGTATAATGCTAACCGAAAGGGGACTGTGCATGGCTATTCATTACCGGTGCAGGCATTGTAAAACACATGTTGGCTCAATAGACCATCATACTGTTAATGCGGCACAGCTTGGATTTGAAACATTAAGTAACGAAGAACGGCAGGAATTACTCTCCTATAAAGAGAATGGAGATATAGAAGTAACAACGACATGTGAGGATTGTCAGGATACGCTAGAACGTAATCCGGAGTATCATACGCTGAAATCCTTTATTCAATAAGTAATGCTTTGGCCACAGCCTATCTAAGCGGGCCAAAGCCTTTTTCTGTTTAAAATGCTGATACAAAATAGATTCTATGCTTTAGATTGTGCTTCATCATAGCAAAGTTGATTGGAGTGCAAGGTGCGAGACTCCTGGGGGATCAGCGTGACAGGCGAGACACTTAATAGCGCATAGCGCTAAGAGGCTCACCGCACGCCCCCCGGAAAGCGAGCATCCTGGAACGGAGATCAACCACTTTCAAAGCAATAGAACCAATGACTAGCTCTTGTGAGAGGGGGAGTAAGAAATGCTTGGATTGAAGAAATATTTTAGTCAGGGAGAGGACCTTAAATCCATAATGGATGGCATTAATGGGGGGCTGAAAGAGCAACTCGTCGCTGGTCTTTCGGGCTCTGCCAGGACGATGCTCATCAGCAGTCTTCACGAAAATACAGGAAAACCTCAACTCATCGTAACCCATAATCTGTTTCAAGCCCAAAAACTATATGAAGATCTAACTTCTCTTTTATCTGAAGATGAAGTTTATTTATATCCTGTAAATGATCTGATCTCATCTGAGATGGCCATATCGAGTCCTGAATTAAAAAGCCAAAGAATCGAGGCTTTAAATCAACTGAGTCGATCTTTTAAAGGTGTCATCATTACACCTGTCGCAGGATTAAGGAGATACTTGCCACCAGTTGAGGTATGGGAAAAAGCAGGTCTTTCTTTTCAGATAGGGGAAGATATCGATTCGGATGAAATATTAAAGAAACTAGTTGCGATGGGTTATGAACGGTCATCGATGGTCCAAACACCTGGTGAGTTTAGCGTTCGCGGGGGGATCATCGATATTTACCCGCTTACAGAAAAAAATCCTGTTCGGATCGAGCTCTTTGATACAGAGATCGATTCTATTCGATATTTTGAAGCAGAAACACAGCGTTCGCAGGATAAGGTAAAAACAATTTCTATTGCACCAGCTGAAGAACTTATTCTTTTTGATGAACATTATAAAAACGCAGCAGACCGCATTGATGCGAAGCTGGCATCTACTTTAAAAAATATTAAAGATGATGCACTTAAAGAAACACTCGTTGAAAATATTAGCTATGAAACAGGAAGATTGCGTGAGAAGCAGCAGTTTCAAAGCATGTATAAATACGCATCGCTCTTTTACGATGAACCTGCGAGCCTCTTGCAATACATATCTCCTGATAGTTTAGTGGTTATGGATGAGATCGGCCGAATACAAGAAACAAGTCAGCAGTTGGATAAAGAAGAAGCAGAATGGCAGACGGCACTTCTTGAGCATGGGGAGCTTGTTCAGGACCTTACGATTTCGCCAGATACGAATGGCTTGCTAGGTGATAAAAAAGCATTTCCTATTATTTATCTATCGCTGTTCTTAAGGCATGTGCCTCACACACAGCCTCAAAATATTTTGAACGTTGAATGTAAGAGCATGCAGAATTTCCACGGTCAGATGAACGTTTTAAAAGGTGAGATGGACCGGTGGAAGAAACTCGGATTTGCGATCGTTTTTATAGCGATGAACAAAGAGCGGGCGAACCGGCTTGAACGCGTACTTGCGGATTATGAGATGGACGCAGGTATCATGGGGCCAGATCAAAACATTCAGCCGAAGACGAGTCAGATCTTACTTGGAGATCTTGGAAGTGGATTTGAATCTGTAAAGCAAAAGCTTGTTGTTATCACAGAAGAAGAAGTATTTACGAAAAAGGCGAAGCGTCCTGCAAGAAAACAGAAGATGACGAACGCAGAGCGGATCAAGAGCTACTCAGAATTAAAAGTAGGCGATTACGTCGTTCACGTGAATCACGGGATCGGTAAGTATTTAGGGATTGAAACGCTTGAGATTAAAGGGGTTCATAAAGATTACCTGCATATTAAATATTCCGGCAATGATAACCTTTATGTACCGGTTGAGCAGATCGATCAAGTTCAAAAATATGTAGGATCTGAAGGCAAAGAACCTAAGATATATTCTCTAGGCGGTAGTGATTGGAAGAAAGTGAAGAGCAGGGTTAAGTCTTCTGTTCAAGATATTGCAGATGATCTGATCAAGCTTTATGCAGAGCGTGAAGCAAGTAGAGGATATGCTTTTGCAGAAGATGGTGCAGAACAGAGTGAGTTTGAGGGAAGCTTTCCTTATCAAGAAACGGACGATCAGCTTCGTGCTATCGAAGAGATCAAAAAAGACATGGAAAGCATCCGTCCGATGGATCGGCTGCTTTGTGGAGATGTAGGTTACGGAAAAACGGAAGTGGCCATCCGTGCTGCGTTTAAAGCGATCATGGACGGCAAGCAAGTGGCGTTCCTTGTTCCTACTACCATTTTAGCTCAGCAGCACTTTGAAACGTTTCGTGAGCGTTTTTCCGAGTTTCCGATTACCATTGGCAGTTTAAGCCGTTTTCGATCCAAAAAAGAGCAGAATGAAGTGCTTAAAGGATTAAAAGCAGGCACGGTCGATATAGCGATCGGCACACACCGCCTGCTTTCTAAAGATGTTCAATATAAAGATCTAGGCTTGCTCATCATTGACGAGGAGCAGCGTTTTGGAGTTACACATAAAGAAAAGATTAAAACGCTAAAATCAAACGTGGATGTGCTTACGTTAACGGCAACACCTATACCGCGTACACTCCACATGTCGATGCTAGGTGTTCGGGATCTATCTGTCATTGAAACACCGCCTGAGAATCGTTTCCCGGTTCAGACGTATGTGATGGACTATAATGGTTCTCTTGTTCGAGAAGCGATCGAGCGAGAGATGGGTCGCGGTGGTCAAGTGTATTTCTTATACAACCGTGTAGATTCGATCGAACGAATGGCTGAGCAAATCTCGATGCTTGTTCCTGATTGCCGTGTTGCTTATGCTCACGGTCAGATGTCTGAGAATGAGCTGGAGAGTGTCATGTTAGAGTTCCTAGAAGGAAACTATGATGTGTTAGTATCTACAACGATCATTGAAACGGGTGTAGACATTCCTAACGTAAATACATTAATTGTGTACGATGCGGATAAGATGGGTCTCTCACAGCTCTATCAGTTAAGAGGACGTGTAGGGCGTTCTAATCGTGTTGCTTATGCGTACTTTACCTATCAACGGGATAAAGTGTTAACAGAAGTCGCTGAAAAACGTCTGCAGGCGATCAAAGAATTTACCGAGTTAGGATCAGGTTTTAAAATCGCGATGCGAGATCTTTCTATTCGTGGTGCTGGTAATCTTCTAGGTGCACAGCAACATGGATTCATCGATTCGGTAGGTTTCGATCTGTACTCCCAGATGCTTGAAGAAGCGATTCAAGAAAGAAAAGGCAACAAGCCCAAAGAAGTGGAAGAAGATGTTGATCTCAATATTGAGGTGGATGCTTATATTCCAACTAATTATATCGGTGACGAAAAGCAAAAGATCGAGATGTACAAACACGTACGTGCTGCGAAAGCTTTAAAAGATATTTCCGACTTGCAAGAGGAATTTATCGACCGTTTCGGCGATTATCCTGTAGAAGTCGAATGTCTGCTCTTAGTGGCGGGCATTAAACTCCGTGCTAAACGAGAAGGCATCAAGTCGATCGAACAGAAGCAGGATACAGTCAACATGATTCTAAATGAAAAGACGACTTCATTGGTTGATGGAGGAAAGATGTTCGAGATCGCCAATAAGATAGGGCGACATGTAAATCTCGGGATGCAGGGTAACTTGATGAGAGTTATCATTAACCGCAAACGGGTGAAGGACTTGGATCTGTTGAAGCAGATTGATCTTTTCCTAAAAGAAATGAAGCATGCGAGGAAAGAAAAGACAACAAATACACCTTAAAAAATAATAACCCTCTCATTCGTGAATAGAACAGGAGATGTAACAAATAATAAACCTAGAAAATGGAACATTCTTTCAGTGAAGGAACCATTTTGTTGTTGCATCAATGATTCATCATCTTCCGAAAGAGAGGGCATTTATTTATATGAAAGCAACTGGTATCGTTCGACGTATTGATGACCTCGGGCGCGTTGTTATCCCAAAGGAAATCCGCAGAACACTTCGGATTCGTGAGGGAGACCCGCTTGAGATTTTTGTAGACAGAGATGGAGAGGTTATCTTAAAAAAATATTCTCCAATCAATGAGCTTGGTGATTTTGCAAAAGAATATGCAGAGAGCCTTGCAGACAGTACAGGTCATGTCGTGTTAATTGCTGACCGTGATACATACATTGCGGTAGCTGGCGGATCCAAGAAAGATTATCATAATAAAAGCATCGGTAAAGTAGTGGAAGCATCCATGAGTGACAGAAAAACTTTGGTTGAATCCAACGGAGCTGATGCTGAACTAATCGATGGGATCAAAGAAAACACATCCCATGTTATCGCGCCGATCATCGCAGGTGGAGACCCGATCGGAGCAGTCGTTATGATTGGAAAAGAAGGCAAGAAGCTTACAGAACTAGAGCAAAAACTTGCTGAAACTGCAGCTGGATTTTTAGCAAGACAGATGGAGCAATAAGAAAGAGCGATTCTGCTCTTTCTTTTTTTTGCGCTGTTGGAACGAGTTGTCTTCCTAATGATGTGCTCTCTTTACGTACCTGTGGTGTATCTCATATCGCAGAGCGATATACACGGACTATGGTATAATACCTTGAAATTATGTTCACCCAAAACAGAATGTGTCGACAATTGTCGTCCCGGGAAATATAAATGCTATAAATTTTGAGGTACTTCATGAAATCAAAGAAATATTCCGTATGGGAAGGGGCTTTGCTGCTTACTGCAGCTGCCATTATCGTAAAGTTACTTAGCGTCGTTTATCGAATCCCTTATCAGAACATGACTGGTGATTTTGGTTTTTATGTGTTTCAGCAAGCTTATCCGTTTTATGCGATTGCGGTTGCTATTGCGTTTACAGGATTTCCAATGGCTTTATCAAAAATGATCATTTCAGAGAAGAACAACGATGATCATTTAATCAAAACAGCAGCATGGACTTCTGTGATGTTAGGTTTATTGTCGTTCGTATTCTTATTTTTCGCGGCACCGTTTATGGCAGGGTGGATGGGGGATCGGCATCTTGAGCTGCCGATCAAGGTAATCTCCGTTCTATTTCTGTTCATTCCACTTTCCGCATTTTTTAGGGGGGCATATCAAGGGCTTGGCGATATGCAACTGACTGCTGTTTCGCAGTTGATCGAACAGACCATTAGAGTTTCAGGCATCTTACTTTTATCTTATTATTTCGTATTAAAAGAGTATTCGAGTTACGAAACAGGAGCAGCAGCTCTCTCAGGATCAGTCATTGGCGCACTCGCGTCAGGGTTGTTTCTTTTATACTTTTGGAAAAAAAGAGCTGCGGGTACTTTTAGTACTGAAGCAAGATTCAGGTTCCTATATGCCGCAGAGCTGTTGAAGACGAGCATCTATTTGTCATTAAGCGCGCTGATCTTAGCGTTAATGCAGCTTGTTGATGCCTTTCTTTTCATTAATGTCTGGATAGAAAGCGGTATGGATGCTTATGACGCGAAACTTCTAAAAGGAGTTTTTGATCGTGGACAGCCTCTTCTTCAATTAGGAACAGTAGCAGCGGCATCTTTAGCACTTGCTGTCGTACCGGAGATGGCATCTCTCGTTTCAGAAAAGAAACAAAAAGAGATTCGATCTCTTGCAAAACTGGCTGTAAAAATTTCAGTCGTTTTTGGTGGAGCGGCTGCAGTAGGGCTGATCTGTATTATGAAACCCCTCAATGTTATGCTGTTTAAAAATGATAATGGATCATTAGCTCTAGCTATCCTTTGTATATCGATTATTTTTGTATCGATCATCTATACGACAACAGGACTTTTACAAGGGATCGGTCAAGGAAGATTTGCGGCCTACACCGTTCTTATAGCAGTATTGATAAAGATTGCGGGTAACTTGCTTCTTATTCCTTCTTTCGGCATGGAGGGGGCGGCAGTATCTACTGTATCGGCTACCATGGTTGCAGCGATTGCCCAACTGTTGAAGCTTCAGTTCGTTACGAAGTTTTTAAACGGAAGCAGAATAACAACACCACTCAAACTATTGATATCTTTAAGCTTGATGGGTGCAGGTGTATGGACATGGATATATATGGCTGAGAACTATTTATTCTTGGCTGACACTCGGTTTCAAGCGATGCTGATTAGTATTAGTGCTTCATTTATTGGTGCAGTAATTTACATCCTATGTATCTTTATGTTCAAACTATTTTCTCAAAGTGAATGGAATTCAGTCTTTCATTCTATTGGTTTTATTCAAAAAGTGTTTAAACGTCTTAAAAAAAGGAGACCATGATGACGAAGAAGATTACGATTATCGGTTTAGGTGCAGGAGATCTAGACCAGATGACACTTGGCATCTATCGCATGTTAGAATCAGCTGAAAAAGTTTATGTGCGTACCATTCATCACCCTGCAGTCGAAGAATTAATGAAACAAGAAAAACACTTTGTAGCGTTTGATGAAATCTACGAAAAACACGATCAGTTCGAACCGGTTTATGAAGAAATTGCTGAAACTTTATTCCATAAGGCAGAAGAAGAGGGCCATGTCCTTTATGCTGTGCCGGGTCACCCGTTAGTTGCAGAGCAAGCTGTTCAGATTCTGCTTCATCAAAGTGAAAGTAAAGGGATCGAGGTTTCGGTAGCAGGCGGAAAGAGTTTTCTTGACGAAATGTATACGGCGCTTAAGATCGACCCGATCGAGGGTTGCCAGATTCTTGATGGGACCTCTTTAAGAAAAGATGAGGTTCAGATTAGACATCATCTTGTTATCGTGCAAGTATACGATAACTTTATCGCTTCTGAAGTGAAGCTCACTCTGATGGATAAGTATCCAGATGATTATGAAGTAACTGTAGTCACCGCAGCAGGCAGCGCAGAGGAGTCTATCAAACGCGTCCCTCTATACGAGCTAGATCAATCTGTAACATTAAATAACTTAACAGCTGTCTATGTTCCTCCAGTAAAAGAAGAAGAACTGCTGTACAGAGACTTTGCTTTTTTAAAAAGTGTCATAGCTCGACTGCGCGGCCCTGGAGGCTGTCCGTGGGATCAAAAGCAAACACATGTTACGTTAAAGAAGTATTTGATTGAAGAAGCTTATGAAGTATTAGAGGCGATTGACGAAGAAGACGATGATGCTCTTGCTGAAGAGTTAGGCGATGTGTTGCTTCAAGTTCTGCTTCACGCACAAATTGGTGAGGATGAAGGCTTCTTTGCTTTAGAAGACGTGATTGAGGCGTTAACCGAGAAGATGATTCGTCGCCATCCGCATGTATTCAGCGATGTTTCTCTTGATGATGCAGACGAAGTTGTTGCCAATTGGGATGCTATAAAATCACAAGAAGCAGGGAAAGAAGATCGTGAGTCCTTACTAGACGGTGTGCCAAAGGGCATTCCAGCTATTCAAAAAGCGTTTCTTTTTCAAAAAAAGGCAGCGAAAGTCGGTTTTGACTGGAAAGAGGTAGAGCCGGTAGTCGATAAGATCTTAGAAGAATTAAAAGAGTTTCAAGAAGCGGAAGGTGACGAACAACAAAAAGAATTAGGTGATCTGTTGTTTTCGGTCGTAAACTTGGCGCGTTTTTACAAGATTGATCCTGAAGAAGCTCTAAATGAAACAAACCGTAAGTTTAAGAAGCGTTTTAACTACATCGAGCAGGCACTTAAGGAGCGTGATCTTTCGTTTGAGGACGTTACTTTAGAGGAAATGGACCGTTTTTGGAACGAGGCAAAATAATTTTTTTTTCAACAAAGAAGGATTATAGTGAAAAATAGAGAATATTTTCTCGAGAAATATCATGAAACCCTTAACTATAAGGGGTTTCTAGCGAAATCTTTGATAGAAACCTTAGGAGGTAATTAAAATGAACAAAAATGAATTGGTAACAAATATCTCAGAAAAGTCAGGACTTACTAAGAAAGACGTAGAAACAGTCGTTAATGGCGTAATCGATGAAATTACTTCTGCTCTAAAAGACGGAGACAAAGTACAGTTTGTTGGATTTGGAACTTTCGAAACTCGTGAGCGTTCTAGCCGTACTGGCCGCAACCCTCAAACAGGTAAAGAAATTCAAATTCCAGCAGCGACTGTTCCGGCATTTAAAGCAGGAAACAAGCTGAAAGAAGCTGTTAAGTAAGCATGCGCTTAGATAAATTTCTGAAAGTCTCGCGCCTGATCAAACGGAGAACCGTGGCGAAAGAGATTTCAGATCAAGGTCGTATCTCCATTAACGGTTTGCAGGCGAAGGCTTCCTCTGATGTAAAAGTAGGGGACGAGCTTGCGATCCGTTTTGGTCAAAAGCTTGTAAAAGTTAAGATTAACGAGCTCAAAGATACGACAAAAAAAGAGGACGCGGATAACATGTATACTGTCCTCGAAGAAAACCGCATCGAAACGACTGAGTGAAGAACCTGATTTTTTCAGGTTCTTTTCTTTTTGCTGTTTTCGCAATCCTTGTTGGTCTTGGAAGTGGTTGATTTCCGTTCCAGGTGCTCGCTTTCCGCGGGGCAGGCGGTGAGCCCCTTGCCACTTTGTGCCTTTAAGGGTCTCACCTGACCGCTTGTCCCGCAGGAGTCTCGCACCTTGCACTCCGGTCAACTTGCAATGAAGTGAATGAAACAAGACCCAAAGGTAACAACCTTTTAGTAAATACATTAATGGTTGCTCCAAAACATTCAGCAATCCATACAGCTTGTTCTATTCTCTACTCTTGTCTCATACATTTGTATGGAATAGAGGAGGGGAATGTATGGACCAACGATATGATCTGAATGGATATAATCAAAAAGTGAGCACACCAAATCACGATGTAAGAATGATAGGAAGAAAGAATTTAGAGATCACGGGTGTTAAGCAAGTTGAAAGCTTTGATAATGAAGAGTTTTTGCTTGAAACAACGATGGGCTTTTTAGCGATCCGCGGGACAAACTTGAAGATGAAAAATCTTGATGTGGAGTCAGGTGTTGTAAATATTGAAGGCAAAGTATTCGACCTCGTTTACCTGGACCAGCAGACAGGCGAAAAGACTAAAGGCTTCTTCGGCAAACTGTTCAAATGACCTTAACTGTACAATTTGAAACTATGCTTTCTATGGTTTTCATGGGAATCTGGATCGGGATGTCTGTCGATACGTACAGCCGATTCATCCATGAAAAACGAAAGTGGCATTGGCTTCATTTTTTTAACGATCTGATGTTTTGGCTGGTACAGGCTTTGCTGGTCTTTTACGTTCTTCTGCATGTGAATCACGCGGAGATTCGATTTTATATTTTTATTGCTCTTATTTGTGGATATGCGGCGTACCGAGCGCTCTTTGAACGAATCTATAAAAAGATACTTGAGTGGATGGTCTCAGCGGTTGCGTCACTTTTTCGTTTTTTATACCGTTTGCTTAACTCTTTAATCGTTATGCCGATAAAATGGTTAATTATGCTCATATCCGCAATTCTTTTATATGTACTTAACATCTTGCGAAAAATTATTATGGTACTATTCATGATTCTTTTTTCTCCTTTTAAGTGGGTTGGAAGACTCATATGGCGTTTCATACCAAAGCAAAAATGGTATAATTTAAAAGAGAAATATTTAAAATTTGCAGGGTTTTTAATTTCTGCGAAGAATAAAGTCAGCAATTGGAAGGGAAAAAAGAAGTAAAGGAGGGGAACAGCGAACAAATGCGCCAGAAAAAAATAACAGAGATTCACTCACAATACATCCAGAATAAAGAGCGTCATGAGCAAGTGATCGCTAAGCGTAAGCGTGGTTTATACAGGCGCTTAACGGGGGCTTTTATCGTATTTTCCTTTTTTGCTTTTTTAATTATTACGGGTATTGCAGAACAGCTCTCCCTTTTAAATGAAAAACAGATGGAACAACAAGAGTTAAGTGACGAATACAAAGCTCTTTTGGAAGAAAAGTCACAACTTAAAGATGAAGTGAATAAACTAAAAGACGAAGAATACATTGGAGAAATCGCCAGACGCGACTTTTTTATGTCAAAACCTGGTGAAACAATCTTTAAACTTCCAGAATAAAGCATTAAGCGTAGATTGACACGCAGATTTTTTCGATTGTATAATAAGTAATGATATCTTAGGAGATTTTTTAAGGAGGAGCATTTTTTGCATGTCAATTGAAGTAGGCAGCAAGTTGCAAGGTAAAGTTACTGGGATTACTCATTTTGGAGCGTTTGTAGAGCTGCCAGGGGGTACAACAGGACTCGTGCATATTAGCGAAGTTGCGGATAATTACGTAAAGGACATCAACGAATTTCTTAAAGTTGGTGATCAAGTCGAAGTTAAGGTTATGAGCGTCGAAAAGGACGGGAAGATCGGTTTATCTATCAAGAAAGCAAAAGAAAATGTTGCATCTGCTAGTAGACCAGCTCCTGCAAGAGGCGGATTTAACAAATCTCGCAAAGGTCCTAACCGAGGCGGTAACAACCATTCAACGGCATTGTCTTTTGAGGATAAGATGAACAAATTCCTTAAAGATAGTGAAGATCGACTCACTACTTTAAAGCGTAGTACTGAATCAAAAAGAGGTGGCCGCGGCGGCCGAAGAGGATAATTGTTGCATTTTTAATGCTCATTCATCTATATATATGGCTAGCACTCTATTCTTCAAGAATAGAGTGCTTTTTTGTTTGTGGTAGTTAGTCGTTAATCTTTATGTCAGGATGCCTCAATTTTCAATGATCAATAACAAAATCTCTTTTCTAACAGTTTGTAGTTTTCAAATCTTTGTCTCCTTTGACAGTTTGATTGTAGTGGAAGGTGCGAAGATTCTGTCTGCGGAAAGAGAGTAGCCTGGGACGGAAACCTCTGCTTCTAGAAGTAACAAAGTTTACGAAGCCAGTTTTTCTCAAAGATTTTTGCTTACGAATGTTTAAAAATCTCTTCTTTGACAAGTTGGTTGGAGCGCAAGGTGCGAGACTCCTACGGGACGAGCGGTCAGGTGGAGACTCCTAATGGCGCAAAGCGGCAGGAGGCTCACCGCACGCCCCGTGGAAAGCGAGCAACCTGGAGCGGAAATCAACTACCTTCAAAAGCATCAAAGCTTAACGAAACAGTCTTTTGAAAAACAAGCCAAAAAACTTTTTCGACAAATTTTCAAAGAACCGTTGACAGAGTACCCGGATAGATGTAATATACTACTTGTGTCTTTTACAAATGGCGGTGTAGCTCAGCTGGCTAGAGCGTACGGTTCATACCCGTGAGGTCGTGGGTTCGACTCCCTCCGCCGCTACCATTTTTAATTTTGACATCTACATACAAACGTACAAGAGTATCCGCTAGCGGGTGCTCTTTTTTATTTTGGTTATTTGCTTCCCTTCAATAATTTTTTAAACATCTATCCTTTTATTTTTTTCTTCATAATTCTCCTTAATAACTTCAAAAATGAAACTTCCTTTTCTCTTTTTGTAAAAATGTTGTCCGCTTTTGCTCTTCTTTCGTGAAATAGTGGAGAAGTCCGTCGATAAGTTTTTAAAACCTTAACTGCTCTTTTGACAAAATCTTTGTTCTAAACCTGTTTATAATGGTTACACAAATTGGAAACGGGTGGTGTATGGGATGTGGCAAAAGGTGGAACAAGAAGTACTCGAACCGATTAGAGGAATGGTATGGGTAGAAAAGAGCCAGCAGGCGGTAACGAAGACGAGTAAGAGATGGCTTCAGATTTTGAACCAGAGCATTTTTAACTGGAGAATGCTGTTGTTTGGAATTGGTTTTTTGTTAGGACGAGCTATGATTTTAGCTGAGATGTCTCCATTTGCTTTACCTTTTGCGGCTAGTGTGTTCGTTTTGAGAAAAGAGCGGACAGGCATTGCTGTCTTTGCCATTTTGGCAGGAGCGATGTCACACCAACCGATGAACGCTTTGTTTTTTATTAGTGCATTACTCGTCTATGCAAGCCTTCAAAAAGGAGCAGATCTATTCATAAAGAATCGGATGCAAAGTCTTCCCCTATTGGTTTTCGGTTCTTCACTAATCACGCGAACCGTGTTCTCCATGTTTGGTGAAGGAGGATTAGAGCGGGTCGATACGATGCTTGCGTTAGTTGAAGGAGGCTTAAGCTTAGTCCTTACGTTAATCTTTCTTCAAAGCATACCGCTATTAACGAATAAAAAGATTCCACAATCATTAAAAAATGAAGAGATTGTCTGCTTGATGATCCTTCTTGCTTCTGTCATGACCGGGACGATCGGCTGGCAGATCAATGACGTTGCCGTAGAGCATGTAGTTTCGCGTTACTTAGTGTTGCTGTTCGCCTTTGTAGGAGGAGCAGCGATCGGTTCTACTGTTGGGGTCGTGACAGGTCTTATCCTGAGCCTCGCTCAAGTAGCAAGCTTGTCTCAGATGAGTTTATTAGCATTTTCTGGTCTTCTCGGCGGACTTTTGAAAGAGGGGAAACGATTCGGTGTAAGTCTCGGGCTTATCATCGGAACCGTCATGATCGGTTTGTATGGTGAAGGAAGATCTGAGATTACATCTACATTGATGGAATCAGGATTTGCTGTTCTGCTCTTCTTGTTAACACCGAAGACGGCCATCAGCAATATTTCAAAATATGTACCAGGTACAAGAGAACATTCCATGCATCAACAGCAATATTTGAAAAAGATTCGCGATGTTACCGCGAGTCGCGTTGAACGATTCTCAAGCCTTTTCCAAGCGCTCTCACATTCGTTCCAATCTGTCGGTTCTTCTTTAAATGAGGAGGATAGTACGCGCGAGGTGGATCTTTTCTTAAGTAATATTACAGAGAAAACGTGCCAGACTTGTTTTAAGAAGGAACAATGTTGGGCGCAGAATTTCACAACGACTTACGACCTTATGACAAGGCTCATGGTGGAACAAGAAGATTATAGTGATATTAAGGATCGAAAATTAAAGCGAGAATGGGAAAAGCATTGTATCAAGCCAGAAAAGATAACCGACTTAATGAAAAAAGAACTAACGCAATATCGAGCTTCTCAAAAATTGAAGATACAAGTTCAAGAAAGCCGTCGGTTAGTCGCAGATCAACTGATGGGTGTTTCACAAGTGATGGGTGATTTTGCAAAAGAGATCCAACGTGAACAAGCAAACCATCAAATTCAAGAAGAGCAGATCAAAGACTCTCTTGCTCAAGCTGGAATTGATATAGGTCACGTGGATATTTACAGTCTTGAAACATCTAATGTCGATATTGAAATGACGATTCCTTCTTGCAATGGTTCGGGAATCGCTGAGAAGCTGATCGCACCGATCTTATCTGACATTTTGGAAGAGACGATTCTCGTGACGCATGAAGATTGCGCGAACTATCCGACTGGCTTCTGTCATCTATCCTTTCATTCAGCGCGAGAATATGTGGTTGAGACAGGAATTGCTTCAGCAGCTAAAGGCGGGGCATGGCTTTCGGGGGATAGCCATTCGACGATAGAGATCGGTGCTGGAAAGTTTGCTGTTGCCATTGCAGATGGAATGGGTAACGGAGAACGAGCGTTCATCGAAAGCAATGAAACGCTGCAGCTTCTGCAAAAAATTCTTCAGTCTGGTATTGAAGAAGAAGTGGCGATTAAGTCAGTCAACTCTGTGCTCTCCTTACGTACGACAGATGAAATCTTCTCAACACTAGACCTTGCGATGATCGATCTGCAAGATGCATCTGCTAAGTTCTTAAAGATCGGTTCGACACCAAGTTTTATTAAACGAGGAGACCAGATCAAGACAGTCGAAGCAAGCAACCTTCCGATGGGCATCATTCGAGATTTTGATGTAGACGTTGTCGATGAACAGCTAAAAGCGGGAGATATACTCATTATGATGAGTGACGGAATCTACGAAGCTCCCCGTCATATCGAGAATATCGATGCTTGGCTAAAGCGTAAGATCAGAGAGATCGACACCGAAGACCCGCAAGAGATAGCAGATATCATCATGGAAGAAGTGATTCGTTCAGGGAATAACGGGATCGAGGATGACATGACGGTCGCTGTGACGAAGATTGAAAAGAACATTCCAAAGTGGGCAACTGTTCCTCAATATCCGAAAGTCGCGATCAATCGGAAGAAAGCTCAATAGTTTATGAGAATAAGAGGCCGTTCTTTTATGTGAAAAAGAACGGTCTTTTTTGTTTGTAGTCCCTTGCTGTTGTAAGTGGACAGTATTTTGGCAAAAGTGGACAGTAAAATTCAACAAGTGGACAGTAAATGGGGAAGACTGGACAGTATTTATGTAAAAGTAGACAGTATTCACAATCCGACTTCCTTTAGTGATTATGTTTCGCGGGGTTCTCTGCGTATAAACCACCGCTTTCTTGACGAAGATGGTAATAGTTAAAATTCGTACTTGAGAGGGGTTAGCGTTATGCGAAACAAAGGAACGCTGCGTCAAATTTTGCTTATTACAGATGGGTGCTCGAACCAAGGTGAAGATCCGATCGCAATGGCGGCACTTGCTAACGAACAAGGAATAGCTGTGAATGTAATTGGCGTACTGAATGAGAATGCACCTGAGTATCATAGACAAGGTCTAAAAGAAGTGGAAGAGATCGCCATGGCAGGGGGTGGAATCAGTCAGGTTGTTTATACGAAGCAACTCGCACATACGGTTAAGATGGTGACTCAAAAAGCGATGGCTCAAACGATAAAAGGTGTTGTAAATGCAGAGCTGCAACAGATACTTGGAAGTCAGTCTTCGATGGAAGACCTCCCTCCAGACAAACGAGGAGAAGTTATTGAAGTTGTCGATGAGATGGGAGAGACCATGAACCTTGAGATCTTAGTTTTGATTGATGCTTCAGGATCCATGGAAGACAAGATGTTAACGGTTCAAGAGTCTCTGCTTGATCTGTCCATCTCGTTGAACTCGAGAATTGGAGATAACGAGTTTGCACTCTATGTTTTTCCGGGCAAGAGAACAGAGGCAGAAGAACTTTTAAGTTGGTCTTCTAAACTAGAATCGATTGGTAAAACATTTTCAAAGATATCACTTGGCGGAATCACACCGACAGGTCCAGCTATAAAAGAAGCTATAGCGGCTTTTGGTCGTAAACGATCGTCAAAAAGGAGATTCTTGTCCGATGATGCCCCAGGATATTCGAACGAGTCCGGTATGTAACTTAGTTGCTGGTGAAGAAATACGCGGTAAGTGGAATCACTCCAGATATCGGATTCGGCGCCGTTTAGGTTATGGAGCAACAGGTGCCGTCTATTTAGCTGATTCAGATCGAGGAGTGGTTGCCCTTAAGATCGGGCATGATCAGATGTCGATCACATCTGAAGTAAATGTACTGAAGCGTTTTTCTAAGGTCCAGGGGAAAGTCCTTGGACCTTCTTTAATCGATGTGGATGACTGGGTAACGCAGAGTACCACATACCCTTTTTATGCGATGGAGTATTTAAAAGGAGAGACGCTCTTTGACTTTATGAAGACAAAATCTCCGGAATGGGCTGGAATCCTTCTCGTACAGCTGCTTACGGATCTGCATACGCTTCATCAAGCGGGATGGGCGTTCGGTGACTTAAAGCCAGATAACCTTCTTGTGACGGGCCCTCCTTACCGAATTCGCTGGATCGATGTCGGAGGAACAACGGTGATGGACAGATCGATCAAAGAATACACCGAATTCTATGATCGAGGATATTGGGGGAAAGGAACGAGAAAAGCCGAGCCATCGTATGATTTATTTTCAGCTGGCATGGTGATGGTGAATTTAGCTTATCCTTCCCGATTTACGAAAAATGGAGATGCTGATAAACAGTTTCAAGCCAAAATTGCAGGCAGTCCAATGCTTAAACCGTATGCACCTATCTTACAAAAAGCATGGAACGGAAAATACCGATATGCAGAAGAGATGAGAAACGAGCTTGTTCTTTTGTTGAACGCTAACGATAAAGCGAAAACTCCTCAAGCGCATAGGAATTCGACGCAAAAACCTGCATCAAGACAAGCGCAAAAGAAAAAGAAAAGCAGCTTTATCGTAGAAACATTTTTAGTATTCACGTTTGTTTTTGTTGTGTACTTTTTTTACATGCTCGGTCAAACGATGTAAATAGTGTTCGTTCCTGCAATTCTTTGTTATGATTTTAAAAGGCATTTTCATAGAACTTCGTTGCTCTTGGAAGTGGTTGCTTTCCGTTACAGGTTGCTCGCTTTCCGGGGGGCGTGCGTTGAGCCTCTTAGCGCTCTGCGCTGTTAAGAGTCTCACCTGTCCCGCTGATCCCCCAGGAGTCTCGCACCTTGCACTTCAATCAACTTGTTTTTAAAGAGACCAAATGAACGATCTAACAGAGAAGAATATTTATATTCAGCCTATTCTTTTGGGTTAACAAGTCCAACGAAAACAAGCCTTATTAAAAAACGGAAATGAAGGAGCGGTTTACGTTGCAGGAAGTGGAGAATTTTATTAAAAGACACCAGCTTCTTTCAGCCGCCCAAACTGTTGTGATCGGTGTTTCTGGAGGACCAGACTCTTTGGCATTGTTGCATTTTTTGTGGAGAAGGTCTTCGTTTTACAAAATCAAGATCGTTGCAGCTTCGTTCGACCATCGCTTAAGGGGCGACGAGTCGGCATCAGAAGTTGCATTTGTTAAGAGCTTTTGCGACGAGCGGAATATTGCATTTGAAGGTGATAGTGCGAATGTTGCAAGCTATCAAGCTGAACATAACTTGTCTCTACAAAACGCCGCTAGAATCTGTCGGTACAATTTTTTTGAAAAAGTGATGACAGAACATCATGCAGAAGCCCTTGCATTGGCGCACCATGGTGATGACCAAGTGGAAACGATGCTCATGAGAATGACGAGGGGCAGCGAAGGTTTTAGTGCAGCGGGGATTCCTGTGAAACGGCCGTTTGCTACCGGTAAAATAATTCGTCCTTTTTTAGGAATAACAAAAGACCAAATCGAGCATTATTGTAAAGTAGAAAACCTGTTTCCTGTTTATGATTCGAGCAATGAAAGTGACAAATATGTTCGAAATCGTTTCAGAAAAAAAATTCTGCCTTTTTTAAAACAAGAAAACCCTAACGTGCATGAAAGATTTCAGTATTTAAGTGAAACTATTTCAGAAGATGAAGCGTATATATTGAAACTGGCTGAAATAGAGTTAGAAAAGGTTTTAATCAGGCAAACAGAGGGGAAAATAGAGTTATCTGTATCCGCTTTTAACAAGATGCCTATTCCTTTACAAAAAAGAGGGATTACACTAATATTGAACTATCTGTATAAAATTAATCCTTCATCTCTTTCCTCTGTACATAAGGAAAACTTTCTTAGTTTGCTCGGAAGTGAGCATCCATCCGGAATGTTGCATTTTCCGTCAGGTTTAGTTGTCAGCCGAACTTATGACAGATGTTTGTTAAGTTTTGAGCATATCGTCGTCAAAAATGAGGAAGAGTCATATGACTTTTCACTAGAGCTGCCCGGTTATGTAGAACTGCCGAATGGACGTATAACTGCTGAAATAACAGATTGTGAACCCGCTCTACAAAGAGGAAAAGATGTTTTTGTGTTTTCAATGAAAGAGGTAGATCTCCCGTTACGAGTTCGCACCCGAAAACCAGGTGACCGGATGGCGATTGCCGGCGTCGGTTCTCGGAAATTAAAAGATATATTTATTGATGCTAAAGTGCCGCAGGAAGAAAGAAACGTTTGGCCAGTTGTTGTTGATGCAAACGGTAAGATCATTTGGCTTCCGGAGCTAAAACACATTAGACGTCATCAAATAAATCCATCAGAACTTTGGGTTATCCTACGCTTTCATAAAAAATCGCCATGACGTCTAGGAGGCTTGTTGAACATGCATGATGAAATTTTAGAAACACTTATTTCCGAAGAAGCTATTCAAAACAAGATTAAAGAACTTGGAAAAGAGCTTTCTGTGGAATATAAGGAACGCTTTCCATTGGTGGTCGGGGTTTTAAAGGGTGCTCTACCTTTTATGGCAGACTTGATCAAACGTATGGATATCCATCTTGAGATCGATTTAATGGCAGTGTCCAGCTATGGTGCATCTACCGTTTCTTCTGGTCAAGTTAAAATTGTTAAAGATTTAGATACTTCCTTAGAAGGTCGAGACGTTATCATTGTAGAAGATATTATTGACAGTGGTTTAACGCTCAGTTATCTCGTTCAACTGTTTAAGGCGCGTAAAGCGAAATCGGTTAAGATCGTAACTTTACTGGATAAGCCTACAGGACGTAAGGTTGATATCGCTCCAGATCTTGCTGGCTTCATCGTTCCTGATGCTTTTGTTGTTGGTTATGGGTTGGACTACATCGAGAGATACCGTAACTTGCCTTACATTGGCGTTTTAAAGCCAGAGATCTACGAAAAGAAAGACTAAAAAACCGCATAAGATTTGATTGTTCGCCTAAGGAGGTAAGGAATGAATCGCATCTTCCGTAATACTATATTTTATTTATTAATCTTTTTAGTTGTGGTTGGGGTTGTCAGCTTTTTTAACGGCAACAACAACGAAGTCAAAGAAATTCGTTATGATCAGCTGACTAAGTACATCGAATCAGGCAAAGTGGAAAGCATCGTTTACCAGCCTGAGGGTGGCGTATATGTTGTCCGCGGCCAGCTTGAAGGAGCTAAAGAAGGAGAAGTATTCCAAACGAATGCTCCGCTGACTGGCAACACACTGGCTGAGATTGAAAAGCTTGCTGATTCATCAAACGTAGAATTTAAACAGCAAGAACAGACGAGTGGCTGGGTGACGTTCTTCACCTCAATAATTCCGTTTGTCATTATCTTTATCTTATTCTTCTTCTTGCTTAACCAAGCACAAGGCGGCGGAAGCCGAGTAATGAACTTTGGTAAGAGTAAAGCAAAACTTTACAACGAAGAAAAGAAAAAGGTTACGTTTAAAGACGTAGCTGGTGCAGATGAAGAAAAACAAGAGCTAGTTGAAGTTGTAGAATTCTTAAAAGATCCGCGTAAATTCTCTGCGCTAGGTGCGCGTATTCCAAAAGGTGTTCTTTTAGTAGGACCTCCGGGTACTGGTAAAACACTTCTTGCACGTGCAGTAGCTGGAGAAGCTGGCGTTCCGTTCTTCTCGATCTCAGGTTCTGATTTCGTTGAGATGTTCGTCGGTGTCGGTGCATCACGTGTTCGTGACTTGTTTGAAAATGCTAAGAAAAACGCACCTTGTATCATCTTCATCGATGAGATTGATGCGGTAGGTCGTCAGCGTGGAGCTGGTCTTGGCGGAGGTCATGACGAGCGTGAGCAGACACTTAACCAATTGCTAGTTGAAATGGATGGTTTCGGTGCTAATGAAGGAATTATCATTATCGCAGCTACCAACCGTGCTGATATTCTAGATCCAGCCCTTCTTCGTCCGGGACGTTTTGACCGTCAGATTCCGGTTAACCGCCCAGATGTAAAAGGACGTGAAGAAGTACTTCAAGTGCATGCGCGCAACAAGCCGCTTGCAGAAGATGTTAACTTGAAAACGATCGCGATGCGCACTCCAGGTTTCTCTGGTGCAGATCTAGAAAACTTATTGAATGAAGCTGCTTTAGTAGCGGCTCGTACGAATAAGAAGAAGATCGATATGGATGACGTTGATGAAGCGATCGACCGTGTTATTGCAGGACCTGCGAAAAAGAGCCGTGTGATTTCTGAAAAAGAAAAGAACATTGTTGCTTATCATGAAGCGGGTCACACTGTTATCGGTTTAGTTCTTGAAGGAGCAGACACTGTTCATAAAGTTACCGTTGTCCCTCGTGGTCAAGCAGGTGGTTACACAGTAATGCTTCCGAAAGAAGATCGTTACTTTATGACAAAACCTGAATTAGAAGATAAGATCGTTGGACTTCTTGGAGGCCGTGTGGCTGAAGAGATCACGTTCAAGGAAGTTAGTACAGGAGCTCATAATGACTTCCAGCGTGCGACTGGAATCGCTCGCCGCATGGTAACAGAGTTTGGTATGAGTGAACGCCTAGGGCCGATGCAGTTCGGTTCATCACAAGGCGGTCAAGTCTTCTTAGGAAGAGACTTCAATAACGAGCAAAACTATAGTGATGCAATCGCGCATGAAATTGATTTAGAAGTTCAGCGTATCATTAAAGAATCTTACGAGCGTTGCCGTCAGATCCTTACTGAGCACAATTCTAAGTTAGAAATCATTGCTCAAACATTGCTAACTGTAGAAACGCTTGATGAAGAACAAATCAAAGAACTCGTTAAAACAGGTAAACTACCTGACAGAAAAACGATTTCTAACCCATCTGATGATGTTAAAGTAACACTTAACAAAAAAGATGAAGAGCCAAAACAAGATTAATTTCTAAAAGGACGCCTCAGTGATGAGGTGTCCTTTTTTGTATTGATTGTGAAAGTAGTTGATTTCCGCTCCAGGTTGCACGCTTTCCACGGGGCGAACGGTGAGCCTCCTGTCTAGTTGCAGTGACTAGCCCCTCGAGGTCAAAAGTTAAACGGTCAAGAAGGCAAAGTGCGCCTTCCAAGCCCATTTACCTTTTGCTTGTCGGGGCTGAACGAGTCACTTCCACTTTTCGGACTGACCGCTCGTCCCATAGGAGTCGGCAACCTTACGCTACAATCAACTTGTCAAATGAAGAAGAATATAAATGCAATAGAAAAAAGCCTTATAAAGGTTAGCTATTATATCTAATTTATTCTTTCTGATCTCTCACAGATGATAATGGGAAAGCGTTTGTTCCTACATGGAATCATTTTGCGAGGTGCGTTACCAGGAGCCTCATTGAATGACAGTATAACTCCAATAATTAATGAAAATGCCTTCTTTGAAATAGACGCTTCTATTATTATTTTATTTGGTTTTTTGTTTTTTTTCTTCACTGACAGGTTGATTGGAGTGTAGGGTGCGAGACTCCTGCGGGACAGGCGGGCAGGTGAGACACTTATACGTGAAACGTACGAATGTGGCTCACCGTCTGCCCCGCGGAAAGCGAGTACCTGTAACGGAAATCAACCACTTTCAACGCCCCCTTGAATAAGCGAAAAATTCCCAATAAGCCACCTTGCTTTACTCCTATACGTTTTGTGTTATAACTATTATAGAAACTTAAGATAAGAAGCGGGGACAAATTCCATGATTTTTGTGTTTGATGTCGGAAATACGAATATTGTTTTAGGACTCTACGAGAATGATGAACTGAAGCATCATTGGAGAATTCATACCTCACGTGAAAAAACAGAGGATGAGTATGGCATGCTTATACTCGATCTGTTCCGTCACGTTAATATCCATAAAGAACAGATTGAAGGAATCATCATATCTTCAGTCGTGCCACCAATCATGTTTGCCTTAGAACGCATGTGTGTGAAATATTTTAACCAGCGTCCATTAGTGGTGGGACCTGGAATTAAAACGGGTCTTAATATTAAGTATGAAAACCCAAGAGAAGTTGGAGCCGATCGGATTGTTAACGCAGTTGCTGCTATTCATGAATATGATGCACCGCTGATCATCGTTGATTTCGGGACAGCTACTACGTATTGTTATATCAATGAAAACAAACAGTATATGGGTGGAGCGATCGCGCCTGGAATAAATATCTCTACAGAAGCTCTTTATACGAAAGCTGCAAAGTTGCCGCGTATAGAAATCGCTAAGCCTGAAGGTGTGATCGGGAAGAACACGGTTAACGCTATGCAAGCAGGTATTCTATATGGATATGTAGGACAAGTAGAGGGTATTGTAAAAAGAATGAAAGAACAGTCTGAGGTTGAACCGAAAGTAATTGCGACCGGAGGACTTGCAAACCTAATTGCAGCGGAAAGCAACGTGATCGATCATGTTGATCCATTTTTAACATTAAAAGGTCTATTAATGATATACGATAAAAATAAGAATGGTTAAAGGGTGAGTTTTAATGAATGATTATTTAATAAAGGCCCTTGCGTATGACGGGCAGATCCGCGCTTATGCGATCTCTTCTACTGAGATGGTAAGTGAAGGACAGAGAAGACATGACACATGGCCGACAGCTTCGGCTGCTTTAGGAAGAGCGATGACTGCATCGACCATGATGGGTATGATGTTAAAGGGTGAGAACAACAGCATAACGGTGAAGGTTGAAGGCGGCGGACCAATCGGAGTAATCATCGTAGACAGCAATACAAAAGGTGAGACACGTGGTTATGTAACGAATCCGCATACTCACTTTGAACTGAACAGCAAAGGAAAGCTGGATGTAGCAAGAGCGGTAGGAAAAGAAGGATACTTATCAGTTCTAAAAGATATCGGAATGCGCGAAAAGTTCACAGGACAAGTGCCGATGGTTTCAGGTGAACTAGGAGAGGACTTCACGTATTACTTTGCTTCTTCAGAACAAGTACCTTCTGCAGTAGGTGTTGGTGTTCTCGTGAATCCGGATAATTCGATCAAGGCGTCAGGCGGTTTTATCGTACAAGTGATGCCGAATGCTTCGGATGCAATCGTTGATTTACTTGAAGAAAGAATCAACGCGATTCCTCCGATTTCTCGATTGATCGAAAAAGGAATGACACCAGAAGAAATCTTATTTGAGCTTTTAGGAGAAGATCAAGTCCAAATCCTTGAGAAATCCCCGGTACGTTTTCAGTGCACGTGCTCACATGAGCGCTTTGGACAGGCGATCGTAAGTCTGGGTGAACAAGAAATCTCAGATATTATAGAAGAAGATGGCCAAGCAGAAACGAACTGTCAATTCTGTAACGCCACTTATATCTTTACAAAAGAAGAACTTCAAACCTTGCTTGATCAAGCAAAAGCGTAAACCCGGACTTTTCTCCGGGTTTTGTTTTATACATGAAATAAAAATATCTGCGTACCATGGTAATAGACGATCTACGTATGCAATAAAATTGACAGAGTATTTCCAGGGTTGCTACAATTAATCCAATAAAAATACTCGGTTTTAGGAGTGATGGCAAATGGCAAGAGTGGCACAATCGATAACAGATCTGATCGGTCAAACACCTGTAGTGAAATTGAATCGCATCACATCAGAGGATATGGCAGATGTTTACCTAAAGTTAGAGTTCATGAACCCGGGAAGCAGTGTAAAAGACCGTATCGCATTAGCGATGATTGAAGATGCAGAGAAAAGCGGAAAATTGAAACCAGAAGATACGATTGTTGAACCTACTAGTGGCAACACAGGAATTGGTTTAGCGATGGTTGCTGCAGCAAAAGGATACAAAACAGTTCTTGTCATGCCTGAAACGATGAGTTTAGAAAGAAGAAACCTTTTGAGAGCTTATGGAGCGGATCTTGTACTGACTCCTGGACCAGAGGGAATGGGCGGAGCGATTAGAAAAGCAGAAGAACTAGCGAAAGAAAAAGGCTACTTCATGCCACAACAGTTTAAGAATGAAGCGAACCCTGCTATTCATCGAAACACGACTGGTCAAGAGATCGTCTCACAATTCCCAGACGGACTCGATGCGTTCGTTTCTGGAATCGGCACGGGTGGAACAATTACAGGTGCAGGTCAGGTTTTAAAAGAGAAATACCCAGACATCAAGATCTATGCGGTAGAACCAACTGATTCTCCTGTATTATCTGGCGGTAAACCAGGACCGCACAAGATTCAAGGAATCGGTGCAGGTTTTGTGCCGGATATTCTAAAAACAGACATCTATGATGAAGTGTTAACCATCTCAAACGATGAAGCTTTCGAATGGGCGAGAAAAGCAGCGCGTGAAGAAGGGCTTTTAGGCGGTATCTCTTCGGGTGCAGCCATATCGGCAGCGTTAAAAGTCGCTAAAAAGCTTGGAAAAGGCAAAAAGGTATTAGCCATCATCCCAAGTAACGGGGAACGTTACTTAAGTACGCCGCTATACCAATTTGAAGACTAATTCCTTAAATGAGCCTCCCTTTTTGGGGGGCTTTTTTATTATGTTTGGGGTATAGGGCTAAGAAATTTGGTGTTTAAGTCCTCAACATTGCTCCATTAGTTGGTTTACTCTCTTACAGAGCTTTTTCTAAAACAATTCTCATTTTTTCCTTACTGCACAAGGTCATCATTCCTAAAGACTTTCGAAGTGGAGATAATACCCATGTAAATGCAGGAAATTGGGAGAAAGGTGTGCCAAAGTGAAACACCTCATGTACAATGTAAGCAGAAGATTTTTGGGAGAGTGACCATATGGGGATGAACAAAAAATGGCATGTCATGCATTCATGTATACCTCTATCTAAAGAAGAGTGGTTTTACAAATATAAATCATTAGCGGCAACTGAACCTCGCCACGTTTTGCTGGAGAGCGGGAGAACAGGAAAGTATAGCATTATCGGACTTTCTCCGTTTGCCGAAGTCACTGGAAAACAAGATGTATTAACAATAAAAACAGATGAAGGCTCGACTGTTTTAAAAGGGCCTATATATGAGCAGTTTCAGAACTGGTTCAAAGATTTTGATGTGGAGCGAGTAGAAGGACTTCCAGACTTTACGGGTGGAGCGATCGGCTATTTGAGCTATGATCTGACACGCGAGTTTGAAAAACTGCCAGCAACTTCAGAAGATGATTTACGTCTTCCAGATTTGTACTTCTTGCTGTTTAGAGATGTGTTTGTTTATGAACATGAAACGAGTATGTTATGGATGATAACGCTGACTGAAAATAAGGATGACTCTTATTGCATAGACAAGCTGCGAGCTTATAAAGAAATGTGGGAAGCACCGTTTTCTGCTTCTACAGAAGTGGATCAAGAGAACCTGAACTACTCTATTGAAGATTTTAAACACGTTACAATGACAGAAGATGTTTTTGTAGACGCGGTTAAAAAGATTAAACGATATATTTCTGATGGCGATGTGTTCCAAGTGAATCTTTCTGTTCGTCAGTCAAAGGCTCTACGAACAACTCCTTTAAACATTTATGAAGAATTGAGAAGAATCAACCCATCTCCATATATGAGTTACTTAGAAACACCAGACTTCCAGCTAGTTAGTGCTTCACCTGAACTTTTAGTAAAGAAAAAGGGTGACCTGATCAGCACGCGTCCGATAGCGGGAACACGGCCGCGTGGCAGAACAGAGGAAGAGGATATCGAGCTTGCAAATACGCTGATCCAAAATGAAAAAGAACGAGCTGAACATGTGATGCTCGTCGATCTTGAACGAAACGATCTTGGAAAAGTTTCGGTTTATGGCAGCGTGAATGTGGATGAGTTCATGGTGATTGAAAGGTATTCACACGTGATGCATATTGTCTCGAATGTAGTGGGCACATTACGGCCAGAATTTGATGCGTTTGATTGCATCAAAGCGACATTCCCAGGTGGTACGATCACGGGTGCTCCAAAAGTGAGAACGATGGAGATCATTGAAGAATTAGAACCCGTTCGAAGAGGTGTATACACTGGAAGCATTGGATGGATTGGTTTTAACGGCGATACGGAAATGAATATCGCAATTCGGACGATGGTATGTCAAAATGAAACTGCACACGTTCAAGCGGGTGCGGGTATCGTTATTGACTCCATACCTGAAAGTGAGTACAAGGAGAGTTTAAAAAAAGCAGAGGCGCTGTGGCGTGCCAAAGAGCAGAGTGAGCTCGGGTCAATTTTGGTATAAGACAGCACATGAGAGGAGAAGAGACGAGATGATTTTAATGATTGATAACTACGATTCTTTTACGTACAACCTCGTTCAGTATTTAGGTGAGATGGGTGAGGAGCTTGTCGTAAAACGAAACGATGAGATAACGATTCAGGAGATCGAGCAATTGAATCCGGATTTCTTAATGATTTCTCCGGGACCATGTTCTCCGAATGAAGCAGGTATCTCCCTAGAAGCGATCTCCCAATTTGCAGGGAAGATCCCCATTTTCGGAGTTTGCTTAGGTCATCAGTCGATCGCACAAGTATTCGGCGGAGATGTGGTGCGTGCAGAGCGATTGATGCACGGTAAGGTTTCCCCTGTTCTTCATGACGGAAAGACAGTATATAACGGGCTTCCGCAAGAGTTTCCAGCAACACGCTATCATTCATTGATCGTAAAAAGAGAAACACTGCCTGATTGCTTTGAGATTTCTTCTTGGACAAGTGAAGGGGAAATCATGGGGATTCGCCATAAGGAGCTTCCGATCGAAGGCGTTCAATATCATCCGGAGTCCATACTAACGGAAGACGGAAAGAAATTGCTTAGAAATTTTATTGATTACTATAAAGGCAAGGAAGTTTCATGTACATCTATTTAAACGGAAAATTGGTTTCCAAAGATGATGCTATGATCTCACCGTATGATCATGGCTTCATGTATGGCTTAGGGGCGTTTGAAACATTCAGAACCTATGATGGTTTTCCTTTTTTAATCGACGAACACTTGAACCGGTTGCGTGAAGCGTTGAACGAATTAAATATTGATCTTGTTATAGATTCAGACACTGTTATTGAGATGGTGAGTACGCTTCTAGCTAAAAATAAGATGGATGACGCTTATTTTAGACTGAACGTATCAGCTGGCGTGGGTGATATCGGATTGCAGACGGAGCCATATATGAAACCTGTTGTTATTCTGTATACAAAGCCTCTCATGAAAACTAGTGCAGTAGCCGAAAAAGAGTTGGTTCAACTCAAGACGAAACGGAATACGCCAGAAGGTGAAAAGCGGCTGAAGTCTCATCATTATTTAAACAGTATCTTGGGCAAAAGAGAGCTTTCTAACATGAATCAAGAAGGCATTTTCCTGACTCGAGAAGGCTATATCAGTGAAGGGACAGTATCGAACCTTTTTTGGTACAAAGATAACATGCTCTTTACCCCTCACTCGTCCACTGGGATTTTAGAGGGGATTACAAGAAAATGGGTCATGCACGCTTCTAAACTGTTGAACATTCCTCTAGAAACGGGGAATTATAATATAGAGACCTTAACGGAAGCCGATGAAGTATTCCTGACGAACTCGATACAAGAGCTCGTTCCAGTCAGTCATTTTCAAGATACAACGTTCTCTGGAGCTGAAGGTGAAATGTATCAGAAGTTTAGGGAACTCTACATGAAACATACGAAGAAACAATATAGAAGTATTTGAGTTTTTTGAAAGGATAGATCCTCCATGCACGAAATGATGCTAAAGCAGCAAAAAATGAACTGCGGTGAGTACGTACTTGATTTTTCAAAAAAAACATATGTGATGGGTATTCTTAATGTAACTCCGGATTCATTTTCGGATGGCGGGCATCACAACCGAATCGAACAGGCAATCCATCACGCGAAGCAGATGGTGAAAGACGGCGCTGATATGATTGATATCGGTGGAGAATCTACTCGGCCGGGTGCAGATAAAGTTCCGCTCGAACAAGAGTTGGAACGTGTGATTCCTGTGATAGAAGCATTAAGAAAAGAAGTGAACGTTCCGTTGTCGATTGATACGTATAAAGCAGAAACTGCCTATCAAGCGATAAAAGCAGGTGCTCATATCATCAACGATGTGTGGGGAGCCAAATTTGATCCGGATATGCCAGGTGTGATGGCCGAGACGAATGTTCCAGTCATCCTCATGCATAATCGTTTTGATACGAACTATCAAGAATTCATGCCGGATGTAATTGCAGATTTAGAGCATAGTATTGCGATTACGGTGAAGGCAGGCGTTAATCCTGACAATATCATCCTAGATCCAGGTGTTGGTTTTGTGAAAACGTTCGAACAAAACCTTGAAACGATTAGAAGACTGAATGAAATTGTTCAGATGGGCTATCCTGTCTTATTAGGAACTTCACGTAAATCGATGATCGGCAAGGCCCTCGACCTGCCAGTGGAAGAGCGCGTGGAAGGAACAGGTGCGACAGTTTGCCTCGGTATTGAACGTGGTTGTTCGATCGTTCGTGTTCACGATGTAAAAGAAATGAGCAGAATGACAAAGATGATGGACATCATGCTCAAAAAAGGAGCGGTGTCTCATGGATAAAATGTATGTGAACGGTATGAAGTTTTATGGCTATCACGGTGTGTTTAACGAAGAGCAAAAGCTTGGACAGCGTTTTAATGTGGACGTAGTATTATCAATGGACCTCTCCCAAGCGGGACTGTCCGATGAACTAGACAATACAGTCAACTATGGAGAAGTGTACGGAGCTGTTAAAGAAATCGTAGAAGGTGAGCCGGTCAAGCTTTTAGAGACATTGGCTGAAGCGATCTCTGCTTCTATACTTGGAAAGTTTACTATGGTTGACGAAGTGATGGTCAGAGTGATCAAACCAGATCCTCCGATCCCTGGGCATTATGAATCGGTAGCCGTTGAGATCACAAGGGGACGTGTATAGATGGTCGGTAACAACATTGCTTATCTATCTGTCGGTTCCAATATGGGAGATAGAGAAGGGTTGCTGAAACAAGCCATTTCTCTATTAGAAGAGCTTGCCGACATAAGTATTGAATCTGTTTCTTCGATCTACGAGACAGATCCAGTAGGTGTGACGGATCAGCCATTATTCTTAAATTTAGCATTAAAACTCAAAACCTCCCTTTCTCCACAGGCACTTTTGAGTAAACTGCAAGACGTAGAGACGAAACTAGACCGGAAAAGGGTTCAAAAATGGGGACCGCGAACAATAGACCTTGACATTTTATTGTATAATAGTGTAAGTATACAGACGGAAGAGTTAACCATTCCGCATCCACGTATGCTTGAAAGGGCGTTTGTTCTCATACCTCTAAGTGAAATTGCTCCAGATGATATTTACCCGGAGAATTCAATTTCGTTACATCAAGTCCTTTGCGAACAAAGAGATAAAGAAGGTGTACGCATATGGAAGAAGACCGACTGGGAAGACGCATCCGTGCGTTCAGAAAGTTAAAAGGTTATACCCAAGAACAGCTTGCTAAAGACATCGGAATCTCAGTTTCGGTTCTTGGTGAGGTGGAAAGGGGCAGCCGAAAGCCTAAAGGAGATCTGCTTAAAAGAATAGCAGATCAATTCAGCATTAACGTAGAAGAATTACAATAAGTAATCGATATATAAAGACAGTAAAAGGAACGAGGTGATCGTTAACTTGAAAATCGGAGATATTACTTTGAAGAATCCAGTAGTTCTAGCACCGATGGCTGGTGTGTGTAATCCTGCTTTCCGTTTGATCGCAAAAGAGTTCGGTGCCGGGCTCGTTTGCGCAGAAATGGTAAGTGACAAAGGGATTCTCCATGAGAACGAAAGATCTTTAAAGATGCTTTATGTAGATGAACGTGAAAAACCACTTAGCCTGCAGATCTTTGGAGGAGAACGTGAATCTTTAGTTGCTGCGGCTAAATACGTAGATAAAAATACGAACGCAGACATTATAGATATCAATATGGGATGCCCGGTTCCGAAAATCACAAAATGTGATGCGGGAGCAAAGTGGCTGCTGGACCCAGACAAGATTTATGAGATGGTAGCGGCTACGGTTGATGCTGTTCAAAAACCGGTAACTGTTAAAATGCGTATCGGTTGGGATGAAGATCATATCTATGCTGTTAAAAATGCTCAAGCAGTTGAACGTGCCGGAGGAGCCGCTGTTGCTGTACATGGCCGTACGCGTGTTCAGATGTATGAAGGAGTAGCGGATTGGGACATCATCGGTGAAGTGAAGAAGAATGTATCTATTCCGGTTATCGGTAATGGTGATATCTCTTCCCCTCAAGAAGCGAAAGACCGCATGGATCAATATGGAGTAGACGGAGTTATGATCGGAAGAGCTGCACTTGGTAACCCGTGGATGCTTTATCGCACCGTTCAATATTTAGAGAACGGAATCATCGCACCTGAACCTACTGCTCGTGAAAAGATGAACATCTGCATGCTTCATATGGATCGTTTAATCGACCTTAAAGGTGAAGATGTTGCTGCGAGAGAGATGAGAAAGCATGCCGCTTGGTATCTCAAAGGCTTGCCTCAAACGGGTTCTGTTCGAAATGAGATCAACCAGATGACTACTCGTGAAGAAATGAGTAAACTATTGTTTGGTTATGTAGATCAATTAGAAGAAATACAAAAAATCAGCTAACACTAGCAACATACAGCCAGATCATCAGATGACTGGCTGTTGTTTGCTTAAATACAACAGATTCAGCATCCGGTGTTTTTTATTATAATGGAGGAGGAATAGCTTATGGCTATGCTCAAACTCACCCAAGAAGGCACTAGGAATCTAGAAAAAGAACTACAATACCTATCAAAACGTAAAAAGGAATGCCGAAACACGTCAGAAAAAGAATTCATTCATAAGCGGGTGTCTGAGATAAAAGATATTTTAGCTCAATCTGTCACATGGCCAATGGTTAGGGAACCGGGTTACCATGTAGAACCCGGCTCAACCATTACTATAGAAGATACAGTTTACAAAGAACGGTACACGTATACGATCGTACATCCTTTTGAAGCTGATCCACGCGAAAATATGATTTCTGTTCAGTCTCTCATTGCGAAAGCTGCGATTGGAAAAACTGTACACGCGACATTTACTGTTACTGTTCCTTTCGGCGAAGATTTATCTTATACCATACTTGATATTCAAAACTGCTAAAAGCTAGGAGTGTTCCCATGAGCCAAGAATTAGAATTAAATGACTTGCTTCGTGTTAGAAGAGAAAAATTAGCTGCATTAACTGAAAAAGGAGTAGATCCTTTCGGTACAAAGTTCGACCGTACACATACTGCAGCGGATCTTGTTTCTGAATACGGAGAAAAAGAAAAAGAAGAACTTGATAATGAAGAGATCTCAGTAACTCTAGCGGGTCGTATCATGACTAAACGCGGAAAAGGGAAAGCTGGATTTGCTCACATTCAAGACTTGTCTGGAAAGATTCAGATCTATGTAAGATTAGATGCTGTTGGTGATGAGCAATACGAACTATTCAATACGATTGATATCGGTGACTGGGTAGGCGTAACAGGACTTGTCTTTAAAACGAAAGTAGGAGAACTTTCTGTTAAAGCGAAGGACTTTCAGTTACTAACAAAATCCCTGCGTCCACTGCCTGATAAGTTTCATGGACTAAAAGATGTTGAACAGCGCTACCGTCAACGTTATGTAGATCTAATCATGAACCCGGAAGTAAAAGATACGTTTATTTCTCGTTCTAAAATCATTCGTTCTATGCGCCGTTATTTAGACGACAATGGTTATCTAGAAGTAGAAACACCAACTATGCATTCAATTCCTGGAGGAGCTTCAGCTCGACCATTCATTACGCATCATAATGCACTTGATATGGAGCTTTACATGCGAATCGCAATCGAGCTTCACCTTAAGCGCCTTATCGTGGGTGGACTAGAGAAAGTGTATGAAATCGGCCGTGTATTCCGTAATGAAGGAGTATCAACTCGTCATAATCCTGAATTTACGATGATCGAGCTGTATGAAGCATATGCAGATTACCTTGATATCATGGAATTAACGGAGAATTTAGTCGCACACATCGCAGAAGATGTCTTAGGCACAACAACTGTAACTTACGGAGATTATGAAGTAGATCTTAAGCCGCGTTGGAAAAGAGTACACATGGTCGATGCGATTAAAGAAACAGCTGGCGTAGACTTCTGGCCAGAAATGACTGATGAAGAAGCGCGCGCTCTAGCTAAAGAACATAATGTACCTGTAAAAGAGAACATGTCTTATGGTCATGTTGTAAATGAATTCTTTGAGCACTTTGTAGAAGAAAAACTGATTCAACCTACATTCGTGTACGGTCACCCAGTTGCAATCTCACCTTTAGCGAAGAAGAATCCTGAAGATCCTCGCTTTACTGATCGATTTGAACTATTTATCGTTGGCCGTGAGCATGCGAATGCATTCTCTGAGCTAAACGACCCGATTGATCAGCGTGAGCGTTTCGAAGAACAATTAAAAGAACGCGCTGAAGGTAATGATGAAGCGCATATGATGGATGAAGACTTTGTAGAAGCACTTGAATACGGTATGCCTCCTACAGGTGGACTAGGAATCGGAATCGATCGTCTAGTGATGCTGTTAACAAACTCACCATCTATTCGTGACGTACTATTATTCCCGCAAATGCGTCATTCTGAGAAATAGTTAAGATCAAAAAGCCAGCACTGTGCTGGCTTTTTGGTTTTATGAGGAAGTAGGAATAGGAATTCGGAAAACGAGTATCATAATTAGGGTGTGATTCAAGGGTTATCATCTTACTATATCTTGTATTAAAAAGTGATTTGAGCGCTGTATCTTGTACATACTGTAAACCCTTGAAAAACAGCTAAATAAAAGTTATCTTTTTTTCGGTAAAACTATTGTACAAGAGCGAAAATGATGGTATATTATTCTTCGTCGCAAGGAATACTGACATGTTGATGAGCTTCACATAAACGATTAAAAGTTTTTGAAAAAAGCTGTTGACAACGAGGGTTGCGACATGGTAACCTAATAAAGTCGCCAAAACGAGCGGCTAACAAAAACGAAACACACAGTTCTTTGAAAACTGAACAAAAGAAATAGGTAAGGAATTAAGAATTAATTCCGTCAGTTTTAAAAAC
>NZ_JACZDW010000012.1:0-57139 GCF_015903875.1 Fictibacillus sp. 7GRE50
GAAAGATAGAAAAGAAGAAAGGTGGTTTGGCGAGTGCCAAACTTCTGATGATGGGGGCTGGGGATGGAAGGCTCGAGCTCGGGGGTATAGCGCTTGGATCAGGCTGAGAGCGGTTGTCGAGAATTAGCGAACGGCCTTTATTTTTGCTTTTAGACTTAATTGTGGTCTGTTCCGACTAAATTCGCTCTCATTTTGACTTAATTTTTCATATTTAGACTTAATTAGGGCCAGGAGATACCCAGCATGGTATTCGCAGAAGGCAAGCTTACGCTTCAAACCCCCTCAAAAACCTCAAAATACGAAGAAGATGGCCAAAGCCATCTTCCACCTCCCGATATTCTTAAAGCAAAAGCTCCAAAATCTATCCAAAAACCCCTCAAGCAGCTCCCACAACCAACACCCAAGCCAAAAACTCACTAAAACACCTAAGATGCCACACACAAATCCCCTAATCAGCTCTCCCTATCAACTCCACTGCACATAATTTCACGGTAATCGTGATTTTATTCACGGTAATTCTCCATATATTCACGGATAAGCTTCATAATTTCACGGATAAAACTTTTTATCGAATTTTCGACAACTACACCCACTAGCTAATACTTAAAACTACGCCAGCAACTAACTAACACACAACACACACACTAACCAACATTTCTCTACACAATATCCCACCAATTTTATGCTAAACTAAAAGATAAAAAACAATGGGGAGGCCATATATCATGAAGAATGTTCATTTTGATACATCCAGCGTACATGCAAGTGGTCATAATAGTGTGAAGTCTGTAAGTAAGATCAATCCGATCTATCAGACATCAGCTTTTTCTTTTAACGATCTAGACGACCTAGAGGATTATTTTAGAGGAAAGAACGATTACTTATATACACGTATGAACAACCCCAACCAAAACGATTTTGCGAGTGGTGTCGCAAACCTCGAACAAGCTCCTGCCGGTGTTGTGACATCATCCGGTATGTCAGCCATTTTAGTGGGTATCTTAGCGGTCGCACAAGTTGGTGATCATATACTAGCATGTGATGATTTGTATGGCGGCACCTATCAGCTTCTTTCTGATGACCTCAAAAGCTTTGGAATCGAAACGACGTTCGTTTCATTCAAGGACCTAGATGAGGTTAAACGAAACATCCGTAACAACACAAAACTCATTTATTCAGAATCCATAACAAATCCTTTATTGCGTGTAGAGAATCTAGAGGGACTTGTTGCTCTTGCAGAAGAACATAATCTTACTTCGATGATTGATAATACATTCGCCACACCTTATGTACTTCAGCCGTATACGAAAGGTGTCGATCTTGTTGTTCATAGTGCGACGAAATATTTAAATGGACATAGCGACGTGACAGCAGGTGTAGTAGTAGGAAAAGAGGAGTTAATCGAAAAAGCTCAAGCGAAAATGATTCACCTGGGCTGTAATCTAGGACCGTTTGATGCGTGGTTAGCATCCAGAGGATTGAAGACGTTAAGCGTGCGTATGGAGCGTCATATCTCGAACGCCACAGAATTAGCGAACCAGCTTAAACAGACAGAGGGAATTAAAACCGTCTACTATCCAGAATACGTGAGTGAAAACGGAAATTCATCAATTGTTACGATCGAACTCGACGAGAAAAGCAGCGTGCATACGTTCTTTAAGTCATTGGATTGGGTTCATATCGTTCCAACGCTTGCTGGTGTAGAAACTACGGTCTCGTATCCACTCGGAACTTCTCACCGTTCACTACCAGCTGAAACATGTGAAAAATTGGGGATCAATAAGAATGTAATCCGAATATCTGTGGGTATTGAAAATATTGAGGATATCGTAACTGTCTTTAAAGAAGCTGCCAAAAAAGCCCTGTTACAATAGGGCTTTTGGGCTTTTTACTGTAATAAAAACGAATTGTTTCTTTTTGTCGAAATGTGATATGATACCTGAGTGAAAGCGCTTCATCATATACATCAAGGGAGGCATAAAAATGAAGCCAAAACAAGAATTACATCGTGGGCTCGAAGAACGACATATTACACTTATGTCACTCGGGGCCGCTATTGGAGTGGGCTTATTTTTAGGGTCAGCTTCAGCAATTGAAATGGCGGGGCCAGCAATTTTATTAGCATATGCATTAGGCGGATCTGTAATGTTCATCATTATGCGAGCGTTAGGTGAGATGGCGATTCATCAACCTGTTGCCGGATCTTTTAGCCGTTATGCTAAAAACTATATTGGACCACTAGCCGGTTATTTAACAGGCTGGAACTATTGGTTCTTATGGATCGTAACATGTATGGCTGAGATCACAGCCGTAGGTATTTATATGAAGATGTGGTATCCAGATGTACCTGTGTGGATCTGGGCACTATCAGCACTCGTGATTATGGCGAGCATCAACTTGCTTGCGATAAAAGCGTATGGAGAGTTTGAATTCTGGTTTGCACTTATCAAGATCGTTGCCATCGTATTGATGATTATTACTGGTTTAGGCATGATACTATTTGGTTTTGGTAACGGTGGAGTTGCAACAGGAATCAGTAACCTTTGGGAAAATGGTGGTTTTGCACCAAACGGCATACAGGGAATCCTCATGTCTATGCAGATGGTTATGTTTGCATTCTTAGGAATCGAGATGATCGGTGTTACAGCAGGTGAGGTTAAGAATCCTGAAAAATCTTTAGCAAGAGCTGTAAACTCTGTGTTCTGGCGTATCTTGATTTTCTACGTAGGGGCATTATTTGTTATCATGTCCATTTATCCGTGGGATCAGATCGGAACGCAAGGGAGTCCGTTCGTTCTTACTTTTGAAAAAATCGGTATCGGACAAGCTGCTGGTATCATTAACTTTGTCGTACTAACTGCGGCATTATCCAGCTGTAACAGTGGAATATTTAGCACAGGACGCATGCTTTTCAACCTGGCTGAACAAAAACAAGCACCAGCTAAACTTCATAAAGTAAGTAAGACGGGTGTACCATCTGTAGCTGTATTAGTTTCAGCCGGAGCACTTCTGATTGGAGTCGTTTTAAACTATCTTGTTCCTGAAAAAGTATTCGTGTGGGTAACAAGTATTTCAACATTCGGAGCGATCTGGACATGGTCGATTATTCTTGTGTCTCAGCTTAAGTTCCGCAGAAGCTTAAGTGAAGAAGAAAAGAAAACATTGAAATTTAAAGTTCCGTTCTTCCCATATGGATCATATATCGCACTAGCTATCCTAATCTTTGTTGTCGGACTCATGGCATACTTCCCAGATACACGTATCGCCTTGATCGTAGGGCCTTGTTGGTTGATCTTATTAACAGCGATCTACTATTTAAAAGGGTTCAACAAACGTCCTGAGAATAACGATAAAGTGGCTTAAAATAGAGGGCACAGGAAATAAATAAAATTTCTTGTGCCTAATATTTTTAAAACACTTGCATCATACTAAGATACATGATATATTAATAAATGTCCGAAACAAGTTGTTATCTAAACCAGAGAAAACAACATTTTATAACGTCGCGGGGTGGAGCAGTCTGGTAGCTCGTCGGGCTCATAACCCGAAGGTCGCAGGTTCAAATCCTGTCCCCGCAACCAATTTAAATTTCATGAACTACGTCGAGTAAACGTCTAGCCATGAAATATCGGGAGTGCCCATTGGGTGCAACCAATTTAAATTTCAGAACTACATCATTAATTACATACTAAGCTGGACCCGTGGTGTAGTGGTTAACATGCCTGCCTGTCACGCAGGAGATCGCCGGTTCGACCCCGGTCGGGTCCGCCACTTTTAAAAACGAAACAAGGTTTCGTGTTTTTTTATGTCTAAAAGTAAGTTAAACTAATATATAACTGTCACCTTAGGAGTTTTATTATAATCCTAAGGCTTTTTTATAATTTGAATTGTCTTTAAGTTTATTCTTAGCTGTTTTTTAAGCTGTTGTTTCCGCTCCAGGTGCTTCGCTTTCCGCGGGGCAGGCGGTGAGCCACATTCCTAATGTTTCACATTTAAGTGTCTCACCTGCCCACCTGTCCCGCAGGAGTCTCGCACCTTGCACTCCAATCAACTTAATCATTGAAGTCTTTTTGAAAAAAGCTAACAGCAATGATCTATTTAGAAAACAAACTAAAGTAAAGACCAGAGAGGAGCACATCCATGATTAAAGATGAATTTGAATGGATCAACAGCATCACGCCTTCGCACTTTTTTCAAAAAGAGGTGGTTCAAGGTATCGGTGATGATGCTGCTCTTTGGTCGGTGAATGAAGAGATGGATCAAATCGTTTGTGTGGATACAATGGTAGAAGGCGTTCATTTTACAAGGAATACGTTATCTCCTTATCAAGCAGGCTTTAAAGCACTTGCTGTGAACGTGAGTGACATTGCTGCGATGGGTGGTATTCCGCAGTTCTACCTCGTCTCGATCGCGATTCCTTCAGAATGGACAGAGGAAGAGCTGCAAGAGATCTATCGTGGCATGAGCGAACTCGCAATGAAATACAAAATCGATCTTATGGGCGGAGATACCGTTTCTACAAAAGGGCCGTTAGTATTATCAGTGACGGTTATTGGAAAAGTAGAAAAGGGTAGATCTTTATTAAGAAGTAACGCGAGACCAGGAGACTCTGTATTTGTAACAGGAACAACTGGAGAATCAGCGGCAGGACTCAACGTTCTGCTTGGAAAAACAAGGCATGCTGATTTTACGGCAAACGAAGAAAAATGGAGAAGTCAGCATCAGATGCCCCTTCCACATATCGAGCAAGGAAGATTTCTCGCAGGAAGCGGTTTTCGCATTTCCTTAAACGATGTCAGTGACGGAGTGGCGAGCGAATTGAATGAGATCGCTGAAGCGAGTAACGTTTCCATTCATATAGAAAGAAACAGCCTGCCTGTTAGTGAGTCCTTAAGAGATTTACCAGAGGCAGACGTTCTGAACAACCAGTTGTTTGGTGGAGAAGACTATGTGCTGGTTGGGACGGCGTCAGAAGAAGATTTTAAGGTGCTGTCAGATACTTTCAAACAACATGCACTGCCGCTTTATGAAATCGGTAAAGTTGGAGAAGCTGGTAAGGCAGAAGTCTATCTTCACAAACAGGATGCCAAGCCGGAACTTCTTACGAAAAAAGGATTTAATCATTTTAGGGAAAGGTAAGGGGAAGTCATGAGTACTTATCAATACGAAACAAAGTCAGCGGAAGAAACGATGTCTTTTGCCGAAAAGCTGGGCTCTATTCTTCAAAAAGGAGATGTACTCACACTGGCTGGAGATCTTGGAGCGGGAAAGACGACTTTTACAAAAGGGCTCGCAAAAGGGCTCGGAGTGACCCGTACAGTGAACTCTCCTACTTTTACCATCATTAAAGAATACAGCGGAAGACTGCCGCTTTATCATATGGACGTGTACCGGTTAGAAGACTCTGATGAAGATCTAGGATTTGACGAGTACTTTTCGGGAGAAGGCGTTTGTGTGGTCGAGTGGGCCGTATTTATAGAAGACTATTTACCAGAGGAAAGACTTGAACTCGTTATCTCGCATAAAGGCGACGATGAGCGCGAGATTCAATTAAAACCTATCGGAAGCAGATACGAAGAACGCGTTAAGGAGATTATGTAATGAAAGTTCTTGCAATAGATACATCCAATCTTGTGATGGGGATCTCGGTATTGGATGAAGGAAAAGTGCTCGGTGAGTATATTACAAACTTAAAAAAGAATCATTCGATACGAGTGATGCCCGCGATTGAAGAAGTTTTAAAAGAGACCGGGGTAAAACCTGCAGAACTTGATCGCATCGTGGTGGCGAAAGGACCAGGATCTTATACAGGTGTCAGAATCGGTGTAACGATCGCAAAGACACTTGCGTGGACGCTTAAAAAAGAACTCGTTGGGATCTCGAGCCTTGAAGTGCTCGCTCAGAGTGGGAAATACTTTGATGGCTATACGGTTCCATTATTCGATGCGCGCCGCACGCAGCTCTTTACGGGGCTTTACGGAAGAAATGATTTAGGAGAGTTTCAAAATCTTTGGGAAGACGGGATCATCTTATTAAAAGATTGGCTGGACAAGCTTCAAGAGCTAGATAAAAAGATATTATTCGTCGGGAACGATTTACCTCTGCACAAAGAGACGATTCAGAACGTGTTAGGCGATCAAGCTGTTTTTGGACAAGTATCTGATCACAATCCGCGTCCAAGCGAACTCGGACGTATCGGTATGACGAGCGAACCGGTTGATATCCATTCGTTTACTCCAAGCTATCTTCAGTTGGCAGAAGCAGAAGTGAACTGGCTGAAGTCACAGGGGAAGTAAGGTGGATTTGATGGGAGAGCCTTATACATTCAGACTGGCAAAAGTAAGCGACATAGATGATATCCTTGGAATCGAGCAAGCATCATTTGCTGTTCCATGGTCCCGAGAAGCTTTTTACAGAGAAATTGTTGAGAACCAATTCGCTCATTACCTTGTTATCGAAGACTCCTTTCAGCCGGTCGGTTATTGCGGCATCTGGCTCGTTATGGATGAAGCACATGTTACGAACATTGCGATTCTTCCTTCATATAGAGGAAGAAAGCTAGGGGAGATGCTCATGAGAGAAGCAATCAAGCTCGCGAAGATGCATGGCGCTGTATCGATGACGCTAGAGGCACGCGTAAGTAATCATGTTGCACAGAATTTATATAAAAAACTAGGATTTGAAGCAGGCGGTATCCGGAAAAACTATTATAGCGATAATGGTGAAGATGCTTTAGTCATGTGGGTGGAATTATGATAAAAGATGAATTGATATTAGCGATAGAAACAAGCTGTGATGAGACAGCGGTAGCGATTGTGAAGAACGGTACAGAACTGTTGGCAAACGTTGTCGCGTCACAGATTGAGAGTCATAAGCGATTTGGTGGCGTTGTGCCTGAGGTGGCGTCACGCCATCATGTTGAGGAAATTACGGTCGTGATTGAAGAAGCATTGAATCAAGCAGAATTAGAGCCAGGAGATCTCACGGCTGTAGCGGTAACGGAAGGGCCAGGACTTGTTGGAGCACTCTTAATCGGTGTTAACGCAGCGAAAGCGTTCGCCTTTGCACATGGTCTGCCGCTCGTACCTGTCCATCATATCGCAGGACACATATACGCGAACAGACTCGTAAAAGAAATGACGTTTCCACTGTTGTCTCTTATCGTCTCAGGCGGACATACAGAACTTGTCCTGATGGAGGAGCACGGCACGTTCAAAGTGATCGGTGAAACAAGAGACGATGCAGCAGGGGAAGCGTATGATAAAGTGGCGCGAACGCTTAACATGCCATATCCAGGCGGTCCTCATATCGATAAGCTGGCACAAGAGGGAGAAGCAAATATTGACCTGCCTCGCGCGTGGCTAGAGCCAGAATCCCTTGATTTCAGCTTCAGCGGCTTAAAGTCAGCCGTGATCAATACGGTCCATAATGCAACACAGCGCGGAGAAGTGATCAAGCCAGAAGATCTAGCAGCGAGCTTTCAAGCAAGTGTTGTGGATGTACTTGTGGAAAAAACATACCGTGCCGCAGAGCAATATAACGTAAAACAAGTCCTCTTAGCCGGAGGAGTAGCGGCAAACAAAGGACTTCGTCACATGTTAGAGAACCGTTTTAATGAAACGAAGTACGACCTTGTCATTCCTCCTCTTCACTTATGCACAGATAATGCAGCCATGATCGCAGCTGCAGGAAGTGTAGCATACCAAAAAGGAACGCGTGGAGATATGGCATTAAACGGTGTACCGGGGTTAGATTTAGAAGCGCAATAAGAAAAAAGCTCTTTTCCTTTAATGAGGAGAAGAGCTTTTTTAGTTATCGACAGAAATCGACACAAAAGCCTTTCTTTTTTGTGGAAAAGTTATACACAGCTTTGTGGATGATGTGGACAATGGTTTTGAAACATTTGAAACCAAGGGTTTATGTTATACACAATTCACATCATGTATACACATGTTCGTGTGGATAAAGTGGATAAGTCGTCAAAAAATGCAAAATCCACAGGTCGAACTGTGGATAAGATTTTATAGTAGTAACGTTTTTAAGAGGTATTGGGGCTTTTGCTTCGTGAAATTGTTTGTAAAATGTGTAGAAGCAATGTCGAAATGTGCGAAGACCAACTTGAAGATGAATAAAAAAGCTGACATCCCACTATATAAGGATATCAGCTTTCAATTTAAGCATTCTGAAGTTCTTCCCATTCTTCCATCAACGTTTCCATCTCTTCGTTCAAAGCATCAAGCTGAGACTGAAATTCTTGCGTTTTTTCATAATCCTGAAAGACTTCAGGTTTACAAAGCTCAGCTTCGGCCGACGTGATTTTCGTTTCGAGTCCTTCTAGCAGCCCCTCAATCTCCTCGATGCGGCGCTGCCTTTTACGATCAAGCTTCTTCGCTTCTTTATCGATCGAGTTTTTCGCACCGTTTCCTTGGTTGGAAGAAGTAGTGTTAACCGCGTTCTCCATTTTCTGGCGAGCGGCAATTTCTTCACGTGCTTTCATCTCGTATTTCTTTTCGGTGTAATAGTTGTAGTCACCTAGATACTCGGTCACCCCTGTTGGTGCGAGTTCAACGACTTTCGTGGCGATGCGGTTGATGAAATAACGGTCATGCGATACGAAAAGAATCGTACCAGGATAATGGATCAAAGCTTGTTCAAGGATCTCTTTGCTGTCGAGATCCAAATGGTTCGTCGGCTCGTCCAGCAGAAGAAGGTTTCCTTTCTCCATCATGAGCTTCGCCAGAGCAAGACGTGCCTTCTGCCCACCGCTAAGCTCTGTTACAAGCTTCAGTACATCGTCACCGCTAAACAGGAACTGTCCGAGAATCGAACGAATCTCTTTTTCCGTTTTTTCCGGATAGTCATCCCATAGCTCGTTTAACAAGGTCTTGCGTGAATGCAGATCCGCTTGTTCCTGATCATAGTGAGAAATCATGAGTCCGCTACCGTAATGTATATCGCCCGATATGAGCGGTAGCTGTTTACGTATCACTTTTAATAAAGTTGATTTCCCGATTCCGTTTGGTCCAACGATTGCGACGCTGTCCTGACGGTTAACCGCTACCGATACGTTCTTAAATAACGGTTCACCGTCTTCATACCCCGTGCTTACGTTCTCAAGCTTCAGCACATCGTTCCCGCTTTGTCTCTCAATCTCAAAAGAAAAGCTAGCAGACTTTTCTGCGCCAGCGGGACGCTCTTTCAATTCCATCTTCTCTAACTGTTTGCGTCGACTTTGTGCACGTTTCGTAGTTGAAGCACGCACGATATTACGCTGAATAAAATCTTCTAACTTCGCAACTTGATCCTGCTGCTTCTCAAACTCTTTCATCTCTTGAGCGAAGCGCTCCGCTTTTTGCTCTAGATAGCTAGAATAGTTACCTGTGAAACGGTACGATCGTTTTCTCGAAACCTCATAAACGGTCGTTACGATCTTATCGAGGAAATACCGGTCATGGGAGACGATCAAGATGCCGCCGGGATAACTCTGCAAATATTGCTCGAGCCACGTTAATGTTTTGATGTCTAAATGGTTTGTCGGCTCATCGAGAATAAGTAGATCGGGTTTTGTTAAAAGAAGCTTCGCGAGTGCGAGTCTCGTTTTTTGCCCGCCACTTAATGTGTTGATCTTCGTATCGCGATCAAAATCGGCAAACTGAAAGCCATGAAGCACCGTACGAATTTCCGCTTCATATTGATAGCCGCCTTCGTCTTTAAATGTAACTTGCAGCGCATCATAGTCTTTTAAGAGACGCTCATACTCTGCTTCATTCGCAATCACTTCTGAATCGCCCATGCGCGCTTCCATCTCACGCAGCTTTTTCTCTTTTTTACGAAGGTCGTCAAACACAGAGAGCATCTCATTCCAGATCGATTCATCCGAATCTAGCCCCGCATCTTGTGCAAGATAACCAGTCTTCACGTCTTTTGGAATCATGACATGACCAGAATCATAGGAATACTCACCAGTAATCACCCGAAGCAGCGTAGATTTACCCGCACCGTTCCGCCCAACAAGCGCAATCCGCTCGCCCTTTTGAACCTCTAGTTTTATATTCGATAAAATAACGTCCGCGCCAAAAGACTTCGTAACGTCCTGAACTTGTAAAATAATCATTGTAATTTCACCTCTGAAAACGGGTGGTTTTATTATATGGCTTCCTAAAATGATTGGAATTATTGCTTAATTGTAAAGTTGATTGGAGTGCAAGGTGCGAGACTCCTGCGGGACAGGTGGGCAGGTGAGACACTTATACGTGAAACGTACGAATGTGGCTCACCGCCTGCCCCGCGGAAAGCGAAGCACCTGGAGCGGAAATCAACTACTTTCAACAATCATGTATCAGCCTTAATACAAATAACCCTGTCTAACTAGTAGTGTAGCGTAGTTTGGAGATTCGCGCCAACAAAGGGAATGTTCAACATTTTGCAATAATTACAAGTAAAATCTTAACGACAATAAAAGCGGTTTCGTGTATATTCATCATGAGGAGGGGTTTTATGACAGAGTTTACCCATTTTAACGAAGAAGGCCGTGCGCGCATGGTTGATATTTCGGAAAAAGAAACATCTCACCGAACAGCCGTAGCGGTAAGCGGGGTAACGGTTTCTGAAGAAGTCTTCCTTAAGATCAAAGAAAACGGATTTAAAAAAGGGGACGTTCTAGCCGTCGCACAGATCGCTGGAATCATGGCTGCCAAAAAGACCTCTGACTGGATTCCGATGTGTCACCCGTTATCACTGACTGGCGTTGATCTGTCTTTTTCATGGGATGAATTGGCGGACAGCATGTATAAATTAAACATTCAAGTCGAAGTGAAAACGAAAGGCAGCACCGGTGTTGAGATGGAGGCGTTAACAGCGGCTTCTGCAGCAGCGTTAACCGTCTATGATATGTGTAAAGCAGCGGATAAGGGAATGGTGATCGGGCCTACATACCTCCACTCAAAAACAGGAGGCAAGAATGGGGACTTTCTACGTTCTTCAAGCCCTGACAAAATATGATACAATAGGAATAGATAAGCTTTCTACACTTGGAGGGCTCCAAATATGAATCAAGATCAGTTAAAAATACCACACGCAACAGCAAAACGGCTGCCCTTGTATTATCGTTTTTTGAAAAACTTATCATCTTCCGGTAAACAAAGGGTGTCTTCTGCTGAATTAAGCGAAGCCGTTAAAGTAGATTCTGCGACGATCCGCAGAGATTTTTCTTATTTCGGCGCATTAGGCAAAAAGGGTTATGGCTACAATGTTAATTATCTGCTGTCGTTCTTCGCAAAAACGTTGAACCAGGATGAAACGACTACCGTAGCGTTAATCGGAGTAGGTAACTTAGGCACTGCCTTTTTACATTACAATTTCACCAAAAATAACAATACCAAAATAGAAGTCGCATTTGATGTAGACCAGGCTAAAATCGGCAGCGAAATTGCTGGAGTTCCGATTTATCACACAGAAGACATCGAGCAAGAGCTGAAGAACCGAGGTATTGATGTTGCGATCTTGACTGTTCCAGTCGGAGCGGCTCAACCGATCGCAGATCAGTTAGAGCGCGCAGGTGTAACAGGCATCTTGAACTTCACACCCGCACGATTGACCGTCTCACCAGAGATTCGTGTTCATCACATCGATTTAGCTGTTGAATTGCAATCACTTGTTTATTTTATGAAGAACTATTCTTAAACCAAGGAGGTAATCGTTATGTTAGGACCAGGAAGTATCGCGGTAATCGGACTTGCAGCTCTTGTTATGTTTGGACCGAAAAAGCTGCCTGAGCTAGGAAAAGCAGCAGGTAAAACGCTTCGCGAGTTCAAGAATGCAACAAAAGGCATGATGGACGAAGAAGATGACAGCAAAAAGGAACGCGAACAACTGAAGAAGTAAGGATGTTTGTCTATGACCTCTGAAAAAAATATGTCGCTATACGGTCACATTGGCGAATTACGAAAGCGCATCATGTGGGCGATCCTAGCTTTCTTCGTATTCTTGATCGCTGGATTTTTCTTAGCCAAGCCCGTGATTGTATATCTGCAAAGTGATCCAATTGCAAAGAACATTCAGATGAACGCTTTTCATCTAACCGATCCACTGAACGTGTACATGACGTTTGCCTTCTTTATCGGCCTCGTCCTATCCGCACCAGTGGTGTTGTACCAACTCTGGGCATTCATCAGCCCGGGGCTTTATGAGAACGAACGAAAAGTAACGCTCATGTACATCCCGATCGCATTCATGCTCTTCTTAACGGGACTCGCATTTTCGTACTTTATTCTTTTCCCTTTCGTTGTCAGCTTCATGGGAAATGTCGCCGTGGCACTTAGTGTAGAAGGCGAATACGGAATTCAGGAATACTTCTCATTCCTATTCAACATCACACTGCCGTTCGGACTGTTGTTCCAGTTCCCGGTCTTGATCATGTTTCTGACTCGACTCGGAATCGTAACACCTGATCTCCTCAAGAGCATACGAAAAGTAGCCTACTTTGGAATTTTAGTAGTAGCGGGATTGATTACACCGCCAGAGCTGCTGTCTCACTTAATGGTTACGTTCCCGCTGATCTTGTTATACGAAATCAGCATCATCATTTCAAAGGCAGCTTATAAAAAACGCATGAAAGCTGAAGTCGAAGCACTCGTAAAAGAACGAGAAGCACAGACAGAAGCTATTTATCATGATTAAAAAGAGGATGACTCCACGTGGGGAATCCTCTTTTTTGTGTGGTTGTTAATGTGCAGTGATTGAGAGTGGACAGTAAAAATGGGTAAGTGGACAGTAAATTTGTAAAAGTGGACAGTATTTCATCGAAAGTGGACAGTAAAACTCAAGAAGTGGACAGTATTTTCTTAAAAGTCGACAGTAAGCATCGTTTGAAGTGGCTTGCGGGCTATTCAGGTGCCAGCTAAAGTACTGAAACAGCCTTCGTTTTGGTGCTGGGTTCGATAATCTGTCGGATTCGAAGCTTAATCTGTCTTATTGGCCGTATAATCTGTCCAATCTCCAACATAATCTGTCCATTTCACCCAATAATCTGTCCAATCCCACCTCAGACCATTGGCTAACCCTACAATGCCCCACCCAAAGTGCAACACAAACAAAAAACTGCCTCCATCAGAAGCAGTTTCCCCATATTATTCCTTCTTTTTTCTTTTTAAGTGGCTGTTTAATGCGAAATAGCGGATGGCATTCGCGTAGTCGAAGGTAGCTACGATCATCGTGATAATCGTCCAGAAGCTTGTCATGCCGTACTCGCTTGCGTAATGAACGGCTAAGTACGTAAAGACGACTCCGATCCCTAGATATAAAAATGCCATAAACAGTGGTGATGTCTTCATAATAGTCCTCCAATAATCAATTGCGCTGTTTCTAGCTGTTGTTCCATTTCCTTGATTTTATCGGCAAATAATACTTGAATGATCAAAACGAGCGTGTTCATGGCAACGTGTGCCGCGATCGGAACGATAAGACGTTGGGTCCGAACATAAAGAAAAGCGAACGTGAAGCCCATTGCCGTGTAGATTAATAAGTGTGTGAAGTCCGCATGAACAGCAGCAAAGATTAACGAACTGATCAAAGCAGAGATAAAGAAATTAAAGCGTTTATGAAGAGAGCCAAAAATGATCTTTCGGAAGATGATCTCTTCTAGTATTGGCCCAACGATGGCCGTTACAATCATAAAATATTTAACGTTTTTAACGATTTCTACGAGTTGCTTCGTGTTCTCTGATCCAGGCTGAATACCAAACAGGTTCATCTCGATCATGCTCGCGATAATTTGAGCGGCGTACGCCATGAAAATACCGATGATCGACCATAGAACGGCAGATCCTTTTGAGACGCGCTTAGTATTTCGGTGGCGTTCTCTCATTTCAGGGATCAGCATGTAAAGGATAATAACAAGAGCCGCGATAAAGCTGAACGTTCCCCACATTCCAAAAAGTTGATTTCTAGGAACACCAAGTTCATTTAACAGTGGAATCCCAATGTAACCTGAGAATTGCATCACGATATATATGAAGATGATCCACCAATATTTTTTCTTCAAATTACCTTCTCCTTTACGTACATCCCTAAAAATAATTACGTTTTATACCTCTTTATATGCTTACCCATTTTAACATAGAATAGGCAGGGCTCGCGAGGATATCGAATTTGCGGGTAATTCGATTTATATTTATATTTCTCACTTGCAAATTTTTTTAGTTTTATTTATTATTAGAAATGGAGTTAGCACTCACTAACAAAGAGTGCTAATAAGAAATCTTTTAACTATTTAAGGAGGGTGTTTCACTTGTTAAAGCCACTAGGTGACCGTATTATTATTGAGCTTGTAGAAGGTGAAGAAAAAACTGCAAGCGGCATTGTATTGCCAGATTCAGCAAAAGAAAAGCCTCAAGAAGGAAAAGTTGTTGCTGTAGGTACGGGCCGTGTAACGGATAACGGCGAGCGTATCTCTTTAGAAGTTTCTGAAGGCAACACGATTATTTTCTCAAAATACGCAGGTACAGAAGTTAAGTACCAAGGTAAAGAATTCTTGATTCTTCGTGAGTCTGACGTACTAGCGATCGTAGGCTAAACGTTAGGTAACTGGGAAGCTTCAATATTTTGAAGCTACATAAATCAAACATAAAGCATATGTAAGTCACTAACTTTTAAAATTAATGGGAGGGTTTTTACATGGCTAAAGATATTAAATTTAGTGAAGACGCACGCCGCTCAATGCTTCGTGGTGTTGATGCACTAGCAAATGCTGTAAAAGTAACACTTGGACCAAAAGGACGTAACGTTGTGCTTGAGAAGAAATTCGGTTCTCCTCTAATCACAAACGACGGTGTTACAATCGCAAAAGAAATCGAGCTTGAAGATGCATTCGAAAACATGGGTGCGAAGCTTGTAGCTGAAGTTGCTAGCAAAACGAACGACGTAGCAGGAGACGGAACAACAACTGCAACCGTTCTTGCTCAAGCGATGATCCGTGAAGGATTAAAGAACGTAACAAGCGGAGCAAACCCAATGGTACTTCGCAAAGGGATCGAAAAAGCAACGGCTGCTGCTGTTCAAGAACTAAAAGCGATCTCTAAACCAATCGAAGGCAAAGAGTCTATCGCACAAGTTGCGGCGATTTCTGCAGCTGACGAAGAAGTAGGACAATTGATTGCTGAAGCGATGGAGCGCGTTGGAAACGACGGTGTTATCACGATTGAAGAATCTAAAGGATTCACAACAGAGCTAGAAGTGGTTGAAGGAATGCAGTTCGACCGCGGATACGCATCTCCATACATGGTAACAAACTCTGACAAGATGGAAGCAGAGCTTGAGAACCCGTACATCCTTATCACAGATAAGAAGATTACGAACATCCAAGAAATCCTTCCAGTTCTTGAGCAAGTGGTACAACAAGGGAAATCTCTATTGTTGATCGCTGAAGACGTTGAAGGTGAAGCACTTGCTACTTTAGTAGTTAACAAGCTTCGCGGAACATTCAATGCAGTAGCTGTAAAAGCTCCTGGATTCGGTGACCGCCGTAAAGCAATGCTAGAAGACATCGCAGTTTTAACTGGCGGTGAAGTAATTACTGAAGAGCTAGGTCTTGACCTTAAGACTGCAAACATCACGCAGCTTGGAACAGCTTCTAAAGTTGTGGTTACAAAAGAAAACACAACAATCGTAGAAGGTGCTGGAGATTCTTCTAAAATCGCAGCTCGTGTTAACCAAATTAAAGCACAACTCGAAGAAACAACTTCTGAGTTTGATAAAGAAAAATTACAAGAGCGCTTAGCGAAATTAGCTGGTGGAGTAGCAGTAATCAAAGTTGGTGCAGCTACAGAAACTGAGCTAAAAGAGCGTAAACTTCGTATCGAAGACGCACTAAACTCTACGCGTGCAGCGGTTGAAGAGGGTATCGTATCCGGTGGTGGTACAGCTCTAGTTAACGTGCTAAAAGCGATCGCTCAAGTAGAAGCGACTGGCGACGAGTTAACAGGTGTGAAACTCGTACTTCGTGCACTAGAAGAGCCAGTTCGTCAAATCGCACACAACGCAGGTCTTGAAGGATCGGTAGTGGTAGAGCGTTTAAAGAACGAAGAAATCGGAGTTGGATTTAACGCTGCAACTGGTGAGTGGGTAAACATGTTCGAATCCGGAATCGTTGACCCAACAAAAGTTACACGTTCAGCTCTACAAAACGCAGCATCCGTATCTGCAATGTTCCTAACAACAGAAGCAGTAATCGCGGATAAGCCAGAAGAAAACGCTGGCGGCGGCATGCCTGACATGTCCGGCATGGGCATGGGTGGAATGGGCGGCATGATGTAATGAACATCATAGAGCCTAAAGTTATAAGGGTATTTATATAGGTTCTTACTCCTGCTCATAGTAATAAATTTTTAGAGAAGGTCTTTCATTAGTTTACTAAACTGATGGGAGGCCTTTTCTTCCATATTGATACTGTATGTACTAATCTTAGTTGGAGATTCCTTAACACCTCCTCCCCCATTTCTAAAGGAGGATAAAACCTTTAAATGTGGTATTATTTTCCTAATGTTATTTATTAGTGAGAACTTTTTAAAAATCTAATGCACCAAAAAGGAGAATTTTAATATGAATCATGACTATGATGATTGGACTGGTGATGATATAGTATTAAATCAAGAAATGCTTGAAAAATCACAAGTTTTTTTAGAAAGATTTTTTGAAAAAATCGGTATTTCTGAAAAACCCATAGTATCAATAGTTTCTTTTAGAAAAAGAGGAAGTTTTGATTTTTCCGTAACTGACTGGAATACCGAAATTTTTAAAACTAAAGTTATTTGTCAGATTGATAGTGAAGTTTATGAAGATGACAAAATTATTCCATTGGATGAGTACTTACTACCAAGAGATCAAGATATTCTTAGGAAAACAACGGCTAAAAATTATGTATACGATTTAACGTCTATCTCTAAGGAAGAATATTATTTATTTACAATTTTTTATCACTATAAAAATGTAATTGGAGGCTCAAAAGAAACTGTTGAGGTATATGATGATAACGTTGATAAATATATAAAAATTCATCCGAAATATGGATTCCCAGATGGTATAGTCACAACAATTAGTGTAAAAAAAAATATTAAAAAGGAATTTAAAGATAATACTTTTTTAATTGAAATTTTTAAGTTTCTTACAAGACATGTGTTTGTGGAGCAGCCCAAAGTTGAAACAATAGATGAATTACTAGTAGAGGCTGGAAAAAATGTATTAAATAATAAAATCTATAAAGATTTTTTAATTAACGTAGATAAAAATGATGGTACTAATCTTTTTGATCTTATGCATAATGTTTCTCTATTAAAATATGAGAGTAGTGAAAATAACGGAAATATACTCTTCTGTTCACAGGACATAGAATTAGAAAATAAAATAATTTTAACCAACCCGATACCTTTATCGGAATTTAGTTATGCAGCTATAAGGAAATTATTAGAAATATGTAGTGGTGATGTCTGTCTTCTTTGCGATGGGAATTTTATTTTTGGAATTGGAAAAAGAAACGTATTACAAAGGCTTACTAAGAAAGCATTTATTATTGATTTTAAAGGTCAAGGGAAATGGGATGTTGTTTCATATAAAAACAATAAAGTCATGAGTGTTACACATAGAGTACCAAGTATGCCTAAATCATCTGTCCAGGAAACGGATTTCGCAATTCAATTCAAAAAAACTTTTGATTCTTTGGAGTTTCAAAATGTTTGGAGATTTATTAACTTAGCAAAAGAGCAATCCCACGGAACAATGGTAGTTATAAGTAAAGAAGCTGAGAGTGAGTCACAACGACTTTGTAACCAAAGCTTTTTAATAAACAAAACCAATGAAATTCAAGATAGAATTATTAACGGAATTACAGCAATAGACGGAGCAATCCTGTTAGATGATAAGGGTATTTGTTATTCTATTGGAGTAATTTTAGATGGCATTGCCAACGAAAATATAGGAACAATATCTAGAGGGGCTAGATATAACTCTGCTCTTCGGTATTTAAATTACTGCAAGGAAAAGAATATTTCTTGTTTAATTGTAATAGTTTCGGAAGATAAATATATTGATTTAAAAACTGTACATGATTTGTAGTAATAGATAATTTAACAAATTAAAAGTTTAAAAAAAATAAATAGAAATGCCCATCAAATTATTTTAAGATCCTATTAAATTCCTGGGATGGATTTATCAAATTTTTATCAGTTCTAATATTATGAGCCTAATTATTTTTCACTTCTATTTATTAGAAGTTGAATAATTTTAGTAATTTCCCCCAATTTAATAAAAAATAATTTATAATAATTACATATATCTTGTTGAAAGTCGGTGTTTTTATGAATAAAGCTAAAGTAATATCCTTTATAAATATGAAGGGTGGCGTCGGTAAGACAACAACCTGTATGAATATTGCATATACGCTGGTTAAAGAATTTAAAAAGAATGTATTATTAATTGACATGGATCCACAATTCAATGCAACTCAAGCATTATTTACAAAGTTTAGTAATTTCGGCATATATGAGCAACTACAAAAAGAAAATAAAACTATTTCACATATATTGACTCCACCAAGAGGAGGAATTACAAAACAATCTTCCTCTCATGAATTAGAAGAAATAATAATACAACTTTTCAGTCTAGAGGAAGCAGTATTAGATATGATTCCAGGGGATTTGGAATTAATTAGTTTTGAATCTAGTAGACGGGGGTCTGAGAAGATACTTCAAAATTTTATAGATACTGAAATAAGAGAACATTTTAATTATGATTACATATTAATTGATACACCTGCTACATATTCGATATATTCGCAGTCTTCTCTAATTGCTAGTGATTATTATTGTGTTCCAATTGCCCCTGACGTATTTTCGGCCCTTGGATATTCCCTACTCCAAAGAGTTATGGGTGATGATTTAACTTTATCGAGTGAATCCGTAAAAAACTTAGGGATTGTTTTTACTTTATGGAAGAATACAGCTGGCAGAGAATCAATTCAGGAAAAATTTCATGGTGAACCTAAATTTGAGTCAGTGATATCTGAGTTTGAAAGAGTAAGGACAGGAAGATTAGAAACTTTTATTTATGACATGACGACATCAAGAGAAGAAATAATAAATTTAACCAGGGAATTTATCGATAAAGCACAATGATTGGAGTGAATGATTATGAGGAATAAATTCCAGGAATATATAAATATACAAATCACAAAAAACAATATAAATGATATTTCATTTTTACTATACGGTATACTAGCAGAATTAATATTTGAGAGGAATTATTTTTCCAAGAATTCTGATATTCGTTCATTTACAAAAGAAATTTTACAAGAAGATTATAAAGAATATCTCTTTGCTTCAAGGACTTCATTATATGCAAGAATTATTAAGGATATTAAATTAAATGCTTTGAATGATAAATATAAATTTGTTCAACAAGCAAATAATATAAAACTATTTTTACAGAAAAGTAATGTAATTAATGAAAAGTTTAGTCCAGAACAAACAAACGGAAATAAAATCAAAAAGAAGAATTCTGTAAAAAGTGATCCAATAGAGGAATGGAGAAAAATAATAAACTCAAATAAGGGATGAGCTAAATGGTATCAATGTCACCATCATATAAATCTGACTACGAACACTATAAAGACTATGTTCGTAGTCGAGAATTACTCTTTGATACAGAAATTAAAGATCGATTAGAATATTCATATCAACTACTTTATATACTTTCTACAATCTCTTCTTCAGTAAATACTATTGATCCTAGAAGCAAGATAAAGCATTTTTATAATGAGGTTAAAAATAATTTTATTATTACATTCGATTTAATAAATATGAACTATCTAAATTCTGCAAAACAGGTTCTTAGGTCAACGATAGAGGCATTTTTTAGATTTTCATTAACTCTTCATAGATACATTGAGTATAAAGAGAATAGGAAAAGACAAATATTTCACGCAACAGATACTTTAAAAGATTTAAAAGCAATGTCCGATACACACAGTGTTTGGAAGATGACTAGCTATACAGTAAATTATTTTGAAGATACTCCAATTAAGACAATAATTAGTAATCTTAATCATCAATACAGTATTCTATCTGGAAATGTTCATGTTAATTCAAATGATAATTTTACCCTTCAAGAATACCTATCAGAATATGCGGTATATGACTTTACTAAGTCAAGCGATACAATAAATCTTTATAATCAAATTATTACAGAGATGCTAGTAGCTATATATTATTTTACTTTTTTATTGATTGATGAAAATGTCTTTTTTGATAAGAAAGACATTCAAGTATTAGAATTAAACAGTATATCAGGAATAAAATTAACACTTGATAATATTGATGAATACTTTACATCTATATCTGATTCTTGAAATATGTTGAGAGGACTTTCAGTAGGCTAAACACAAATTGGAAGCCTCATTATTTATGTTTTTATCATATAGGTGAAGATGTCTAATATCAGTGCATTATATTAGGATATTACTTCTCCACCTTCTCCCCAAAAGCCTCCGGAATCATCGTAAACCCTTCAATCACCGTATCTTCTTCCACTTCAATCATGAGGTAACGCTTACCGCTAAGCTGCACTTGTTTCACGTACCTTAAATCTTGAGGACTGATCGAAATTTTAGCTACCTTCGTATCGATCTTAATCGACTTCGAGTTGTATTTCGGTACAACACTGCTTGCTTTGATCTCATATTTATCATCATCAATGACTTTTTGGAAAGCAGATTCAACCTTCTCCACACTAATATCTTCAACTCCGCTCGCTTTCAAAACGCGCTCAACGTCCTTGGAGTCTAATCGTGGATGTTCTTCCTCTTCGTTCTCTTCAATCATCCGGTTGATTTCTTCATACACATTGGATAGGGTAGACGTATTCAATTGATCTTGTGTTACGTCTTTAATGATTTCTTCAAACACAATCTTATCGTCTTTTGCTGTCATGATTTCTTCGCCATTTAAAACGTCCACGATGAATTCATAATCAGGCTCATGAACTTTACCTGCTGAATACAGGATGTGGTTCACGTCTGCTGCATTATCACTGAAACAAGGGAAGAGGAATCCTCCAATTGGCGCGTTCAGGTTAATAACAGGATCGACAACGAAATTGTACTTGAACTCTTTTTCCACATAATCGAAGAGCAGTTCTTTCTTCGGTTCTTGTGTATTGTTTATGCTGCACAGTATAAAGGGGAAAGAATAGACAGCATCACGTTCACTAATCTCAGCCTCATCATTTTTGCGCTTCGTCGGCTTGTAGTATTCTCCCTTAATAAAGGTGATCACGATATCCTTTTCGTACTGTCGGTTTAGAAGCATTTTTCCTACCATTTGAAGCATGCGTTCTTTCCAGTCTTCTGTATCGCTAGCAAGTAAGCCCTGATGCAGAATAAGCTGGCTATTGTTATCAGCATTTCTATTAAACTTTAATTCAAATAACTTTTCATCAAGATTTCCACCAAGCAATTTTTTAAAGTTATTATAGAAGAGCTCTTGTTGTTCAGAATCTAGCATCTCAAAAGGCTGACTCACGTGATGATAGATTTCGCTGGATTCTTTCGTAATATACACATTAAAAATGCTAGAGATCTTCAGTAGATCATTCTCTTTTTTGAACTGTTTTCGTATTTGAGCGATATCTTTTTTGTTCATGCTTGTATACACTCCTAAGTTGTTGCGATTTTAAGTCGACACTCTCTATATGTCTAACAGGGAAGTATTCTTTATTTTAACATTCAGAAGGAGTGAAGTGTGAAGGTGATGTTTTTGTTGGTTCATAGATTGGTTGCATTAGTAGTTTAATATCTTTTTTAATTTAACAACGTCAAGTTGCTGCAAGGTATAACCCGTACTTGTATCGTCGACATACATAATCATTCCTCTATCACTGTCTTTTCGTAACCAAAGTAAATAGTTCTCCTTATTACCGTTTGAATCAACTAGAGTCATCTCTAAATTATTTTTTGACACATTTAAAATTCCAGGTATTCTTTCAGCAGACTGTATCGCATCTCTAGCAATTCTAACGGCCTTGTTATTTTTAATAGTCTTATTCACATCGCCTGTAATAATAAGCGCTTCTTTTTTATCCTGTTTAATGAGATTTGGAGCGGTCTCTTTACTTTCAGAATAAACGCTGCACCCCGCAAACAAGATACTTAACGTAATAAGAATCAGTTTAAGTAATGACTTCTTCATTTTACACCCCTTAAAATATCCGTTTTATGGTAAGTCGCATCATATTCTAAAAAGGTTTCAGTGAACTTCTTAAATATAAAAACCCCATATCGCATAGCGGTTAAGCCGATACGATACAGGGTCTCTGTAACTAAAGAATTCTTTTCTTAATACGTGCTACGAGTGGAACCACAACAAGTCCAGCAAATCCAACTTGCAGAACGTTTCCTGGAATGGATCCAAACGGTACGATCCAGTTGCTGTAAAGCACAACTTCTGCAAAATAATAGCCTACCACTTTAATCAGCATAGCTACCACAACTGCCATTGAGTAGACGAGTACTCGTTTACCTGGTACTTTTTCTGCGATAACGCCCGCTACATAGCCCATTGCACCAACGATGATAAACGTGAACGGAGCCCAGATCGTCCAACCAGATAGAAGATCAAATAATCCCATTCCGAAAGCACCTGCAATCGCGCCTGTTCTTCTGCCGAAAACAAAAGCGGCTACGAATAGAGGAATGTTACCTAAGTGGATAAGACCACCGTTCCCTGCGATCGGAAGCTTAATATTGATGAACATCGTTGCAACAAGAGTCAGTGCCACGAATAGTGCACTGATGACTAACATTCTTGTTTTCGTCGATTCTATCGATGAATAAGTAGTATTCATAACATAACCTCTTTCATAAAAAAATGAATGTAAAAAATAATTGCACTTATTCATTATATATGTCCCTATTCTTTTAGAAAACAGCTATTTTCTGGGTGGGGTGAAGAAATAAAAAAATTATCTCGTGAAATGACCAACTTCCTCAAAAGAAAGAAGGGGAGATCGACACATTTGCCGAAATCTAATTTGTAGAGCATAGACGTATCGATACAGTTCATTGCGAATGCCTATAGTAGAGGAATTAAACGATATGTATCGCATGGCGATATAAGGAATAGATGAAGAGAAATGAAGGAGGCCCGATATGCGACGTGATATACAACCGAACGAACGAGCTTTCTCCTCCAAGGAAGTTGCAGAAGAAGTAGGGATCGCGACACCTACTGTTCGAAAGTATGGACAAATTTTAGAACGAAACGGATATGAGTTTTTAAAGGATGGAGATCGACGTATCTTTGTTCAATCTGACATCGAATCGCTCATAGCGCTACGCGATACAGACAAACCATTAGACGATACAGCTAAAGATCTCGTGCTTCAACAAAAAGAAAGATTGAAAGAAACAGTTCAAACGGACGTAGCGTTACCCGATACATATGAGAACCTTCCACAAGACCCGAACCAATTAAGAGAAGTCTTAATGATGCTAGCGAATGAATTAGCAGCGACACGCGAGATGAACGCCCAGCTGACAAACGATATGTCAGAGCTTAAAGTAACCGTATCAAGACTTCAGCAAGATCATCATGCGATCAGTGCGAATGTCGGAAACGCAGCTCAGAAAACGAACGCTAAGATTGAGAAGCTGACCAATCAACAGAAAGAACAATACGAAGCATTGCTAGAACAGGAAAAAGAGAAAAGTGAACTTCTGCAGCAAGAAATTCAAAAGTTAAGAGAAGATAATGTAAAAGAATGGCGCCTACAGAACGATTTTAATAGACGATTAGAAATCGTGGTTCAAAGCCGACCGAAAAGCAAATGGGAAGCGATTCTATCTCTATTTAGAAAGTGAGTTTTGTGTATCGGGGGGCGATACGGTCAAGCGCTATGAAGCTCTTTTTACATAGATATATCGTGACCCGATATGGATTTTACAACGATACAAGATACATTCTTCAACATTCAATCGTCATATTTCTACAATTTCCCGAGAAATATCTACAAAAAAAGCATACTTATTAAGCTTGGGAAATTAGAGTTTAATATCTCAAAACAATATTTAGAAAGAGCGATTACGGTGTACTGTTTAAGGTGCATCTTTTTTATTTGTTCACTGATATCGAATCTGCTCTTTTTTTGTAAAAAAACAAGGAATATCGTCTGTCTGATGAGAATATTTAAAGGAAAGAAAAAATTAAATAATGTAGAGACAGAAATGTTAGAGGGGAGTCTATCATGAGCGCTAGAAATGAAAAGACATTTGAATATCATCCTCATCTTAGAGAGGTCATCGCAAACGTAGAAAAAGTTATGGTAGGTAAGAAAAAGGTTACAGAGTTAACGCTTGTTTCGTTATTAGCAGGGGGACATGTTTTACTTGAAGACGTACCAGGAGTAGGGAAGACGATGATGGTGCGTTCCATCGCTAAATCTCTGGGCCTAACTTTTAACCGCATCCAGTTCACACCTGATTTATTGCCTTCTGATATGACGGGGGTATCGATATATAACCAAAAAGATATGAGTTTTGAATTTAGACCAGGTCCTCTCGTTGGAAACATCATTCTCGCCGATGAGATCAACCGTACGTCACCGAAGACGCAATCGGCACTTCTTGAATCGATGGAAGAAATGAGCATGACGGTTGATGGACAGACGCACATACTGCCCGATCCTTTCTTAGTTATGGCCACACAAAATCCAATCGAATACGAAGGAACTTATCCGCTTCCAGAAGCACAACTTGACCGTTTCTTAATGAAGCTTACGATGGGGTATCCAACTCCAGAGGAAGAATTTAATGTATTGAACGTGATTGGAAACGAACACCCGATCCATCTCCTTAAACCAGCCATCTCGCCTGAAGAGATCTCAGAATTGAAAACAGCTGTGAAGAACATCTATGTATCAGATTCGATCAAGCGATATATCGTTGATCTGATCAATCGTACACGGAATCATAAATCCATTGCGCTCGGTGTCAGTCCGCGTGGATCACTCGCGTTATTAAAAGCAGCACAGGCTTTTGCGCTTCTTATGAATCGTGATTTTGTTATCCCTGATGATGTGAAATACTTAGCACCGTATGTTCTTGTTCATCGTGTGCTATTAAAACCTGAAGCGCGTTTTGAAGGGGTTTCAGCAGAAGAAGTAATCAATGAGCTTTTGGCACGTGTGCCTGCACCTATTCATAAGGAACAGCATGCATAATGAAGGTGTTTCTTCATAAATTTCGGGAGCGGTATAAAACACCGATCGGGTTTTCAGGGATCATCTTTTTACTACTTGTTACTTTCTCTTTTGCCATGTTTCAAGGTGGATTCGTAAGCTGGTTTCTATTTTACAGTGTACTTCCGCTTGTTCTGTATTCCATAACGATGGCTTTCTATCCGATACAGAGATTGAAAGTCGAGCGATATATCTCTAAAAATAAATTGATGGCAGGCGAAGAAATAGAAGTGACAATTGTCATCAAACGACTCAGCAACTTTCCGCTCTTTTACGTAGTGTTAGAGGATGTGCTGCCAGAAGTGTTGCTTCGTGAAACGCGATACGAGGGCAATACGCATCAGATCCAGTCTCGTATCCTGTTGTTTCCGTTGTTCAGAAAACATCTAGAATACTCGTATACCATAAATCCCGTACCGCGCGGATTGTTTAAATTCGATCAGATACAAATCAGTACAGGCGACATCTTTGGCTTTGTTTTGAAAAGCACAAGTGTTTCCGTTCAAGACCAGATCTTTGTGTACCCGCAGTACCAGGATATTGAGCGGTGGGAAGCAGGGAAGATGCTGCAATCTGGAATGAAAAAGGTCGGGAAGCGTTCGTTTACTGACTATACATCGACAGTCAGTGTTCGTGATTATGTCGCTGGCGACCGAATGAACTGGCTGCACTGGAAAGCGAGTGCGAGGTCGAACAAGCTGCTGACGAAAGTGTTCGAACAGCAACGGAACGATGATTTTGTAATTGTGCTCGATCATTGTGAAAAGAGCTACGGCACGCATGATTGGCTGTTTGAACGCGGCGTATCGCTTGCGGCATCCATCGTTCACTATGCGATCTCAAAGGGTGGTTCGATCGGATATCATCCGCTATCTGGAAAAGAAATCCCGATGAATATTGGGGTTGAACAAGAGTGGCGGATTCTTCACGAACTGGCAAAAGTGAAGTCAGACGTGAAGCTGCCGTTTGAAGAGCGGTTGAAGCAGGAATACATGGCAGGTTATATGGAAGGAAAGACGGCACTTGTCATATCGCCAAACCTTTCTGAATACACGATGAAAACGCTCGAGCTTATCGCATCCAGACAGCAAACGAACGTGATTTTCTTTTACTTAGCGCTTGATTCCAAATTGAAGAGTCAAGAACTCACGTATATCTCTCGAATCAGACAGTTCGGTGTGCCTGTAACACCGATTATTGGTTCTGACTTTAACGAAGCGCTGAAGGCAGGTGGCACGTATGCCTCAATCTAATCAGCAACAAGCGTCAACACTACACGTTTTAGTTCTGTACGGCTTAGGCTTCCTTCTTTTATGGGAGTGGTTAAGACCACTTAAAGAACTTACGACGACAAACGATATTCAGATTTTCGTGATGTACACATTGTTTTTGTTTATTGTTACGTATTTTCAGCTTCCGTTCTGGATTTCTTTTCCGGTGAAATTGGGAGCGATGTTATATGCGCTTCATTCGCTTTACTTTTTTGATGTCTTTTTATCGTTTAAGTGGGTTCCGTTTCTGATTGAAGATATCAAATATAATCTAGGGCTTTTTTCAGACCAGAACTGGAACGAGATGACGTCTCTTTCCAGGAGTCTTCTGTTCTTTATTTTACTCTGGCTCGTCAGTTATTTGATGCATTATTGGCTCGTCCAGACACGCCGAATCTTCCTGTTCTTCTTGATCACGGTTATCTATATTTCGATACTCGATACATTTACGGTGTATGATGGGAAGTTCGCGATCATCCGTACCGTTTTCATCGGACTGATCTTGGTCGGTATCTTACGAATGATGAAGATTATTGAAACGCAAGGGTTTTCTCTTTTAAAAGGAAAGTTTCCTGTTCTTTGGGTAGCACCACTTTCTGGCGTCATTGCATTGTCGTCAGCTCTAGGGTATGTGGCACCAAAAGCATCTCCAATCTGGCCAGATCCTGTTCCGTTTCTTCAGAACATGTCAGGAAAAGATGGAGAAGAAGGACTAGGAAAAGGCGCTGGGATCGCAAAGATTGGTTATGGTGAAAACGACAGCCAGCTTGGTGGACCTTTTGAGTTCGACTATACGCCGATCTTCACCGCTTATGATAACGGCAGGCATTATTGGCGGATAGAAACGAAAGAATTCTACACCGGTAAAGGGTGGGAAAATAAGATTCCGACTCAAGCGATCGCTTTAGAAGCAGATAATCCTTCAGCCGATACGAATTACACGAGAGTCTGGGAAGATGGATTAGAAATGAAAGACCATAAAGCACGTATCGAAGCGGAAAAACGAAAAGAATATTCATTTTTAATGATTCCAGGAAAGTTAACCAACATTAAAGCAGGATCGGATATCAACTATCAGTTAGATGGTGTAAACGGAAAAATTTCTACCTTTCAAGGTGGGAGAGAAGAGAAACTTTCTGAATACGAGATGGACTACCAGTTACCTGTAATAAAAGAAGAACAATTAAAAGCTTCCAACAATCAATACCCCGTTTATATAACAGAAAATTACCTGCAGCTGCCTGAAACATTGCCGCAGCGGGTAAAAGATCTTGCGCAAGACGTTACTGCCGACCAACCAACGCTCTACGATAAAGTCAAAACGGTCGAAGGCTATTTTGCTAAAAACGCTTATGGCTATAATACGATCGAAGTTGCGGTTCCAAAGGGCGATGAAGATTACGTCGATCAATTTTTGTTTGAAACGAAAATAGGGTATTGTGATAACTTTTCAACGTCGATGGTCGTGATGCTGCGTTCTGTTGGCATACCTGCTCGTTGGGTGAAAGGCTTCACTCCGGGAACCTTTGAGGCACTTGGTGATGATGGTCTTCGTGAATATACCGTTACAAACGCAAACGCCCACTCGTGGGTAGAAGTGTATTTTTCAGGAATCGGATGGGTTCCTTTCGAGCCGACGCGCGGATTTGATAATCCATTCGAGCCAGAGAGTGAAGAAAAGGATTCCACGCCAGCTGAGCCTGTTCCGACTCAGCCAGACAAGCCTGAAAAAGACGTAACGAAGGATGATAGCTCTGCTTCTGGAGAGAAAACGGGTTCAAGTTCAATCCTGAATTCTGTTGGAACGCTAGCTGTAGTTCTGTTAATCGGTCTTGTTGTGATCGCTGGGCTGGCTTATCTGTTCCGCAGAAAATGGCTTCGTCAGTACACGATTTGGCGCTACAAACACAAAAAAGGCGCTGATAGCTTTGAACAAGCCTTTGAACGCTTGATGTGGCTATTAAAAGTATATGGCATAAAAAGAAGACCTGCTTTTACGTTGAGAGAGTATGCTCTATATGTTGACAGAGAGCTTGATACAAAGGACATGAGAATCCTCGCGAAAGCTTATGAAGGCGTGCAATTCAGTCCAAAAAAGCAGTCAGATCTGTGGAATGATTTTCATAAAGAATTGTGGGAAAATTTAATTAAAAGAATCCGCCCTTGACCGCTATAACAGGCATTGTTAGAATGTCTTTAAGATTATAGTGTCAGATATTATTCTCCTTCGTATATCCTCGATAATAAGGTTCGAGAGTCTCTACCGGGTTGCCGAAAATGACCTGACTATGAAGGCAGGATTCTTTATAGCTACATTTTAAGGAATTCTGCCTTTGTTTTTGTATGTGGAAAACAAGGGTAGAATTCTTTTTGTTTTATAAAGAAAGTGTAAAGATAGACAAGCTGACGGATACTATAGCTGATAATAATAGATGGGGTGAGTACATGAGCGTAACGAATGATTTGCACGTAATGAGTGAAATGATCGTTGTGTTAGATTTCGGTGGACAATATAATCAGTTGATTGCACGTCGTATCCGTGATTTAGGAGTATACAGTGAATTACATCCGCACACGACAACTGCGGAAGATATAAAGAAAATGAACCCAAAAGGAATCATCTTCTCTGGTGGACCTAACTCTGTTTATGCAGAAGGGGCACCAGCTTGTGATCCAGCTATTTTTGATCTGGATATCCCAGTGCTTGGTATCTGTTATGGTATGCAGTTGATGAGCTATCACTTCGGCGGTAAAGTAGAGCGCGCGAGCCACCGTGAATACGGTAAAGCAGAAATCACTGTAACAAACACGAACAAGCTCTATGAAAAACTTCCAGAACAACAAGTGGTATGGATGAGCCATAGTGACTTAGTTGTTGCGCCACCAGAAGGTTTCGTAACAGACGCTACGAGTCTTTCTTGTCCTGTAGCTGCGATGAGTGATGTATCTCGTAAACTTTACGGCGTACAATTCCACCCAGAAGTTCGTCATTCAGAGTACGGTATCGAGTTTCTTGATAATTTCGTAAAATCTGTTTGTGAATGTGAAGGCAACTGGACGATGGAAAACTGGATCGAAGACGAAATTCAAAAGATCCGTGATGTTGTTGGCGACAAAAAAGTTATCTGCGCAATGTCAGGTGGCGTTGACTCATCTGTTGTTGCCGTACTTGTTCATAAAGCGATCGGTGACCAATTAACATGTATCTTCGTTGATCACGGACTTCTTCGTAAAGATGAAGCAGATCAAGTTATGAAAACGTTCAGCGAAGGATTCAACATCAACATCATCAAAGTCGATGCGAAAGAGCGTTTCTTAAGCAAGCTTGAAGGTGTATCTGATCCTGAGAAGAAACGTAAAATCATCGGTAACGAGTTCATCTACGTATTTGATGAAGAAGCGTCAAACCTACAAGGCATCGAATTCCTTGCACAAGGTACACTTTACACAGATATCGTAGAGAGCGGTACAGCAACTGCACAAACGATCAAGTCTCACCATAACGTTGGCGGACTTCCTGAAGACATGCAGTTCAAATTGATCGAGCCTCTTAACACACTCTTTAAAGATGAAGTGCGTAAAGTAGGTACAGAGCTTGGCATTCCTGAGCACATCGTTTGGCGTCAGCCGTTCCCAGGCCCTGGTCTAGGAATCCGTGTACTTGGTGCGATTACAGAAGAGAAGTTAGAAATCGTTCGTGAGTCTGATTTCATCCTTCGTGAAGAGATCGCAAAAGCAGGCTTAGAGCGTGAAGTGTGGCAATATTTCACGGTCTTACCTGACATCCGAAGCGTTGGTGTAATGGGTGACGCTCGTACGTACGATTACACGATCGGTATTCGTGCCGTAACGTCGATCGACGGAATGACTTCTGACTGGGCACGTATCCCTTGGGACGTACTAGAAAAGATCTCTACTCGTATCGTAAACGAAGTGGATCACATCAACCGCGTGGTGTACGATATTACGTCTAAGCCACCAGCAACAATCGAGTGGGAATAGGCATGTAAGCGAAAACACGAACGATTATCGTAAAATAACATAAAATCATTCGTAAAAACGCTTGACGTACGACAAAGTTCGACCTATACTCAAGTAGTAATTAAAAATTAAATGTATTTCCTACGTATAAATTCGGGGATATGGCCCGAAAGTTTCTACCAGACTGCCGTAAATGGTCTGACTACGAAGGATTTTTGAAACATGGCGCACATGCTCTCTTTGCATAGGCCACGTTTCATTAACTCTTACGTATTCAGACCCAAGGGCTTGTCCCTTGGGTCTTTTTGTTTGAACAAAGCTGCTTTTGGAAGTAGTTGATTTGCGCTCCAGGTGCTTCGCTTTCCGTGGGGCAGGCGGTGAGCCACTTGCAGCTTTGCGCCATTAAGTGTCTCACCTGACCGCTTGTCCCACAGGAGTCTCGCACCTTACGCTCCAATCAACTAGTCAATGAAGAACAGGTCAAACACTTCGAGTCATGAGCGACTTTTAAAGAGAAGCTTTATACGTAGACAGGGTATAGGGGGATTTATAGATGGAAAAGTATTTTGGTTTCAAGGAGTTCAACACTTCTTACAAAAAAGAAGCAACAGCGGGATTAACAACGTTCCTTGCGATGGCTTACATTTTATTCGTTAACCCATCCGTACTAGGTGATGCTGGGATGGATAAAGGTGCCGTGTTCACGGCAACTGCACTTGCAGCGGCCCTTGGAACACTTTTCATGGGAATCGTAGCCAAGTATCCGATCGCACTTGCTCCAGGTATGGGACTTAACGCTTTCTTCGCTTACTCAGTAGTCTTGGTCATGGATATCCCGTGGCAAACAGCACTTGCTGGCGTATTGATGTCTGGAATTATCTTTATTTTTATTACATTATTTAAAATCCGTGAAACCATCATAAACGCGATCCCGGAAGATCTAAAGTTTGCTGCAGCGTCCGGTATCGGGCTGTTCATCGCATTTATCGGACTGAAGAACGCAGGAATCGTCGCACCAAGTAAAGCAACACTTGTATCTCTTGGTGACTTAACACAAGGTCCGACACTTCTTGCCATCTTTGGTTTCATCATTACGATTTTAATGATGATCCGAAACGTTCGTGGAGGAATCTTCTACGGCATGGTAATCACCGCTGTAGTTGGTATCTTTGCTGGCTTGATCAATAAGCCTGATCAAATCGTAGGAGCGATTCCGAGCCTTGCGCCAACATTCGGACAAGCGTTCTCTCACTTTGATCAAATTTTCACAGTAGACATGATGATCGTTGTTCTAACGTTCTTTATCGTTGATTTCTTTGATACAGCAGGAACATTGATGGCAGTTGCTTCACAAGCCGGAATCATGAAAGACAACAAGCTGCCTCGTGCAGGTAAAGCGTTGCTTGCTGATTCATCCGCGATCGCAGTTGGTGCGATTCTTGGAACATCTTCAACAACAGCATACATCGAATCAGCTTCAGGTGTAGCAGCAGGTGGACGTACAGGATTCACATCTGTTGTAACGGGTGGATTGTTCTTATTAGCTCTTTTCTTCTCACCATTATTAGTAGTCGTAACACCATCTGTAACGGCACCAGCGCTTATCATTGTCGGTGTACTCATGGTATCGGTGCTAAGCAAGATCAAGTGGGACCGATTAGAAATCGCAGTACCAGCATTCTTAACATTGATCGCCATGCCGCTCACATACAGCATTGCAACAGGGATCGCACTAGGATTTGTTATGTACCCACTAACAATGACAGTAAAAGGACGTTTCAAAGAAGTTCACCCGATCATGTGGGTTCTCTTCATCGTCTTCATCAGCTATTTCGTTTTCTTAGTCGAATAGTAATAAACATTCGTAGGAATGTCCGTTTTCGGGCATTCCTTTTTTGTATGTGCAGGAAAACAAATAAAAAAGATAGCCGATAACTTTAAGGAAGAGAGATGCAAAAAATAAGTTTCTTCATTATAATAGTGTGCAGAAAGAAGATTAAGGGAGAAGTGGGAAATGGAAGCAATGTGGAGCGTTTGGTTTTTTATAGTAGGAGCCGTATTAGCCTCGTTCGGCGGAGTAATCGGCTATCGTCTGCCAAAAGGAATGAAGATCGTAGGGGTAGAGCGTTCACAATGTGACCATTGCGAAAGACAGCTAAAATGGTACGAGCTGTTTCCCATCGTTTCGTATCTCACTGCGGGCGCAAAGTGTAAAACATGTAAGAAGCGGATCCCCCTTTTATATACGATGGTGGAGCTCGCAACTGGTGCTCTTTATAGTTTTTCATACATAAAATTCGGTTTCTCTATCGAATTGTTGTTAGCCTGTTCACTCGTTTTATTATGCGCCATCATTACCGTTTCCGACCTATTGTACTTTATTATCTCGGACAAAGTGCTGATCGTATTTTTCGTGTGGTTCCTAGCCTTACAAGTGATCTTTGAACCAAGAGGTTGGATAGATGCAGGCGTTGGAAGTCTGCTCGGATTCTTATTCTTGTTATTGTTAGCGGTTCTCTCTAAAGGCGGAATCGGCGGTGGAGACATTAAGCTGATGGGCGTATTAGGTCTTGTACTCGGGTTTCAAGGAGCATATCTAACACTGATGGTCGCGTCCATCGTAGGGGTATTAGTCGCAATCGTAGGATTAGTAACGAAGAAATATAACCGAAAGACCGCAATACCGTTCGGACCATATTTAGCGGTAGGCGCGTTAGTGACGTTTTATTATAGTGAAGAGTTGTTGGGGTTGATTTTTTAATGCTATATTAAGTTGAAGAGTTAGAAACTATTTGTTTAGAACTGGCGTAAGAATAATATTATGTTTTTGTTAGAAGATTTTAATACCGAGTAGGAGGTATAATATGCAATTGTGGTTAATTATTTTTTGTAACCTTTTAGCAATTTTCTTAGGGTTAATATTTGGAATTGGATTCTATAAAAAGAAAAGAAATGAAATAGGGGACACAAAAGGAAAAATATTAGGTATAAGTATTTTTGTTTTTGTTATGATTTTTTTTAATGGAATACTTGTATACACTGATTTTAAGGATGAACAGAGAGAGAAAAGTGCACTTAGTGAAATGGAAATGAATTATAAAGAAAACGGGGTTTCCAATCAAGAAAGCTATAAAAACTTAAACTTAGCGGTAAGAACATATAGTATTAATAAAAAGAAATATTATGAAGTGTACGTATCAAATTTTAATAAAAAAGTAACCTTTACTGGAAAAGTTCTTATAACAGTAAAAGATGATAAAGAAAAAGTCGGGGAAATTACAACTGAAAAGATAACACTTAAGCCTGGTGAGAAAATGATGATTGATTCATACACCGGACCTAAATATTATGATGAGTATTCGTGGAAATGGATTGGCGAACTTAAATAGATTTTGTAATGATATGCGAACCCAGTATACTGTTGGAATTGGTGAATACAATTAAAACTTGTTTTAAAAAGCCGCGTAAACATATGTTTACGCGGCTTTTTAAGATTTAAGTCTTTATTCCTAGTAGTTAATGTTTAGTTCAAAAGTATGAAACTCTTGCAATATGGGCTTTTTAGGTTTTAGAATGTAAATTTTGTGGAAATTAAATTTTAGAATTAATGGTTATTTATGTATTATAACTGTGATTATATTCCTAGTATAGTTATTTTGTAGGGTTGTCGAAAAGAGTCGAAGTTTGAAGGAGGATAGTAAGAAGGTTGTGGATAAGTGCTATAAACCTTTATAAGCCAAGGATTTAGAGGGGTTGACGCTCTTGGAAAATATGTGATAGTTTTGGCATAGAAAAAAACAGAAGATATGACAAATTATATTAAAGTTATGATTTAAGTACATTTTTGTAGGAAGTAGGTATATGAAACAATGATTGAGTCAAAACGTCGAGCATTTATCTTTATAACTCTAGCAATTCTTCTAGCACTCATCGCAGGTTTTTTAGTACTTCAAAAAGTACGACAACTTAATGCTGATTTAGGTGGCATGACAAAAATTTATGTGGCAAAAGAAAACGTTCCATCCCGTGAATTATTAACTCCTGATGACGTAACTACTGAGGAAATACCCAATAGGTATATTACAGCTTCTCACATCACAGAACGGAAAGACTTAGTGGATAAGGTTGCCACGGTACCATTGACCAAAGGTGATATTATTACAAAAAACATGTTAAAACAAACTTCCAGTGTTTTGAATGAGGACAACAGATTAGTAATGCTTTATGCGTCAGATAAAGTTCGTTTCGATGAAGAAGTTGAGGCACTTGATCGAGTTGATATTATAGTTTCTCAACAACTAGAAGGTAAGCCGAAAACTGAAATCTTTATGTCAGACGTTAAGGTAAGTAGGGCTTATAGAACAGACAAAAAGCAGTTTTACGGAGTGGCACTAGAAGTATCTATAGAAGACACATCTAAATTAGTTCATATACAAAACTATTCTGATAGTGTTCGTGTAATAAAAGCTAATGTTGGACAAGCAGTTAACAAATCTCCTGAAGCAAATGAACCTAGTAAAGAAGCACCTAAAGCTCCACCAGTTCAACAAGAGCAAAAGGCTCCAAATACTAAAGAGACGAAAGATAAGCCTGCTCAACAACCAACAAAGCCAGCAGAACAGCCAGTAAAAAACTAGAAAAGATCGTTATACAATGGAGGACGAAAAATGCTTCAAGATCGGAAGTTATTAATTGTTAGTGATAATTCGGAGTTAACAGATCAGATTCATTTTCTTTCAGAACATTTTATAAAAGTAGATACCGTAAATTCTCATGAAGTTTTTAAAGAACTTGATAGATCAGCACCTGATATTATTATCGTCATAAAAACAGATGATTCTACTGTTGAATTGGTTCAAAGTATTAATGCAGATAATTCAATACCTATCCTGTTTTTAACAGAAACACAAGACTTTATTTTATTGCGAGATGTAATTCGCGCTGGAGCGGTTGACTATTTTGTTATTCCAGATGAAATTTCTTTATTTGAGAAAAGACTCCAAGCCATTATTAAGAGATTAGAAACGAATGAAACTGGTGTACAAGAGAGTCATAACACTTCATTTAAAAGAGGCAGGGGACAAGTCATCTCTTTTTACAGTGCAAAGGGAGGTAGCGGTAAAACGTTTGTGGCATCTTCTTTCGCTCAGACACTTAAATTAGAATCAACTGCACAGGTGCTCTTGATAGATCTTAATCTTCAATTTGGAGGGATCGAAACTTATCTTAGTATTGAAAGCACACGTTCACTAATTGATTTAACTCCAGTTATAGAAGAGCTAACTGAATCTCATATACAAAATGTTAGTGAAAAGGAAAATCATTCAAAGCTAGAAATTCTTTTAAGCCCTAAAGATGCAGAAACAGCGGAAGGAATAACACAGGACTTTATAGCTAAATTAATTCGAGCATGTAGAAGAAATTATGATTTTGTGATTTTAGATCTTCCTTCATATATTGACGACAAAACGTATATTGCCCTAGAAGAATCTGATGTTATTAATTATATATTAAATTTAGATACACCTTCTTTAAGAGCATTTAAAGATGCAGAACAATTGTTCCAAAGGCTTGGAATAGATGTAAATGAAAGGCTCCAAATTATTGTAAATAAAACCGGTAAAGAAAATGAGATATCCGTAACAGATATTAAGGACCTTGTAACTGCACCGGTCATAACAGATATACGTTATGACAAAAAAACAGTTCAACCTTTAATTAATAAAGGTTTGCCACTTCAAAAAGTTCCTAATGAAAAGAAGCTATCTCAACCTGCTAAAGATATTAAAAAATGGGTTTTATCAAATCTAAATTAATTTTCAAAAATAAGGAAGGAGGTAAAATATGTCGATTTTTAACCGTGAAAAGGATTTACCTTCTCTAAAAAAAACCAATATAAACAACACTTATTCTAACCCATATATTGACAAGCTTGTCGAACATTATAAAGGGCGTTTATTACATGAGACTAATCTAGAACAACTTACAAGTTTAAGTAGAGGAGAAATGAGGCTATCAATTGAAAAGCTTGTAAGTTCATTCATGTCTGAAGAGAAGGTTATTATTCCAAGGCATGATAAAGAAGCTTTGCTTATTAGATTAATAGATGAATCAGTAGGTTTTGGACCTTTGGAACCGTTATTAAATGATCCAGATATTACGGAGATTCTTATTAATGGACATAAGGAAATATTTATCGAGAAGAACGGACAATTAAAAAAAACCAATATTCAATTTAAAGATGAAAATCATGTGAGGCACATTGTAGATAGAGTTGTTGCTCCACTCGGTCGAAGAATTGATGAGAGTTCTCCAATGGTTGATGCTAGACTTCATGATGGAAGTCGTGTAAATGCTGTTATTCCTCCGGTAAGTTTAAATGGTACTTTGGTTTCAATTCGAAAATTTAGAAAAGACCCATTTAAGATGGAAGATTTGATTGATTTTCATTCTATGGATGAGTCGATGTCTACTTTTTTACAAGCAATTATTAAAGCAAAATTAAATGTCTTAATTTCTGGAGGTACTGGAAGTGGAAAAACTACACTTCTTAATGCGCTTGCAAGAGCAATACCCCCTTCAGAACGTGTTATAACAATCGAGGATTCTGCAGAACTCAAACTTGATAGAGCAAGTGTAGTAGGAATGGAAGCAAGACCTCCAAACGTTGAAGGTTCAGGTGAGATTACCATTAGGCAACTAGTTAAAAATGCTCTGCGTATGCGTCCAGATCGAATAATTGTAGGTGAGGTTAGGGGATCCGAGGCTTTTGATATGCTCCAAGCCATGAATACAGGTCATGAAGGATCAATGACGACCGTCCATGCTAATTCACCATTCGATGCTCTAAGTCGTGTTGAAGGTATGGTTATCATGTCCGGAATGGATTTACCTTCTGAAGTCATAAGAGAATATATTGTAGGAGCTCTGGATTTTATCGTTCAAGGTGAGCGTTTGTCTGATGGTAAACGTAAGATTGTATCTATTGCAGAAGTATTTAAAGATGAAAACGAAAAGGTTCAGATGAAAGAAATTTTTAAATTTAATCGAACTGGCATGGGTGAAAACGGTAAGGTACTAGGATATTTCACGCCAACAGGAAATGTACCTAAGTGTTTAGAAAGGCTTAAGGTGTTTGGAATAAATATTGATGAATCTCTGTTTTGGCCAAAGGAGGTTATGTCGAATGATACCGTCTATTCTGTTTAGTTTTTCTGTTATTCTTTTTATCATCGGCTTCTATCAATATTTAGGATTTAGATCACACAAAAAAGATTGGAGACAAAAGGTCTCGAAGTATTTTCCAACTCAAAAAAGAAAAAGCAAGATTGTTGTTTGGGGAAACAAATTTGATCAGACAGAACTGGCTAAACCATTGAATGATAAATTGCAAAAAGCTAGTGTTTCGTTAACTGCATCAGAGTTACTTGGAGCTCTAATTGTTGGTTGTTTAGGAATAACGGTAATATTTACAAACTTATTTGATGTACCTTTGCTTATTAGTTTTCTATTAGGAATATTTACTGCAGGCCTTACCTATTGGCTATTATTTTTAATAAGACAAAATCGTTATTACGAACGGTTGAACAGTCAACTTTCTGAAGTGTGTCGCTTATTAGGAAACTCCGCCAGAGCCGGAATGACTATTAATCAGGGTATAGAAATGATAGCTAGAGAGGCTGCTTCTCCTGCTAGAGAGGAATTTTCAAGAGTTGCAAGTGAACTTAGGCTGGGTGTTGATTTTGACAAAGCTATGCGTGATTTGCAGGATAGAATTCCCTCGAGAGAATTTCAATTATTTATTGCGACATTATTAATTCAGAAAAAATCAGGCGGTAATCTTTTTTCGATACTTGATGAGATGGCTAACACTTTAGAAGAAAGAAAAATACTAAATCAAACGATTAAAACAATGACTGCTGAACAAAGATATATTTCATATTTTGTGCCAGCTTTACCCATATTGTTATTGCTTATTATGAATCAAATAGTTGATGGATTTCTCGAACCACTTTCTAGTATTCCTGGTATTATACTTGGGACAATTTTTATTATAGGGACAGGCATTACTTTTATTCTTGTTAGAAAAGTAACAAATATAAAGGTGTAATTATGGATACTCTCATTTTATTAGCAATTTTATTTTGTTGGCTATTTCTAATTATTGGCCTATATAGTTGGTATCAATTTAGAAATAAAAAAGCTTTAATACAAACACATATTAAAGAATCTATTTTTTATGAAGAACAACATCTAAGAAAGAAAGATACAGTGTTAGTAAAAGTAATAAAGAAATTAACTAAACAAGCTGATGATTTTTCTGCAATTGGTCAAAGAATTGACTTATTTAGTGAATCACATGAAGTAGAAGATTGGTTAAAAAAATCTAGTTATCCGCTTGATTTAACAGTTGAAAGATTTCAAGGGTTAAAAATAGTATTTGCCTTGATTGGATTTGGTATAGGTACAACTTCATTACTACTAGGTCTACCATTATCGAACTTTGGCATAGTTCTATTACCTGTTGGGGGTTACTTCATGCCGATTATCTGGTTAAAACAAAAAGCAAAGCAAAGACAAGATAACCTAAGGTATGACTTGCCTGATTTTTTGGATACTGTAAGTGTTAGCTTACAAGCTGGAATAGGATTAGATCAGGCATTAAGAGAAGTAGTTAAATTTTTTTCAGGTCCTTTGCGAGAAGAATTTGGCCGTTTTAATCAGGAAATTGATTTAGGCGTTGAACGTGAAAAAGCGTATCGAAATTTACTAGCTAGAAATGATAACCCGGAATTTCAAACGTTAATTAAGTCGCTTATTCAAGGGATGACTCTAGGTGTGCCAGTTGCTACGACTTTTAAAATTCAAGCAGAGGACATGCGAACAATAAGGCAAGAACAAGTAAAAGAAAAAGCGGCTAAAGCTTCTCCAAAGATAACACTAATTACAACTTTCATAGTCATGCCAACTGCAATATTCTTAATTGGTGGATTGATGATCATGAACATGTTCATGGGAGATAACAACATATTAGGAGTTTTTCAAAAGTAAACATAGTTTCAACTTTTAAGTTTTTTGCTTAAAAGTAAATATAAAAAACAACTAGGAGGAAATTACTATGCAAAAGTTAAGTATTGCACTTTATTTAAGAGTTCAAGAGGCTTTAAAAAATCAAAAAGGTGCTCAATCTTTGGAGTGGCTTGGAATTGCAGCATTATTAATAATGGTAGTAGGCATAGCATCAACTTTCTTAGGTGGAGCTGGTAAAGGCCGTATTGAGGCTGTATTGGAAGGGATCATAAGCTCTATTGAAGATCAAGTTGGAGGTAAATAAACATAACCAGGCAAGTGAAGATGTTTTTCTTCACTTGCCTGTTAACTAAATGGAGGGAGTCTTTAGACAGCTATGAAACCAAATAATATTTTCATCATCGCGGTAATAATCTTATTATTAACAATATCATTAGTGGCATGTTCAAATGATGAAAGTAAGGGTCAGATTAAGCAAACAAAAGAATCATCTGTTTCAAATGATGATAAAGCTGAAGATGATTCAAGTAAGGGAGATTTTAATAGTATAAGTGATGCTTCCAAACCTTCAGGGAATTTAGAGGAAATATTGACTTATCCAACAGGTCAATTTGCTGGGTTAGATTTTAGAGCAAATGATACTGATAAGAATCGAGTATTAGAAACCTTCAAAGACTTTCCGAAATTAGATGATACTACAAACGAAGAGATGTTAGATCAATACTGGGCAAAAATGGTCTCTTTATATCACGAAGATTATCCAAGTCCAGATCAAGTGCTTGAAGGAATAAAACTACAGTCTTTTGGAAATCCCGAACTTGATGATGAAAGATATCATTTTAAAGAAAATTTAAATGTTGAGATCATTTTAGATGCAAGTGGAAGTATGGCTGCTAAGATAGGAAATAAAACCAAAATGGAGCTTGCAAAAGATTCTATTAAAGAGTTTGCTTCTAAACTACCTAGTAACGCAAATGTAGCATTAAGAGTCTACGGCCATAAAGGTAGCGGCAACGACAGTGATAAAGCATTATCTTGTGGTAGCTCTGAGTTGGTTTATTCCTTGCAAAAATTTGACGATGCGGATTTTAGTAATTCTTTAAATAAATTTAAACCTGCTGGTTGGACTCCTATTGCATTAGCATTAAATGAAGCTAAAAAAGATTTAAGTACTTTTGATAGTGCAACAAATACAAATATTATTTATCTAGTTAGTGATGGCATTGCAACATGTGATGATGATCCAGTTAAAGCTGGTCAATCCATAGCCAATTCTAATATTGAGCCAATCGTTAATATTCTAGGTTTTGATATCGATAGTAAAGGTCAAAAACAATTAATGGATATTGCAAAAGCATCTAAAGGAACTTATGCTTCTGTAAACAATGCTGAACAATTAAACCAGGAGTTAGATAAAGCTAAGCAAATAGCTGAGCTTTGGAATGATTGGAAAGAAAGTGCTGATCGAGATGCAAAAAGCCAATTCATTGATCAGAAGTTTGATATCCTCTATTTTTCAAATGATTTTGCAGAAGCATATATAAGAGAAAATAACAATTACAGGTATACTATCAGACATTTAAGAGATGAAGGGGAAATTAGTAAAAAAAGCTGGAGATATTTAGACAATAAACGTATTGACCGTTTTGAAACAATGAAAAAATATAGACAAGATATTGAAAAACAATTGGATTCAATAAATGAAGGTAACTTAGAAGATGCGCAAAAGGAATTGGAGAAGTTAGCAGAAGAGAACAAACCTAAATAGGATGAAGATCTAGGGGCTGCAATAAATGAAAAAAACTTTCGCTTTAATTCAAAAAAAGAATAATCAAAAAGGAGCAATATCCTTTGAATTTTTAGGAATATTACCTTTTTACTTCTTACTATTAATGCTCTTATGGCAGGCTGTTGCATTTGGGTACGCAGTGTTATCTACTCAGTCGGCAATGAACGAAGCTGCAAAAGTAATTTCAACAGGTGGGACACAAGATGAAGCTGTTAATCAAGCAAGTCAAATTGTTGGTGGTGGAAAATTAGTAAACTTTCAATCTGTCAATTTTTCACCTGTAGATACTAATGGTGATTTCACAGCTACCATAAATGTAGAATTGGGATTAGTTTTCATACCCGATGAATGGAGAAGTAAAGACTTTTTTTGGATCCCTTTCGAATTATCAACAGATAGCAGAGTGATTAGTTATGAATAATGAACGTGGGAATGCAACGTTTTATTTAATTTGGCTTTTAGGTCTAACTGCTCTGCTATTTTTCTTTGTCATTAATATTTCAAAGGTTTTTTTTGCCAGCGAACAAGCAACAAATGCAGCAGAACATGCGAGTTTGGCAGCTACGGATGTAGTCTATGATGCTGTGAATGAAGCTGTTAGTGATTTTGATAGTCATCCTATACATGGCCCTCTATTTTTTGCAAGTCATGGACTAAAATCTTTAAAAGATATTATAGAAAAGAGAAAGCTAGAAATTCGTTCATCAGATGCAAATATAACAGATTCTGAAGCGCAGATTATTGCAATAAATGAAGTTTTAAGTGAAGAAATTCCTCAGAATAAAGAATTACATGATTTAGTGAAAAGTCATTTAGAAAAAACAGACACAATCTTTGCCATACAATCTGTAGCTAGCCAAAATATTATAAGTAATGGTGCAAAAGATAACAATGCCTCCATAAAATATTTTAATTCCGATGAACGTATTGAGGTTGATGCTGAGGCTGATTCAAAACTTACAAGCTTTCAAGGTTTTTTTGAAAAGAGTTTAAAAGAAATAAGTAAAACCGGGCAAGGCCCAGAAGTACCTTTTGTAAAGTATTTAAACGGTTGGAGTGACCGAGAAATACCCTTAGATTTTTAATTAACAGGAGGTGGGAAGAGTGAGAATAAAAAGATTGGTTTCGAAGTTTGCCGCTATAACAGCATTTACGATATTGATTTTACATACATTTCCTCTTATTGCTTTAGCTGGTGAATCTATTACACCTGGAAAGCCTATTACACCCGGAAAGCCTATTACACCTGGTTCAGCAATTACTCCCGGTAGCCCAATTATACCTGGTGAATCTATACAGCCAGGTACACCTATAACCCCCGGGTCTCCAATTCAACCAGGTTCTCCAATCATTCCAGGGAGTCCTCTAAAACCTGGAAGTGGGGATGGGATTGACCCTAATAGTCCATGGGCAAACCCTGACAATGGAAATGTGAATCCAAATACAAAACCAGGAACAAGTCCAGAGAATAGCGATGTTCCTACTGATGAAGAAGGAAATACTTCGGAAAATCCCCAAGAGGTTGAAGGTGGTAATTCAGCATCATCGGACAATAATTCTAAAAACGATTCCTTTACAGATAGTCCCCTATATAAGTCTGGGAAATGGGTTTTGAAAGATTTTATCATGAGTGGTCTTGAGACTGGAGCAGCAGATGGTGCAAATGATTTTAGCCAAATTGATTGGAGAAAGGCAAACTTTTCTGATTTTAGTAATAAAGCGTTAAGAGCAGCTTTAGGTGAAATGGTTGATACAGATACTGAAGCAGGCCAAGCTGCAAAATTTGCTCTAGACTCCATGACTGGTTACGATAATTATAAAGCTGTTTCAAATTTTTTGAAAACACCCACTGAGATTAAGTCAAGTTATGAATTAATGAAAACGGTCAATAATTTGTCGTTTAATCAAGCATCTAATCTAAATAAAGTTAAAAACTTTGGTAGCTTTATAAGTGATGTTTCAAAGCCAATGGAGATTAACAAAACAACTTTTCTTGGTAAAATTGCATTACCATTTGCTGTTGTTAATGTAGGGATATCTGGTACTGAAATGGTGAATAGTTTTTCTAAAGGGAAAATTGCGGAGGGTATTGGTGCTTTAGGAGAAACTTTAATGTCTGGAGCGGTTATTGCTTCCGCTACTGGATTTGGAGCACCTGTCGCTACAGGTTTAGCTGTTGTTGGAGGCGCTTTATGGGCAGGTTCTAAAATTTATGAGCATCGTAAAACGATAGTTAAAGCAATCAAAGATCCTGTTGGAACAGCGGTGAAAGCTGGAAAGGGAATTGTAAAAGGAGTATCTAAAGTTACTGGAGAAATTGCCGGATGGTTTAGTTAGGAGATAATATGTTATCAATAAATACATTACCTTCAAGAATTGATCAATCTTTAAATGAATTTAATAAACAAAAGGAAAAGCCTGATGTTTATCCTTCGGCGTTTCTTGTTGATAACAAAAAATACTACTACTTTACATTCAATCCCTCAGCAGAGAAGTTAATTATTGATGAAGATGGGCAAATTAAATCATTGGAAGAAATTAAATATGTGGCTTTATTGGCAAATAGTTATTATGTTGGTCTTTTAAGTATTTTAAATGGCCGAAAATGGGTTAAAGCGAAAACAAAGAAAAATTATATGAAATTAGAGAAAATTCTTTTAAATATAAAAGATGAACTAACTAATGCTTCAAACGATGAAAGTATTTTGCAATCCATAGATCAATTTATCTATACAGCAAGAACTATAATATCTCTTCAAATAGAAATTGAACAAGCTGTAAAAAACGGTATAGAAAAAGTACAATCAACCAATAAGAGCGGAATAGTTACCAAAGAAGATTTTAATGAGCTACGTTCTTTAACTCTTAAAATGGTGAGAGCAGCACATCAGCAGAATACTATTCAAATTGAAACCGAAGAGGACCGTCAAAAAATATTTGATTTTTTATCCAATCAATCGTTTCTTAAAGATCCTAAGTTAGCCTTTTACAATCTTCAACTCAGTCCATTTAAGAAATTTATGATAAGTAGTGAGTCTAGTATAGGAAAAGAAGTGTTAGATATGGATTATGTTTGGTCTGAAGACGTACCTCTAGAAGAACATCCGAATGTAGGGGAAGTGTTAGCTCAGTATAAAAACCCAAGAACGTAGGTGTAAAGTTGAAAAATATAATTTTAAAATCATTATATATGTACAAGTTAAATATAAAGAAAATTATTTTACTTGGATTTACCATAATAATCCCTTTGCAAGTACTATTTACTTTTTTCACAAACCTTATTGCTTTACCGTTTTCTATTTTTGAAATTCGTTTGTGGGAAACGATGGTTCAGTTGTTTTTTACTGTTATAACTTTTTCTTTAATACAATTACCCTTTATTTCTTTATTTCAGTTAGATATTCAAGATGAAGAGTATAGAGTTGGACACATATATGGATTATCACTTCAAAAAGGTTTTATGATCTACCTACTAAGTATTATCTGTGCAGTTATTATACTAGCAGGAGCAATTTTATTTATTGTTCCAGGCATTATATTAATGGTATTTCTGATTGCTATACCTCAAGCAACAGTTATTGAAAATAAGACATGGTGGAAAGCTGTTAAACAATCTATAAGATTTGCAAAGCAGAATTTCACAAGATTGTTTATGCTGATTTTAATCTTTATGGTTTTGGATTTTTTAATTAGTTATGTTTCGTATTTTTTAGCTCTTTTTACAAGTAATTCATTTATTGTATTAAATTTATTTATTATGTTAGGAAATGCAGTAATTCTTCCTTTCTTTATATTCTCAATTTCTTATTTATATCATGAATGGATACATGGTAGCGACGATGAAATTCATTCCAGAAATATTGGAGATTTCAGAAGAAAGGCCATTTATTAAAGAAGGGGTGGATTAGTGGCTGTGGCTAGTAACTTATTGAAATGGAAAAAGAATTATCTATATCTCTTTATTGTATTTTATATAATAATTTGGCCAATTGCTTACTATTTTTATACACAAGGGAATACTTCCTTTTTTTATGCATTGGTTCCAGTTGCTGTTGCACTTCCTACTATTAGACGAAATCATTTACGAACGATTGAACGAAAAGAAGAAGAAAGTATCTAAAAAGAGATGTTAATACATCTCTTTTTTTATAAAAAAATAAGGTGGAATATTCCATGAGGTCTAGAAATACGCATATGTTGTCTTATTTTCTACTTTTACTCATCCTATTTACGGCATGCGCCAACTCAGAAGAAGTAAATGAACCTGCAGACTCAAAAAAGGAAGTTAAGCAAGAAACGAAAAAAGAAAGTAAACCCGAAAAGGTAGAATCTGATAGTAAATTAAAAAAGGAAATTCCCCCAGCTCCTACTTCTATTAATGAGGTTTTTGCATATCCAAATGGAAAATTTGCTGGAAAAGAAGTATATGATACTACAAGTGGTGTAAAAGAAGAGCTTTTAAAATACATGCCTAAACTGGATGAGAACGCAAGTGACGAGACCTTAGATTTGTATTTCAATAACCTTGTAGCCCTCTATTGGAATGGCTTTACAGATCCGGCTACTCTTGTTGACAAGTGGAAGTTGTATTCGTTCGGTAGCCCGGAAATTGAAGACCCTAAATTTCAATTTAAAGAAAATTATAATGTGGAAATTATATTAGATGCAAGCGGTTCTATGGCTAAGAAGGTGAAAGGTAAAACTCAAATGGAATTAGCCAAAGAAGCTATTGATAACTTCGTACAATCTTTACCTGATAAAGCGAACGTGGGATTGCGAGTATATGGCCATAAAGGGAGTGGATCGGACTCGGATAAAAAACTGTCTTGCGAAAGCTCAGATCTAGTGTATCCTATAGCATCTTATAATGCGGCTGAGTTTGATAAAGCGCTGAATCAATTTCAGCCTAAAGGATGGACGCCAATCACATTAGCGTTAGAAGAGGCACAAAAAGATTTAGCGAAATATCCAGCAGATAAGAATAACAATATTGTATTTCTAGTGAGTGACGGTATTGAAACATGTGAGGGTGATCCTGTTACAGCAGCTAAGAAATTAGTAGATTCTAATATTTCTCCGATCGTTAACGTTATCGGCTTTAATGTTGATGGGAAAGGGCAAAAACAGTTAAAAGACGTAGCTGCCGCAGCTGGTGGAATCTATACAGATATTAACGATCAAACTCAGTTAAAAAAAGAATTTGAGCGAGTTGAAGAAATAGCAAAACGTTGGGAACAGTGGAAGAAAGATTCTCTTAGAGAAGCGGATGCCATAAAAGTAGAGCGTTATTTTGAGGCTCTTGGTTTTACTAATGAATGGGACAGTAAAAAAAGAAAGCTATCTATTAATATTAGCGGCTCAATTACCTATCTTTCGAATGAGGATTATATAACGAGAGATCAAAGAGAAATTCTAGAAGAAAAAGAAGAGAAATTAAATGAGTTTATTGAGAAATCAGGTCTAGAAGTAGAAAATTATTTGAATTCCATGAACGAAAAAACGTTTGAACAAATGAAGAGGGATATAAACGAGAAATATAACCTTAATTAGAAGATTAGCTAGGAGGAATTTGATGTCAAAAAGTGAAAAGAAATGGCGTCGTTTTTATATGATGATGTACATCTTTATTTATGGGATTTATGTTCCTTACAATCTCTTCATGTGGTTAGGTGGAAGTGAAGGGTTTCCGTATGCCATGTTGGGTATCGCTTTAGGTCTGCCTATGATGAAGAAAAATCATATAAACAATATTCGTGAAAAGGAGCAAAATATAATTAGGAAATAGGATTTTTTTAAAGGAGAGGAAATAACGATAGAAAATAACGTGAAAAAACACAAAAAATTTCTCGAGACAATTGATAAGACGAACTATTTAATTGCTTGTGAAGATAAATATTATAGTGTAATAGGTTATTTAAGATTTGGACAAACAAAAGGGTACTTAATTTTAAATAAAGATGGAAGTGTATGTGCAAGAGATCAATCAATACAGCCTTTTAGAATGTTTATGGTATTTAATTCATATATGCTTAGTTTTACAACTGTTGGATTAGAAGAGAAAAATAAACCTACAGGGGCATTTCAAGAAACTATAAAACTTTTGCAGTTTTCTTTAACCAAGAACCATAGAATTAAAGATGAGGTAACACATGCTATTTCTGTGTTAGAGAAATTGGATAAAGGATTTAACAGATTAAGAGGAATTTACGAAGAGGTTAAACGAGTATTTAATAATGAAGTAAAGGCAAAGAGCACATTAGATAAAAAAATTACAAATCGAATTTCTGATTTAATGACGGAATTTACTGAAAGACAATATGAACACCTATATCTGCAGATTGGATTGAAAGAAACATACACATCCATTCTTAATGAGATAAGCAATAAGGATATTAAAGATAACCAGGTAAAAAAACAAATTAAGGAAATGCAAAAATTGTTAAGGTATTTGGTTGAAGATGAATACCAGACCAATTTAAAGAAAAGTATAATTGAATTTGAAACAAATATTCATGGAAAACAAACCTCTTTTTATACCGAAGATCATGAACATTGGAAAGAGAAGCTTAATTCAAATATCAATGAAAAGATGGAAAACAACTTTAAAAATGATATCCTCACCATGCTAAGGAATTAATTTGCAGGTTTGATGCCAAGTTACGTAATTAGAAACTATTTCAACCTAAATTCGTAATATTTATTACACTATAGGATTTGCAAAAGAGATGGAAATCCCATCTCTTTTCTTTTTAACTACAAAATAGAAGAAATTAAATAGGAGTGTGAGAAGTGATAAGCAAAGTAGATAGATGGAGAAAGAACTATCTGTATCTCTTTATTATATTTTACGGAGCAATAGGACCAATTTCCTTTTACCTTTTTAAACAAGGTTATACCTCCCTTTTTTATGGTTTGGTACCCATTGCTGTCGCGCTTCCGAGTGTTAGAAGTAACCATTTGGGACTTCTTGAAAGAAAAGAAGAAAGTATGAAACGTATTAGGTAAAAATATTTAACAAAGGAGTGCAACAAATGAAAAACAAACTAACCAATTCTCTTCTGCTTCTCATGGTTTTGACACTAACCGCCTGTACATCAGACCAAAACCCATCTGCCAAACCTGAACAAGAAGAGAAAAAAGACAAGTACACGACACTTGCTGAAAAAGCGAACAATGAGGATAAATTAGAGAAGTTAGAACTTCTTCCATACGCAGAAGAAGTGGAAGCGACGTTATCGAGCCCTAAGTACAAAGAGTTTACGGCAAACTCGACTGTACTTATTAAAGGTAAGGCGAAAAAGTATAACAGTTTCAAGTCAGACCATGTATGGATCAAAGTAAGAAGTGATGAAGATGGGCCGAACGGTCGCGACTTCAGCTATTACGCTCCTTTGAAGGAAGGCAAGTTTGAACAGAAGATTCAGCTGTTTAATGGGAAGGGAAATTATTCTGTCAAAGTGAGTGTACCGAGCGATTCGGCTGAAGATTACTATTATGATATTGCCTCATTTGATGTAGAGAACGTAAACCCTGAGATTAAGAGAGATATTGCTTATACGAAGAACGCATTTCAAAATGATTTAAAGTTAAAAAATTCCATAAATGGGTATATGGAAAGAGATGGGTCTTTTGAGCTAGAGGGTGAGGTTGCTGATTCTAGTGTTGAACAGCTTATGGTTGAGCTTAAGAAAGAAAGTGAATCTACTAAAATTATGATTCCGGTTGAGAATGGAAAGTTCGCACATAAAATCCCTCTTTATTATGGTGCGGGTGTTCATGAGGTACAGATCATGACGCCTAAAGAAGGATCAACCGACTTTTTTACAGATGCGGCTCACTTATATGTAAAAAATTTATCTAGTGAATCCTTTGAACCTGTGAAGTATTCCTCTGCTTATGAGGAAAAAGGCTTCAAACTTGAGTCCCCAGAAGTAGGCGGTGAAAAAGCGGATCTGACATACAAGATTAAAGGAAGAATTGATCCAAAAGGTGAGGATGCAAACAAGACGAATGTCGTTTTTGTTCAGACAGAGAAAGACGACCTAAAAGCGATGTACGCGATTCCAGTTAAAAACAATAAGTTTGAGGGAGAGTTTTTCCTCCGTTTTGGACCTGGGAAATACGAAGTGTCTTTAATGGCACCAGAATTCCAAAAAACGAACGGATATATGCAGTACTTTGTTGGTGTAGCAAATTTCGCGGTTGAGAATACAAACACGAGTGATCAAAGATTCACCTTGCCATCTAGAGGTATTCAGTCGGATGCTCCTGAGATTAAGAAATTAGCAGCGCAACTAACGAAAAATAAAAAGACTGATAAAGAAAAAGCACTAGCAGTATACGAGTATGTCGCAAAAAACGTGAGCTATGATGTAGGCAAGCTAAACAATCGAACGTTTGAGTTTGATGACAGTGCGTTAAAAACGTTGGACGAAAAAGAAGGCGTTTGTCAGGACTTTGCGTATTTAGCGATTGCTCTTTTACGTGCAAGTGGTATGGCAGCGCAGATGGTAACAGGGTTTGCTGGGCAGAATCATGCGTGGGTAGAGACAAAGGTGGACGGACGCTGGTTAACGATGGATCCAACATGGGGATCAGGTTATCTGCAGAACAACAAGTTCGTTCCAAAGTTCACCATGGAATACTTTGATCCAAAACCAGCAGAGTTTCAGAAAACACATACCAAAAAAGAGGTGGAATTTTAAGAATTAATGATAACAATTAAGAGTTTGCCGGACCATATATTAAATATTGCCAAAGGATTTCAGGAGAATAATAAACAAATTCATGTTTTTCCTTCCTTACTAGATATTGAAGGCGATAGATACTATAATTTTAAATTCTCAACTAAACGAGGACAGTTAATAGTAAGAGAAGATGGAGCGGTTTTACCTATTAATCAAGTAAAAAAAGCTTTTGTATACGGATTGGTTTATAACACTTCATTTGAAAACATTACTGAATTTGGACTTGAATGGGTTGAAAGTGGTACTTTACAACGCTATCAAAAGCTGTGCCGAATTTTAACGAAACTTTCTTCAACTATTCATCAACAAGCACCACAAGAGGTTATTAAGAGCCTTACCAATTTCAAAGAATGTGCAGATGAGATTATTAAAGAACAGAAAAATATAGAGTTTGTAGTAGGAAAAAGTTTTGAGTTGGCTTCAAAAACGAATGATTTAGAACTTGTCACAATGGATGACTGTATATAAATGCGTAAATACAATGAAAGTATGGTTAGGTCTGCTTTTAAACAGAATGAAGTGCAGTTAGAAACAGAAGAAGATAGAGCTCGGGTGTTTAAATATATTTGGACTAAAAAGTTTTCTTATAATTTAAAGTTAATTCCTATTATTATCCAACTTTTTCCATATAAAAACCACATGAGAACAAGTCAAACCATTGGATCGGATGAAATGGAGAGTATCAAAATTATGATATCCAAAGATGTAATTATTGAGCAATCCGAAGATGCTCTAGCAGCTTTAAACACTTTAAGAAATCCATCTAATTAGTTTAGTGTGGTTATTTGCACTTATCCAAAAAATAAAAACGATGGAGACGTGTTTATGTTCTTCTATATCTATTAATATACGGCTAGTCGCACCGTTAAGTTTGGTTTTCTATTTCAAATTTTATAAAGATTTTTAATAATGTGCATGGAGAATAATGCTTCAAGGGAAAGTACTTACTTGTTAAGGAGATGAGTCATGGCTATTGAAGCAAATTTTAAAAAACATAAGCGGTTCTTAGAGACTATTGAAATAGCAAAATACAATGTTGTTATTCATGATAGTTTCTATAAATTTTGCGTATACAATAAATTTGGCAAGGCAAAAGGATATCTAGCATTACAAGCCAATGGGACGGAATGCCGAAGAGATGAAGCCATAGACCCTTATTACTTATTCTTAAAATTTAATTCATATCTCACAGGCATTGTTTATCAAGGTAGAGAGGAAATGAATAAACCTACAGCAGTATTTAAAGACACTATAAATTTATTAGAAAAAATTAAACCTTTTGTACAATCTAACTCAATTCACGTGAATAATGCTGTTTCAAAAATTACAAATCTAGATAATGGATTTTTAAGATTTAAGACATTACATGATGATGCACTAAAATTATATGATGAAGTGATTAAACTAGGAGAGTTAGAGAAATCAAATGTAGATAAAGTAGACTATCTAATGAATGAATTTTCTATTCAACAATATAAGAATCTATACTTACAACTTAGCATGAAAGAAGATTTTACTGCATTAACTCAAGAATTAAAAAACTATAACAGTAGTGGGAAAGATAAAGAGAATATAAAAAAAGCATTAGATATCTTCAGTTTTCTAAGTGGGAAAAAATATATAGATGATATCTATGAAAACTTAAAACAGTTTGAGGTAGATGAACAAGGAAATAAGATGGTTTTTTATGACCAATCCAACGATTGGGAAGCTAAGTTTATTGAGATCACAAACAAGAGGAGCAATAAAGACTTTGAAATTGAAGCTTTGTCTATGTTAAGAAACTAATTGTTTAATGGTTAGGGGGCAAAGGACTTGCCTCGTATAGAAGCAACTCTGATTGCTAGGTGAACAAAAGTAACAAAAATACCTACGAATTCGCCAAAGACCCTTTCAAATCTTTAGGAGATGAATTATGTCAATAGAAGCAAATTTTAAACAGTATAAACGCTTCCTAGAAAAAATAGATATAGCAAAGTATACAGTTATTTGTAATGACTCTCGTTTTCGCGTAGCGGCCTATAACAAATTAGGTAGTACAAAAGGTTATTTAGTTTTACGTGAGGATGGAGATGTCGCCTCCAGAGATGAAGCAATTCCTCCGTATAGAATGTTTATTGCATTTAACTCGTATATGTTTGGTCTTTATGAACAAGGACAAGCAGAAAGTAATAAACCGACAGCGATTTTAAAAGATACGATAAATCTTTTAAATGAAATTAAACCGTTTGTTACAACAAGTAAAGATGACATTGAGACTGCTATTAAAAATATTCAAGAATTAGATAACGGTTATAAAAGAATTAAAGAAATACGGCCAGAAGCTATGAAAATCTTTAATAATATGATGAAAGAAGCCATATTAGATCAAGTTGTATTAGACAATATTACATTGTTAATGAAAGAATTTACGCTTCTTCAGTATAAGCATCTATATATTCAGATAGTGGCAAAAAAACAATTTGTCCGTATTTCTAAAGAACTTAGTACAGTTTTGAAGACTCTAAGTGGTAATGAAAGAAAAACAGCAGCAAAAGCGGAAGATGTATTCAAATTTTTAACGGAAGAAAAATATCAATCTGGATTAAGAAAAAGTTTAATAGAATTTGAAAAAGATCCTCAAGGTAATCAAATTCCTTTTTTCGAGCGTTCTAATTGGCAAGAAGCATTAGACCGAAATACGGATGACAAAAATGATATTTTGTTCGAAAAAACATTATTGTCACAGCTTAGAAATTAAAAAAGGTATCAAAAGTCTGGTCCTATCTTTGGCTAAAAGATTATCTTTATAAGCTGGTTATGCAACTATGCAAGGGTTTAATACCCATGGCCTTGAAAAAAAGGTATAAGAGAAACTACTAAGAAGGGAATTTGTTATTAAATGAACAAATCTAGTAATTTATTTGCTGTCATTTTTATCGTTCTACTTCTTCTATTAACCGCATGCTCAACCGAAAAAACAGCATCGGATACTGATGAAAAGAAAAAAGAACCCAAAAAAGAGACGGTTGAAAAAGCGCCTACTGATCCTGAAGAGATGGTGAAACAGGGTGCAGGTAAGTATAACGAAAAGGTAAAAGATCTTGAAGGTGATGCTCTTGATAAAGAGATTAACAAAATCACAAAGAACTATCCTAAAGGTATGAAGGCTGAGGAAGCCTTTAACCGAATTGTTGCTGGATTCGCTGCCAATCATCAGCCTGGGTTTCAGGAGTTAGAGGACTTTGACATTTCGTTTGAAGAAGTAGAGGCGTATGAGAAGTATCAAGAAGAAAGTGAAGACGGAGAGGAGAAGAAGGAAGGTCCTCTTAATGTTGCCATTCTTTTAGATGCAAGCGGTAGTATGGCAGGAAAGGTTTCAGGAACGGATAAAATGACGGCGGCAAAAGAAGCGTTGAAGAAGTTTGCAGGTGGATTGCCTGATGACGCGAACGTCATGCTGCGCGTCTATGGACATAAAGGAAGTAACGCTGATAAAGACAAGAAGGTCTCATGTGAAAGTACGGAAGTTATGTACCCTTTAGGCGCATATAATGAAGGAACTTTCCGACAATCTCTCTCTAAATTCAAGCCAACCGGTTGGACACCGCTCGCAGCTTCCATTGAAGCGGCTGAAAAGGATCTACAAGGAAAAGAGGGAAATAACGTCATTTACATCGTGAGTGATGGAATTGAGACATGTGACGGAAATCCTGTAGAAGCGGCGAAAAAGTTACACGAGTCGAACATCAAGGCAGAAGTAAACATTATTGGCTTTGATGTAGATAACGAAGGCCAACAACAGCTAAAAGCAGTAGCAGAAGCAGGTGGAGGTGAATTCCAATCTGTTTCTTCTCAAAAAGAATTGTTTGATGAAGTGGATTCCAACTGGTCTGAAGCGATGCATGATGCCAGTATCAACTGGAGTTCATCGATGGATTCATCAAGCGTAAATTGGAGTAGTTCGGGTAAGGGTCATTCTATGAGAAAAGTGTATTCAAAGATTTTGGATAGCCTTATAGATGAATTTGGGTTGCTACGAAGCGTGAAAATGGAATTATATAAAAAAGAAAAGTTGTCTAAAGAGGAATTGGAGAAGTTAGACGATCTCATTTCGGAAAGAAATAAAACTCTTAAAGAATATGCCTCTCAAAAACATGATGCTAGACAAGAAGAATTGAATCAAGAAACAGACAGAGTACTAAAACTCATTGATGAATACGCGGAAGATGCCAGAGTAGAATAGGGGATTGAATCTTGACTAAATTAAAGTTTTTATTCATAACTACAAGCATTGCCCTAATGGTTTCGGGGTGTAGTAGTAACGAATCAACAAGCGGTAATAAAGAAAAGCAAGAACAAGAGAGTAAAAGTGAAAAAGAATCTGTTAAGGTCACAGATAAAAAAGCAAAAGCACCTAAAGACCAAGGTGAATATGAAGTATGGTTTGAAGGAGAGGCAGATCGTAAAGGGAAGCTGATTACGGTTAAAGGTCAAACGAATCTTATTTCAAACTCTAACCTATTAGTTACGATGGATAGTGTAGAAGATACTTTAATTGGTGGTTCAGATCGAATACAGGTTAGTGAAGACGGTACTTTTGAAACAGATTTAAAAATACCAAAAAGCTCTGAAGGTTTAATTGAAGTTAAAATAGAGTTTGATCCTCATTCCGACAATCAACCAATCAAAGATCACTATGGAGAAAACGGTGAAAAATTGAAAGGTCCGTTTGTCAGGTTGCAAGAAGAATCAGATATGCAGCAGAACATCACACTTTTAACCCTTGAAATTCCTCAGGATGAATCGAATGCTTCTGCTAAAATAAAGAAGCCTGAATGGGAAAAGCCTGAAGATTACGGTGCTCCTACAATTCGATTAGATGAACCCGACATTCAAAAAGATGATAAGTATCTTTATATAGAAGGAAAGTCAAATCTGTTAGAGGGTACAAGATTGAAAGGGAGCTTGGATATTCCGAATTATATTGTCTCAGGATTATCGGATGTGACTAATGTTAATCCCGACGGATCATACAAATTAATCATTGAAAAACCTTCAAGCATGAACAAATTGAAGGATGTTAAGGAATACGAAGTGGTTCTGAGTGTTAGTCCAGCGGATAATCAGTGGAAATCAAACTTAGAAGTATACGGCGTAAATGGCGAGAAATTTATGGGTGATTACGTTGTCGATCAAAATGGAGTAAAAGAGATTGAAAAGCGTCTTTCCATCTCAGAATAAGAAGTAGCCCGATGATCTTCTAGGTTATCGGGCTTTTTACTATGTTTAACAACTACCCAAATAGAGAAAAATGAAGAGAGAGAAAGGCGGGACTCATACATGAGCTATGAAGATTTAGCATTACATACAGATAAGTACCAGATTAATATGATGTACGCCCATTGGAAAAACGGAACGCACAACAACATTCGCGTATTTGAAGCGTTCTTTCGAAAGAATCCATTTAAAAGCGGTTATGCCGTATTCGCGGGACTTGAGCGGATCATTCATTATTTGGAGCATCTTCATTTTAAAGAGGAAGATATCGACTATTTAAGAACACAAGAAGAGCAGTATGAGGAATCTTTCTTAGAGGAGTTAAAGAACTTCAACTTTTCGGGAGAATTATTCTCTGTAAAAGAAGGAACGGTCGTGTTTCCGAATGAGCCGTTAATTCGCATAAAGTGCCGTGTGTTTGAAGCGCACTTGTTGGAAACAGCACTGCTTAATTTCATGAACTATCAAACTTTAATCGCGACGAAAGCGGCTCGGATTCGGTATGTCACTCCAGATGATCAATTGATGGAGTTTGGAACACGTCGTGCCCAGGAAGCTGATGCCGCAATATGGGGTGCACGTGCCGCATACATTGCCGGATTTGATGCCACATCGAACATGCGCGCCGGAAAACTTTTCGGTATTCCGACAAAAGGAACGCATGCACACGCGTGGGTCCAAGATCACGAAACAGAAGAAGAGGCTTTTGAACGGTTTGCAGAAGCTCTCCCTAATCAAAGCGTTTTACTGGTTGATACGTACAATACGTTAAAAAGCGGAGTACCGAACGCGATAAAAGTGGGATTAAAGATGAAGGAAGCTGGGAAATCACTCAAAGGTATACGGTTGGACAGTGGTGATTTAGCATACCTATCTATTCAGGCTCGGAAAATGTTAGATAAAGCAGGTCTAACAGATGTGGGGATCGTAGCAAGTAATGACTTGGACGACGATGTGATTTCAGATTTAAAAGCACAAGGTGCAAAAATCACTTCTTGGGGAATTGGTACTCAGCTTATTACAGCATCAGATCAGCCTGCACTCGGAGGCGTTTATAAAGTTGTAGCTAAATATGAAAACGGAGAATTCGTACCTACGATCAAAATTTCTTCTAATGTAGAGAAAATCACAACACCTGGATATAAAAAGGTCTACCGTATCATCAACTCAAACGGAAAAGCAGAAGCGGATTACATTGCGATGGATGATGAAGTGCTTCCTGAAAAAGATATTAAACTATTTGATCCAGTGCACACATACAAAAGTAAGATTGTTTCTTCCTTTATTGCCGAAGAACTGCTACAGCCCGTTTATATAGAAGGAAAGCTTGTGTATGACCTTCCGAACCTAGAAGAAATTCGGCGCTATCATCAGGAACAGCTTGGTTTGTTCTGGCCGCAGCACTTACGAAGATTGAATCCACAAGAGTATTTTGTCGATCTTTCCGTTCAAGTATGGAAGACGAAAAACGATCTTTTAGAGAAGTATTCCTTATAGAAAGCAAACCTCTTTTCGACACGAAAAGAGGTTTTTTAATAAAATCTTTAAAAAAGCGTTGACGGGCGTCCGTATCGTTGATATAGTAATAAACGTTGTTGCTTTTCTTACATAACGTTCGACAAAAACAAACATAAACTTTTAAAAAAGTTGTTGCTTCGAAAGAAGATATGTGGTAAGATAGTTTTTGTCGCTGCTTTAAGAGAGTGACGCGGTAAAAGAAAAAAGTTCTTTGAAAACTGAACAAAAGAAATAGGTAAGGAATTAAGAATTAATTCCGTCAGTAA
>NZ_JACZDW010000013.1:0-31906 GCF_015903875.1 Fictibacillus sp. 7GRE50
CCATTAGGGAGAGGTGCTTTTCATCAAGTTCAGGTTTCTCTTTCTTTGTTTGATCTGAATCAAAGGCTCGTAGTGCCTTAACATGTTCTGGCAGCATCATTGCTGTCCACTTAACATTTCCACGATCACGTATCATAGTAAATCCCTCCGCACAATTCAATCCTTTCTATATATTATACGAGAATATATGTTCGTTTAATAATGAATTTTTAATAATACTATCGTTGCAATAAATTCATGAATTTCTTTATGGGATTTAGTCCCCAAAATGCGGATTTACAGCGTTAAGGCAAGTAACATATAAAACAGCTTTATTTTAAACCATATTGACTGTATGACAATGGTACTATTTGTTAGAATAGATATAAATATACTCAGAAAACGTATTGAGTTGAATATAGAAAGAGGAGATCGCATGGATGGTAACTTAGAGCAACTAAGAGATGCTTACCATGATAATAAAGTAGTCCCTTTTATCGGAGCAGGGTTATCAGTGCCATTCAAAATACCGACATGGGGAGATTTAATAAGGGCTATTACTGATAAATATGCTAAGGACAATATAGAGGTAATGCTACGAAGTGTTGTCGATTGGCATCTTGAGAGTAATGATTATTGGGGTGCAATTGATGAGATAAAGAAATATGCAAGATTAGCAGATCAAGATATTCAAAAAATGATAGTGACATTAATAAAACGAAATAAAGAACATGTTAAAGATGACAACTTACACAATTACTCTGATTTGGCGAAGATGAAATTCAAACTTCATCTGACAACAAACTATGAAAATCTTTTATATGAACATTTAAAGAGTGATGAAGTTCCTATTTTACTTAAGGAATTAGATTTTAGTACTCAAGATATGTTTGATGAAAAGCGAATTTGTCATCTTCATGGTTATACAGCTAATCCGGGATCAATTGTTATTAGTAGAAGCAGCTACGAAGCTCTTTATAGTAATGAAAAGTATGGGGAATTGTTAAAAGCGGTTACTAGTAGTAAAAACCTATTGTTTATGGGTTTTTCTTTTGATGATAAGTTCGTAAGTAATTTAATTAAAGATTACAAGCAGTATCTTAATGGGATACATTATATTCTTCTGGCCAATCCTACTAATTCCAGAATGAGGGAATTACGTGAAGATTATGGTTTAATTACTATCCCTTATGAAACGGAAGGTTCCACACATGTAGCTCAAATAAGAAAAATACTGAATCAAATAGCTGAGCCACAGGTAGAGGATAAAATAAACGGATTTCCTAATGGATCAGATGGTACGCCTATGGGTTCTGCAAGTTCTGTTGTTCTCGGAGCGGGATTAGCGCATTTCAAAAAGAATGTAAAAGGTAACTTGTTCTACAAAAAACTAAAGTTAGAGAACATCGATGAGTCTATTATCGAATTAAGTTCAATATTTTATGTGGCGTCCGAGGAATACATGCGAGCATTGAAACAAGCGGGTATGTCTTTAGACGTTATTGGTGCCATATTGGGTAAGGTGTTTACCAAATATAAAGAACGTTATGTTGATACATACAAAATATATGGAAACAGTGAACAGTTTTTAACAGTTATTCATGAAAGTTTAGAGGAGTTTGACTTTGGAAGATATGCAGTGTTATTTGAAGATAATAAGTCAGATGAAAACGAGAATAGGGGTTTAATTCACCTTTTAGCCGAGGATGAAACAATGGATGTTTGGTGGGGAAAGGAGCGATTCAATGAGCAACCTGACCAATAAAAATACATCAGTTCCTCCTTCCATTGAACTTTTATTCAATAACGAAAAGTTAGATTTGGTGAAGACACTTTGCCTAATGTATGCTTTTTCGCTAAAGGCCAAGAAACGTAGAAAAGTATCGGAAATCATGTTTTATTACAGCCTTGTCAATTTTGATCTGATCAAGTTATTTGAGACTAGCGAAGAAAATAGGAACGGTTTATCTCCATCGCCCAATTTATATTTCCGCTTTGAAACAAAAATTAATGGGATTCTTCTGAATATGTCACACCTTCAATTTATAGACCTAAAGGGGGATCTAACCAAAAAGTTAGACGAGATAACAGTCCAACTGACTTCAACAGGCATAGAATTTTTTGAAAAAATGGATTCCGAATTCTTCTCGAATTTAAAAGAAGAGTATGCAAACGCTTTTGAAAAAGTGGCTTTTTCAGCTAATAATCTAAAAGTGATGAAGGGGGTGCATCAGTGAGCTCTATATTCATAAATAAATTAGTTATTCAAGGAATGTCATATAAAAGGACTATTAGTTTTAATGATAAACTTACTATTATAAGTGGAGATAAGACATCGGGAAAATCTTTGGTTCTCAGCTTGATTGACTATTGTTTGGGTAAGAAAAGTAAAATTGATTTAACAGTTCAAAAAGAATTGGATGCATATTGTGATCAGGCTTTCCTTGAAATAAAAATTAATGATGAAACGATCACTTTAAACCGGCTGTTGAAAGAGAGACAGACTAAAATCAGTATTTATTTCTGTGCTTTTGAGGATTTAGATGAGTATACTCCAAAAACGCTAGGGATTAAAGAAGTAATGGAATTCTTGATGAGAAAGCTGAACATCAATGAATACAAGATAATTAAACATCAAAAGCATAGCAATAAAAAGGAATTAGAAACCATATCTTATCGTGATATTTTTAGGTATGTTTACATAAATCAGCATGTACTGGGGACTAACAACTTTTTAGAGAACAATGATCCATTTAAACGCTACAAAAACCCTCATGCCTTCAAACTGATGTTTAACCTGGTAGAAGTGGACAAAGATGCGTTAAATGAACAATTGGTGAGTACTGAAAATGAAATTGAGAAAACGAGCAAGGAAATATCTGGGTTAAACTCATACTTAAAAGACAAGGATGCTGAGGATCGTATTCAGTTGCAGGCAAAGTCTGAAAGGTTTAACAAAAATATCGAAGAGCAAAAACAAGCCAAGATAGTGGTTATACAAAACAGCAAATCCAATAACAATAATGAAAACGAAATGTATATTAAGCTGAAGAAGGATTTGGAAGAGATAGCTAATGAAATATATGATTATCAGCGTGAAAAGAAACAACTGCAGCTATCAATCAATTCTAAAAAAATGTTGGTGGAAGAGTACAAGGTTGAACAAGCAGAAGTAAATGCAACATTAGAAGTGAATTACGAACTAGTGATTTCGGATCAAAATATTGAATGCCCTCTTTGTAATTCTACAGTACAAAATCATACGCATGAACAGCATAAAAAAACCAATCCGGAAAAGATGCTACATAACGTGAAAAAAGAAATTACTAACAAAATCACATTGGTCACAAATTTACTTACCAATGAAATAAAGAGTATTGAAGAAATAGACAAGAAAATTAAAAGGTTGACGAGGAAGCAAGCTATATTTGATGAAGCAATCCTTGAATTTGTTAAAGAAACTGATGTCCCGTTTCTCTCTCAGATTGATAGCATAAATAGCATGATAAATAGGCTTATTAAAGACCATGAAATGGTTAAAGAGGGATTACGAATTCATCATAAAATTGATGAAAAGAATAAGCACATTGCTGATTTAGAATCTACAGTAATTCGCCTAAAAGGAGAACTAAAGGCACTGCAAGTAAGTGAAGACTATCGAGAAGAGGTCTTTAAGTTTCTTAATACCCAGTACAAAGATTTCATGACAAGATTGAAATACAAGACAGATGGTGAAACCTTCATTCATCCTGAAAAGTATATTCCGTATTTTGAGGGCGCAAGTGTGTATGAACATGAAAGTGGAGGTCTGTTAGAATGTATGCAGCTGTCGTATTTGGGGTCAATTTTGAATAGCAAAACGGAAGGATACGCTCCTGGACACCCAGGCTTTTTGTTGTTAGATTCTATCAGTAAATATCTAGGTACTCTAAAAAAGGATGATTCGCAAGAACTGAATATGGAGCAAAATCAACCGCCCAATCTCTATAAAGATCAATCTGTAGAGGAGGGAAAAGGGAAAATTAACGACCCGGAAGTATATGAAGAGCTGTATGAGATTTTAATTGAATTAAGTGAAAGCTACCAAATCATACTTGTAGAAAACACTCCACCTAAAAAAGTTGATAAATATACTAAGTATACTTTCCTAAGTGGTGAAAAAGGTTTAATCGATATAGCTAAAAATGATTTTTCGGAAGAGGATTAATAAGTAACTAATTCATATGTTATTTATAAACAGGGGGCATTATTGAGTACCAACTTATGCTCCTTTTTCTTGTTTAAAATAATGTTTGATAAAAAAACCTGTAAATGTAAATATAAGTTTTTTTAAAAACACTCCAGCTAGGGTCTCATCAACATCATTTCGCACAAAACATACGCTAAGCACAAATCGACAAACATATTTATGAGTTTTTGTACGCTAAGACATTAAAAAGTTCAAAAACTCGAAAAAAAGTAGCCGGAGTTTCTTTTCTTCTTTTTTGTCTAGTTTAAATCGCCTTTAGGCGAACCTTTATTTTCTTGAGGAATTTGTTTGAAGGGGTAGCGTCAGGAAAATGCGGATTTACAACGCTAAGGAAATTCCCATACTAAAAAGCCAAATTTCTCAACATCAATTGAGAAATTTGGCTTTTTTCCGTTGCTCAGTTAAAGCGTCCTTTAGTTGTATATTTCCTGTTAATATCCCTTTTGAAGCATAACATTGTTTTCAATGATCGCACCCGATAGTTGACGCCCATTTTAGAACCTATTCTTTGATTTTCAATAAGCGTAAACTGTTTAATGTTACAAGTAAAGTTGCTCCCATATCAGCAAATATAGCTATCCAAAGTGTTAACCAACCGGGCATGACCAAAAGTAATGCCACTAATTTAATCGCCAAAGAGAAGGTAATGTTTTGCTTGATGATTGCTAAAGCCTTACGGCTTAATTTTATTGTATATGGCAATTTACTCAAATCATCAGACATTAAGGCGATGTCAGCCGTTTCTAAAGCTGTATCAGTTCCAGCACCACCCATTGCTACACCAACGGTAGATGCCGCAAGGGCTGGAGCATCATTCACGCCATCTCCGACCATCCCCACACTTTGATGTTTTTCTCGAAGTTCTTTAATAAAATTAAGCTTATCTTCTGGAAGTAAGTCAGCTTTAATATCCGAAACACCAACTTGTTTTCCGATGGCTGTTGCCGTTCTTTGGTTATCGCCTGTTAGCATCACTGTTTCGATTCCCATATTGTTCAACTTGCCGATAACTTCTTTAGACGATTCCCTCATTTCATCGGCTACGGCAATAAACGAAAGAATTTCTTTTTCTGTTCCTAACACCATCACCGTTTTACCTTGAGTTTGCATATCGGCAATTTTTTCTTTCCTATCGCTTGAAATGCTTCCGTGTAATTCCTCAAAAAGATTTGGACTTCCCACATAATACATTTCATTATTTATTTTGGCTTTAACGCCTTTACCTGTAATGGATTGAAAATCCTCTACTGTTACTTCGTTGAATTTTAATCCATTTTCTTCTGCTTTTCGCATAATCGCTGAAGCAAGAGGGTGCTGTGATCCTTTTTCAATGGCTGCTGTTATGGTCATTAATTCATTTTCATTTCTACCATATGTCACAATGTCTGTTACAGCAGGAATCCCTTTGGTTAATGTTCCTGTTTTATCAAAGGCTATCGCTTTTAAGTGTCCTGCTTCTTCTAAATGGATACCACCTTTAATTAAAACACCATTTTTCGCTGCATTTCCTATTGCTGTAACCACAGCAACTGGAGTTGAGACTACTAAGGCACAAGGACAACCAACCACTAATACAGCTAAGCCTTGATAAATCCATTGGCTCCAGTCTCCGCCAAATAATGGTGGAACTACCGCAATTAAAAGAGCTAGTATGACAATAGCTGGTGTATAGTATTTTGCAAATTTATCGACAAACGCTTGAGAAGGGGCCCGTTCTGCTTGGGCTTCTTCTACCAAGTGAATGATTTTTGAAAGAGTAGTATCTTCAACTCGTTTTGTTACTTTAACCTCAAGTAACCCTTCTTCATTCAAGGTTCCTGCAAATACTTCATCATTTGTGGTTTTCGTTACTGGAACACTTTCACCTGTAATCGCAGCCTGATTTAATGTCGATGTACCTTTAACCACTATTCCATCCATTGCTAACTTTTGACCGGGCTTAACAATCATGATGTCTCCAACTTGAATATCATCAACATGAATCATCATTTCTTCATTGCCTCGTCGAATTAACGCTTCTTTTGGGGCAATATCCATTAAAGATTCAATAGATTGACGTGCTTTATCCATTGAATAACGCTCTAATGCTTCACTAATCGCAAATAGGATAACAACGGTTGCCCCTTCACCCCATTCACCAATGATTGCAGCTCCTATAATTGCAATAGTCATAAGCGTATTCATATCGAAATTTAATCTGCTTAGATTTTTGAGACCTTTAATGAATAACGAATATCCACCGATTAAAATGGACGCTGCATAACCAATTGTCGGTAGAACATGCTCTTCACCATACTGCTCTCCTAAGAACCAGCTAACTACAAGTAAAAGAGCTGATATATATACCTTAATGTTTTCTTTCTGCTTCCAAAAAGGTTCTCGTTCTACCCTTTGTTCTTTTTCATCTCGAATTTTTAAATTTTCAAATGCTCCTGCTTTTTCTAATTCTTCAATGGTTGTCGTCCCTTTAACATAAACTTTAGATGCTCCGAAATTTACTTTCGCATCCTGAACACCGGGAAGTTCTTTAACATTATTTTCAAAAATGGCTGCACAGTTAGTACAAGTAAATCCTTGAACACGATAGGCTTTCATTTCTTCTTCAGACAGTTTTGCTTTCCCACTAGACATTGATCTTCACCTCTTTCTTATGTGCCAATGCAATCATCATAATTTGTCTGATATGCTCATCATCTAATGAATAAAATGCAAGTTTTCCCTCTTTTCGAAACTTAACAATCCCTTGCTTATGGAGCGTTCGCAGGTGATGAGAGGCATTTGCAACCGTAACACCTATAATATTTGCTATATCACACACACACAGTTCGTCATCTTGACATAAAGCATAGGTAATTTTTGCTCTATTTTCATCTGCAATAGCTTTTAACATTTGGGCAACACTAGAAATATCTACTGTCTGTAAATTACCTTGTATTCGATTGACCTTTTCTTCGTCATAACAATAAATTTCACAAGTATCTTTCTTAATCACATTCTCACCCCAATATCATTCAAGTGTTTATTTGAATATAGTATAACCATTTTTAATAATTCATTCAAGTGTTTGTTTGAATGAGTAAAAAAATTCATAAAAAAAGAATTGGAGTACCCAATTCTAATAACAAAATAACCAAACTGCATAAGACTTTAAGTACATAACATTATCTGGCCAATTAATGGAATAGGACTGAACTATTTGTTCTCTTCCGATAGCTTTCTATATAATGAAGCCCTAGACACATTTGTAATTTCACAAATTTGATTTACAGTCATATTTCCTTCTTTATATAGCTTTACTGCATAATTCATTCCCGCATGATTTTTATGATATTTCTTTATCCGACCTTTAAACTTTCCTTCTTTCTTAGCCAGCTCAATCCCTTCACGTTGACGCATACGGATAAGATCTCTCTCTAACTGGTTAACACCAGCCATTACTGTAATTAAGAATTGGCTGTATGGATTATCCTCTGATAAATCTAGCCATGTATCCTTGAGTGATTTTAAGCTGGCTTTTTTCCTTCGTATGTAATCGATCAATTCAAATAAATCTTGTGTACTACGAGTAATTCGAGTTAAATCTGTAACATAAATGGTGTCACCATCTTGTAAGTCCTCTAACATTTTTTGAAGTTGCTCACGTTCCTTCGTTGCCCCAGAAACTTTTTCTTCGTATATAATATCCATTCCGAATTCGCTTAGCTGCTGAAATTGTCTTGAAGGGTTTTGACTAGTTGAACTGACACGTACATAACCAATTTTCCGCAAAATATCACCTCACTTTTGAGACAAGTCTTATGAGACGCTCTTAACTATGATTTTACCAGTCTACTTGTCAATTCGAGCGATAATTTGCACTTATTTTAAGTGTTATTTTGCACATTAACCTTAAAAACCCAGCTACCTTCTCATAGGAAGATTAGCTGGGTTTCTTTATAATTTTCATCCAATCATTTATAGAATTATTCTGATCTGTTTAGTATAAAAGCAACTGCTTCTTGTTCAACAATCGCCCCCGATTGTTGGATAAGAAAAATTAGGTAATTATTTCGGTATCAAAGAAACGTTCTTGAAATTCAATTAATGCTTTAATCTGTTCAGGCGAATAATGTTTATTTGAAACAATAAGTTTATCTTCAACATCGTTATTTCTCTTGGCAATTGCTATAACCTTGCCTTCAAACGCTATCAACGGTTCAAACTCTCCAACAATATATGCATCAATTTCTTCACCGTCGTCTGCCATTGTGTCCGGAATATATCCATAATTTAGAGGGTAAATAAAATTATACACGGGATGGATGGATCCTAATGGTCTATCAACTTTTATTCTTACTCTTTTATTGAGATAACTCGTTACCATAAAATAACTCCTTCCTTAACCAGACAGTTTACTAACACCTATTTAACAGAAATCATTCAATTGCCAAGTCCTCATTAATCAAAGAGTTATGCCACTCTGCTGCAACCTACCCCCGATAGCTTAATAAGGAGTGAAATGCTGCATTGTTTAAAGAAGTTGTCCGTGTAATATACGGGATAAGATAAAAACAATTCCTCCAACAATCAGTAACTTTATATGTATAGATTTACTTTTCTTTTCTTCACTTTTTTTATTTTCCCTATCTATAATCCACATATTTATGACGCTAATAAACATCAGGAAAACACCTCCGAATGCCAGTAAATAAAATAAAAACACCTGCATCAAATCACCTCTACTTCTATATTACCCAAACCCACCTATTCAACTAAAATACCCAGTTATTTGGAACAAAAAAGCAGCCTAAGTAACTTATTTTCTTGGACTAACGCACTTGAAAGAAAACCGAATCCTCCACAATCCTGCCCGATTGCTTAATACCAATTATTTCAAAATTAGGTGATTAACTCAATCTTTTATTCCATTAAAAAGGACACTTACCTTATAACAGATAAGCGCCCGATTGCTGAACAACTAATAAAGGATTAATAAACGCGTCTTCTTATTAAAATCACTCAGTGCACATATAATTCTGTTTTAAAAGGATCTATAATTGATCTTATTTTTTCTCTACATAAATACTAAAGACACCTAAGACAAATAATAAAATAACACCGAGTAAAGTCGTTGTAGACCAAGATAATCTTGGATCGAAAAGTTGAAAGAAATATGTAAACACAGGTATGAAACAGAGCGACATCATCACTAAGAACGTCTCACAATATTGAATACCTTTCTGTAATAAATACATTGGGATTAAGACACCTGCAATTGTTACAAGCAAAATCCACTGTACGTTAGTAAAAATATAGTCAATCAAAATATCGTAGGTGAAAATAAAAGATAAAAGTACGATACCATAAAAACGGTGTGTTAAAATCATAGAACTTGTCCACCCGGCCGAACTTAATAGCTTTGAATAGTTCGTACAGAGTACAGCTCCTAGACCACAAAAAACACTAGCTATTACACCTAAAATAGTATTTATATTTTGATTCATTTGAACACCAGAATTACCATTAAAGATAGAAATGATTAATAAGAAGCATGCTAACAAAGTACCCAGTGCAATTCCCCACTGCTCTTTAGCGACAATCTGTCGCTGTGTTAATGCAAGGAAGATGACAAATAATGGTCCTAACCCCATTTCAAGCGAACTAACGATTGCTGGTTCAATGAATTTCAATGCATAGTAAAATCCCATAAAGGCTAGTACAGAGGCCAAATTTAACTTAAGCAGCGATTGCCATGTTGATTTCCATTTATATTCTACCTTTTGATTTCTCGCAAAAAAGGAAAAAAAGCAAGCAGTCAAAAAGAAACTGATGCCCGTAAATACAAATGGATGCCCATTTTGTACACGGCTTGCGTAAAATACTTGACTAGTTGCAGTTAATAAAGCTGATAACAATAGCGCAATTACACCTATTGTATAAGTTCGTTTTTCAGAAATATTCTCTTTAGGCCCCATTTTTATATTCCTCAATTTCCTATGTATATATTATAAAAATCATTCTAATTTTAACATGAATATCAAATTTTTCCTCATAGGCGTTATTCAACAATCTGGCCCTAATATGAACAAAGAGCACAATTCTTGCTACAGAATTGCGCCCGATTGCGGAATAAAAAGCGCAAGAGCTGTAATGCATGTCAATAGCGTTAATAAATTACTCATTCTAAAGCTGTTTTACATCTGTACAAACAGAAAAAACCCCTCGTTGACTTTTTAAAGTCAACGAGGGGTTTGAATTATCCGGTCAATACAGGTGTAGGCGCGACCTAACACCCATTAACATAAAAAGATTAATCTTTTATTTTGCCAATAAGTTGTCAATTGTTACAAACTCATAGCCTTCTGCTCTTAATTGGTCAATCATCTGTGGTAGCGCATCAACTGTGCCTTGTAATTTGGTGTTTTGGAAGTTGTGCTGGAGGACAATTCCTCCTGGAGATTTATCCCTATGCACAATAGTAAGAATTTCCTCTGCTGATTTACCACTATAATCAATTGTATCAACAGACCACATGATGTTTTTAAATCCAAGTTTTTCAAATACAAGAGCATCAGCTGCAGTATAGTCTCCATAAGGTGGTCTTAATAAAGTAGCCTTCACTCCTGTCACCCTTTCAATGATTTCATTGGTAGATGAAATCTGTTGGATGACTTGAGCAGTATATAGTTTGGATAATTCAGGATGATTCCATGTATGGTTTGCAATGGTATGACCATCATCTACCATCCTTTTAGCCAACTGCGGAAAATAAGAAACTTGCTCTCCAACTACAAAAAACGTAGCTGGTACACCTTTTTCTTTTAATATATCTAAAATTTGAGGTGTAATAATTTTGTCTGGACCATCATCGAAAGTTAAGGCAATTTTCTTTTCCGTTGTATCTCCTTTTTCGATAGCGATTGGCTTGTTCTCTACTGGAGTGTTTGTTTGAATATAGGTTCGATTGATTTTTGAATCGTAGGTAACTGTCATGCCTAATTTTTGTGCAGTTACCAATAATGGAATGTATGGACGACCATTGATAACAGTTGTTGTAATAGCATGGTACTCGCGAATCCACTTATTTTTTTCTTTCACGTAGTAGTCCATGTATGCCTTTTCCAATGGGAGAGCAACAATATTATTTCTCTCAACAGCAATAGAGTTGTATTTCTCATTCTTGTCAACAGTAGCACCTGTGTGCTTGAAGAATAGATCTGGTACCATAACACGGCCATTTTGCATATAGTAGGTCGTCTTAATGAGTTGACCATCCACAGAAAAATAAGCAGATGAAACTGTAGCAGCCTTGGCTGGCGCTACTCCAAAAAGACCAGTTATGATGAAGGAAATGAGAAGAATGGCCAAAATTGTTCTTTTCCCTTCCAATTTGCTAACTTTAATCATTGAATCCCCCTGTGTGTTTTTCTTTTTCTTACAGAAAGGATTTTACCAACAAAACATAAATTACAAAACAGTTTTTTATTGGAAATAATAGAGAGCGTCATAAGAGTATGAGCGATAATATTATCACTGCAGATAATTTCCGAGAGGCTAACTAGAAGGATTCTAAAAAGCTCTTTAATTTTTCACACTCTCAATAACATAAAAAATCCAAATAAGTTATTACTTGTTATTCCATTATCTGGCCCGATTGCGGAACAAAATTTTAAAAAAGTTCTTTATCAAAAATGCAAGCTGCCAATATTTCTTAAACCCAATTATTTGTTACAAAACTCCTCCCTTTTCTGAACACGCTTGTATTTGATTAGAAAGGGTCTCCTTTTTATTGGTTTGAATGTAATAAAACTCTGTTCATCATTCTATGTTCAATAACCTATTGATTTTCATCTTATGGTACAATTAAACCAGATCAATAATAAGAAAGAGTGATAATTGGTGTTAATTGGATATGCACGTGTGTCAACAGGATTACAAAATTTAGATTTACAAAATGATGCGTTAACGAAACATGGTTGCATGAAAATTTTTCAGGATAAGATGAGTGGTACAAAAAAACAACGTCCCGGTTTAGAGGAAGCACTTCAATATGCACGTGAAGGCGATACAATTGTCGTTTGGCGATTGGACCGACTAGGACGTAACATGCAAGATTTAATTCAAATTGTGAACAGTTTAAATGAACGAGGTGTTGGCTTTCATAGTCTGCAAGAAAACCTATCAATGGACAAGCGCAATGCAACGGGGCAATTGATGTTTCACTTATTCGCAGCGTTTGCAGAATTTGAACGTAATTTGATCGAGGAACGCTCAGTTGCAGGACGAGTAGCTGCAAGGGCGCGTGGGCGGCTAGGTGGGCGCCCGGAGAAGTATGGACCGAAAGATATTGAAATGATGAAGGCTTTGATTGAAAGTGGTACACCGATAAAAGATGTTGCAGAAAAGTGGGGCGTGTCTCGCACGACGATTTATCGCTATTTAGAAAGACAATAAATCGAAAGGGTTTGATATCTATGCCGAATGAACATCCTCCATTAACAGCTTATTCAGAAGATCAGAGACAAAAAGCTATGGATAAATACAGGTTAATCGATCCATATCTTAACAACGAGAAAAGTTTAAAAGCAATTGCTGAGGAATCAGATATCTCGATACGAACACTACAATATTGGATTAGTAAGTACAAACAATTCGGATTAAAAGGCTTGATTCGAAAAAATCGAAAAGAGTCGGGAAGTTTTAAAGTAGAAAAAAAAGTGTTGGAAGAGATTCAGAATTTGATACTTAATCACAAAGGAAACTCAGTCACTTCTATTCATAGGAAGATAGGTGAGACTTGCAAAAGGAACAACTGGAAACAACCTAGTTATTATCAAGTTTACTCTATTTCTAAATCTCTTTCACCAGGCTTAAAGAAATTAGCCTATGAAGGAAAAAAAGAATATCAAAACAATTATGACTTGATTCACCGACGAGAGGCTAATTACCCTAATGAGATTTGGCAAGCCGATCATACCCCATTAGATATTATCGTTTTAAATGAAAAAGGAAAACCAGAAAGACCTTGGCTGACAATTATTTTAGATGATTATAGTCGAGCAGTCGCTGGATATTTTTTAACCTTTCAAGCACCCTCTGCTATACACACATCTTTGGTCTTACACCAAGCCATATGGAAAAAGAGTAATCCCGATTGGCCAATATGTGGTATCCCCGAAAAATTTTATACAGACCATGGAAGTGATTTTACATCCAACCATTTAGAGCAAGTGGGAATTGATTTAAAAATCAATTTAGTCTTTTCAACAGTAGGTGTACCAAGAGGACGAGGGAAAATAGAAAGATTCTTTTTAACAGTCAATCAATTGTTCCTACAAGATTTACCGGGTTATTTGGTCAATCAAAATAGCACTTCACTTCTCACCCTTAAAGAACTAGATGAAAAGTTTGCAAATTTCATCTTATATAACTATCATCACAGGGTTCATGGTACAACAAAAAAAGAACCGATACTTGCATGGAATAATTCGGGATTTCTTCCTAATATGCCAGAAAGTTTAGAAAGTTTGGATTTACTATTATTAAATGTAGCAAAACCGAGAAAAGTTCATTCAGATGGTATTCACTTTCAAGGATTGAGATATATAGATACAAACTTAGCAGCATACGTTGGTGAAACCGTAGTAATTCGTTATGATCCTAGAGATATTGCAGAGATCCGAGTGTTTTATAAAGATAAATACTTATGTACTGCCATTTCTCCCGAAATTTCTGATTATACGGTGGACTTGAAAGACATTGTTTCTGCACGAAATAAAATAAGAAAAAATTTTAAAAAACAATTGGAACCTAAGAAATCGGTTGTAGAAGAAATCGTCATTGCAAAGCAAAAGGATATAAAGGGTCAGCCTAATATCTCTGATACAAAAAAGTCAAAACTTAAGAGGTATTTTAATGAATAAAGTGCAGAAATTTATTAAAACAAAAGAATATAAAAGGTTTGCAGAGTTTTGTGATGCGTGTATTAAATATAAATACATAGGGATTTGTTATGGACTACCTGGCGTTGGAAAAACGTTATCCTCAAGGTATTATTCGAATTGGGATTCTATTGAAAAGCAAATAGCTTATAAAAAAGCAAATGAAATTGGATTAGATGCAGATGAAAAGATTTTAGATGCAAGAACAATTTTTTATACAGCTCCAGCAGTACGGGCTACTAAAATGACTGAAGAGATTCATACTATCGGAACCAGAATAAATATGGTAAGAAGTATGTATAAGGTGATTACTAGAGGTGCAGAAGAAGAGTATTTTACAAATGCATTTGAAGATATTGACCTGATTATTGTTGATGAAATAGACCGCTTAAAAGTGCAGAATTTAGAACAACTTAGAGATATTTATGATCGAAATGACTTAGCAATGATACTAATTGGAATGCCCGGCATTGAGAAACGATTAGCTCGATATCCTCAACTCTACTCTAGAATAGGATTTGCTCATGAATTTGATAAACTTAGTAAGGATGAAACACATCATATTTTGGAGTATAAATGGGAAGAATTAGGACTGTCTATAAAGCTAGAAGATTTTTCTGATTATGAGGCAATCACCAGCATCATTAAGATCACAGGGGGAAACTTTAGGCTGATCCAGAGACTTTTCACTCAGATTGAGAGAATACTTGAAATTAATCATCTTGATACTATTACTACAGAAGTTGTTGAAGCAGCACGAGACAGTTTAGTTATTGGGATTAAATAAACATAACAGAAAGCTATCTCTTAATAATAGAAATAGCTTTTTTTATGTTTACTTATAGTGCAAAAAAGAGCTTAAAACAGGTGCAAAATAACACCTAAATTTACAATAATTTAATTATGTACCAATAGGCTTTACTCTATTGAGATTGTGAAAAAATGTACTTAAACTAACGGGGCAGTTTAGTGTAATAACAACTTGAAGCCGATTAAATAAAAACAAACATATGAGAGAATCAAGAAAAATTATTATAGACCCAAACAATGAAGTAAGGGTCTAATGTAAATCCCATGAAAGCAGTAACCTACCAAGGAATCAAGGTCTGCTTTTAATTTACCCAAACAACCAAAAAATATTATAGGTTTGTGAAAAAATGTACTTAAGCTAACGGGTGATTAACTTTTAACAAGAATACAAAAGAAAGGAGCAGGATTTTTACTATCCAGCTCCTTCTTTATTGTTAAATAGTGCAATTTTGTTTGCTAATTCGTATGTGAAACGCGTTGTTATTTGCTTTGCCTTTTTCTATTTTGCAGTTCAAATGAGAACCCGTTAGTATCGTACAGGAGTCGTCTTTTTTTACTTCATTGATACCAGAAGTAAGGTTATGGTTGATGGCAACTTTCACTTCTTGGTTAGGATCTTTTAATACTTCACACCATTTTATATCAGTTAAGTCCTAGAATGACCACATAACCCTTTCTAGGGGGTGTTGTCCCAGCAGTTTCCCCTTCAGGACATGCTTACATATACGTCTGCAATTGTTTTTTCCTATTTTGACTATCCGGGAATGATAGGATGACAACAGCAGCAACGATAAAAAATCCGCCTAATAGTTGAGTAGCACCAAACCCCACATTTAACCAAACGATAGACACAATTGCAGCAACTAGAGGTTCGATACTGGATAATAAACTTGTTTCAGTGGCGCTTAAATAATTCAGACTGCCAATATAGAGTATAAAAGAAACCGTGCCGCAGATAATTACCAAAAGCATCATCGAAAATGTATGGAGTGTTAAGGTTTGGGCCAATTGTACAACGCTAAAATCATGCTTGAAAATTAACAGCACAATGCCGCCAATTAACATACCCCAACCAATGATGACCGAGGTTCCCCACTCCTTGATCAATGAGACAGGATGGAGTGTATAGAAAGTAAAACCAAGTGTAGTTAGCAGACCAAGAATAATGGCCCTTTTCGATAGCATGACATTTTCCATTGAGCCATTTGTAATCAGGAGAACGGTTCCGGCTAAGGCTGCAATCACAGCTAGGAATTGCATCAATGTTGGTAGTTTTTTTGTCTGCCATGCTACATAAATGGTAATGAAAACAGGACCGAGAAATTGGAATAGTACTGCTGTCACTGCATTACTTACACGGATGGTTTCTATAAAAACGTACTGGGCTCCAAGCATACCCAACACACCAAAAATCATGAGTTGAATCCAAGAACGACGATTCTTCCAGATGCCAAAAATGTTTTTTTGAGTGAAATGCAACAGTCCCAGAGTGATGAATCCAGCCATAATTAATCGTACAACAAGGAAATTATTCAGAGATAATTCGCTATATTGAAAAAGCCACTGGATCATTGGTCCGGAGAGACCCCATAATGCTGCTCCACTAATTATCATCAAAAGTCCGACATATCGGGTTGTTTTCATGATGATTGCCTCCCTGCTGATAGTTTTTTAATTGTAATTAATAGGAATGTTTCCATAGATGCATTATAATAAGAGGCTGGCATGGTTTGTAGGGTCACTTTTTATTATCGGGAGGGGGTCAGATGAATGTATGAATTAACACCAAAACTTGATTCGTATAGTAAAGAACCTCAATATGTACAGTTATATAACTATATTAAGCAAGAGATTGATAAAGGGATGCTTAAGCCAAATACTAAGCTTCCTTCCAAACGAAAACTTTCTCGGTATTTAAACGTGAGCCAAAACACTGTAGAGGCATCGTACGACCAGCTTGTTGCCGAAGGATATATTGAGGGAATCCCACGAAAAGGGTATTTTGTCTGCGAAATTCAGCCAACATTTTCCGATGCTGAAAAAAATTCCGATTATATCAAGGAAAAAATCTTTAAAAGCGACGTCACTTTCGATTTCACTCAAACAGGAGTTGATCACCATTCATTTCCTTTTGCTGTTTTTCGAAAAATAGCAAATGATGTTTTGAAGGGTGAGAGTAAACATTTGCTGACGATTGGGCATCCTCAGGGAGAATATGAGCTGCGTGAAGAAATTGCCTCCTATCTGTACGAATCCCGTGGCGTCCGGACAGCGCCGAGCCAGATAATCATTGGGTCAGGAACACCAACACTAATACAACTTTTGTTTAGGTTATTAAAGGGAAGCTTGTATGCCGTTGAAGACCCCGGGTACCATAAAAGACTTGTAACCTTCGAAAAAGGACCTGAAAATGTGAAGGGAATTCCGCTTGATAATGAAGGGATCAGCATAACCAGCTTAAAGGAAAGTGGCGCTAATATTGCTTTTGTTACTCCGTCACACCAATTTCCTTGTGGAATGATAATGTCGATATCAAGGCGTAAGCAGTTGCTGAGCTGGGCTAAGGAAAAAAAGGGAAGATACATCGTCGAGGATGATTATGACAGTGAATTTCGTTATTCAGGCAAACCCATCCCTGCATTACAAAGTCTGGATTCCGATGAAAAAGTAATCTATATGGGTACATTTTCAAAAGCGTTGCTACCGTCCCTGCGCATGGCTTATATAGTTCTTCCCAAACTGTTAATGGAAAAGTACCATGAACATTACTTTCACTTCGTTCAGTCTGTGTCTCGGCTTGACCAGGAGCTCATCAAAAGATTCATGCAGGAAGGCAGCTGGAAAAAACATATTAACAAAATGCGGATTGTTTACAAAAAAAAGAGAGATGCACTCATCACAGCGCTTTCGACTCATTTCCCAAATTCAATTGAAATTATTGGCCAGGATTCTGGATTGCATCTTTTAGTCCGCATGAATAACGGTATGGTGGAAAAAGAGCTTATTGAACAGGCTGCTAAATATGATATCAAAGTTTATCCTGTATCAGATTACGGTTTAAGTGACGATCGAACCATTCTATTGGGTTTTGCAGCATTATCTGAGGAAGAGATCTTTTCAGGAGTTCACTCGTTGGCAAAAGCATGGGGAGGGTAGCACCCCTAAAAAGAAGTTTGTGAAGAAATAGACTTAAACTAATGGGTGCGTTGATCTAGGAAGGATTAAGGCACCTTTTTGCTGAAATTCTTATTAAACAAACGGGGCAGCATTCCTATAATAAAACTAATTTTGTGAAGAATTGTACTTAAACTATAGGGTGCAATTACCGAATAAAAAACTATTAACTTAGTATAATTTCCGGTTTTTAGGTGAACACTAGATGTAAAAGTACCAGGGAGTTGTTCATGATGCTTGTTTCTGAAGCCTGGCAATTATATAAAGCAGATAAACAAATTCAAGGATATTCCTTTCAGACATTAAAGGTGTATAATGTACAGCTGCTCTTGTTAATTAAATACTTTGGGGACATCCAAATCACTGATATTACGACAGAGTCTGTAAAACTTTATCTTGGAGAAGCTGCAGCTGAGTTAAAGGCATCAAGTCTCTGTCATAGAATCCGTTTTATTAAATCTTTATTCAAATGGGCTCAGGAAGAGAATTATGTTCCGGTTAATCCTGTATCAAACATTAAAGAACCAAAGCCAGAAAGCAGAATTCCTAAGTTTTTAACCGAGGAAGAAATCGAATTGCTACGTGAAGCGTGTGACTCCACTTTTGAAAAAGCTCTATTTGAATTTATGTATTCAACCGGATGCAGGATCGGAGAGGTTGTAAGCTTAGATAAGCACGCAATCAACTTTGCGGAACAGTCGGTAATCGTATTTGGGAAAGGGAAAAAAGAAAGGGAAGTGTACTTTAATACTCGGTGCAGTATTTGGCTAAAAAGATATATGGAAGAAAGAACGGATGATCAACAAGCTCTGTTTGTTACAACCCGGGCGCCACATCGCATGAGCATTGCACAAATGAGATATGTCATTAAACAGATCTCCAAAAGAGCAGGGATCAATAAGTGTATTCATCCACACCAGCTAAGACACAGTTACGCAACGACTCTTATTAATAATGGAGCACCTTTAGAGGTCATACAGAATTTAATGGGACACGAAAAAAGCGAAACAACCAGAGTATACGCTTATCTAAGCGGACATTTAAGACGCGAGTTATACAAGAAATTCTTTTGAAGCTGCAGAAGCAGCTTTTTTATTTGCAAACAGGGGAGTAGAAGAGGGGTGTGGATTTTTATGGTAACATTGGTTAGGAAGGATGAACTATATGAAAAGAAGCAGTCTACTAATTTCCAACACAATGGTTTTAATCATTGCCTGTATTTTAATAATAAGAAATATTTATTTTGATATTAGTTTTTATACCACTAGTTATTCGCTAGCTGTATGTGCTTTTATTATTTCATCAAACCAAATTATAAAAATTTTAATAAAAAGAGAAGATAAAAATGGCTAGTTGTAGGGCGTCGTAAAACGTGGTTGTTTAGCAAAGGGTGCTTATGCTCCAGATCGGCTGCCAAACTAGGCTGCTTTTCTTATGCGACAAACGGGGCAGTTTAGTTGAACAACTATTGCACATAACAAGATAGGGTTCAAAATGTTTTAGGAAAAAAAAAACATCTATATACTTAAAAAATATAGATGGTTTATAAAAATATTTTTTAGGGTTGGCAACATAAATTTCCTTCGCCCTTTTCGAGAGCAGATTTTAGACTATCAAGAACACCTGACCAAGCCATTTGGTGCCAGTTAATTGCTTCAATCCAGTCCTCGTTATCTTTAAATCCAATATGTTCAACAATTACCTTTGTAGAATTATCATTGATTGATTTGAAACTTACATTAACAATTGTTAATTCATCATCTTTGTTCATCAATGTCTCAAATTGGTCTGGTCCTTTCCAAGTAAAATGTAGCTCTTTTTCATTAATAAGTTTTGTGATTTTACAACCCTTAGTATTCATACTTGTACTATTTCCAGGTATAAAATATAGTTCATATGCACCACCTTCCCTCAGTTCTACTACTGTTTCAGGAGCAAACCATTCAGAAACTCTTTCAGAGATTGTCCAGGCATACCATACTAAATTTAATGGTGCATTAATAGTTACCTCTTTTTTAATAACTTTGTCATTTGTGGCAGTTGTCAAAAGAAACCTCTCCCTTTGTAAGATTATTTCAATTCAATAATAACATTATTGTAAAAATTTAGAAATAATAATATTGAAGTATTGCTTCATAAACTTCTTCAACTAACGGGAGCGTATTGTGTAATATCAGTCGTAATCCTTTGACTTCCAGAATATAGCGAGGAGAAAATAATGATTACTGATAAAAAGATTCACCGAGCTTTTGGAGTTTACACATTTACGCCGACGGAAATAAAATACTAGTAATCAATAAGAACAGAGGACCTTACATAAACCGTTATGATCTTCCAGGAGGAAGTTTAGAAGATGGTGAAAGTCTGACAGAAGCATTAAGAAGAGAATTTCTTGAAGAGACTGGTTTTGAAGTGAAAATAGACAAGAACTTGGGTATTGCAGATTTTATGTTACCTTGGGCTCGGAATGAGTGTGAATTTGTCCATCATATTGCAGCCTATTATTTAGTTGAAAAGATCAGTGGCGATATAAAGAAACCTCATCAGTTTGAAGATCAAGACTCTCTGGGTGCGTTGTGGTTGTCAGAAGAAGCAGCAAATATTAGTAATGCATCTCCACTAGTCCTTAAAGCATTTAGGTGGTTAAAGGAAAGTGTATTTGATCCAAATGTTGAGGTTTATAATGGTTGGAAAATTAAAATGTAAGATATTCCACAATTGGCGGCTTATCCGGAACAAGATAAGCCTTTTTTTCATTAAAAAAGATATTGTTATAGTATTAGTAATTTGAAATAATTGGTATAAAGTTAATGGGAATTTCAGAGTAGGAGGTGGGAATTAGATTGCTTAAACGGAAATATGGTGATTACAGAGACTGGAAAAGAGTGACACAGAAAAGATTCGCCCAAACTTTAATAAGTTCAACCGATTTTGAGGGTTATGCAACATTAATTGATATTGTCCAAGTAACAGATCCATTATTTAAAAAATATGGAGAATCAGATGTTTGCATTGTTGACAACGGGTATAAGTGGCTGCAACATTTTCCTCTAAACGAGAAACATTCGCTAACTACGATGTTTAATTCTAAAGGTGAAGTAATTCAATGGTATATAGATATATGTAAAGAAAATGGTGTAGAAAAGAATGTACCGTGGATGGATGACTTATTTATAGATATTGTGGTATTGCCCTCTGGGAAAGTGTTTCATTTAGATACGGATGAACTAGAAGAAGCATATCAACAAGGCTCCATTAATAAACACCTTTATGATATTGCTTGGAATGAGGCTAATCAAGTTACAAAATTGATTGATAACGGAGACTTTAAATTATTTGATTTAGCAAATAATCATAAACATATCTTAGAACAAAAGCTCAACTAGTCTTATTCTACAATCGGGTGCGATTGTGGAAGAAGTAGATGTAATTTCACCCACAAAACCACCCACATTTTACCCACGAAAGTATCAACTTTGATATATTTAATTACACACTTATTTTTAGAAAGTATTGATTTTATACCGTTTTAGCACTTATTTGTGCTTAAAAAAACAAGTAGTATATGTTCCGTACACATGTTCACCCTTGGGAACGCGAACAATATATGAGCATGTATTAAGACTAAAACTGGACAAACACCACATTTCGTTTTTCTTTCTTTAAACGTTGAAGTATTCTACATGCGTTTTATTTGTTGTCGTTTTGTTCAATTTGCTCCAACTCCTCCCATATTTGCTGAAAAACATTGTATAGTCTGGATGTTGCCGGGCTTAAAATGGGGTAAGCTTCTTTAGTGTTTCTGGCATTTTAAAGATTCGAAAAATGCGTCCGGGATTCTTAGAGAACAAAATGATCGTTTGACTTATCGCTATTGCCTCACCGATGTCATGGGTCACAAGTATAGCTGTTTTACCATGCTCCATTAATGTAATGGAAACGAGGTCTTCAAGTTTAAGTTTTGTCTGGTAATCAAGTGCAGAAAAGGGCTCATCAAGTAGCAATATTTCTGGGTCAGTGGCAAGTGTCCTCACAAATGCCACCCGTTGCCGCATGCCACCCGAGAGGTGCATTGGATACATATCTAAGGTGCCCTCTAAACCGACTTCTTTCAATAACGAAAAAGTGTTGGATACATGTCTATCGTTCAGCTGACCTCTTAATTTTAAACCGAGAAGCACATTTTCTTTGACGGTTTTTCAGGGAAAAAGATAGTCTTGTTGTAGCATATATCCGATTTTTGGGTGCGGTCCTTTAATGAGTTGACCGCTTAATTTAACAGATCCCACTGTAGGAGTAAACAATCCTGCAATAATAGATAATAACGTCGTTTTCCCACAACCACTTGGACCAAGAAAGGAGATAAATTCTCCTTCTCAAACTGATAAAGATATATCTTCTAAGGCCGTTGTGGCCGATCGTTTTGTAGAATATTTTTGACTAATGGACTTTAACTGTAAAAAGAAAAATTCGGCCCCTCCAAAATTTGTATTTTACTATCAAAAATAGTTGGCTTTTTTAACAAAAAGAATTTGTATTATCATATGAAAGTTTTCCAGATAAGGAGTATGTGTTTAATACGGTAATATTAGTATGAAAAGCCCTTATTTAACTCTAAAAATAAAAAAGTTTTAGAAAGTCCCTAAAACTTTTTTGCTAATGACCTAGGAAACTCAAAATTCGTTTCAAAACTCCACTATATATGCAATTTTTTTCATTAGGTTATTAAAAATTTTATTTGGGACTTATATGTATGCCTTCATTCTCTCGCCAATCAGCGTGAAATATGCCCTTTTCATTATCATAACCATTTGCAGTTAATTTGTTAACTAACCACTGTTGATCAAAGCCTAGTTCATGTAAGTTATCCCATAAAATCTCCCCATCTATAATTAACGTCGTTGGAAGGTCTACTGGGATCTGAGGAAGATTGAGATCCTGTTTCTCCGGTTTTTGATATTTCGATTTGAGTAATGTACTGATTTGACCATTTGCCTCCAATACACCGTATTGGACTTCACGTACTGAAAAAACATTGCTTTGTCGCAGCAAACTCAATATTTGATTCACATCTAATTTGTTCTTTTTGGCAATCTCTCGGTCAATGACCCCATTCCGAATGATAATCGAAGGATTGCCTACTAAAAGGGAACGTGTCGACTTCTTTTTAAGGGTTATAAACTCTATACCCAACATGAGAATCGTCCACAATCCGACAGTATAAAAAAATGGCAAAATCCCTATTCGATTTTCATAAATGGTATTACTTAAAAGATCCCCAAGCAGTAACACAAAAACGAAGTGAAAAGGCGTCAACTGATAAATAGATGTTTTCCCTGTTACGATTACGATAAAAAATAAGGTGACAAAACCTACCATGACTTTGAGCGTCAGTAAACCAATATTTACTTCTTCCAAGAAGCTTTCCCTCCCGTTTAAAATTAAAAAGGTTGGATCTGTAGATGCAATTTTGCGCTTACCTAGTTATAAGATTTTTTCAGGTCTAGATAAAGTGGCTAGTTTTAGTACTAAACTCGCAAAAGGTTTACCAATAAGGCTATATCTATTGATATCACCACTATTTTTAAATTAAAAGTATTATTACAATCTTAGCTCCGCTTTAGTATTAACATTTTTTAGTAATGGTATTCTTGTAAATAAAAAAATCCGTGCTAAAAGTTCTTCTAACACGGGTTTATACCTTTTTTTAAAAAAAATTTTTAATATCTAGATTTTAGATATATTAACTTATAATAATGGAGAAAGCAGGCGAGCACCTTGCTCAATAATGCGCTCTGTCAGAGATCGTTGGAGCAAGTCTTCAATTTTTAAGGATACAGAATCAGTTAGATCCTGCTCGAATTGTTGTGTTAGTTCTCTTGCCACGTCAGCACTGTACAAGATTTCACACACCTCATAATTCAGACGAAAACTTCTCATATCATAGTTTGCTGCGCCTACTTCTGCAATCTCCTCATCTATGATCATTACCTTCGCATGTAACATCCCTTTATCGTATTGGTAGATATGGACTCCAGCTTCTAAAAGTTCTCCGTAATAGGTACGACTTGCAAGGCCAACGATTTTTTGATCAATGTGGCGGGGAACCAGCAATCTTACGCGCACACCACGAGCCACAGCTGTTTTTAATGCCATAATTATATCTGTTTCTGGTACAAAGTAAGGTGTTGTTACATCAATCGTCTTGACCGCCTGTGTTATACATATAAAGTAAGCTTGCCGAATGATTGTAGTAGGTACTCCAGGATTTCCTTCCAATGTATGGACGTAGGCTTTTTGCAACATACCTTTCTCTGGGGATTTGTCTTTGACGGTCAACTCAGATCCCCATTCGGTTAACCATTGGGAATGACTTACGCTGCCGGTTCGATCGACTTCCTGTGATTTATGTTTTGGGAATTTGTTTGTTTTTTTACTTATCTTTGATTTTGTTTTCGACTTTATCTTTTCAGGCAAGGCGATATTCCAATGAACGTCGAATATAGATTGCAAATCGCCAACTGTTTCCCCTATGATTTGCAAATGAGTGTCCCGCCAAAATCCTACGTCAGGCTTTAATCCTGTATATTCATACCCCACGTTCATTCCGCCAGAAAAGGATTCCTTTCCGTCGATCGTGACAATCTTACAATGATCCCGGTAATTCCAATTGGACATAATCCAAGGAAAACGTAAAGGAAATATTGTCCGGCATTCAATTCCTGCCTCCATCATTTGAAGGATTATGTGATGTGGAAATTTTTTGCTCCCCCACCCATCTCTTATAAAACGAATCCTGACTCCGTTTGCTGCTTTTTCGATCAGTAATTCTGTGATGCGATTACCAATTTGGTCATTTCGATAGATGTAATATTCCAGATCAATGGTTTTTTTGGCTTTTTGTAGGGATTCGATGAGTTGTTCATATTTTGCAATTCCATTGTTAAATACTTGGACTTCACCGACTCGAAGACCATGCACGGTGAAATTCCGTAAAGCATCAGCGATTACCAAGGCAGAATGACTATATGTATCAGGTAATTTGTCAGAATCATTATGAGAAGAGGTCAATCTTTTTCGATGAATACGCTTGGGATTTGATGTGCTAAGATATAGCCAGAAACCAATGATTGGCAAAATAAGGGTGATTGTTATCCAATTTAAAGCCTTGGCAGGGCGGCGAACTTCCCAAATTGCTATGTACAGCATAAAAAACGTATTTATTAAAAATAGATAAAAAATCCACTCCAACAGAAATTCCTCCCTTGTTTTTCTTAACATGTACTGAGTATACAATTGGAAACTCCTATCCTCTTCTAAAGAGTCCTTCCGGCATTAGTGTCTCTACTTGTTCAAAAAAGTATGTAACTTTAATTTCTTAAACATTTGTTAAGAAATCCAAATAGGATTAAAAGAGCTTTTTAATTAATCATAGTCACCGTCACTAAAGGAATGTGGGTTTGTTTTAAAAAGAAATGAGTTATATGACCTCTAATACTCAATAATTAATAACGTTTGTTATGTACTTTTAAAAGGAAAAACCCACCTAATGAAGGTGGGTTTTGAAATTGGACTTTTATGATTTAATATATATATTACCAAAAAGGAAATTTGTGAATTCACTTTCATACGACGTTGGAACTTTTTCTTTAGAAGGGTTGTTTTTTTACGCCCATATCACAAAATACTTCATTCCGGATTTCGTATCCCTTCATGTATAAAATATGATTTTTTTCAAACACTAACAATTGTTCTAAGAAGATGATTCGGGACAAGAAACTGGGTTCGCTACTAAATGATCTGTCATCTCACGAACTAAAGAAGTACAGAAGTATCCTAAAGAGACCCACATTAAAGGAGGAAAGAAAATGACAGTTGCAAGTAATTTAAAAACGACCCTTGCAGGATTAAAAAGTGCCCAAGCCTCTCTAGAGACATTTGCTCTTGATACTGAAAACCAGCAGGCAAAGCAGTTGTACCAAAATGCAGCTCAGCAAGCACAAACCATAGTGGATTCTTTAAGTTCTCGTTTACAAGAAGTAGAACAAGAAGAGCCGCAATATAAACAATAGCTACAAGAATTGTAAAGTGAAAAGGGTGAAAATTCATCCTTTTCTGATGAAAGGGTGAGAGTGGGCTGTATGGAAAAAACGAACTTAGTGAAGGTTCTTTTGATTTCCCTATCTTCTTTTATGATTTTAGTTTCTGGATGTAATAACAAAAAAGAAGAAGGAAGAAGCAACAACGATTCACCATCTCCAATGTCATATATAGAAAATAAACAATCTCCATCACATGAAGCAAAAGCAATCGTTCTTTCTATGCCAGAAATAACAGATGCCAAAGCTGTTAATTCTGAAGATCAAATTTTTTTGGCAGTAAAACCAAAGCATCTTGAGCGGTTCCAATTAACAAGCCTTAAGAAAAAAATAAAAAAGAAAATTGAAAAAAAGTATCCGAAAATGGAAGTAACCGTCAGCACGGATCAAAAGATATTTACTTTGCTTGGTGAACTGGAGAGCAAGTTAGATAAAAAAATGGACAGCAAGGATATCGAGAGAGAATTGAAAAAGATTCAGAAGAAATCGACGGATGAGGCCTAACATTATGTGTTAGAAGAAAGGAGCGGCACCATGGCAAGCAAAGATAAAGAATTGACACCGGTTCAGCAGGAATATCAACAGTTTCAGGATCAGCACGAAATAAAAAGGCCAGTTATCACGAATTGCATAAAAGCCTTTTTGGTCGGTGGATTTATTTGTTTTGTAGGACAGCTCATCTCCATGATGTACGTGACCTACTTTAATTTTACAGAAGAAAATGTCGGCAATCCGACAGTGGCAACAATGATTTTTATCTCGATGCTCTTAACCGGATTTGGCGTCTATGACAGGATGGCACAGTTTGGAGGAGCAGGTACTGCAGTTCCGGTTACCGGATTTGGCAACTCGGTCATTTCGGCTGCTATCGAACATCGTACGGAAGGGTTTGTTTTAGGTGTGGGAAGCAATATGTTCAAGCTGGCGGGATCCGTCATTCTATTTGGTGTATTTTCCGCCTTTGTAATCGCGATCATCAAAACAATTTTGATTCAATACGGGGGTCTGTAAAATGCTAAAGGGCCATCGCACATGGGTGTTTGAAAATAAACCTGTAATCATTTCAACAGGAACGGTAGGAGGGCCGTTTGAGGCGAATGGGCGTATCGCTGAAGACTTCGATCTTCTACATGGAGATCTATGGCTCGGCCAAGATTCTTATGAAAAAGCCCAAAAGGTACTATTTGAAGAATCCTGCCAAAAAGCTATGGAAAAAGCAAATATTCAAAAAGAAGACGTACAGTTTATTCTGGCTGGTGATCTTATAAATCAGATCACAAGTACAAGTTTTGCATGCAGGACGCTGGAAGCTCCTTATCTTGGTTTATTCGGAGCATGCTCTACTTCTATGGAAGGGCTTGCAATGGGGGCATTCATCGTAAATAGCAAGGGAGCAAAGTATTTATTGACAGGAACAGCAAGCCATAATACAGCCGTAGAAAAACAGTTCCGCTACCCAACAGAATATGGCGGACAAAAACCGCCGACTGCACAATGGACTGTTACAGGAGCGGGAAGTGCGCTGTTAAGCGATCAAGGTGAAGGACCACGTGTGACTTCGGCAACGATCGGGAAGGTTATCGATATGGGATTGACTGATCCCTTTAATATGGGCGGTGCCATGGCGCCTGCTGCAATCGATACGATTGAAGCCCATCTTCGAGACATGGAAATAGATCCCTCCTACTATGACCTAATCGTAACAGGTGATCTTGGATCGATCGGCCATGAAATCGCGTTAGATCTACTTAAAAAACATGGATTCTTATTAAATGCAGAGCAGTTTCAGGATTGCGGCATGATGATCTATCGGGAAGGACAGCCCGTGCTTGCTGGGGCGAGCGGCTGCGGATGTTCCGCAACTGTGGTATACGGACATCTTTTAAACCGAATGAAAAAAGGAGAATTCAAGAGAATGCTTGTCGTTGCGACGGGAGCACTTCTTTCTCCATTAACCTTTCAACAGAATGAAACTATCCCATGCATCGCTCATGCGGTGTCTATTGAATATGGAGGTGCAGAATAAATGGCTATTCTTTTTTGGGCCTTTGTAATTGGCGGAGCGATTTGTGTGATCGGACAGATCATGTTTGATGTTTTTAAATTAACACCTGCCCACACGATGACAACTTTAGTTGTAGCAGGTGCCATACTTGATGGAGTCGGATTATACGAACCATTGATTGATTTTGCGGGTGCAGGAGCTACCGTTCCGATCACCAGCTTTGGAAACGCACTTGTTGATGGTGCGATGGCTGAAGGGGAGAAACACGGTATCATCGGTGTGATAACCGGAATGTTTAAAGTGACAAGCGCTGGGATCTCCGCAGCAATCATTTTTGGATTTATTGGAGCCCTACTGTTTAAACCAAAAGGCTAAAAGAAAAGGGGATATAAAAAATGACTATCGCATCAAATGTCAAACAATGCATGGTAACCTTGAAAAGCGCTAAGGAAACACTAAGCAAATTAGCACAAAAGTCAAGAGATGAACAAGCGAAGCGAACGTTTCATGAGAGTATGATAGAGGTAGAGGAGATCATTTCTGATCTGCAAAAGAGAATCGGGCAGCTTGAATTTGAAGAACCCCAATATAAAGGAAATTAAACAGACATCTGAAGGAGACAGTTATGCTTAATTGGGTAGAAATTGTAATACGTTCCTTTACTTTTTTAATCGCACTTTTTTTGTTAACCAAATGGCTGGGCAAGAAGCAGCTGGCCGAACTGTCCTTTTTTGAATACGTTACAGGGATTACAATTGGAAGCATAGCAGCTGAGGTAACGATGGGATTGGAACGCCATATCATGCACGGGCTGATTGCCATGACTATATGGACTCTGTTTCCCATCATAATGGGATTGATATCGTTAAAAAATAAGAAAATACGGGATTTTGTTGAAGGAAAAGCAACCATCGTCATCAAAGACGGAAAAATCCTGGAAGATAATTTAAAAAAAGAACGTTACACCATTGATGAATTATTAGAACAACTAAGAAGCAAAGACGTATTCCAGGTTTCTGACGTTGAATTCGCTGTCATTGAGCCAAATGGAGATGTGAGCATATTATTAAAAAAGGAAAATCAGCCTCTTACTGCAAAGGACATCCAACTAAATCAACCTTCTGTAAAGGAACCTCAAACCGTCATTATGGATGGCTTAATACTCGATGAACCACTTTCTACGGCCGGACTGAACAGAGGCTGGCTGAATGAGGAACTTGAGAAATTAGAAATAACAGTGGATAATGTGTTTCTGGGGCAGATCGATTCATATGGCCAGTTAACAGTGGATCTTTATGATGACAAGATTAATGTCCCATCCCCTCAGGAAAAGCCATTGCTTTTGGCTTCATTAAAGAAATGCCAAGCTGATCTGGAGCTGTTTTCCATTCAAACTGAATCTGAAAAAGCAAAACAACTATATAATAAAAACAGCCAAAAGCTGAATCGGTTACTCAGTAAGTTGAAACCGTTGCTCAACGATAATTAAAAAAAAACGTGTAAATGTTCTATATTGGATTCTTTGATAAAGAAAAATAAAAAGGACTGCTTGGAATGAACTGTAACCATTAAATTGGACAGTTTATAAAAAGGACCTTTTAAGCAGCTAGTAGATGACTTCGGTATTGTTCCGGGGTCATCTTTTTTAATCCCCATTGATAGCGAGCGGAGTTGTAATACTCCATATAGTTTTCAATCTTTCCTCTTAATTCAGCTACGGTTTTACATGCAGTGGCGTCTACTTCATCTTTAAAATGACCAAAGAAGGACTCCATTGGGGCGTTATCTAAACAATTTCCTTTGCGCGACATCGATTGAGTGAACCCTAGTTCTTTCACTCGATATTCAGGATGTGTATAATGAACGCCTTGATCAGAATGAAGAAGCGCCTCAGGGTGGACGTTTCCGTCCAAGGAAGCCATTAAGTGATCTAAGGTTTTATATACAATTGGCATCTCCAGTGAAGTAGATAGGTGATACGCTAATAATTCACGTGTTGTTCCATCTTTCACGCATGATAAATATACCTTTGTTCTGTTCTCTAAATATAAGTACGTAATGTCTGTGAGTAGAACCATACCAGGCTCTTGTACAAATTTTCGGCTTAAGATATTTGGACACGTTTTATGTTCTTTGAGTAGCTTTAGCTATATTTTTATAGGGGTTACGTCTTCTTATGACCGATTGAATATTGAACTTTCTAGTAAGACGAAAAATCTTGTTTAGGCTCATGTTAACGCCATAATTGTTCTCTAAATGCATCTTGATTTGACGTCCACCAATCTTTTTCTTTCCTTCATCATAAATCTTCTTAAGAAGCTCATAATCCTCTTCATCGCGTCTTTGTCGCTCTATACGCCTATCTTCAGCCTTTAACCATGCATAATAGCTTTTACGTTTAACCCCAGCGACTTCGCAAAGAAAGGAAACCATTCGCTTAAGCTGATATTTTCTAATAGTTTCTTCGATGAGCTGGAATTTTTCTGATAGAGCTAGTACTTGTTCTTCTTCGCCTGCCTCTCTAGTTCTTCTAACTTTTTTAAGAAGTCGTTCTCCATCTCTAGAAAAGCAATTCGTGCTTCAGCTTTCGTCAGTTTCTCCTCCACAGTCATTTCCTTCGAAGATGGACGTCCTGTGCTGCCCTTGCCTCTACGCTCCGTGAAGAAACCTTCCTCGCCATATTTCTCATAGGAACTTCTCCAGCGGTCCAAGCATTGAACAGGTTTTCTAGAACCAATAATATCAATATCAAATCCGTGATCAATAAAGATATCCATGGGTCCTTTCCCAGCCAAATTTTCTTTAACAGCTATAACTTTAAACTCAGGCTTATAGCTAATAGCTCGATCAGAAACATGGTCAACGTTTGGATTGTTTTCTAATTGTAGTCTTTGAAATTCATTAAAGATATTTTTACTCATATATAATCCCCGTTCTCCTCATTTGATTTGATTATAACGAGTTTCTTGTAAAAGAACACAAAAAACCCGAATAACGGACTCTTTTTTATAAGTGTCCATTATTCGGGTTACAGTTCATTAGACTGTACCCTATAGAGTAGACACTCAAAAAAAGGTCTGCCCTATAGGGCATTTTTATGTAGACTAATAAAAATGGGAGAATCGGAGAATAATTAAATGCCAAAAAAACACTTTACAGAAGAAGAAATAAATAAACTGTCAACTAATCCTTATGTCAAATCTGTAAGTCCAAAGAGTATTACGTATACAGATGAGTTTAAAAGGATTTTTATAACTGAATACGCAAATGGGAAATTACCAAGGAAAATTTTTGAGGAGAATGGTTTTGAGATTGAAGTTATTGGCATAGTTAGAGTGAATAGAGCTGCTAGTCGATGGCGTACCTCTTACAATGAATCAGGAGTTTTAGGGCTCCGACCGATCCTGAATACTCCATTCAGATAGGGGTGAAGTATTTTGCGGATGTGATGAAACAAGCCAAAGGAGATATTCACCTAGCTCTGCAGTCTTATAATTTTGGGAATGGATTTATCGGCTATGCCTTAGAACGGGGAGGGTATTCCAAGGAAGTCGCTATTGATTTTAGTGAGATGATGGCTGTCAAAAACGGATGGTCCCGGTATGGAGACGTCCACTATGTCGAACACGTCCTTCGCTATTATGAGGGCGGAAATGGCGGGAAGGTTGTC
>NZ_JACZDW010000014.1:0-18253 GCF_015903875.1 Fictibacillus sp. 7GRE50
AGCGCTTGGTTCGGGTTGAGAGCTGTTGTCGAGAATTAGCGAACCGCCTTTATTTTTGCTTTTAGACTTAATAGAGGTCCGTTCCGACTTAATTCGCTCTCATTTTGACTTAATTTTTCTTATTTAGACTTAATTAGAGCTAGGAGATACCCATAGTGGTATTCGCAAGAGGTCCGCTTAACGCTTCAAACCCCCTCAAAACCCCTCAAAACCCTCAAAATACGAAGAAGATGGCCACAGCCATCTTCCACCTCGCGATATTCTTCAGCAAAAGCTCCAAAATCCATCCCAAAAGCCCCTCAAGCAGCTCCGACAACCAACACCCAAGCTAAAAACCAACATAAACACCTCAGAAGCAACACACAAAACCCCTAATCAGCTCTCTCCTATCAACTCCACCGCACACAATTACGAGGTAAACTGCTTATTATACGAGGTAATTCTGAATATATCCGTAAAACTCCGTCATAATTCCGTAGATAAACATTTTTATCCGATTTTCAACATTTTCATCCGCTCGCAACACGATACTACAATCAACTCAAATCATACTCAATTCTTCATCTGCAGCATAACCCCGAAAAGGTAGGGGATCTTTTGAGCCGTAATGTTTAAGAACTGTTGGATATAGGGTAATTCTTCTGAAGTATACGTATGAAAAAGTTCACTCCACCATTCGGTATCATATCTGCTCAACATACTTAAGTTGTAGAGAATCACATAGTGCACCATGAACTCGTTAAGCTCAGGAGATTGCAGCAGATCACGGTTAACAGGTAGGTAGTACGTGTTATCTTGAAGTTGATACGATAACGGAAAGCAATCAAACGGTCGTAACGATTCATTCGCCTCAAAGACAAGCTGCATCTCATCGTCCCGACCACTCAAAACGAAAGAAAACTTCGACGGAAACAAGCCGTTCATATATTCACTAAATCGTTCTAATGACATATGCAGATGATCGTTAACATGCTTCGGAAGATAAAATGTTGTATCATTTTTCTTATCCATTTTAACGAGTTGAATATCTCCATTCATTTGTTTAAATAAAGGACATAATTCTGGCACTGTTTGAAGAAGAGAGATCATCGTGAATTTTTCTCCTTCAATATGTTTCATGTGAAACACTTTTTCACAAAAATGATTAAACAGACCCGTCCTTTGTACTTTTACCTCATCATAAAGAAATTCATAACTTCTTTTCTTTCTTTTTCTTGTAGAGAGTCCGTGTGCAAGAACTGCGCTTGAATCCGGGTAATCAGGATCGCTACACAATATGCATGCCTTCATAAGCTGAGTCATGCCGTAAAAGAGGAGAACAGGCTTTAGCTCCATAGGTGCTTGATCGGCAAGTTTATAATATTTCTTTCCATGCTCGATATAGTAAATAAACCCATATGTATTATCAAAGCTTTTACCGTTGCTGTCTTCAAGATGTAGCTGGTCGTATTGTTTACTTAAGAATTGCTGTGATTTTTGAGAGGAAAAGAACATATCGAATAAAGCCCAAGGGTCATGTTGCGTCATCATTTCTTCGTCATTCCTCTCTTCGTAAATTATTTGAAAAATCGAACATATTTTGTATTCCTTGACACTAGTGTACCCAGTTGATAATCTACAAATAATATTTTTCAGGAAGATAAATTTGAAGGGGTGGTTAAGGTATGTGGCAAGATAAGTTTGCAAAAGAAGGTTTGACCTTTGATGATGTGTTATTAATTCCAGCGAAATCGTCAGTTCTGCCTGGTGATGTTTCGATTAAAACGAGGTTATCTGATACGGTTCAATTGAACATTCCGATTATCAGTGCTGGTATGGACACAGTTACAGAAGCAAACATGGCGATCGCTATGGCACGACAAGGCGGTTTAGGAATTGTACACAAGAACATGTCTATTGAAGAACAAGCAGAACAGATCGACCGTGTTAAACGTTCTGAAAGCGGCGTAATTACAGACCCGTTCTACCTGACACCTGAACATCAAGTATTTGACGCTGAGCATCTGATGGGCAAGTATCGTATCAGCGGTGTGCCAATCGTTGATGCAGATAAAAAATTAGTAGGTATCTTGACGAACCGTGATTTGCGCTTTGTTCAAGATTACTCCATTAAGATCTCAGACGTGATGACAAAAGAAAATTTAGTGACTGCTCCTGTAGGCACTACGTTAAAAGAAGCTGAAAAGACACTTCAGCAATATAAGATTGAAAAGCTTCCACTCGTGGACGATGAAGGTACGCTTCAAGGCTTGATTACCATTAAAGATATTGAAAAAGTAATCGAGTTCCCGAACTCTGCAAAAGACTCACAAGGTCGTCTATTAGTCGGCGCTGCAGTAGGTGTTACGAAGGACGCACTACTTCGCGTTGAGAAGTTAGTTGATGCGGGTGTGGATGTAATCGTGATCGACACGGCTCATGGTCATTCTGAAGGCGTTCTGCAAAAAGTTCGTGAAGTTAGAGAGGCTTATCCAAAATTAACGATCATTGCAGGTAACGTTGCTACAGCAGAAGCGACTCGTGATTTAATTGAAGCAGGAGCAAGCGTTGTGAAAGTAGGAATCGGACCTGGATCGATCTGTACGACTCGTGTTGTTGCAGGTGTAGGTGTTCCACAAGTAACTGCCGTTTATGATTGTGCAACCGAAGCGAAGAAGTATGGAGTACCGATCATTGCAGATGGTGGTATCAAATACTCTGGAGATATCGTTAAAGCGATCGCAGCAGGCGGACATGCTGTAATGCTGGGCAGTATGCTTGCAGGTGTATCTGAGAGTCCAGGGGAGCGTGAAATCTTCCAAGGACGCCAATTTAAAGTGTATCGCGGCATGGGTTCTGTCGGAGCGATGGAGCGAGGAAGCAGCGACCGCTATTTCCAGGAAAATAATAAGAAGCTTGTTCCGGAAGGTATCGAAGGACGCTTACCTTATAAAGGACCACTAGCCGATACGATTTATCAGTTGATCGGTGGTATCCGTTCAGGTATGGGTTATTGTGGAACAGCTACAATCGATGAGCTTCAAAATGATTCCCGTTTTGTAAAAATCACGGGTGCTGGTCTTCGTGAGAGTCATCCGCATCAAGTTCAAATTACTAAAGAAGCACCAAATTATTCAGTCTAAAGACACATTTTTAGGACAGAGGTATAACCTCTGTCTATTTTTTTGAAAATGTGTATGGTACAATAACTTTTGTGTGTAAATGGGTTTGGAGGTGCAGTTTTTTGAACAGCAAGATAAAACAACTTTTAGTGGTGACACTGATTTTTTCATTTTTTACGACGAGTTTATTAGGATTTTCAAAGTCAGCAAGTGCGGCACCGTCTTTAGATGTAGCGGCTGAAGGGGCTATACTTGTGGATGCAGAAACGGGGAAAATATTATATCAGAAAAATGCTGATAAGTTACTCGCTCCTGCAAGTATGAGTAAGATGATGACCGAATACCTATTACTAGAAGCCATTGACAAGAAAAAGATATCTTGGGATCAGAAAACGAGTATTTCTGAATATGCCCATAAGATTTCTCAAAATCGAACGTTATCGAACGTACCTTTACGTGTAGATGAAAAATATACAGTTCGTGAGTTATACCAAGCGATGGCGATCTATTCGGCTAATGGAGCAACGATCGCATTATCTGAACTAATCGCGGGCTCAGAAGGTGAGTTCGTTAAAAAGATGAATGCCAAGGCGAAAGAACTAGGCATGAAAGATTTTAACTTTGTTAACTCTACAGGCCTAAATAATAAAGACCTGTTTGGCAACCATAATTCAGGCAGTGAAACAGACGAGAACATGATGAGTCCTCGTGCTACTGCTATTCTAGCTTACAACTTACTTAAAGATCATCCAGAAGTATTAGAAACAGCGAGTGTTCCACGTTTGAAATTCCGCGAGGGCACCGATGATGAAATTCAGATGGAGAACTGGAACTGGATGCTTCCTGAGCTCAATAGTGGCTATGAGGGAGTAGACGGATTAAAAACAGGATCAACGGATCTTGCAGGTAACTGTTTTACAGGTACAGTGAAAAAGGGAGATACTCGCCTCATTTCAGTGGTTATGAAAACAGATACTCGTTTAGATCGATTCAAAGAAACGAAAAAATTATTTGATTTTGGATTTGCAAACTTTGAAAAAGAGCAAATCTTAAAAGATAACTATCAAGTGAAAGGCAACAAAACAGTTCCTGTCGTAAAAGGTAAGGAAAAAGAAGTTAAAGTTGCTACAAAAGAACCTCTTTCCATGGTGATTAAAAGAGGAGAAAAAGAAAACTATAAGCCTAAATTTGTTATGGATAAGAAGAAGATGACAAAAGAAGGCGAACTGACTGCACCTGTTAAAAAAGGTGAGGTTGTCGGTCATATCAATGTTGAGTATACAGGCAGCGGAGAAGACTATGGCTACCTGCTCGATGGAGAAACAAAAGGCAAAACAGAAGTAGTAACCACACAATCCGTTGAAAAAGCAAACTGGTTCGTCCTCGCTTTACGTGGTGTTGGCGGATTCTTCGGGGGACTTTGGTCCGCTGCCGTTGATATGGTCAAAGGCTGGTTTTAATTTTATAGAAATTCATGAAGTTCTTTAGCACATGCTGAAGGACTTCTTTTTTTCAGAAAATAGAGAGAGCTTGCGCTTTTTTTGATTTGCGATAAAATAGATGAGAATACTAGTTTTATCTTAAAACAACCGAAAATTGTTGTTATAACACATATAATTCAGGGGGTAGTAAGCATGTTAAAAACAGGTACTGAACGTGTTAAAAGAGGAATGGCAGAAATGCAAAAAGGCGGCGTCATCATGGACGTTATAAACGCAGAGCAAGCTCGTATTGCTGAAGCTGCAGGAGCGGTAGCAGTAATGGCACTTGAGCGTGTTCCGTCAGATATTCGTGCTGCAGGCGGAGTAGCGCGTATGGCAGATCCTACAATCACAGAAGAAGTTCTGAATGCTGTTTCTATTCCCGTAATGGCGAAAGCCCGTATCGGACACATCGTTGAAGCGCGTGTTCTTGAAGCGATGGGTGTTGATTATATCGATGAGAGTGAAGTACTAACTCCAGCAGATGAAGTTTTCCACTTATTGAAGAGCGATTACACAGTACCATTCGTATGCGGAGCACGTGATCTTGGCGAAGCGTCACGCCGTATCGCTGAAGGTGCATCTATGCTTCGAACAAAAGGTGAGCCTGGAACTGGTAACATCGTTGAAGCGGTACGCCACATGAGAATGATCCAAGGACAGATCCGTAAAGTGGTTGCTATGAGTGAAGACGAGTTGATGACAGAAGCTAAGAACTTAGGCGCTCCATTCGAAGTTCTTCTTCAAATTAAAAAAGCAGGCAAGCTTCCTGTCGTTAACTTTGCAGCAGGCGGTATCGCAACACCAGCTGATGCAGCACTCATGATGGAACTTGGCGCTGACGGCGTATTCGTTGGATCAGGTATCTTCAAGTCTGAGAATCCTGAAAAGTTTGCTCGTGCCATCGTAGAAGCTACAACTCATTACCAAGACTACAAACTAATCGCTGAATTATCTAAGGGTCTTGGAACGGCAATGAAAGGCATCGACATCTCTACACTAGCTCACGGTGAGCGCATGCAGGAGCGAGGCTGGTAATTACATGCTAAAAATCGGAGTATTAGCCTTACAGGGTGCGGTACGCGAACATGTAGCAGCGATTGAAGCAAGTGGAGCAGAAGCCGTAGCCGTAAAGCGTGTAGATCAACTAACAGACCTTGATGGATTAGTAATGCCAGGCGGCGAAAGTACAGCGATGAGACGATTGATCGATAAATATCACTTTCTAGAACCGTTAAAGAAGTTTGCTCAGAACAAACCAGTCTTTGGCACATGTGCAGGATTGATCTTGATGGCTAAACGCATTCAAGGACAAGATACAGCACATCTTGAACTGATCGATATGACGGTTGAGCGCAATGCGTTCGGGCGCCAGGTGGACAGTTTTGAAGCGGAGCTGATGATACATGGCGTTGGTGAAGATTATACGGGTGTATTTATTCGAGCACCGTTCATCGTAGAAGTCGGACCAGAAGTGGAAATTCTTTCGAAGCATAACGATCGAATCGTAGCGGCTAAACAAGGACATTTCCTTTGTGCAGCGTTCCATCCAGAGCTGACGGACGACTATCGACTTCATCAATATTTTGTAAAAATGGTACAATCGTCTAAAGAAGTAGTTGCATAAAATACAAAAATGCTGTACATTACTATAAAATCATTATAAAAAATCAATGACAGGAACTAGTAGCAAAAATTGCTTTGTTTAGAGAGTCGGTGGCTGGTGAAAACCGATCAAGGTGTTTTGTGAATCCATCCTCGAGTGAAGAGCTGAACGTTCAGTAAGCTTTTCCGGTGAAGAACCGTTACATGTAATCGAGCCGGCAATAGAATTCTATTGCAATTAGGGTGGCAACGCGGGTTAACTCTCGTCCCTATTTCTAATTTTTTATTAGAGATAGTGGGCGGGAGTTTTTTGTTTTCCTCATGTGACATCTAAGGCATGATTGCACTTAACTTCTTCTTTTGGAAGATTGAATGGAGTGTAAGGTGCGAGACTCCTAAAAGCGCAGTCAACTACTCTCAATAACTGCAAAGTAAAAGGAAATGTGATTTTTTATAAACTAAAGGAGGACATAAACATGTTAGATTTAAAATTTGTTCGTGCCAATTTTGAAGAAGTAAAAGAAAAGTTATCTGCTCGTGGTGAAGACTTATCTGGATTAGATCAGTTCGAGGCATTAGATCAGCGCCGCCGTGAGTTAATTGGTGAAACAGAAGCTTTGAAATCTAAGCGTAACGAGGTTTCTAAGCAAGTTGCAGAATTCAAGCGCGAGAAAAAAGACGCGGACCACCTGATCACAGAGATGCGCGAAGTAGGTGACAAGGTCAAAACGATGGATGAAGAGCTTCGTCAAGTAGAAGAAGATCTTCACGGCATCATGCTAACATTGCCTAACATTCCGCATGAAAGTGTTCCTGTTGGTGACACAGAAGATGATAACGTACCTGTACGTCACTGGGGAGATGTTCCTGAGTTTGCTTTTGAAGCGAAACCACATTGGGATATCGCGACTGAACTAAACATCGTTGATTTTGAACGTGGAGCAAAAGTGACAGGCAGCCGTTTCGCTTTTTATAAAGGTTTAGGAGCTCGTTTAGAGCGTGCACTTATCAACTTCATGATGGATCTGCATGAAGACGAGCATGGTTATACTGAAGTATTGCCTCCCTACATGGTTAACCGTCAGAGCATGACAGGAACAGGTCAGCTTCCAAAGTTTGAAGAAGACGCGTTTAAAATTCGTGAAGAAGATTATTTCTTGATTCCAACTTCTGAGGTTCCTGTAACGAACATGCACCGAGAAGAGATTCTAACAGCTGACGAACTTCCGATCACATATGCGGCGTACAGCGCTTGTTTCCGTTCTGAAGCGGGATCTGCAGGACGCGACACGCGCGGTTTGATCCGTCAGCATCAGTTCAACAAAGTAGAGCTTGTTCGCTTCGTTAAACCTGAGGATTCTTATGAAGAGCTCGAGAAGCTTACAGGACACGCTGAAAAAGTCCTTCAGCTGCTCAACCTTCCATACCGCGTACTCAGCATGTGTACAGCTGACCTAGGATTCACAGCAGCTAAGAAGTACGATATCGAAGTATACCTTCCGAGCTATGGTGAGTACCGCGAGATTTCTTCTTGCTCTAACTTTGAAGATTTCCAAGCGCGCCGTGCTCAAATTCGTTTCCGTCGAGATGCAAAAGGGAAGCCGGAATTCGTTCACACGCTAAACGGTTCTGGACTTGCGATTGGTCGTACCGTAGCAGCTATCTTAGAGAACTACCAACAAGAAGATGGCACTGTAGTCATTCCAGAAGTTCTACGTCCTTATATGGGCAACAAAGAAGTAATTAAGTAAAAAGTGAAAGAAGCTGACTCTTAAAAGATATCCAAAGGGACTTTTAGAGTCAGCTTTTATCTATTAATGGGTGTAAAAGCTTCATTATCGGTGGTCCGAACAAGTTTTCAGGTGGTGGGAAGAGTTCTAGCGGTGAAAATTCATGATTCATAGGTGAAAGTCAATGAATCACAGGTGGACAGCACTGTTTTATCGGTGAACGTGTAACAAATATAAGAACACGTACCGTAAAAGCATACCTCCAAAAGAAACAAATAAAAAATCAAAAAAAGTTTTTGAAAACCGTTGACACAATATTTATCAGCATGTTATTATAGTTCTTGTCAGTCACACGGAGGTATACCCAAGTCCGGCTGAAGGGATCGGTCTTGAAAACCGACAGGGGTTTAACGACCCGCGGGGGTTCGAATCCCTCTACCTCCTCCATATACATATTCAACCTCATCTGAGTTTATCGGATGAGGTTTTTTGTTGTGTTTTTTCTTTTTAAGAATTGAATCATACACATTCAAAAACACCGATAGAAAACCCTAAAATACTTCAACCATTCATATCAACGAATGTAAGCGCTAACACTTTAAAGTGATAAAATTTAGTATTGACAGAACTTTTAGACAGGGCGTATGATGACAACTATAACTTAATTCAATAATGCAATACTTATTCAGAGAGACCGAGGGATCAGGCCCTATGACGTCCGGCAACCTCCATTAGGAACGGTGCTACTTCCTGCAGAATGATGATTCATTCTGGAAGATAAGTCGATGTTTACTTATTCGCCCTCTTCCATGAAATGAAGAGGGCTTTTTTATATTGTAAGGGGGATGACATATGATCGAGATCAAGGACGTTACGAAATTATATAAAGTAAAAGGCAAAGAGATCGTCGGAGTGAAGAATGTGTCACTGACGATCGACAAAGGTGAGATCTTTGGCATTGTAGGATATAGCGGTGCTGGGAAGAGTTCGTTGCTGCGCTGTCTTAATTTATTGGAAAAACCAACATCAGGAGAAATCAAGATCGATGGCATCTCGATTACGAAGCTCGGTAAAAAGGAGTTACGCGAGGAGCGTCTTAAGATCGGTATGATCTTTCAGCACTTTTATTTGATTAGTGCGAAGACCGTTTTTGAGAACATCGCTTTCGCTTTAAAAGCAGCTGGGAAAACGAAAGAGGAGATCACCAGTAAGACCAACGAGCTTTTAAAGATGGTGGGATTGGAGAATCAAAAAGATCAATACCCTTCTCAGCTGAGTGGGGGGCAGAAACAGCGTGTTGGTATCGCGAGAGCTCTTGCGAACGATCCGAAGGTTTTGCTTTGTGATGAAGCGACTTCAGCTCTTGATCCGAACACGACGAAATCGATCCTTTCCTTACTGAAGTCCATCAATAAAAAGTTAGGCATTACGATCGTGTTGATCACGCATGAGATGGAAGTGGTAAAAGAGATCTGTCACCGAATGGCGATCATGCAGGATGGAGAAATCATCGAGTCGGGCGATGTGTACAACATTTTTGCTAATCCAGAAAAAGAGCTCACAAAAACGTTCATCAGCTCTGTAATTCAAATGGATCTGCCAGAACCTCTTCTGAAAAATAGAAAAGGAACTGTGATTAAGATCCAGTTCAAAGGAGCGATTGCAGAAGAGGCAGTTGTTTCTGAGCTTTTCCAAAACTTTAACGTAAAAGGGAATATCCTTCACGGGAAAATCGAATATATTCAGGAAACACCGCTTGGTATCTTCATCATGGAACTAGTCGGTGAAGAGGCAGAAGTGAAGCGAGCGATCTCCTATATTGAGAGTCGCATAGAAAATCTTGAGGTGGTGAAAAAAGTTGCTTGATTCTATTTTGAATATCCTTCCAGATCTGAATAAAGCATTCTTTGAAACGTTATATATGGTCGCTATATCACTTGGTGTTTCATTAATTGTAGGATTGCCTTTAGGAATTATACTGTTTGTTACCGACAAAGGATTGTTATTTGAAAATGTGTGGATCAAGCAGATAGCGGGCATTCTTGTGAACTTGATCCGCTCTGTACCATTCATCATTTTATTAGTCGCGTTGTTACCATTAACTCAGCTCATTACCGGAACAACGATCGGACCAACTGCAGCCTCAGTTTCTCTATCCGTTGCAGCCATCCCATTCTTTGCGCGGCTCGTAGAAACATCACTACGAGAGATCGATAAAGGCGTGATCGAAGCGGCCGTTGCAGTAGGCGCTACGCCATGGATGATCATCCGTGAAGTTCTACTACCAGAAGCGAAGCCAGGAATCGTTCAGGCGGTAACAGTAACAGCAATCAGCTTACTTGGCTATTCAGCCATGGCAGGTATCGTCGGCGGCGGAGGAATTGGAGACTTCGCCATCCGCTTCGGCTACTACCGATACGACAACACGATCATGCTCACAACCGTCATCCTACTAATTGTAATCGTCCAGCTCATGCAAGTCATCGGAGACAGTGCAGCGAAGGCTGTAAATAAAAGATAAATTTATTTACTAAAGGTAAGACGAGGATAAATTTATCTTTAAAGGTTTAGGTTTAAAAGACACCATTGGCAAGTTGATTGGAGTGCAAGATGCGAGACTCCTGGGGGATCAGCGTGCCTTCTACATGAATTAACACCTCGCAAGGCATGCGACGAGGAAGCTCACTTCGGTAGTAATTCTTGTAGACGCAGGAGCAAATCTTAAAATGCATAAGATGGCTCACCGCACGCCCCTCGGAAAGGGAGCATCTGGAACGGAAATCAACCACTTCCACAATTGCATCTAGTACTTGCAAAAACAATTTTAGAAGGGGATCAACATGAAAAAAATTATACTTACACTACTAACAGCACTGCTAGCTTTCGGTTTAGCAGGATGCTCATCTTCATCAGACGCATCAAAAGATAAAGAAGTAACCCTCGGCGCAACAGCAGGACCTTACACCGACATGGTCAACAAAGCCATCAAGCCCTCACTTGAGAAAAAAGGGTATAAAGTAAAAGTCATTGAATTCAGCGACTATATTCAACCAAACATGGCTTTATCAAAAGGGGATCTTGATGCTAACCTTTTTCAGCACAAAGTGTACATGGAGAATTTCGCAAAAGAAAAGAACTTAAAGCTTTCAGAAGTTATCATCGTTCCTACAGCACCGATGGGTCTCTATTCTGAGAAATTCAAATCCGTTAAGGACATAAAAGAAGGCAGTACGGTCGCAATACCGAATGATCCTGTTAACTTAGCACGTACGCTGCTCATGCTTGAAGATGCTAAACTGATCACCATCAAGGAAGGAATCAATGAACTGACAGCTTCCGAAAAAGATGTTAAGGATAACCCTAAGAAGCTCGTGTTCAAACCACTAGAAGCCGCACAGCTTCCACGTGCTGTTCAAAGTGCAGATGTTGCAGCTGTGCCTGGTAACTTTGCACTCGCAGCTAAGATGGACTTGTTGGATGCGATCCAACTAGAGAACATGCCCGACACGTACCGTAACCGTGTTGTGGTGAACACGAAAGATGTTGATTCTGCTTTTGCAAAAGATATTAAAAAGGTAGTGGAATCGAAGGAGTTTGAAGAAGTGATCGATAAGGAGTTCGAAGGCTTCGGAAAGCCAGAGTGGATGAAGAAATAAAATCAAACAAAACCCCGGGCTCATAAGAATGAGAACCGGGGTTTTTATGTTTATAAGCGAACTTCTCGTTTCGCTTCAATTTTTTGTGCGATCTTTTCTACGATGTGATCGATGGATTCTGGATTGTCTCGAAGATCATAGTCGTTAATATTCACACGGAGCACAGGACAAGAATTAAAAGAAGCGATCCACTTTTCATAACGGTCGTACATCTCTTCCCAGTAGGAAACCGGTGTTTCTTGCTCCATCTTACGGCCGCGTTTTTGAATACGAGCTAAGATATCATCAAGAGAGCCTTCTAAGTATATCAAGCAATCAGGCTGCGGGAAGTATGGCGTCATGACCATCGCTTCAAACAGGTGAGTATACGTTTTGTAATCTACATCAGACATGTTGCCTTTATCAAAGTGCATGCGAGCGAATATACCCGTGTCTTCATAAATGGAACGGTCTTGAACAAATCCTCCGCCATAATCGAACATTCTTTTTTGCTCTTTAAAGCGTTCTGCTAAAAAGAAGATCTGCAGGTGGAAGCTCCAGCGCTTAAAATCATGATAAAAGTTTTCTAAGTATGGGTTGTTATCCACTTTCTCCATGGATGTACGAAACTTTAATTTTTCAGCAAGTGCATTTGTAAATGTAGATTTACCCGCACCTACCATACCTGCCACTGTAATGACAGCATCGTTTGGGATTCCGTATTGTATGAGTTTACTCATCGCGCAACTTCTCCTTTTTTCAGAGTTGCATTGATTAAGGAAAAGATCTTCTCTTTATCCGCTTCATACGCAACAAAATCTAAATCATCTCCGTTAAACGAGAGTACAGGAATCTCCGGGTGCTGCTTTTTAAAGGCAGTCATGAACGTCTCGTAATCTTCAGCTAGCTGTTCTAAGTACGCCGGCTCCATATTTTGCTCGATAAAACGTCCACGCTTACGTACGCGGTCAAGCAACGTATCAAGACTAGCGTTTAAATAGATGATCACGTTCGGTACAGGCATATCCTCAGTAAGGATATCAAAGCACTGCATGTATTTATGAAGATTACCGTCTTTTAGCGTTCGACCGGCAAAAATACGGTTCTTAAAGATATGATAATCAGAAACGACAGGAATCTGTTTAGATAGATACTGCCCTTGAATCTCTTCAAGCTGTTTATACCTGTTGCAAAGAAAGAACATCTCGGTTTGAAAACTCCACTCATCGATGTTGTCGTAAAATTTTCCGAGAAAAGGATTCTCCTCTACAATCTCTTTCAATAATTGAAAGTTATAGTGCTCGGCAATAGCTTTTGCGAGCGATGTTTTCCCTACGCCAATCGGCCCTTCAACTGCGATAAAGGGGGTTGAACTCATCTTCCTTTTCCTCCCTTATAAATAACAAACGAAAAATTACAGACAAAGAATATTGTAGCATACGTTTGGAAAAGGTGGTGAGATTATCGGTAAAAAGTTAATGGTAAATATGCTATTTAGTACATCATTTTATTTTTGTTTTCTTTTGCCTGATCGATGATCGCTCGTAAATTTAAATCGTTGCTCATGCTGATATCAGCATTTAATGTCTTTTCCATCAGTATTAAAGCTCTTTCGTTATCTTCTTCTATATTAGAAGCCGAACAATCAGATGGTGCAAAAAGAGTAAAACCTCTCATATATGCGTCGTTCGCTGTAAAGAGGACACAGATGTTACCTGCTACTCCGCATAGGATTAAAGTTTGTATCCCAAGCTCGTTTAATAAAGTCGATAAAGGTGTAGAGAAGAATCCAGAATGCTTTGGTTTGACGACAAAAAAATCATCATCGTCAGGCTGTAACTTTTTTACGAATTCACCACCGGATTGTGTGGTGCAATAATCGACGAGCTTGTGCTTATCTGACTGCCATTGTCCAAAGTTATCGTTCACATATATAATCGGAATGTTTTCTTTTTTAGCTCGGTTTTTCAATTCAAGAATTTTATCGGCAATTGGTGCAGAAGTTTTTAACAAGAGCGGCGCCTCAGGAAAATTAAAGTCGTTGATCACGTCAATAATAAGCATAGCGACAGGAACTTTATTGTCCTCGTGTTGATGTGGTTTTTCCATAACGATCTCTCTCTTTCATTTTAGCTTTAATAAAAAAATCCTAGTTTCATCTATATAAAGGAAGTGAATTTTAATCTATACAACCACTCCTTTCTTTATTATTAGCAAAACCTCTTGTATAATCTCTTACAACTAAAACTTTGGAGCGAAAATGATGGAGACCTTAGAAAAAGACGAATATTACATGGAGCTTGCTCTAGAAGAAGCCCAAAAAGCAGCAGATATTGGTGAAGTTCCTATTGGTGCCATTTTAGTAATGGACGACCGTATAGTGGCGAAGGCTCATAACCTGCGTGAAGCCGAACAAAGAGCGATCGCTCATGCGGAGCTCTTAGCCATTGACGAGGCATGTAGAGAACTGGATGCTTGGCGGTTGGAAGGAGCAACGCTTTATGTGACGCTTGAACCGTGTGCGATGTGTTCTGGTGCGATTGTCCTCTCGAGAGTAAGCCGTGTTGTGTACGGTGCGGTTGATCCTAAAGGAGGCTGTGCGGGAACGTTAATGAACCTTTTACAAGAAGAGCGCTTCAACCACCAATGTGAGGTAGTAACGGGTGTAAAAGGTGAAGAGTGCGGTCAAATTCTTTCTAGCTTTTTCAAAAAACTTCGCGATCGAAAAAGGAAGGAAAAGGAAGAGAGAAGAAAGGAGCTTTAGTGGTCCTGCGGTTGATTTTTTTAAAAGGACATAGTATACTAAATCTTGCACATTTAGTTGTGCATCTAACATTGTTATACACTTTGTCGCGCTAGATGGGGAGGTAGCGGTGCCCTGTACTCGCAATCCGCTGTAGCGAGGTTGAATTCCTCTCCTCGGCTAGTTCAACGTATGGTCTGACGGACGTAAGTGGTGTTGATGTCCGGGTCCTGCGCAACGGAGACCCATGAACCCTGTCAGGTCCGGAAGGAAGCAGCAGTAAGTGGACCACTTCGTGTGCCGTGGGGCAACCTGGACTGAGCTAACTGCGTTTGTACGCATAGGTTGACTATTCCAAAGAGAGGTGCGCGGCATTCTAATATATAAACAATAACTCACCCTTGTTTCAGGGGTGAGTTTTTTGTAATGTTTCAGTATAATATAGAAAGAATGCAAGTGATTTAAAGGAGGCAAAGGGATGAGTTATCAAGCGCTCTACCGCGTATGGAGGCCACAGAGCTTTGAAGATATGGTCGGGCAGGAACACATTACAAAAACGATCCAAAATGCCTTGATGCAGGACAAGCTTTCCCATGCCTACCTGTTTTCAGGACCACGAGGAACGGGTAAAACAAGTGCGGCGAAGATTATTGCCAAAGCCGTTAACTGTGAACGGGCTCCGGTTTCTGAGCCATGTAATGAATGTGACGCTTGTGGAGGGATCACGAACGGCTCGATATCTGATGTTTTAGAGATCGATGCTGCGTCTAATACAGGTGTAGATGATATAAGGGATATTCGGGACAAAGTAAAATTTGCGCCGTCCTCAGTTACGTACAAAGTCTATATCATAGATGAAGTACATATGCTTTCAACTGGTGCATTTAACGCGTTGTTAAAAACGTTAGAAGAACCGCCGAGCCATGTTATTTTTATTCTGGCAACAACAGAGCCTCATAAAATTCCGGCAACGATCGTTTCAAGATGTCAGCGATTTGATTTTAAGCGGATATCTTCACAGTCTATCATCGGACGAATGAGGCAGATCGTCGACGCTAACGGTACCGAAGTGGATGAAGAAGCTCTTCAACTGCTTGCAAGAGCAGCAGAAGGTGGAATGCGTGACGCATTGAGTCTCCTCGACCAAGCGATCTCCTACAGCGATGATAAGGTAAGAGTCGAAGATGTTTTGTCAGTAACCGGCTCAGCCTCACAAAAGCATCTTTCTGAGATGGCTGAAGCATTTTTAGAAAAAGATGTATCGAAAGCTCTTACGTTATCGACAGAACTTTTACATGAAGGAAAAGATCCTGTTCGCTTTTTAGGAGACCTTATCTACTATTATAGAGATATGCTTCTATATAAAACGGCACCACAATTAGAAGAGCTGTTAGAGCGGGTCTCAACGGATGAAGACTTTGCACGATTAGCAGAGGCTACAGCTGCAGAAGACATCTATTCGATAATCGGTCAGTTGAATGCCGCACAGCAAGAGATGAAATGGACGAACCATCCTAAGATTTTCTTAGAGACGACGTTCATCAAGATTTGTTATCAAAAACAAGAAGGGATCTCGTCACAAGCGGGGAATCCTTCTGTTGAACCGTTAATGCAAAGAATCGATCAATTAGAACATGAACTAAAAAAGATGAAAGAAGGCGGCTGGTCTTCTAATGGTTCGTCTGCACAAACCGAAGCAGAAGCTCCAAGAGAGAAAAGAGTGATCAGAGGACAAGGTGGAGCATCACAAACGCAAGTGAAAGAGATGCTCAAAAAAGCAAAGAAACCAAATCTTGTTCAGCTTAAAGGGATGTGGGGCGAGATCTTAGATAAGATACGTTCTGAAAAAGTAAGTGCTTATGCTCTTCTTTCAGGGGCAGAGCCTGTAGCTTGTTCAGATCAGATCTTTTTGCTTGCGTTCCAGCATGAAATTCACCGTCAGATGGCATCTCAAGAGAACAACAGAAGCTATGTAGAAAGCGCAGTTTATAGTACAATAGGAAAGAACCTGTCCATGCTATCCATTTTGGATCCGGAATGGCAGAAACTAAAAGCTGATTTCATTAAAGAACAACAGCAAGGCCAGCCATCTTCTGAAGAAAAAGAAAAAACAGAAGACCCTCTCATCGCAGAGGCGATCAAACTGGTTGGCGATGATTTAATTGAGATAAAAGAAGAGGAAGAATAAGAAGGAGGAATTGTACAATGATGAAAGGCAACATGAACAATATGATGAAACAAATGCAAAAAATGCAGCGTGACATGGCAAAAGCTCAAGAGGAACTAAAAGATAAAGTGATCGAAGGTACAGCTGGAGGCGGCGTGGTTACTGTTAAAGCGAACGGTCACAAAGAAATCATCGACATTATCATTAAAGAAGAAGTTGTAGATCCAGATGATATCGACATGCTTCAAGACCTTGTGTTAGCGGCTACGAACGATGCACTTAAGAAAGTAGACGAACTCGTATCACAAGACATGGGCAAATTCACAAAAGGACTAAACATTCCTGGAATGTTCTAGGAATAGACTATGCATTATCCTGAACCGATATCAAAGCTGATTGAAAGCTTTATGAAATTGCCGGGCATCGGACCGAAAACGGCGGTTCGCCTGGCATTTTTCGTATTGGAAATGAAAGAAGATGACGTGCTGGATTTTGGACGAGCACTCGTTAACGCGAAACGTCAGCTTATCTATTGTTCCAACTGCTTTCATATTACTGACCGTGATCCTTGTATGATCTGCGACGATTCAAGCAGAGACCGAACTACGATCTGTGTCGTACACGATTCCAAGGATGTTATTGCAATGGAAAAAATGAAAGAATACCGCGGACTTTACCATGTTCTCCACGGCGCCATCTCACCGATGGACGGAGTAGGACCTGAGGACATTAAAGTCGCAGAACTGTTGAAGCGTCTAACAGATGAAGGCATTCAAGAAATTATCATGGCTACTGATCCGAACATTGAAGGAGAAGCCACTGCCATGTATATCGCAAGACTTCTAAAACCAACGGGTATCAAGATTACTCGTATTGCCCACGGTCTGCCTGTAGGTGGAGACTTGGAGTATGCAGATGAAGTAACGCTTTCCAAAGCACTTGAAGGAAGAAGAGAAATCTAACTAAAGGGGTTGCTTGCATGTTTTTTTCCCGAAAAGGGCGATTGAAGCGATCCGGAGATGAAGAGCTGCTTCAAAGTCTTGATGAGCTAAAGATAGACTGGATGCACCAAAAAGAAATGGTCGAACGCAGTGTCGAGCCATCTGAAGAGGTTATCTTCAAGCTTCAACTAGCAGAATCAAAATACTTCTTCTTATTAAAAGAAGCGAAAAAAAGAAACGTGACGACCAGCAAGTTAAAATAACTGCTGGTCTTTTTTTTGGACAACTCCCATACAATGTCTAGTAAATAACTTGGATGTTGTATAGGAGGGATTAGGAATGGAGCCAATAACGGTAATCGCTATTCTTGGAACGATCATCTTTGTTCTGCTGCTTGTAGGTGCTCCAATGCGGCCAATACGCTGGATCGGATTCGGCATTACTCGTTTTTGTATTGGTGCACTGTTGTTATTCTTATTAAACGCGATTGGAAACTCATATGATATTCATATTCCGATCAATGCGTTTACGGCGCTGATCTCAGGAATTGCTGGACTACCTGGCATAGCTTCATTAGTAGCCATTGAATTCTTTATCTTGAACTAGAGCATTCATATGTATTCTTAAACTGAGGTTTAGAGAGCGATAATAAGCTTTCTAAACCTTTTTTCATTTATTTAAAGTAATTTCAAAATAACTATTGACCTCAAATCACAATACGTGATATATTAGTTCTTGTCGCCGCAACACATGAAACATTGTTGCAGGCGGGAAACAAATTTTAAAAAGAGGTTGACTTCTTATAATAAAGATGTTATCCTAATAAAGTCGCTAAAACGAGTGACACACT
>NZ_JACZDW010000015.1:0-10174 GCF_015903875.1 Fictibacillus sp. 7GRE50
ATAACACCTAAAGAGAATAAGGAGGATTAGTATGGATTTTAATATAGAACTGGTAAAAGTATTAGCCGTTGTTGTTTTCATTCTTAATCTTTGGTGGTCCTTTCGCTGTATACAAAAACTTCAAGTCTGGAATCTTTTTATCAGTGCATTTATAAGTTTAGGTTTATCGTTTCTCTATGATTATTCAATTAGCTTGCTCTTTAATTTAATTTCTATATACCAATGTGTTAATGCTTTTTTAATTATAAAAAGACTTAAAATGGATGAACAGGATGTTTGATTATATGAAAAAGCCCCCAAGCTAATGGGGGCTTTTTCATATAGTTACAGCAGGGAAACTAAAAGTTTGATAGAATTAGTCCTAGAAACGAGAAAAATCCCTCTGACTTTGGCGGGTCCTGGGATTCTCTCGAAATACTAAGGTATCGTATACCTATATTTATGTTGTTATGTGGTTATTCTATCACAAAGTATGCGATTCCTTCCACTACTGGAGGGATTTTTATATGGAAAATTTAAACGCCTACGAACGCGCCAAATATCATGCATGGTTTCATCATCATGAAGCCGATGGCTACATAACCCTTGCGAAGAAAACAAAAAAAGGATTTCAGCAATTTCACGTGAAGCCGAAGAAACTGGCTCTCAAACTCTCAAAATGGCTCGGAGAGGACGTTTATTTCTCTCAGAATACCTTTTATAAGCCTCAGCGACAAATTGAACTCATACGCCAATTACGTTCGTTATACGTGGACTTAGATTGTTATCTCTTAAACTATGATCCGAAATGGATTATCGGAAAACTAGAATTAGAGTTTTTTAATCAAAGTATTCCAGAACCAAGTCTTATTATCTTCTCCGGCCGGGGAGTGGTTCTCGTCTGGCTGATTGATCCTGTCCCTTATCAGGCACTTCCCTTATGGCAAGCTGTGCAAAATCATTTTGTACAACAGTTGAAAGCAATGGGAGGAGACACACGAGCGACGGATGCTGCACGTGTATTCCGTCTTGATGGCAGCATTAATTCCAAAAATGGAGAGGCTGTCCAAGTTCAATACCGTCATGATTATAGATATGTACTTCGTGATATTCAAAACGAATACTTACCAGACCTTCAACCAAAGAAAAAGACACGAGGACGCCGTAAGACTGTTGAAAGGCTTTTTAATACATACTCTTTACACCATGCGCGTCTGCTTGATCTCGTGAAGCTTGTGGAACTACGAAATCATGATGTAAAAGGATACCGCGAGACGATTCTCTTTCTCTATCGATACTGGCAATGTTGCTATGTTGCAGATTCGGAAGAAGCTTTAAGGCAGACGTTAATCTTTAACTCACAGTTCACGGAACCATTGGCTGAAAAAGAAGTGATTCGTGCTACGAAGAGTGCGGAGAAGGCATGGAAAGCCAAAAATACCGAAGAGGCGAACGCGGTAGCCAAAGAAAAAGGCTATCCAGGAGCCGGCTACAACCTAAAGAACGCTAAGATCATCGAATGGCTCGATATTACGGAAGACGAACAGGTGCAGCTGCAGACAATTATTGGGCGCAATGAAAAGCGAAAACGCAACACCGAGGCTAAACGAGAGCAACGACGCAAAGAAGGAATGAAGCCTCGTAATGCTTATATTAAAGCTCAAAAGGAAAAGACAGAGGACAAGCTCTGGCTACTCCAGAAAGCTCTAGATAGGTATCCTAATGCAACTCAAAAGCAGCTAGGTATTAAATTAGGACTGAGCCAGCAACGAATTGCACAACTTTTAAAAGAGGTTAAAAATAGATGAAAAAGTTTACTAGTGGTCTGTCTCTTTATATTAAGGGGACGTAGTCCCTGCCCCTTTATGGGGCTCTTGTTTTTTTTCTTATTTCTTGTGTGGAGTGCTCCTATGGCCTTAACACTTCAGTCTTTATCCTCCTCTGTTTATAGTCTAGCAGTTAGGAGTGTATAAGACTTTCCTGGAAGCATACAAGGAAGCAGCTCCTTTAGCGTAGAAAGAAAATGAATTGCTAGTATTGTAAGCGTATTTTATAAGGGGCGGATTCTTTTGATTGAGGCTATTGTTTTAATCGGTTGTATCTTTATTTGTATAGCTTTAGATTATGGTGTGGAATATTGGAGAAGACATCGCTAATTGAGGGTTTAAAAAGTCTTTAATATCTGTTGAATAGATTAGTTTTTCATTTTAAGGGGATGCGAGTCTAGGTTTTCCTTCTATGACAGGCCCGGACCACCAGGTTTTTTCTTTGCTATAGCTCCGAAAATCAAATGACCCCACATAGGATGATGTTGCCTGTGTGGGGTCATTTGAACACCTGGTGATCCGGGCTGTTTTTTTAGTTAGAAGTGGCTGTTTTGGGTAATTTTATTTTATAGATTATAGCTATAAAACCATGGAGAAGAATCCATCTAAATGTGTTTATTTGGTGGAATTAATAACATGGAAGAAGATTTGATGAAAGTGAGTTTATGTATGTTTATATGCAGAGAAAAATAGTAATGGTATGCGTAAATGGATAGATAACACAAAGGATACTCAATTTATATGTTAGTTACGGTTCGATTTCGCTAATTTTCCTTATGGGTAAAGGCTTGCTGCTGATCTAGTGAATCTCGTAAACGCCAGAAGACCTCACACACCCAACGTACACGGGTCTGTGAGGTCTTCTGGCACTCGTTTTATGAGCAGCATCATAGGAGTTTTTTGTATATGCTCTGAGAAGCGTATATTTTTGTTTTAAGAGATTTTTAGTTTCTGTGGATTTGAATGCGTCGTGTATTCAACGTCTTTATAGTAGGGTTTAGTATTTGTTCTGTTGATTTTCATACATGAATTTTATATTATTCTCATTTTTTGAGGGGATCATTGGTTTTTTAGATAGAAGCTTGTATGGTAATGGAGAAAAGTTAAACTTTTTTAGATGTATAAAGTAGCTGTTTTTTTGGTTTTTTTCAAAGATCTTGTCCTATTTTTTTTCTAGCCCTCCCGAAGCCAGTTAGGAGGGTATGGATAGGAAGGTTCCCCCAATAAGAATAGGGTCTTTATATCCTATGTGATAGATAAATAAAAAGTAACGTGTGTTTTAAACAAAAAAACGATTCCTATCTGTCAGAAATCGTTTTTTGTTACAAGAGCTCCTTATAGGGGGAGGAGCAACGCCTATATCGACGCTATTATTAACATACGCAAAAGCAATAAAGAATATTTAAGGTGAATCCTAACCAAATAGACGAAAATCTAAATATGGTAAAGTTACAAACGAGTAGGTGTATGCAAAGTCAATCAAATTTCCATTTACATAATGTCTATAAGTTTTGTACATACTAAAAATAACGTCTGAGTGTGGCGTTGTTTCCGGAAACCTGTAAGGACCGATTCTCAGTAGAGGGAGAATCGGTCTTTTCCATTTAGATAACCAAAACACTTAAAAACGAGTGGAATCATACACACACCACAGGTTGTACACATATAGTAAAAGTATGACCGATAGAGTGCATCCCTGATATCACCAGCGCTGTATTGGTTTTTTGTCAGCTGCCGGTTAAGGGGGAGAAAACATGAAAAAAAGAAAATGTCCATGTCTGAAAAAGACTCCTTTGATTAGACCTCTACATTCACCACCACCTATCGTTTGTAAAAAGCAATGTTGCCACTCTAAATAAGAATGTATACCGACCGAGTTCTCCAAACAGAACTTGGTCTTTTTATATCCTGACAAACAAAAAGAGAAGTCTCTTTATAGACTCCTCTCTTGTAAAACGGATCGAACTTAGTGATGGTTACGATGACAGCTGCATCTTTTCTTTTCGTATCGTCTACACTTGTAGTAAACGGTACAAGAAGGTTCGCATCTTCTTTCGTGTCTTCTATGACAACAACAGTTTCTATAGCCCATGATTATTCCCCCCTAGAAATAATCCGATCCTATTGAACGGATCCGGTTATTATATGCTATGCAGGTAGGGACAAGTTGTATAGACGCTTAAATTCTTATTATTTATATGTATAATCTTATGCATACTTCTTAACGAGTTCAATGATAGATTCTGCTAATTTATTGGTGTCTCCTTCAAATAAATGATAGTTTAGTGAGTTTTGTAGATGGTTGGTCTGGGTGGATATCTTATCAATTTCTTTAAATTCAGCTGACCAATGAATGGTAGGAATACCGGTAGGAATAGATACGATACTATTATTTTGTCAACTTTTAAACCGGATTGAAAATGAAAGAAAACAAGAGAAAAGAGAAGAACAGCACATTTTATAATAAGGCTATTTTTTTGCTGTTTCAGAAACCTAAAAACCCTGAATTTCGCCGAATATGGTGAGATTCAGGGTTTTGATTTTTGTTTTGGTTCCGCAAAGGATTTTTATGTTAACTAGCTCTCTTATTTTTTACTTAAGAGGGAATTCAATGGTCCAATTCCCTTTCGTTTCAAAAATTTCATGTATTGTAAACTTTATGTTTGCATTACTAGGTAATCTACCTTCAGGATTGACTTCAATAATCCCAATATATTTATCATCTGATACCTTTAAATCTTCGAGGCCGCCATGGTTTACTTCTTTCTTGTTGATATATACATTAGGTTTACTCCAAAAGGCAGATGTATTGTAATCAAATTCTTTTTTCGTGTTTATTGTATAGGCGAGAAATATACTTTTTTTATTTTTGTATAAGCCATTTACGGTTAAGACAATTCCTTGATCTGCAATCGTTTTCTCAATTTTGGTGGTTTTTTCTTGTTTCCCTGCAACAATTAATTCTTGTTTGTTAAATTGACTACCAAACTTTGTGAAAATCTCGTTATGACTTGGAGGCTTTTCATTTGCTGAAGCAAAAACTATTGTAGTAAGCAATCCTAGCGCAATTACACCAGTTGTAATAAAACGTTTCATTTGCACACCCCTGACCTTTTTTACCATTGTTATAGCTTATCCAACAAGAGATTAATAATTCCATATATTTGGAATTTAATCCTAAAAGGTGTGTTATGTTACAGCTATTAAGTTTATTAATTATCTAACTTGTTCATTTGTTCTAATACATGTTGTTTTACACGTAGTTTTTCTTCTTTGTTCATGTTAAGAGACATTTCACCTTTTAAACGATCAGTTAAAAGGGTTAAAGGCTTATGCTCTTCTATTGATCTTTCTTTTTCTCCTGCTATTAGAAAGATATACGTGCTTAAGTAATCTCCTTTTTTATTATAGAAATCCATTATAGTGTAAATCTCTAACTTTTTATCATTTCTAGTTATCGTGTTTGATTTAATTATTTTGTCATGCTCATTGTGAACGGCAACCCAAACTTTTTCTCCTTTTATGTCCATTAAGTCAACTAAATCACATGAAGACAAAAGAAGAGAAGCCAATAGAATAGCAATTATTTTTAGTGTGTTAGACAAAGATTCACCTTCTATAAAACCTTTTAATATCATCATAAGCTTAGTTGACTGTAAGTATTCATTTTTTTATCTATTACATAAACTGATGAGTATACCTTGATACCTATCGGATAGAACAAATGACGAAAGAGAAAACTATCCTTAATTAAAGTTTTTTGGAGGATTTTATGAAAAAGACACTATGTATTATGCTTATTCTTTGTCTTGTATCTCCTTTAGGAGTTCAAAAGGTTGCTGCAGAAAGTGATTTTGAACTTTCAAAGTCTGAAATCAATATTTTAAGTATTCCAAACGTATTGAGGTATGATTTTCTTATCACTAATAAGACTCCATCCAAAGGTTTAAAACATCCAGAATATCGTGGACATTACTATCCTCAGCCTTCAATGGAGATTGCAGTTATTCCGGGAAAAAAACTTTCTTCAGTAATGAGTAGATTCCCGAGATCTTCAACGTTTAAGTTGAATCCAGTTGGCGGATCTTCTCAAGGTGATCTAAGGACGCAAAAAAAGGTGTTATTCAGTGTAGAATACAAGATTAAAAAGAATGCTGACTTAAAGAAAGTAAGAGAATATGCTACGGATAGTACGCTTATTATTTTCGATGGTCTTAAAGAAGTTGCTGAATTTCCACTAAATAGGTAGAATCCTTCTGTATCAGCTCTGTTTTTGTGAGTATAAGGAGTGGATAGAATGACTACTAGAAAATTGGTTGTCTGGAGACCTAAAGATGGACTAGAGGGACCATTACACTATGTTGAAGTTAAGTTTGCAGATGGATTGCAGTTAGTATTTGAAGATGAATCTAACACAGAAATTAAAATCATTTATAACCAAAATATCAATAGTAAATTTGTTTTGGCATTTAGATTTACAGATGACTTAAAAAGAGGTGACTTATCTAAGATTGCTCGTGAAGCGCGAATAGAGTATTTCAATACTATTAATGCTAAACCATGGTATTTCTATAAAATGATTAATTCTGATTTCATCCATTGGTTTGATCAATTACCGGGTCCCGGTTCAAATGAAATATCTAATATTCAGCATTTTATATTTATGTGCTCTGAAGAAACTTTTGAAGTGATAAGTGAATACGAACCTATTGTACAGATTAATAAAAAAAAGAGTGTATAAACCCAATAAAGAGCCTTCATTATGGAAATGAAGGCTCTTTATTGGGCATCAGCCTACGAGCTGACTATTGGTTTCAATCCAGGCTGTGATCTCTTCAAAAGAGTATACGTGGTTAACAACATCAACCGTGAAGTCTTCAGCTGCTTTTTGAGGAGCCGTTAAACGATAACCGTTGTATTTTAGAAACTGAACCATAGAAACAAACGCCGTTCGTTTATTCCCGTTATGAAAAGCGTGATTTTTAGCAAGTGAATCAAAGAGAGCTGCAGCTTTTTCAAACAAAGAGCCGTATCTGTCTTCTAAAAAGGCGGACTGTTGCGGTCTGTGAACAGCTGAATTTAGCAGAGAAGGAATTTTTACTCCTTCTTTTTCACTCGGACTGTATTTCTTAATGAGATATAAATTGATGGCTACAATCTCCGTTTCCGTTAAATATCGAACGACATTCATTATCTATCTTTTAATCCTTTAATGGTTTCATCGTACTCGTTCAAGGTGCTGTTAAGCACATCAAAGAAATCAGGGCTTAATCCTTCAGGAAGAGAAACCTTCTGCTGTCTCTTCGTAATCTTTATCACATCGCCATCTACTTCTACAGCTAACAAATCACCTTGTATAGCTCCAATTTTTCTAAGAGCTTCGGTCATGTTGATTCCTAAGCTATTTCCTACCTTCGTCACTTTACGTTCCATTTCCATCTCTTTCACCATACCCATTATTGGATTTCCTCCTTATATGTTATGTCCATAATGTAAAATGGTTAAACGGGTTATATTGTATATACGTATATACAATAATAACATAGAATATGTAAGAATGCATAACAAAACCAAGGATCTGTAGATCCTTGGTTTTGTTTGGTCTTATTTATAAAAAAGAGAGAAGTCTCTGTTAGCTTACGCTTTTTTTAGATGTTTGTCAGGAAAAACGTGTTGCTGATGGCGTTTATATGGACATTAGTATGGATTTAATGTGTCAGTGGTCTTTACTTTCCGAATAGACGTGAGAAAAAACCTGACTTTTCTTTTGGTTCTTCTTTCATGGCGGCTATCTCTTTTTTTGTTTCTTGTGTCTCACGTAGAACCTTCAGTAATATTGCATCCCGGTCATTCTTCATAAGCTTCTCTACATCTTCTAACTTTTGTTTCAACTCATCAATCTTTTGATCCTTCTCTTGTAGTACTTCTTTCATGACAGACGGAAAACGGTCCAAAAAGACTTCTTCTATGTCCTGACGACTGGTAGAACTGATACCTTGAACCATACTTTTTAGTTGTGCGACTTCGCTAACTAGTGCCTGATTAATCTGTTCTTGTCTGTTTAAAGCTTGTTTTAGGGTTTGTTCTTCCTCTTTATACTTCTTCATTACAGACTCGAGTGCTTCCCCCATGTCTATTGGGGTTCTCGTAGATAAGTTCCATTCCTTTAACGCCTGTTCTTTGCCGTTTTTTTGACAAAGCTTATGTATATCTCTCAGTTGCTGTAGATCTTCAACTGTAAAATAGCGATAACCGTTGTTAGGGTTCTTTCTTACTTCCAAATGAAACTCTTTTATATAGTTGAGTACTGTTGTTTTACTGAGTCCGAGATCTTTAGCTATGTCGCCAGATGTGTATTGCACTTCTTCTTTCAAGTATAAAACTCCCTTCACTTCAAGCTAAAGTATAGAACTTTATAAAGCTTGTTAAACATGATTCGTATATATATTTATAGTTTCAATGAAGTACTTTAGCTTTCCTCTTTTAGGGTACATTTTTTAGAAATTCAATACAACAAGTAGTCCAGGTCTATCTCTATAGTACAAGCGTATAGTATAAAAAGGATTGTGTTCGGAGGTAATCAAATGAAGGGAACGTGGAAAGTTATTATTTTTGTTGTTTTATTTGGCGTTCTTTCATTCCTTGTAATCACGTACTTCAGTACAACAGCAGGGACGGATAGAGAACCTATTATGAGCAAAGAAGAAAAACAAGAAACTCGGTTAACTAATCAGATCTTTGCTGTCGCAAACAAGATTTTAAAAGAGAATGGGTATAAAAGTAATTTTATGTCCATTGAAGTAGAGAATCCACCTGAGTCTCTTAAAATAGAGATCATCGAGGAACAGAAACTTTTTAAACAGATTAAACCGAGAATTACGAGAGCCGTCCGTCATGAAATAAAAGCAAAATTAGGAATAGACATGGATATTAATCTTACAAGAAAAAAGTGAGATGACCGTCAATTGAAAAATACTAGCATGAATTTATTTCACCAGAGTTAGTTATCCAAAGCCAATACATCTATTTTGAATGCACATATAAAAGGACAAGCATTAATATATCTAGATATACCAGTTCAATTTATTTACATAAGTAAGTGGGCTGTAAAAATTAATGGAAAGTGGTGCGTAGATTGAAGATTAAAAAGTTTGGTATTACGTTACTAGTATTAGTGGCTTTGTTAATGCCTTCAAACGCTTTTGCGGCTACTGGATGGCAGCTTAAAGGTACAGAGTATATTGCTATTCCGTCTAATGGGAATGTACTGACAGATGTTTATACAGCTACTGATGGTGGGAATTTCAAACTTGAAATAACAGGTGCTGCTGATTCAAACAGTGTTGGAGCTGCAATGTATGTTAATGGTGTATGGAGAGATACAAAAGCAACAGGGTTTAATTCCTCTGGTAAGGCTGTCATTGAATTTTCCGGCCTATCTTCGGGTAATAAAGTACAATTTGATCTAACTCTTATTGATCATGATGTTGTAACGGTAAAATTTTATGATTAAAAAATAAATTTTTAAATCCCGGATATATTTGGTATTCGGGATTTATTTTATTTGTTCCATATCTAAACTCATTTGTATGAGGTGTCAGATATAGTTTAAGTATTGCTGTTTCTTTTTATTAGAGAATGCGCATATTTTAACTCTAGGAGGGTTTTATATGCATTTTAAAAGAAGGCGAATTCCGACAAGAAAGGGTCCATTGCCGTTTAAATATGTTTTATTAATTTCTTTTATTCTTTTTAATCTATTTACTTTACAAGCTTTATGGTTAGTCGACAATAACATAAAACCTACATTAATGGACATAGCGAATACTGAGGCAAAAAAAATTGCTTCAGAAGCAATAAATAATGCTATTTCAGAAGAAATTGTTAAACCCTCTGAAATGGACGACCTTGTAGTTTTCCATCAAAAAAACACTGGTAAATCTTTAGTTAGTTTTAATCCTAAAATATATAGCAAAATATTAGCAACTACTACGGAGCGTATTCATAAGAATCTTGAGCAGGCTAGTCATCAAGCAGATGTTAATAGCGAAAATAAAAAAAATTATATCCCGGGTACGGTTTATTATATACCGTTAGGTCTTTCTACCAACAACTCACTTCTTGCGAACTTTGGACCTAAAATCCCTGTTAAAATGACGATCGTGGGCGATGTAACATCAAAGGTCGAGACGAAAATAAAAGAATCTGGAATAAATAATACGTATCTAGAGGTATTTTTGGATGTTGAAGTAAATACTCAAATTGTCATTCCATTTTCTTCTGAAGAAGCTAAAATCACCTCAACAATAAAATTAGGAGATCTTTTTGTTGAAGGGGATGTGCCAGAATTTTATGGTGTTCCACCAGCC
>NZ_JACZDW010000016.1:0-3042 GCF_015903875.1 Fictibacillus sp. 7GRE50
TTAAGGATAAGCCCTCGACCGATTAGTATCTGTCAGCTCCACGTGTCACCACGCTTCCACACCAGACCTATCAACCTCATCATCTCTAAGGGGTCTTACTCACTTGCGTGATGGGAAATCTCATCTTGAGGGGGGCTTCATGCTTAGATGCTTTCAGCACTTATCCCGTCCACACGTAGCTACCCAGCTATGCCCCTGGCGGAACAACTGGTACACCAGCGGTGTGTCCATCCCGGTCCTCTCGTACTAAGGACAGCTCCTCTCAAATTTCCTGCGCCCGCGACGGATAGGGACCGAACTGTCTCACGACGTTCTGAACCCAGCTCGCGTACCGCTTTAATGGGCGAACAGCCCAACCCTTGGGACCTACTTCAGCCCCAGGATGCGATGAGCCGACATCGAGGTGCCAAACCTCCCCGTCGATGTGGACTCTTGGGGGAGATAAGCCTGTTATCCCCAGGGTAGCTTTTATCCGTTGAGCGATGGCCCTTCCATGCGGAACCACCGGATCACTAAGCCCGACTTTCGTCCCTGCTCGACTTGTAGGTCTCGCAGTCAAGCTCCCTTGTGCCTTTACACTCTGCGAATGATTTCCAACCATTCTGAGGGAACCTTTGGGCGCCTCCGTTACTGTTTAGGAGGCGACCGCCCCAGTCAAACTGCCCACCTGACACTGTCTCCGAACCGGATTACGGTCCAAGGTTAGAATTTCAATACAGCCAGGGTAGTATCCCACCGACGCCTCCACCGAAGCTGGCGCTCCGGCTTCTCAGGCTCCTACCTATCCTGTACAAGCTGTACCAAAATCCAATATCAAGTTGCAGTAAAGCTCCATGGGGTCTTTCCGTCCTGTCGCGGGTAACCTGCATCTTCACAGGTACTATAATTTCACCGGGTCTCTCGTTGAGACAGTATCCAAGTCGTTACACCTTTCGTGCGGGTCGGAACTTACCCGACAAGGAATTTCGCTACCTTAGGACCGTTATAGTTACGGCCGCCGTTTACTGGGGCTTCAATTCAGAGCTTCTCCTAAAAGGATAACCCCTCCTCTTAACCTTCCAGCACCGGGCAGGTGTCAGCCCCTATACTTCACCTTGCGGTTTCGCAGAGACCTGTGTTTTTGCTAAACAGTCGCTTGGATCTATTCACTGCGGCTCTCTCGGGCGATAAACCCTATCAGAGCACCCCTTCTCCCGAAGTTACGGGGTCATTTTGCCGAGTTCCTTAACGAGAGTTCTCCCGATCATCTTAGGATTCTCTCCTCGCCTACCTGTGTCGGTTTGCGGTACGGGCACCTCTTTCCTCACTAGAGGCTTTTCTTGGCAGTGTAGGATCAGGGACTTCGGTACTAAAATTTCCCTCGCCATCACAGCTCAGCCTTCATGTTGGGCGGATTTGCCTACCCAACAGCCTAACTGCTTAGACGCACTATTCCATCAGTGCGCTCACCCTACCTTACTGCGTCCCCCCATTGTTCAAACGGAAAGGAGGTGGTACAGGAATATCAACCTGTTATCCATCGCCTACGCTTTTCAGCCTCGGCTTAGGCCCCGACTAACCCTGAGCGGACGAGCCTTCCTCAGGAAACCTTAGGCTTTCGATGGACAAGATTCTCACTTGTCTTTCGCTACTCATACCGGCATTCTCACTTCAAAGCGCTCCACCAGTCCTTCCGGTCTGACTTCGCTGCACTTCGAACGCTCCCCTACCCCTGTACCATACGGTACAAGCCATAGCTTCGGTGATACGTTTAGCCCCGTTACATTTTCGGCGCAGAGTCACTCGACCAGTGAGCTATTACGCACTCTTTAAATGGTGGCTGCTTCTAAGCCAACATCCTGGTTGTCTGGGCAACTCCACATCCTTTGCCACTTAACGTATACTTTGGGACCTTAGCTGATGGTCTGGGCTGTTTCCCTTTTGACTACGGATCTTATCACTCGCAGTCTGACTCCCGCGGATAATTCTCTGGCATTCGGAGTTTGACTGAATTCGGTAACCCTGTGGGGGCCCCTAGTCCAATCAGTGCTCTACCTCCAGGAATCTTGCCGCGAGGCTAGCCCTAAAGCTATTTCGGGGAGAACCAGCTATCTCCGTGTTCGATTGGCATTTCACCCCTACCCACACCTCATCCCCGCACTTTTCAACGTGCGTGGGTTCGGGCCTCCATTCAGTGTTACCTGAACTTCACCCTGGACATGGGTAGATCACACGGTTTCGGGTCTACGACCACGTACTATGTCGCCCTATTCAGACTCGCTTTCGCTGCGGCTCCGTCTTATCAACTTAACCTTGCACGGGATCGTAACTCGCCGGTTCATTCTACAAAAGGCACGCCGTCACCCGTTAATGGGCTCCGACTACTTGTAGGCACACGGTTTCAGGATCTGTTTCACTCCCCTTCCGGGGTGCTTTTCACCTTTCCCTCACGGTACTGGTTCACTATCGGTCACTAGGGAGTATTTAGCCTTGGGAGATGGTCCTCCCGGATTCCGACGGGGTTTCACGTGTCCCGCCGTACTCAGGATCCACTCAGGAGGGAACGAAGTTTCAGCTACAGGGCTGTTACCTTCTTCGGCTGGCCTTTCCAGACCACTTCACCTACTTCGTTCCTTTGTAACTCCGTATAGAGTGTCCTACAACCCCAGAGAGCAAGCTCTCTGGTTTGGGCTGATTCCGTTTCGCTCGCCGCTACTCAGGAAATCGCATTTGCTTTCTCTTCCTCCGGGTACTTAGATGTTTCAGTTCCCCGGGTCTGCCTTCTCATACCCTATGTATTCAGATATGGATACCATCCCATTACGGATGGTGGGTTCCCCCATTCGGAAATCCCCGGATCAATGCTTACTTACAGCTCCCCGAGGCATATCGGTGTTCGTCCCGTCCTTCTTCGGCTCCTAGTGCCAAGGCATCCACCGTGCGCCCTTTCTAGCTTAACCTTATATGATGTTTACACATCAAAGATTCTTGCTTGGCGCAGATTAGATAAATCTATCTGCCTTGCATATTGTTTGGATGTCGATATCTAGTTTTCAAAGAACA
>NZ_JACZDW010000017.1:0-1591 GCF_015903875.1 Fictibacillus sp. 7GRE50
GAGCAAGACAAACACTTTTATGGAGAGTTTGATCCTGGCTCAGGATGAACGCTGGCGGCGTGCCTAATACATGCAAGTCGAGCGAATGATGAGGAGCTTGCTCCTCTGATTTAGCGGCGGACGGGTGAGTAACACGTGGGTAATCTGCCTGTAAGACGGGGATAACTCCGGGAAACCGGGGCTAATACCGGATAATAAGAGAAGAAGCATTTCTTCTTTTTGAAAGTCGGTTTCGGCTGACACTTACAGATGAGCCCGCGGCGCATTAGCTAGTTGGTGAGGTAACGGCTCACCAAGGCGACGATGCGTAGCCGACCTGAGAGGGTGATCGGCCACACTGGGACTGAGACACGGCCCAGACTCCTACGGGAGGCAGCAGTAGGGAATCTTCGGCAATGGGCGAAAGCCTGACCGAGCAACGCCGCGTGAGCGATGAAGGCCTTCGGGTCGTAAAGCTCTGTTGTTAGAGAAGAACAAGTACGAGAGTAACTGCTCGTACCTTGACGGTACCTAACCAGAAAGCCACGGCTAACTACGTGCCAGCAGCCGCGGTAATACGTAGGTGGCAAGCGTTATCCGGAATTATTGGGCGTAAAGCGCGCGCAGGCGGTCTCTTAAGTCTGATGTGAAAGCCCACGGCTCAACCGTGGAGGGTCATTGGAAACTGGGAGACTTGAGTGCAGGAGAGAAAAGTGGAATTCCACGTGTAGCGGTGAAATGCGTAGAGATGTGGAGGAACACCAGTGGCGAAGGCGGCTTTTTGGCCTGTAACTGACGCTGAGGCGCGAAAGCGTGGGGAGCAAACAGGATTAGATACCCTGGTAGTCCACGCCGTAAACGATGAGTGCTAGGTGTTGGGGGGTTCCACCCTCAGTGCTGAAGTTAACACATTAAGCACTCCGCCTGGGGAGTACGACCGCAAGGTTGAAACTCAAAGGAATTGACGGGGGCCCGCACAAGCAGTGGAGCATGTGGTTTAATTCGAAGCAACGCGAAGAACCTTACCAGGTCTTGACATCCTTTGACCACTCTAGAGATAGAGCTTTCCCCTTCGGGGGACAAAGTGACAGGTGGTGCATGGTTGTCGTCAGCTCGTGTCGTGAGATGTTGGGTTAAGTCCCGCAACGAGCGCAACCCTTGACCTTAGTTGCCAGCATTCAGTTGGGCACTCTAAGGTGACTGCCGGTGACAAACCGGAGGAAGGTGGGGATGACGTCAAATCATCATGCCCCTTATGACCTGGGCTACACACGTGCTACAATGGATGATACAAAGGGTTGCGAAGCCGCGAGGCCAAGCCAATCCCAAAAAGTCATTCTCAGTTCGGATTGTAGGCTGCAACTCGCCTACATGAAGCCGGAATTGCTAGTAATCGCGGATCAGCATGCCGCGGTGAATACGTTCCCGGGCCTTGTACACACCGCCCGTCACACCACGAGAGTTTGTAACACCCGAAGTCGGTGGGGTAACCCTTTTGGGAGCCAGCCGCCGAAGGTGGGACAGATGATTGGGGTGAAGTCGTAACAAGGTAGCCGTATCGGAAGGTGCGGCTGGATCACCTCCTTTCTATGGAGATTATGAAACACCTTCG
>NZ_JACZDW010000018.1:0-1450 GCF_015903875.1 Fictibacillus sp. 7GRE50
TGAAGTGACCCCTAAAAGTTAGACACGGTTATTTCATTAGGCAGCAGTTAGGGCATGAGTACGGTATTTAACCGGGCTCATGCCTTTTAATTTTGCCTTGATTCGTTTGTGATTATAGTAATCCATATATTTAGCCAGCTCTAGTTTAAAGTGTTCCACACTTTCAAATTCTTTTAGATAAAGAAGTTCAGATTTTAGGATTCCAAAGAAGTTTTCCATCACAGCGTTATCGTAACAGTTCCCTTTACGAGACATACTCTGGGTGATGCCACTTTTACTGAGGACCTTACGGTATTGTTTCATTTGATAGTGCCAGCCTTGATCTGAATGTAAAAGAAGCTTAACTTTATCTGTTACATGCGCTAGAGCTTGATCTAACATCGTAGAGACAAGAGAGTATGTCGGTCTAGCCCCTATTGTATAGGTAATGATTTCTCCATTAAATAAGTCCAATACGGGAGATAAATAAAGCTTCTTTCCGAATAATTTAAACTCTGTAATATCCGTGACCCACTTTTCGTTTGGTTTCTCAGCTTTAAAATTACGATTTAAAATATTTGGTGCAATCTTCCCAATCGTTCCTTTATAAGAACGATATTTTTTAATACGTACGAGACATTTTAATCCTAGTTCCTTCATGATACGCTGTACCTTTTTGTGGTTAACTTGGTGTCCGCGGTTTCTAAGTTCATCGCGGATTCTACGGTAGCCAAAACGGCCTTCATGTTCCTTATAAATAGCCTGAATCAAATGTTTTAACTCCTCGTCAGGGTCAGGACGATTGAAATTATTCACCCAATAATAATAGGTACTACGTGGGATTCCTGCTAGCTTTATAAGTGCTTGTATCGAAAACTCATGCCTTAATTCATAGACTACTTGCGCTTTGTCTTGTTTGGTGATTTTTCCTTGTTTTGAACTAAGGCATTCAACTTTTTTAAATAAGCATTTTCCATACGTAACGCTTCTAATTCCTGTTGAAGCGCTTCTACTGATCCTTTATCTGGTGATGACTTTTTGGAAGACCTTTGATCTTTCTTATTCATGTTTGGACGCCCCTTTTTCTTTGGTTTTAGGGCATCCAAACCTTGAGTCTCTAATAAATCTCGCCATTTCCACAAGGTAGAATCGGATGGCAGATTAAAAATCGCGGCTGTATCAAAGATAGACGTCCCATTGTCGTTCATATATTTTAGTACGTCTAGTTTAAAGTTTAAGGGGTAATTTGTATAGCTTTTGAAAAAAGCATTCTCACCGTGGTATTCATATTTTCTAATCCAAAATAGAACTTTACTATTATTCGCACCAATCTCTTTTGCGATTGTTTTATACCCTACATCCCCTTCTAAATATCGTTTAACAGCAGCTATTTTTTCTTCGATCGTAAATTTAGCCATAAGAAAAGCACCTCCAAATTTAAGACTGTGTCTAAAATTTGGGGTGCAGTTCA
>NZ_JACZDW010000019.1:0-1090 GCF_015903875.1 Fictibacillus sp. 7GRE50
AAAAAATGATGAAAATCATTTAAAAAATCTCTTGCTTTTAAGAATTACATAGAGTATAATTTTATCTTGTCGAGATAAAAAAATAACTCGCTAATCTGGTCTAGTGATGATGGCAAAGAGGTCACACCCGTTCCCATACCGAACACGGAAGTTAAGCTCTTTAGCGCCGATGGTAGTTGGGGGTTTCCCCCTGTTAGAGTAGGACGTCGCTAGGCTAGATATAAAATGGAGGATTAGCTCAGCTGGGAGAGCACCTGCCTTACAAGCAGGGGGTCGGCGGTTCGAACCCGTCATCCTCCACCATTTATTCTTACTTGCCGGTTTAGCTCAATTGGTAGAGCAACTGACTTGTAATCAGTAGGTTGGGGGTTCAAGTCCTCTAGCCGGCACCATTTTGCACGAGCCATTAGCTCAGTTGGTAGAGCATCTGACTTTTAATCAGAGGGTCGAAGGTTCGAATCCTTCATGGCTCACCATTTATACACGCGGGTGTGGCGGAATTGGCAGACGCGCTAGACTTAGGATCTAGTGTCTTTGACGTGGGGGTTCGAGTCCCTTCACCCGCACCAATTTCCATTTGATAATTAAATAAGTTTGCGGAAGTAGTTCAGTGGTAGAATACAACCTTGCCAAGGTTGGGGTCGCGGGTTCGAATCCCGTCTTCCGCTCCAAAGTTATTGTTATTGTATGTGCCGGGGTGGCGGAACTGGCAGACGCACAGGACTTAAAATCCTGCGGTAGGTGACTACCGTACCGGTTCGATTCCGGTCCTCGGCACCACATACATGCGCCCTTAGCTCAGCTGGATAGAGTGTTTGACTACGAATCAAAAGGTCGGGAGTTCGAATCTCTCAGGGCGCGCCATGTTTTTTACGGGAAGTGGCTCAGCTTGGTAGAGCACCTGGTTTGGGACCAGGGGGTCGCAGGTTCAAATCCTGTCTTCCCGACCATTATAACGAATATGTTATTTGGGGCTTTAGCTCAGCTGGGAGAGCGCCTGCCTTGCACGCAGGAGGTCAGCGGTTCGATCCCGCTAAGCTCCACCATTTTTCAGAAAATGTTTCTGACATTTTCTTTTTTATTGCAAAAA
>NZ_JACZDW010000002.1:0-783345 GCF_015903875.1 Fictibacillus sp. 7GRE50
GAGAATCGCTCATAAATCTTGAGAATCGCTCATAAATCTTGAGAATCGCTCGTCCAGCGTGCATAAAATGCCGCTAGACGAGCTTAAATCGTTAAAACCTACAGAATATACTCCAATATACTCCCAAAAAATACAAAAAGCCGCCTCCTGCAACAAACAGGAGCCAGCTTCCATCACTGTATAACTTCATCCAAAAATCAAGTTACAAAATCAGGCTTGCGCTGCGCTAGAGTCGGACTTCTCAGCTCTACCGGCTCACCTTTTTCCAAACTCAAAAAAGAGGTTGCTTCGTTAAACCAGCTGTCAGGAGCTTTATGTCCCCAGAACGTCTGGCGCCTCGGGTCGTTAATATCCCACTTGATCGGCTTAAAGTCAGGATCACTCGTCAGATAGTCTCCATTATATAACTCAATGCGATTTCCATCCGGATCACGGACGTATAAAAAGAAGGCGTTCGATAATCCGTGACGTCCTGGCCCACGCTCGATATTGTCAGCATATCCCATGCTCGCCATCACATCACAGCAATGGATGAGACTCATCGGATCAGACAGCCAAAAGCCTACATGATGAAGACGAGGTCCTTCTCCGTTCATAAACGCAACATCATGTACAGTAGGCTTACGATGAAGCCATGCTGCCCATGTGCGATCATCTTCTGTTGCTGTATATTCAGAAATTCTAAATCCGAGTTCATCTGTATAGAATTGAACTGCTGCTTCCACATCTGGAACCATACAGTTTATATGATCGATACGCTGGACACGTGCACCGCGGTAAAGATCATACTTCTGGATACAGCGCTCCACACTTTCCATCTCTACAAAAAACTCAAGCGGTATGCCTGAAGGGTCTTCTACACATAACGTTTTACCGATTCCAACTGCAGGATCTGCATCTTTCCATAGCACTTTTGCGCCCTTCCCTTTAAAAAAGGTTTCGAGTGCATTTAAGTGACTGTCTTCCCACACCTTGTAGCTCACAACATGAACGCCAGGATTATCAGCTTTTTTCAACAAAAGGCTGTGATGCGAGTGCTCCTCCAGTCCACGTAATGCCATCCATTCTGATGAAGAGGCTGTTTCAATGAATCCAAGAGCATTTACGTAAAAATCACGGGAAGCATGAAGATCCGTTACGTTCATGACAACACGCGCAATTCGAATAATGTTAAAATCCATGACGGCTCCTCCTATACACTACTGTAATTATGGCTTTTAGAATTCACGCGTTGCAGAAAATCTTTCACCATCGCTTTATAAGGCTCTTTGTTAAATTGATCATAATAGATGTTCGACATACGTGCCGGATCTCCAAAGAAGTAATATTCATAAAGAGCTTGGCGACCACCGAATGTGCTGATTGAAATATCCCATGCTAAACGGAACAATTGAGTGCGTTCGTACCCATCAATGTTAGCCCCTTGTGTATAACGATGAACAAGTTCTCCGATGTCATCAGCGTTAAAATCTGCTTCTGTTGGAATTCCCATCAAACCAGAGGCACCGAGGATCTTCACAATTTCAACAATGCGCTGATACATTTTTGGATACCAGTTACGAGCTGCGTTCAATGGCGCAAAGTCCGGTGTCATGTTTCCATACTTATCAAGAGAAGCGTTGTGCTCTGCACGGTAAAGGTGAGAACGCATCGTTTCCAGGATAAGCATGACTTCAGATGCTTTTTCTTTAACATGTGGAAACACATCAATACCGATTGATTCCATCATATTTAGGATGACGCCGAGCACAAATTCAGTTTTCACCGTATTCTTTGCGATTACTTGATGAGCCATATGAACGATGGCGTTCGTCTCCACATACGTACGGTTACAAATATCAGAACTGCCGCTTACAAACACGCGCTCCCAAGGTACAAGCACATTGTCAAAAACAACAATCGCATCACTCTCTTCAAAGCGAGAGCTTAACGGATGATCCCATTGGCTTCGCCCCGTATCAAACGATTCTCGACATAAGAACTTTAAGCCTTCTGTATTGTTCGGAATAGCAAAAGCCATCGCATACGGATCATCTTCAGACGAAGCTTTGTTCAATGTTGATGGGAACACGACGATCTCATCCGTTACCCCACCGAGTGTAGCTAACAACCTCGCCCCTTTAACTACGATACCGTCTTTATTCTTTTCAACGATGCGAGCGGATAAATATGGATCTTTTTGTTCAGACTGCTTTTTCGAACGATTCGTCTGTGGATGAATCAGAGTATGAGTTAAGCTGATGTCATTTTCCCGGCAATAGTCATAATACTTTCTTGCGTTCTCTGCGAACATTGGATCGTTTTGTGCAAAAAAGTTACCTGACGTACCGAATGCCATAACACTCGTGTTTAAATAATCTGGTGTACGCCCCATCATTCCGCCTGTGTATCCCGCCCATTCAGAAATCATCTCACGTCGGCGAATAAGATCGTCTACAGTTTTAGGAGCAATAAAAGAAAGCCCCACTTTATCTCCTGTCTGTTCAGAGGTATAGAGCATCTTGTCTGCTTTTTCATGCTGGAGGTCATACAGGTTAGCAATGGATCTTACAATGTTTCGAAAAGCTGGATGAGAAGGAACATCTTCCACTTTCTCACCATGAATCCAAACGTTATTCTTAGCCTTTGAAATCCCTTGGATATATTGTTCCCCCGTGCGTGCAGGCAAAGAAATCCCTCCTAATGTTTCGCTTCGGTTTGAAGCGACTGTTTTTTCTTTCCGAACTGCTGAATGTGATGGTCAGCTAGTGCAACATGCACTACTTTCATCTCAGTATAAAACTCAAACGCATAGTGTCCGCCTTCACGACCGATTCCGGAATTCTTAGAGCCTCCGAAAGGAATACGAAGATCACGAACGTTTTGCGAGTTCACCCATAACATCCCAGCTTCAACCGCGTTTGCGACGCGTAGACCTTTTTTCATGTCATTTGTCCACACATAGCCCGCTAGACCATATTTAATATCATTTGCATAATCAATTACTTCTTCTTCATCTTTAAAGGTCATCACAGATAATACTGGACCGAATATTTCTTCTTGGGCTACAGTCATATCATTTTTCACATTTAATAAAAGTGTCGGAGCAACAAAGTTTCCTTTTTTGTGAGTTTCAGAGATAGGCTGACTGTATACTTCTGCACCTTCGTCTTTAGCAATCTGTAAATATCGTTTTACATTTTCATAGTGTTCTTTATGAATGAGTGGCCCGACTTCTGTATCTGGATCTGACGGGTCACCTACGATGATGTTGTCTACCCTTTCTTTCAAACGTGTTACGAACTCGTCTTTAATCGATTCTTGAATGAACAAGCGGGAGTTCGCCGTACACCTTTCTCCATTAAAAGAAAAGATTCCCCATACACAAGCATCGAGAGCACGTTCAAAATCACAATCATCAAATACGATGATCGGCGACTTTCCGCCCAGTTCCATTGAAAAACGCTTTAAAGATGCAGCGCCGTTTCTCATAATCTTTGAACCAGTCTTTGTCTCACCTGTAAACGAGATAAGCTGTACATCTTCATGAGCAACAAGAGATGCTCCAGCTGTCTCTCCAAAACCATGAACGATGTTGAAAACACCTGCAGGAAGTCCTGCTTCATCCACAAGTTCAGCTAGTTTATTAGCAGTTAACGGCGACCATTCAGCTGGTTTCAAAATGACCGTGTTTCCCGTGGCAAGTGCAGGTGCGATCTTCCAAGTCTCAAGCATGAAAGGTGCATTCCATGGCGTGATCAACCCTGCAACCCCGACCGGCTTTTGAATCGTATAGTTCATGAACTCATCATCCACATGATAAGCTTCACCAGACATGCGGTTCTTTACCATTTCTGCATAAAATCTAAAGTTATCTGCAGCACGCCCTACCATCTTTCGGGTTTGAGCAATAGGAAGTCCCGTATCATAGGACTCTAACAACGCAATCTCTTCTACATCCCTATCGATTAAATCAGCAACCTTATAGATGTATTGTAGTCGCTTTTCCTGCTTCATCTTGCCCCACGGCCCTTGCTTGAAGGCCTTTTTTGCAGCAGCTGCAGCTCGATTTATATCTTCAATCGTACCTTCACTAACCGTATTGATCTTTTCATTCGTAAAAGGATTTACGTTTACAAAAAGATCTCCTTTGTGTCCCGTTACAAACTGACCATCTATATAATGGTGAATCAACTCTTTAATTTCCGGTTTCATGATCCTTCCCTCCAGTTGGAACTTTTTCTGTACGACCATCGACGATCGTATTCTCTAAACAGCCTAAGTAATCGATCTCCAGTCTAACCACATCACCTGGGTGAACGTGTGATATTCCTTTTGGTGTACCTGTCCAAATCACATCATTTGGTTCAAGCGTCATGAACGATGAAACAAATTCAATGATCTCAGGGATAGAGTACATAAGATCTTTGGTGTTACCCTGCTGTCTCAATTCACCGTTCACATAGGTGCGTAGTTCTAAGTTCGTAACATCTGGGATATCTGTGGCATCAACATAATAAGGACCCATCGGACCAAACGTGTCATGTCCTTTTGCGCGTACTGGAGGACGGTACCAGTTGTTCACAAAATCACGGACTGTTACATCGTTCGCAATGGTGTAACCGCTTACAAAATCCATCGCGTTTTCAGCTTTAATATTTCTTCCCTCTTTACCAATGACCACAGCTAGTTCATTTTCATAGTGCATGTATGTTGCACCATCTGGATAGAATACTTGCCCTTTATGACCGACTAATGATGAGTTTGGTTTAATAAAAAGGACAGGCTCAGCCGGTTTCTCCAGTCCCAGCTCATCGGCATGATCGGCATAGTTTAGCGCTAACCCGATCATCTTGTTCGGCTTAAATGGAGGAAGCCACGTTTTGATTTCACTAACCTTGGCTGATTTCCCTGATGAAAATGTGATCACATCATCCACTACAGTTCCTTTTTGTTCTCTTCCTTCAAAAATCACACGAGCATGCTTCATTTATACTTCACTCCCTATTTTTTCTACTAACCCGTAATCAGCAAGTACACTTCTTATTTCTTTTTGCAAAGAATCTGCTGGCAAGTCCATTGGCAATCTTAATTTTGGATTGATCTTGCCCATCATGCCTAACGCAGCTTTTAGTGGAGCAGGATTCGTATCTTTAAACAGAACATCATTTAGAGGCATTAAATCATAGTGAAGCTTAAGTGCTTCTTCTACATTTCCAGACTCCCAGGCGTTGTATACTTCTGCCACTTTAGAAGGTAGCACATTTGCTGTTGCTGATATGTATCCTGCACCACCAATGGCAAGCATCGGATAACAAAGAAGTTCTATGCCTGAAAACAGCAAAAAGTCACGTCCACAGTTTAAGAGCACTCGGTTAATATGCTCAAAGTCTTTATTGGATTCTTTTACTCCGATAATATTCGGACAGTCTTCGTTAAGGCGTGCAAGTGTCTTCACTTCTAAATTTACTGCTGTTCTTCCTGGGATGTTATAAATGATTAGAGGAATGTCTACTGAGTCTGCGATAAGTTTAAAATGTTTGTATAGCGCATGCTGAGAGGGCTTGTTGTAGTATGGGACAATGACCATAGCGGCATCTGCACCCATTTCTTGAGCTAATTTCGTTAAATATAGTGATTCTTGATGGTTCGTTGATCCAGTTCCTGGTACGATAGGCACTCTTTTATTTACTGCTTTTATCGCTGTTTCCATGACAAGCTCACGTTCTTTTAATGTCAGCGACGATGGTTCTCCTGTCGTCCCGGTGACGGAAATCCCGTGACTTCCAGACTGGATATGCCAGTCAATTAAATTTTTTAGCGTTTCGAGATCCAGCGACTCATCATCATGAAACGGTGTGATGATCGGAGCAATTGATCCTCTTAAAGACTTTTTTACCTCTTCTACTTTCATGCCTTCATCTCCTCAAAATGTATTTTGTTTCGAATCCTCAAGAAAAGCTTTTAGCGTGTTCAACTTATGGTTTCTTGTATATGATTCTATTACTTTTGGATCTTCTCTTCTTTCTATCATTTCAATTAGTTGATAGTGTTCTGTGACTGAGCGTTTCATACGTACAGGTTTCATTGTTGACCCCTGTTTGCGAACAGTACCCAGCCTTTCCCATGTTGTATGAATCTGTTCTAACAGAAATTGATTGGTGCAATATTTGTAGGTGAGTTTGTGAAATTCTTTGTTGTAGTTGGAGAAAAGAGAATAATCAAGATGTTCAAGTGCATCTTCCATAAGCTTTGTATACTCTCTTAAACCTTCAAGTTTTTCATGAGGAAAGTGGACGGATGATTCTGCAGTCGCAAAACCTTCTAATACGGCTAGAACGGATAAAGTTTCTAAATATGCTTGTTCATCGAAGGGGGTAACAATCGCTCCTGAGTATGGCTTAAATGAAATCAAGGAATCCGCTTCAAGCAATCTAATCGCTTCACGAACCGGGATAGCACTCGTTTGAAGCTCTCTTGCCAGTTGGTCAATAACAAGTTTGTGACCAGGCGGATACCTGCCATCTAAGATACGAGAACGGATGACTTGATAAGCATACTGCTGTTTGTTTGTTTTATGTTTAGTCTTCATAATCCTATGTTAATCGCAAATCATATATGATTTCAAGCTAATTATCAGAAAAATCATATATTATTGTTAATTTAGTAAGAAAGTATCATATGGTGTTTTATAAAAAAATAATTATAGTTAAATAGTCTCGTTACACACACTAGAAGTTTACATATGTAGTAAGAATAAGCTATTCTATTCATATAGATTGTGTATAAAGGGGTAAAAAGCCCATGAATGTAAAAAACGCCATGGAGATTCTAGTAGAAGAAGCATTAAAAAATTATTGGGGACAACTTCAGCTGCCTTGCAAATGCGAAGTTTGTAAAGCTGATGTCTTTGCGATTACACTTAACAATTTACCACCCCGCTATGTATCAAATGAAGATGGATACGCTTTTGTCAAAGCTCAAAACTTTGATGATCAATCCAGAGTCAACATCTTAAACCAGATTGTAAAAGCTACAGGTATTGTAGCAACTCGACCATCACACGATTTAAAACCATCTCCTGCTAGCGAATAGAAGGCAGATGGTTTTTGTTTACTGTACAATCAATCAAGTTTATTTCGTAAAGTATACCTAAAAACCATAACATTCAGTTGAAATTTACATAAGAACAAATATCCTGACTCTTTATTCCTATTTTTCAGAAAAGTTCCTTGCGAGAGCTTTTTTCTTGTGATATATTTGTGACAACCATTCAGTACTGGATTACATCTTAACTTAAGAGTTTGAAAGTGGTTTGGTAATTACAGAGCACAAAAGTGCAAACGTTCTAGGAGGCATTTACATGCAAACAGGTAAAGTAAAATGGTTTAACGCTGAAAAAGGTTTTGGATTCATCGAAGTTGAAGGTGGAGACGACGTATTCGTACATTTCTCTGCTATCCAATCAGAAGGTTTTAAATCACTTGACGAAGGTCAAGAAGTAGAATTTGAAATTGTTGACGGAGCTCGCGGACCACAAGCAGCTAACGTAACTAAAAAATAAGTTCGGCTTATATATAAAAACCCGGCAGTAACTGCCGGGTTTTTTCTGTATGCAAATATATGTACAAATAAAGAGGCTCCCTACTGAGGCAGCCTAGTCTTTTAAACCAACTTTTAATTTATACTTTTGTATCTTACCTAATATATCTACCTTATCTTCCTGCGAAAAGATTCCAAGTTTGTGTAGAATTATTGTGTACTGCTGAAGTTTAAACAATGAACTCTCTTTATACCACATAACATTCACCTATCTTTCCTTAAGGAAACTTTTTAAACCTTTGTAAATATTATATGCCATCTGCCACTTTTATGATAATGATTTGTTATTTATTTTAATGTTGCTACACATTAAAAAAAGCGTACCAATACGATACGCTTTTTTTCTCTATTTGGTTTGAATTGTAGAAAGCATTGCCCAAATGGCTTGCTCCCATTTAGCAGCGTTCTTATGCTCAGGCAAGTTAACCGTATATTTGACTTGATCTCCATTGCTTAAATCTTGAATCACAATGTATTTTTTGTAAGAATCTTTTGATGCTGTAATAAATAACGCAGTGTTTTCAAATGCTGGCCCAGCGATCTCTTTTCCGTTCACTTCACTTACTTCTCCAACCGCTTTAAGCTCATCATTCGCCCATTCTTTTAGATCATCAATGGACGACTCCTCTGACAACGGCTCTATTCTAACGAATGTTTCAGCAAATTTCGTAGCAAATAGTAAATCTTTTCGTGGTTCCTCTGCTGTAAATTCAAAATCTGGTAGCTTATAAAAGTGGTAATTCAGTTCACTCTCTGTTAAAACGGCGTCCTCTTCAATAGAGGTTCCATCCACTATGTACGTTAGCTTTTTCAATGGAGCAGCTTCTGGCACACTTTCTTCTGTAATCTGCTCAAGCAGCCATTGTCCTTCTTCATTCTTCTTATAAATGATGTTAACTTTGGCTCCTTCCTCCAAACTCTCAACGTCATCCCTTACTTCGTCTGTAAGTCGAAGAACTAATGTTTCACCTGCAGCTTCTACTTCAATAGAATTATTGTCAATCAGACCAATATACGTTCCTTCTTCTTCAATAGAAGTAACTTCTTCGTTAACTGGTTCTTCTTTTACTTCTTCATTCTTTTCAGTTGGTGAAGTTTCGGCTGTTTTCGGAGCTGGTTCTTCTTTTGTATCGGTACTTTTCGGTTCACTGCTACAAGCTGCAAGCATTAGTATGATTGCAAATATCCACGTTTTTTTTATCATTGTTAAACACCTCAAATTAAAAGTTTGATAGTAATGAACTACGTATTCAGACATATAAAACAAATTTTGGTAAACATCTTAAATGCTATGAGAATCCTGACGATATATAAACAGTACTTATACATTTTAAAACGGAGATGACGAAATTTGAATCCATCATTTGCCTCAAATTTACAAACGAATAAACTAGTTACAAAAATGCTGTGGGGTATGTATTTCCTTGGTCTAGCAAGTACTTTCGCTAGTACAAAAACCATAGACAGTGTCATGTTTTATGGTATAGCTGGACTAGTTATACTTCTCTCACTATCGATTTGGACGTACCGAAAATGGGCTCCATTCGCCGTTCAATATTTTGTTGTTATCGGCTTAACGATTCTGACGGTTATCATGGCGGACACGAACCCGAAGATTTCAACTTATCTTATGACCTATGTATGCTTGGCAGTTATCACGTTGTATCATAACTATCTTTCTATCTTACTATCGGGTATTAGTGGATTATTGTTAACTAATTTCTTCTTTTTTCAATATAAAGAAACGATGTTTGCCGGACAAGACCCTAAGATCATTATCTCATTAAACGTTTTCTTAACCGTAATTACTGCAGCTTTAGTAGCACAAGCGAGAATTGGTCAGCGTATGCATGAAAATATTAGAGATGCTGAAAAACAATCGGAAAATGATAGAGTTAAATTGGAACAGTTGTTGACTAAGATTAAGGATGCAACAGAAAATTTGCATCACTTTAGTCAATCGGTAAAGGAAAACGTAACACGAACAGGTGAAATATCGAGCAACATTACTTTCGCCTTTACTGAAGTAGCAAAAGGTGTGGAATCTCAGGCTGTCAGTGTAGGTGGAATGAGTCAATCTGTCACAAGTACCAACGACGTAGCAAAAGGCCTTTTTCAACACTCCAGCGATATGAAAAAACTTTCAGAGCAAACAGCAACTGTTACAAAAGCAGGAGAAAACCAAGTATTAGAACTCTCTTCTAAGATGAAAGAAGTGAGCGAACTAATGCAGCAAACAAACACTCTTATGCATGAATTAAATCAGCAAAGTGAATCCATAGAAGGAATTTTAACGACAATTGAAGAAATTTCTTCTCAAACGAATCTGCTTGCATTGAATGCCGCAATTGAAGCAGCGCGTGCCGGGGATCAAGGTAGAGGATTTGCAGTTGTTGCAGACGAGGTTCGCCGCCTTGCTGAGGATTCTCAACATTCTACAAAGCAGATTGGAGCAATCTTAGGTGAAATCCGTAACAAAGCCAAACAAGCAGCTCAATTTGTAGATGGTTCGCAAGGTGTCGTCACATCCAGTCTTGAAGCGACTGAGAAGACTGCAAACAATTTTATTCAAATTTTAGTAAACACTGATCAAGTTGCAACACAGTCTTCTGAAGTACAAGAATTGATTAATCAATTGTATGAATCTACCGGATATATTGTAGGAGAAATTCATTCGGTTTCAGGAATCGCAGAAACATCTAGTGGTTCTGTGGAAGAGGTTCTCGCATCGGTAGAAGAGCAACATAGATGTGTAGAAGAAGTGGTAGAAAGTTTCAACAAGTTTGAAGCATTAACCTCAGAACTAAATGCACTCGTAAAGAAATAAAAACGATAAAATACCTTTTCATGTAGATTGGAGAGGTATTTTTGTTATGAAAGGGTGTATAAAATGCATACGCACAGAGGTATCTATTGTATCTCTTATAACGAAACTGGAGAACTGCTCGTAATTGAAAAAAACGGAGGACCTTATAAAAATCGGTTCGATCTTCCTGGAGGCACACCTATCGTTGGTGAAACTGAATACGACACGGTTATCCGTGAAGTATTAGAAGAGACGGGATTTGGTGTGAAGAAAGGAATTAAGATAGGCGAACGCTGTTACGAACTTCCATGGATCTATAAGCAATGGACCTACTCACAGCATACAGCTGTATATTTTGAATGTATGCTAGATACAAATTCACAAGCCACTTTAGCAGATATTCCTGATCAAGACTCTAAAGGCACAAGATGGATACACCCTAATAATCTTAGAAGTGATTGGTGCTCTCCTCTTGTTTGGGAAGCAGCTCAATATATACTCACAAAACACATTTCCTCTGATATTAAAATATATGAAACATGGAGTGTTCTGAAAGAACCACTATACTCTTAGAATAAAAAACAACCGCACAGAGGCGGCTGTTCTTAGTAACAATAAAATGAACTAATTTGGCGTGTATCCATGCCGAAATAGATCCATCTATTGCCGGTCCAACGGAATCCTGCAACCGATCTACGACCTGCAAAGGTAAGCCATGCCCAAAATCCTGGTCCCCATGTTGGCCAGATGTAGACATATTGGTACAAACAAGGTCTAATCGCTCCCGGATCAACTGCATAAACTCCTGGCTGACTTCCACCGCCTCCGCCTCCACCTTGCAAACTAAAACCTTGTGATTGAGATGGTGTAAACGTAGGAGGTGCTGATGTTGGTGCCATTCCACCGCCACCGCCGCCTCCTGGTGGTCCGCCTGGAGGTCCACCTGGTGGGCCAAACCCTTGCCCTCCACCTTGACCTGGAAAAGGTGGAAAACTTCTATTCATACTCAATACATTCAACTCCTATAAAATTGTATTCGGTTCATACTATTCATATCGTACTGAAACGTATAGACAAGTAACCCGTAAAAATATAAAAGGATTGCTGCATGCTGATTTCGGGTATATTACATGAAACAACTATGATTTTTATAGGAGGATGAAAATGGGACGTATTAAAAAAGGCATTAAAGGAATGGCGGTTGCTTTTTTAATAAAACAAGGTAAGAAAAGGTTATTGCCTATTATTAAACGAAAGCTAAAAAGCAGATAATAACTAAAGAGCTCCTTTCCTAAGGAGTTCTTTTTGTTTAGGCACACGTTCATTGAACAGATCAATATCACCGCTTCATGTTCATAAACTCTTCTCTTAAGAAACGTACTTCAAACTCAATGAGTGATTCACCTGTTTCTTTCTCAAACATACGATAAAAATTTTGCTGCTTATTAAGTAATAACGATTTGATTTTAGCTTGATTTCCGTCTTTAACCAATTGATCGATCGCATAGTAGCTCTGTCTGTATGGACGATGAGTAGATTTTCTTCGATTCTCATAAGCCCATTCATCGACTGAGTGCAGTCTTGTGAAGGGAATGAAGTTTAGAGGTACAAAGATAGGCACCTCTCTCACACTCTGTTTTCCTGCATATTCTGCAATCCCCTCTTCAAACCACCTAGGAAGATGCCGGTTATCCAATTTATTTTCAAACAAGTAACTTACAATCCAATGATGTGTATATTCATGTCCCACCAACTCTAGAAATTTATCAGGATTCTCATCCATTTCATCAGTAACAAGCAGATGAATTGTTTCTTGAGCAGGGACGTACAATGCTTGCAGATTTTCATAAGAATGAAATGGCAAATGTTGCTGAAAGATTAATGGGTTTCGATAGAGGATGAGCGTAACCGGAAGAGCTTGATGAACATCAATCCATTCATTGTGATAAGACTGCATTTTACGGATATGCCGAATTGCAGATCCTGCAAACTTCTCATCTTGCGGTTCATAAAAAACCGTAGCACTTTCCTCATTTACATTTTCTAAAGTTTTTAAGAAGGATACGCGCTCAAATATTCTATCCTTTTCTACTAAAATTGCTTCCAAATAAAATTGATTTTTTACTCTTGATGTTAACGAATTAGGCAAAGAAGTTTCGAGCGCATAGTTGCTTATAGATAAAAATACGGTAGCGAATGTAATAACAATAGTAATAATGAGATTTGGCTGAATTCGTGCTTTAAGAAAAGTTGCTCTTCTTCCTTTAAGGATTTCTATGAATCGGATGCTGAATAAGAAAAAGCATACTAAAAGAAGAATCACCCCTACAAATAAACCCTCTATATCACTGAGCAGTAAAAACAATCCGTAAACCATCAAAAGTGAAAAGAAGCTAAGAAAAATATTTCTTATAAAAGATATTAGCTTCTTCAATCATTACACTTCCTTTGTCCAAATATTTTGTAGAAGTCGTACTATTATCGATATGCTCTCCATAAAATGATAATGAATCTTAGTTTTTACAGGAGGCGCTATGACCGGATACATTGTTGAAGGCAAAAGTGATCAACTGAGAGTACAAAGTGTTCATCCTCACGCCCATTTTGTCATATTAAATGGAATATCGTTTCGACATAAAGAACGAAGAGCGATTGAAGAAGCATTAATCCTTTGTGATGAAGTTTATGTATTAACTGACCCAGATGAACCCGGTGACAAAATAGCTTCAAAAATCATGGAAACCTATCCTGAGATCAAACGGATTCATATCGATCCGAAGAAAGCACGGAATGTCAGAGAAAGTCGCTACAAGTATGGTGTTGAATATTGTTCAAACCAGTATTTAAAAGAAACACTGCCAGGTATTTAATTCCCATTCAAAGACTTCTTTACTGCTGTCTCATCACCTTCTACCTCGAAGTACTCTTTACAAAGAAATAAAAAAAGACTGCAATCCATGCAGTCTTCATTTCTATTTGCTCTCAAAAAATTCAAGTGATTCTTCGTCTGGTCCGTAAAAGAAGAAATATTTTCCGTTTGGAAGCTCTGTAATTTCTTTATCTTTCATGACTACGTCTTTTTTCTGCAACAACTCATACTGCTTTTCAATGTCATTGACAGAAAACGCGATGTGATGCACTTTCCCCTCATTCGTAACTGGCCCGGTATATCCAGCGATCAGCTCAACAAGCACTTTTCCGTCTACACCTAAGAATGCTAATTCAACGGGTACACTAGTATGATCAAAACGATCTAATAGATCTAAGCCAAGTACGTCGGTATAAAACTTGATAGAGTTCTCCATGTTAGAAACCATAATTCCCGTATGTTCAATTCCAGTAATCATTGTTGTTTTCCCCTTTCTTATGTTGAAGCAGATTGTTGTTCAAGAAGCGTTTTGCGAATGCCTTCTCCATATTGAAAGAACGGTAAGGAAAGTAAGGAGATAAGTGTAAGAATGCCAAACACATAAAATCCTTGTTCAAATCCAAACGTGCTTAACAGTAAACCACCAATCCAAGGTCCCGCGCTGAAGCCAATCGATCGAAAAGACATCGCCCCAAAATATGTACCTCTCATATGCTCAGGTGCTAAATCATCTAAAAGTACATCACTCATTACGAACACGATTATTTCTCCCACTGTAAGAAATATCATACTAATCACGAGAAAAATCCAATTCGTTGAAAGTCCGAATCCAAGCAAAGCTAGACTAAATGCAAAACTTCCAAATCGAAGTGCATTCATCGGCTGAAATCGTCTTACATAGTTAGTGACCGGAAACTGTAAAAGCAGCACAGTAATTGCATTTGTAACGACTAGGTAGGCAAATAGCTTAACACCATTTTCAAATTGAGGAGCATTCCCTATATATTGCGCTAGCGTAGTATCCATTTGTGACTGTGCCATCATAACAATTGTGTTGCCGATTAGAAAAAAAGCAAGCACTCTATCTCTTGAAAGAACACCAATGGCAGACTTGATGGAAAACTTCCTTTCTTCTCCACCTTTCAACTCAGTTGAGTAGCCTCTCAATGTGAATACAATCAATAATGCATACAATAAATATGCCACAGCCGTAATGTAGAAAGCTTGAGTTGAATTTGATGTACCAAGCTGTGTCCCTACAACCGGACCAATCGCAGCACCGACATTGATCGCAAAGTAACGAGCATTAAAAACATGAAGCCGGTTTTCCTTTGTCGTTACATCCGCAAGCAATGCTCTTGATATCGGTTCAAACCATGAGCGACAAAGCCCGTTTAGCATGTTCAATAAAAAGAAATGCCATACTAGATCGGCTACAGCAAACCCAACAAAGACGGCACTCCATGTAAATATAGCAACTGTCATCACAGGCAGTCTTCCTATACGATCGGATAGATAGCCTCCGAAGAAACCACCGAACGTGCCAGTTAAAGCACTTACTCCTATAATCAATCCAACCATTGCTGGATCGATTCCTTTTTCATTGTACAAATAAATGGCTAAGAATGGCATTGTCATAAAGAATGCCGCTCGTGTAAATAGTGTTCCAGCAACAATTACGATTACTGCTGGATGCCACTTTCTAAGTAAACCCCTCATCTCCATTCCTTCTCTCTTCTATTTCTGTTACCTACTCTATCATTTTTTTATAGTGATAGCGTAGAAAATTTACATTTTTTGAAACTTTTCTATTTTTCCTTCGTCATATATAGGTGTACCCCCCTTTCCCGAAAAAAGCCCTCCCCTAATTAAGGGCTTTTTTCATTTTAAATAAATGCCCTTTAGTCCGTCAGCGCGACTTTGTCACAAAGTGATAACGTTTATCAAAAAAATCACATATTCGTCCATAATGAATTGGAGATTGATATATTATAGACATCCCTATCAACAACCCCCTTTTTTCATTGTTAAGAACGAAAGAGAGCGCTAAGAAGGATGACCTTCTAAGCGCTCTTTTTTCATCATTTTCACTTTCATTCACATTCGTCCCCATCACAAAATTCAAATTTCGCATCCCTAATAGCACCTCTTAATGCACGTTCGATATTTGCTTGAGGATGCAGGCCTTTTAATACTCGCTCACCAATAATAATGGTAGGAACAGCAGTGATGTTCAGAACTTCTACAGCTTCTTTTAAATACTTTTCTCTTTCTTGATTAAATTCACGGTTTTCCAAAGCGCGTTGAAATGTATTGCCATCGAGACCCACTTCTTCGGCGATCTTACGAAGTACGGTGATCTTTCCAATATCTTCACCCTTTTGATAAAAAGTTTTAAAAACAAGATGTGCATACTCTCTTTCCTTGTTATATTCTTTGGCAAACAACAATCCTTCATGTGCGTAGAAAGTATGTGGTTGAGGTGACACATCTGGCAAAATCATATCAACACCCATTTTTTTTGATAAAGGCTGAACGGACTCCTGCCACGAACGCTGTAGATAATCTTCATCAGTTCGTAACGTTTCTTGCGGAAATGGTCTGAGTTCATATGGCATCCACTCAATTTCAACATCTTTACCTTCAGTTGCTTTTAATAGCGGCGTTTCAGCTAAGAAACAATATGGACACACAAAATCAGAATATACTTTTATATGAATGGTCATGTTTATATCCCCTTTAGTTAAACCTCAGTTCTGCTTTTTTATATGTTTTCACTTTTGAAGCTTATGATATTTACATAATGATCATAGTTCAAGCAATAAGTCTTAATCTCCACCGCTCTTTAAAATCTCATATCATCCTACAGCAGTACGTATTCGTGTTTGATCAGAAAATCCTCATTAAGTCTTATTTCTTAATGAAACAACCTCTGTTCACCTTTTGTATTACATGATATATTTAGAAAGGCTTTATTACTTACATACCATATATTGATTTTTGAACTTATGAATACATACGTTTTACACTAGTCCCGCATCACTGATTTCAGAGCAGATGATGCACCATTTTAGGAGGATATACCGTGATTTTAATGGCAGGTATGATCGGTACAGGCAAGTCTACATATGCTGAATTTTTGAGCGAGCAGCTTGGGAGTTCTATCTTTTATGAAAGCGTCGTTGACAATCCTATTTTACCCGATTATTACAAAAACCCGAAGCGCTGGGCTTTCCCGCTTCAAATTTATTTTTTGAACACACGTTTTAAGACCATCCGAGAAGCTCGTACAAGTTCAGATAACGTTCTTGATCGTAGCCTTTATGAAGATTTAATTTTTGCCGAACTGAATTTTGATTCCGGAAACATGACACAGCTTGAATTTGACACGTATAAAGATTTACTTGAAACGATGATGAACGAGATCGACAAAACGCCAAAATCACGTCCTGATTTACTTATCTATTTGGATAGTGATATTGAGACTGTATTAAGTCGTATCCGTCAAAGAGGTCGTTCATACGAACAAGTTGATGAGAACCCAGAACTTTTGGCTTATTATCGAACACTTCATGCTAAATACAAAGAATGGATTAAAGCCTACGATAAAACGCCTGTATTGATGATTGAGAGTGATCAGTACAACATTTTTGATACAAATGATCAGGTTAAGATTCTTACACTTGTAAAGAATGAACTGGCACGACTGGATTCATTGAAGCAACCTTCTTTTCTTATGCATGAAAGCCTATAAAACCACAAACACTATTAGGACAAACAAGGTTTAAGGAGTGAACACAAATTGTTTACATTGTTCTTTATTTTGTTATCTGTCCTTGTAGCTGCAGTAGGTCTCTGGTGGACGATGAAAATCGCAAAAAAACAAAAAATGTATACGGAAGATGAAGTAAATCCTGCTGTATCAAGACATACTGCATTGTTGAATCCTGTATTTATTGCACTCGCCGGCTTCACACTCGTGATCGGCCTCATCATCTACATTGCCTATTTTGTCTACTAAGAACTTAAAGACCAAAAGACATTTAGTCTTTTGGTCTTTTTTCTAAATCTTGTGGTTTCTCAGGATTCCAAAAACTCATACTTTCAATAAATTGTCTTGTTTCCTCTTGACCGAGATCATGAATCATCTGATACGCTTCTCTTAGTTTTTCATCATACCTGTCGTTGTCTGAGTCGTTTGAATAAGGTACGTATGGTAAGTGTGACCTCACAAAAGTATCATTTGCCGTACTGTCCAGCTCACTAAACTTTCTTTCAAGATGTCTTACGTCTTCATCAGAAGCAGAAATTTCAAACTGAAAAGTAGAAGCAGTTTTGATGGGAAGGATCTCACCAGTTTCAACATTAATGTAATACGGTCTTTTTTCCATTCTTCACGTCCTCCTTTTTTCTTTATTTTCCTCAGCTCATACATTTTTATGTAAAATCACCACCATCTTTTCTTTCTAAAATAGCTCATGATCATGATAGCGAGAGCTAAACAAAGAGTTAACACGTAGAAATAACCATATCGCCATTTAAGTTCAGGTATATATTCAAAATTCATTCCATAAAGACCAGCAATAAATGTGAGAGGTATGAATACCGCACTAACCAAGGTCAAAGTTTTCATGATTCTATTCATGTGATCGGACTTCAAAGACATTTGAAGATCTAGAATACCTTTTAAATTTTCTTTAAAACTGTCAAAAGCAGCAGTTACCCTTGAAAAAGAGGATAGCAAATCCTTAAAGTAAAAACCTGACTCTTCATTTGCATATTCAAAGTCATCATGTCCCATTTTCTGAATGATGCTCTCTTCAGCTTCAACATATTGTCTAAGCTTGTGTAAACGAGTCTTCCAGCGGTAGACATCTCGCCCGATCTCACGTTTCTGCGGGTCGATAAACACACTTTTTTCAAGCTCTAAAAACTCATCCGAAAGTTGATCTACTACTTCTAGATAAGAACTTACAATATCCTTCATCAGATAGTACAACATATAACTAACATGCTTCATGTGCTCGGGATTGCTCGTGAAATCATTGACAAGTTGTTCCCTAAAAGATATTTCATGTTCACTCATGACAATTAAATAGTTCTTACCGATTAATAGGTTAAGTCTTGTTGGTTCATAATTTTCTGTTCCTAAATAAAACGTTGAAACAACAGCGTGATTTGCATAGACATTCAATTGTGGATGTTCCGAAAAATTCATAAAAGCATGTTTGGCTAAAGGATGAAGATCAAGCTGCTCTAATATTTCGTCTTGATTCATTTCTTCAGGAGATTGATAAAACATCCAAATCGTTTCTTCTTCTTTTGGCATTACAAAGTGTTCAATGCGTACCGATTGATTTGTGGTCTCTTTATACATTAACATCTCATGACTCCTGGCCTTTTTCTTCTATCTTTCCCATAAGATGAGATTCACATGACAAAAAAATAACCCTTTATCCAATTAGAGGTTAAAGGGGCACTGTACTAATACTTTTTACTTTTTTTACTACAACTCTATCTCCTTGTGCAGGTGGCTGAGAAGTTAAAAGAAACTCAACAGGCAAACTTGTCTCGTTACGAACTTGATGGGTTGTTCCTGCCGGAATAGCTATTCCTTGATGCGCGGTAAGTGTAATTTCTTCTCCATCTTTTTCGATCAACAATTCTCCGTCTAACACAAAGAAGAATTGATGTGAAAACACATGATAATGTCTCACCTCAGCTGTTTGAGGGGGCATTCTTTCTTGTATGATGCTTAGGTTATCTTGCTTTAGAAGGTGCCAGCCATCACATGCATCTCCCCATTGATAATGTTCAGCATTTAATGTACTTTTCTTTGACATACACCCTCCAATTATTTCTTCAAAACGTCCTCCAGATTTATCTTCATCCTTTGTGCACTAGGCGGACAAGTTAAATTATACTGAAAGACTTTTTGGTTAATGGTCTCTACTGTCTTTTTGATGTTAAATTCTACTGTGTACGTTTTTAGTTCCTCTTTTAGTACGTCTATCTCCTGACCAAGTTTCACCCAATTCGGGAGAATGTTATTATCTTTCATTACTTTATGAAGGCGCTTTTCAGGATTATAAGCAAGATCTTCATCAAGCTGGAGTGGCTTCCCTAATCCATCTAGATTATCGAATGCACCTTCTTTACGTGCACGGTTAACGATGGCTGTGATGTGATCTTCGTAAAACCAAGCATTTGTTTGCTCGTCTTTCATTAAGATCTCACGTTGCTGCAGTTCCTTTTCAAGCGACGTTTTCTTTTCCATCACACAAACCTCCAGGAATAAATTTTGTCTACACTTATACTTTATGTTTTTTATCCCTTTTCCCTTGGAAAACTTATGGCAGATTTATTGCGAATTTGTGTACAAATTAAGAACGCCTTTCCTCCTGGTTATCTTCATCCATGCTCAATTTTTAGGAAAAACTGGAGTTGACTTGAAGAAGAAAAAAGGAAGCGACTGCTCGCTCCCTCTCTATTACACACTTATTTTTTTAAGAAATACTTCTCCAGATCATCTAACATCAAGTTTGCAGCCTTTACTCCACCAGCTGTATTCCAGATTGCATCACTTACTTTGTAAGCTTTATCTGCTTTAACAACATCAAGGTTTTTCCAAAGCGGGTTACCTGTCCATTCTTTTTCTGTATCAGTCGCTTTTCCATCTCCAGCTTCGTACGTAAAGTAGAACAGAATGTCACCATTCATATCAGGAATACGTTCTTGTGTTACTTCTGCCATAAAATCATCCTTGTTCTGATCACCAGGACGTGCAAATCCAACTTGATCAAGAATTACACCAGAGAAAGAATCTTTGTGATAGATACGAGATGTTCCAGGCAAGAAACGAACCACTGAAACTTCTGTTTTTAATTGATCCGCTGCCTTTTTCTTCATATCCTCAATACGCTTGTCGAATGCAGCTAGAACTTCTTTTCCTTTTTCTTCTTTATTTAATGCTTTTGCATATAGTTCGAAGTTGATCTTCCAATCACCACGAAGCTCTTCTGAAAATACAGTTGGTGCAATTTTGTTTAGTTCGTCATATTGTTTCTCTTGACGCTGTTTGTTTCCGATGATTAAGTCAGGCTTTAAAGCTGCGATCTTCTCAACGTTCACAGCACTTTCGTCACCTACTACTTCAACGCCATCCATGTCACTTTTAATATGATCATACCAAGGATCACCTAACCAAGATTTAACGGCTCCAACCGGTTTTACCCCAAGTGCTAGTACTGCTTCAGTACCTTCGTTTGTTAAGACAACCACTCTCTTGTTTTCCTTAACTTCTGTTGTCCCCATTGCATGTTCTACTTTATAGCTCTCAGAAGATCCTTCTGATTTTTCTTCTTTTTCTTTATCTTTCCCGCCGCATGCTGCCAATGCAAGCATTAACGTTAACACCGTTGCGAGTGCAAGCCATTTGTATGTAATTTTTTTCATTCTATTTTCTCTCCCCTTTTTATAATGTAAATGATAATGAGAATCAATTACAATTCGTATCATAATATGTTATGAATACGTTGTCAACAACTAAATGATAATGATTTTCAAAGTCATTGACAGAAACCTACTTTACTTTTAAACTGATAAATGAGAATAACTTTCATTAATAAAAGAGGCTCTAATGAACGGAATATTATACGGAAATAAATTGAAGACAGCCGGGCTTATCGTTGGCATACTAATCGCACTCATTATAATGGTCTTGAGTGTTGTGCTGGGTTATACGAACACTTCACTAAAACAAGCTATTGAAGCGTATACGGCTTTTAACGGCTCTAACGAACATTTAATTATTCAACTATCTCGAGTCCCACGTTCACTTGTAGGTATGGCTGTTGGCATCTCTTTAGGGATCGCCGGCGTTCTCATGCAAGCGCTCACTCGAAATCCAATTGCATCTCCGGATATATTTGGTGTTAATGCCGGTGCTGGATTCTTTATTGTTTTTGGCGTTACTTTCCTAGGAGTATCATCCATACAACAATTTATGTGGATCGGTTTCTTAGGAGCTGCAGTTGCTGCAGGATTGGCTTATGCATTAGGTTCTGCTGGCCAAGGTGGACTTACACCTGTTAAATTGACACTTGCTGGAGCTGTGATGGCCGCTCTTTTTGCATCTCTCACGCAAGGTATGCTCGTTACCAATGAAAAAGCACTAGATGAGGTTCTATTCTGGTTAGCTGGTTCAGTAGAAGGAAGAAAACTTTCTATGCTAGTCGCGGTCTTACCTGCACTTGTTATCGCTTGGGTGATTTCCCTCTTATTATCAAGGCAGTTAAATGCCTTTGCGCTTGGAGAGGACGTCGCCATCAGTTTAGGTCAAAAAACAGTCGTTTTTAAACTAGCGGCAGCTCTCATGGTTATCATACTAGCTGGAGGATCAGTTGCAATTGCTGGCCCTATCAGTTTCATAGGAATTGTTGTTCCTCATTTTGCTAGGTATCTTGTAGGAAATGATCACCGCTGGATCGTGCCATACTCTGCTATTATAGGTGGCATTATGCTCGTCGTTGCAGATATTGGCGCACGTTATATCATCATGCCTGAAGAAGCACCTGTTGGAGTTGTAACAGCCCTGATCGGTACACCCTTCTTCATCTATATTGTTCGAAAAGGAATTTTTCAAAAATGAGAAAGTACTGGGTCTTACAGCGTAAATCATTTTCTTTTTTAATTGATAAAAAAACGACTGTTAGCATAATTGCCTTAACACTAGCAGCAATAGCTGCCATGCTAATAAGTATCGGTGTCGGTGATATGTATATCGCACCGTGGGATGTGTTCAATGCATTAATCGGAACTGGGCTAGATATTAACCAGCTCATCATTACTGAATTTAGGCTGCCGAGGGTATTAGTCGCATTTATTGCAGGAGCCTCACTCGCTCTTTCGGGTGCTATCTTGCAAGGCATTATTCGTAACCCACTAGCCTCTCCCGATATGATCGGAATAACAGGTGGTGCAGGTTTTGCTGCAGTTGCCTTTCTAACGATGTTCAGTGATGATTCAAACAACCTTTTATTAAGTATTAATTATTTACCACTGTTTGCTTTTGGTGGCGCTACTATCGTTGCTTTCTTAATTTATGCATTAGCTTGGAAAGACGGAGTTACACCTATTCGTCTCATATTAATAGGAATCGGGCTTATGGCTTTATTACAGGCTTTAACAACGCTCATGATGCTTATGGGACCGATCTATAGAGCGAGTCAGGCCACAATATGGCTTACTGGAACGGTGTACGGTACTTCCTGGAACGAAGTAAAAGCTTTGCTGCCTTGGTTTATTGGATTGATTCCGATCTTAGTACTACTCGTCCGCCGTTTGAACATTCAAGGATTCGGTGATGACCTTACAAAAGGAGCAGGAATCTCCGTTCATCGTGAACGTTTCTTACTTTTAATGGTCTGTACAGCTCTTGCTGGTTCAGCAGTCGCGTTTGCAGGTGCGATGGGGTTTGTTGGGCTTATCGGACCACATATCGCTAGAAGAATTTCAGGATCATCGTTCGGCGGCTTGTTTCCCGCTTCGGCCTTGATCGGGGGTATCATGGTCGTATTGGCGGACCTTGCCGGACGTACCTTATTCTCCCCTTTAGAAGTACCCGCCGGTGTTTTTACAGCGGCGATCGGTGCTCCCTACTTTATCTATCTTTTATTTAAAAACCAATAACAGGAGTGGATGACAGATGGCTGTAATTACAACCTCTAACCTAACATTAGCTTATGGAAAAGAACCGATTATCGACGAGTTGAACCTACAGATTCCTAAAGGTAAGATTACCGTCTTGATCGGAAGCAATGGTTGTGGAAAATCCACTCTGTTACGTTCTATGGCAAGACTCTTAAACCCTAAAGGCGGTCATGTATTGCTAAACGGTAAAGACGTTGCGAAACGTTCTACAAAACAAGTAGCAAAAGAACTAGCAATCTTGCCGCAAGGACCAATTGCTCCTGAAGGATTAACTGTACTGCAGCTCGTTAAACAAGGACGATTTCCTTATCAATCATGGCTGCAGCAATGGTCACGAGAAGATGAAGAAGCCGTAATGAACGCACTTGATGCTACAAATCTTCTTCCTTTTATGGAAACACCAGTCGATTCACTTTCAGGTGGTCAGCGTCAACGAGCGTGGATCGCTATGACTTTAGCGCAAGGAACAGAAACCATTCTTTTAGATGAACCTACTACTTACTTAGACATGACACATCAAATTGAGATTCTCGACCTGCTTTTTGAGTTAAATGAAAAAGAAAAGCGAACAATAGTTATGGTGCTTCATGATCTAAATCTTGCTTGCCGGTATGCTCATCATATTGTAGCGATTCAAGATAAAACCGTCTACGCACAGGGTGCACCTGAAGAAATTATGAACGAACAATTAGTAGAAGATGTATTTCAGATGGCGAGTTCTGTGATTCCTGATCCAGTTTTCGGCACACCAATGTGTATTCCATATGGAAAGGGGCGAGTCGTTCGACATGTCAATACTCCTCAGTACGCCTAAGTCAAACGGTTGGACAGCAGAAGAAAAAAAGCATATCAGTTCGAACTATCGCTTCTCTTTTCAAGCGCCGTATGAGAATGAAGTTGTCGTTTCTGCCGAACAACTGTTGAGCTCTGATAATCTGCTTCAATTTTTGGATCAAACAGGACCGCGTATCGGTTCAAACAAACGCCCTGTAACAGCGTCTCTTTTCTTTAAGCGCTATGCGTATTGCAGTTTAACTTCCTGTTTATATGGGATGACCATCCTGAACAAGTCATTTGATATGAACATAAAAAATGTCTATCTTATCGATCACAACTCTGACAGCATGTGGCTTCCATCATTCACACTGAAAGATGCATCTGCTCGCATTGCTGACGAAAATAGAGCAGATTGGCGATCTTCAGTTATTGAAACACTTTTTAAAGAGAACATGTCAGTCATGTTGAATCATATCGCAAGCACTGCACGCATTTCAAAAGCAACTCTTTGGGAGAACGCATGGATTTACATACGCTGGGTTTATGAAACGTGGTTAACGGAAGAACATCCAGCAGAAGTTATGAAAAGAATCCAAGAAGATTATGCATTCTTTATGGAAGCTCATGCTTTTCATTTTGGGTTAACGAAAAACCCTTTCCATCGCTTTGCAGCTCCTATTGGCTGCGGACCTACTAAGACCCGTAAGACTTGCTGCCTTTATTACAAAACAGATAACGGGACTTGCTGTTCTACATGTCCAAAGCGATAAAATCGAGACTTTCTGTCCTCGATTTTTTGTTTTTTCTTTATCAATTACGGGTAATTTAGTATAGATAGATTGATTGGAGGCGATTGTATTGATGTGGTTATGGATTTTCTTAGCTATATGCGCAGCTGCAGCTCTATTTATTTTAATTCCAGGAATTAAGGCTATGAAGGAGTCAATGAGTACCGTTCAACAAATGAAGAGCACCGGTGACAGCATTACCGCTCGTATGAACGATGTAAAAACACAGCAGCAACTTCTTCAAGAAAAGAAAGATTACTTAAGATATGACATCTACCAAAAGAAAAATAGTTTTTCAGCTGTTAAAGAAGGATTCACAGATTTAAAAGATACCTTTAAGAAAATAAAAAACTAAAGGAATATGATAACCATGCGGATTACAACTTTTGTAATGGCTGCGATCGAACAGCCTGGTGATGAAATATTGAGTGAATTGTACGAGGAAGAATTGCCCTCTTATGAAATCTCAAAAAAAGGGTTGTACACCCCATATTCCTTGGAGTCTGGTGAACGGTTAATTAAGGACGAAAACGATACGTGGTATGTGTGTGCTTCTTTTGAAAGAAAAACGTTTCACGAGATCAAATATGGCAGACAGCTCTTTCCACCGCCTTACACGGATATTCCCATTGAACAACTACCATTTTTAGAGTTGCTGCAGCGATATAAATGGACCCCGTTAAACGCGCATTACGATAAAGCGCTATGCCATGTCGTCGCCGTAGTAGATGACATTGATTCCGTGTCTCTAGAATTCCAATCAAGATTGGCACACGCTGATGGTGATGATGATCCACAAGTGGCACACTCTCTTCATTACATAGAATCTAAGCTGAACGGTAAGCGCACACGTTTCATTTCAGGATGGGAGTCCCATTCTTTTGCAACGATAACGGAAAGTCACGAATTTGCTCAAAATATACTTATTCCTACTTCTTCTTGGCTCTATCTTTTGTATTATGAACATTTTCGCCATCATAGAGGTGCGATTCCTTCAGACCAGATGATGCCAAGATTATTAGGTAATCTGTGGGCTTCTACAGGAAATGAAGTTCCTTACAATAAGGAGCTTCTGCAGATTAAAAAGATATAATGAAAGCCTCTAGCTTTTATAGCTAGAGGCTGATTATTTATTTTACAACAAGTTTTGATACCATATCTGCATGACCGTTTCCACAAGGAACGCTGCATCGTAATGTATATTCACCAGGCTTTAAATTTACGACATCAGAAGAACCACCTGTTACGTTCACGTCTTCTCCCTCAATCATGACCGCGTGGTTACCATCAACGTTTTCTAGTTTAAGAGCTACGTCTTTATTTGCTGGTATCTCATACTCTTTTTTATCGAATTTAAAATTAGTAGCTTCAATTGTAATCGTTTCTTCCGCATTCTTAGTGCTTTTTTCTTTGTCTTTTCCTCCACCGCAAGCTGCCAGTATGCCAATAGCAAGAACTGCGATCGCTGCAAGCCAAAAAGATTTTTTAAGCATGGAAAATCCCTCCTAGAGTGTTTCTACTATCATTATAACCCCATTTTATAACAACTAGTATGGAGAAACTGTGACAGATAACGAATCCCGAAAAAAATAGTCCGTTGGTTGTCGGACTATTTCTCTAACTTCTTATATTTTTCATGAATCTGTTTAGAAGTTTGTTCGATCTCTTCTCCCCAATGGTCGTTCACCTCTGTAACGATAACCTTTCCTTCCTTATCGATCAGTGCGTATCCACGTTTAGCTACACTGTCCCCTTTCATATCTAAATGGTCAATGAGCTTAAATTCCGGATCAGATAAAAACGGAAAAGCAGGTTTCATCTCTTTGTGAAGGAAAGACAGATGCTCAACCGTATCAGAGCTTACCGCATAGATATTTACATCCATATCTTTAAATTTACCTATATTTTCATTCAGCTGAACCAGCTGCTTTTGGCAGAGACCTCAGCCAGCTGTAGTAAATAAAAAGATGAGTGATGGTTTGTCAGATGGGAAAACAACTACAGGTTCACTGTTTTGGTTCTCTAGCTTTGCTTCTTTTAATTTTGAATCGTTTCCACATCCCGCTGCAACAAGCATTAAAATAGTTACTACACACATACTGAGATTTCTATATATCTTTTTCAAGTGAATCCCCTTTCTTACGTTTCAAAAGAATGATTTATGGTAATCTATAATCTCTACGACCTATCATTTATTATAATAGTAAATGGTAAAGCATATTCAATCAATTAAATATGAAGGATGTTTATATGTTAAAAAAGAAATTGCTAGTCTCTATTATTAGTATCGTGTTCCTTATGTCTGGCTGTAGTTATTTGACTTCTAACGATGAACAACGAATTTCTGTAAAAGTTGAAAAGGTTGTTGACGGAGATACGATAAAAGTTCGAGTTGATGGTAAGTTAGAAACGGTTCGCTTTCTGCTCGTTGATACACCAGAAAGTGTTCATCCTTCTAAACCCGTACAGCCTTTTAGCAAAGAAGCTAGTAAACACACAGAAAATATGCTAGAAGAAGCTGATGTTCAGTTAGAGCTTGGAATAGGAGAACGAGATAAGTACGGTCGTCTTCTCGCTTATGTCTATGCAGATGGACAAAGCGTTCAAGAAAGCCTGCTAAAGAAAGGATTCGCACGTGTAGCCTATGTATTCGAGCCGAATACGAAGTATGTAGATCAGTACGAAAGTATTCAAAAGCAAGCCCAGAAAGAGGGTGTTGGTATTTGGAGCTTAGAGAACTATGTTCAAGAAGAAGGTTATGTTTCAGATAATGAAGAAGAGAAACCACAACACAAATCACAAAATGAAAATTGTACGATAAAAGGTAACATCAGCTCTTCTGGAGATAAAATTTATCATCTGGAGAGTGGCCGTTATTATAAAGTGACAAAGCCCGAATTATGGTTTTGCACAGAAAAAGAAGCGATGGATTCGGGATTTAGAAAATCTAAACAATAATAAAAACCGCTGATGACTTTTAAAAAGTCATCAGCGGTTTGATTTGTTAACAACAATCGTCCTGTCCAAGCATCACGAGACCTGATCCATATTTAGAATCTTCAAAGTCTAATTTTAATGCAGAAGTCTGCTCTTTGATCCTTGGATCAAACGCTACACGAATTCCGTTGATCTCTTCGATAATGTCAGAGTTTTCCGGCTCATCCAGAGCCAGGCCAAGCTTAGGACCTCCTCAGCCCATTCCTGAAAAGTAAACTCTTATTCCATTGGCGTTGTTCATTTCAAGCACTTCTTCTATATACTTCTTTGCGCTTAATGTTATATCCATAACCATCACCTCTTACAAGAAGTATAACGCAGAAGTGAGGTTATCGTCTAAGAAAGGGCTTGATCCATTCCACATATAAGGCAAATGCAATGGTGGTATAATGTGTCCACTGTAGATGTACAAAATTAGTGAAAGTGTAATTGTCTAGGGTCTGTCCCCCCCTCGCAGTTGTTTTAATACTTGCTCAATGTCTCCAGGAGTGAATCCACAGATCTCCATCGCTTCAGTCACTTTCGCAGCGATATTTTCTTTCCCTTGGTGTTCTTTAATGCGCAGAAGCAACTCATTAACTTTAGCTGCATTGTATGTTTCATGATAATTCTTAATAAATGTATCCATCTCAATTCCTCCCCTTTCGTTTTATATTGCGGTAGCCATATATATGTTGTGTACAACTCTCGTTAGAATTTGTCTATACGTTATTTGAAGAATAATAAAAAAGCCCGGTACATAAATACCGGGCCATTACGTGTAGGACAATATGACAGCGATGATTATTTCTTCTTTACTTTATAAAGAATAAACAAAAAGATGACAACAACAGCTATGATCATGATTCCGCGTGTATAAGGAGCTGCAATCGTTTTAATATCCTCCCAGTTAGAACCAAGACGGCTGCCTAATTCAATAAAGAAAATTGACCATGGAATAACAGCTAATGTTGTGAACAACGTAAACTTCGCGAATGACATTTTTGCGATTCCCGCTGGGATGCTGATAGCATGTCTCACAACCGGAATAAATCGTGCAAAAAAGATGACACCTGTTCCATATTTATTGAACCATCTTTCAGACAAGTCGATCTGCTTCTTTGAGATTAGGACATACTTTCCATACTTCTCAAGAAACGGACGGCCACCGTAATATCCCATCCAATACAAAAAGAGCTGTGCAAGCGTTCCTCCGATCGTTCCAGCAATAACACTCAGCGTGAAGTTTAAGTGCCCCTGTGACACCATATACCCTCCATAAGACAAAACCAGCTCACTCGGGATCACTTCGACCATCAAACCAAGTGCGATCCCAAGATGTCCTAAACTCATAATCCATTCTAATAAAGAAATTACTAAATCTTTCATTATATCTCCTTTAATATTTTCATTTTATGCCGATAACAAAGCCTGTCCAAGCTGCTAGTAGTCCTAATATATATGTAAGGAACAAATACGTTAGACCTCTTTTAGCATTACTCTTTAATATAGTAACTGCTTCAAATTGCAAGGTGGAAAAAGTGGTGAGAGCTCCCAAAAAACCAGTAGCATACAGTGAACTCAATAGACCGTCTACTTCATCTGCCACATACCACCCTAACAGAAGCGATCCAGCGACGTTAACAGCCAACGTTCCCCATGGGAAACCTCTATTTATCCGTTGACTAATTAAAAAACGAACAACTGCACCTACGGCCCCACCTGCTGCTACGGCTATTGTTTGTGCGATCATTGTTCTTCACCTGCTTTGCCATAGTAAATAGAACCTAACTTCATTCCCAAGTAGATAGCGATAACACCTGTAACAGCACTTGCTGAAAAATATAACAATGCCATTGTATACAGCTGATCCTCAACCAGTAATAATATTTCTGTGTTGAAAGTAGAGAATGTTGTAAAAGAACCGATTAAACCAGTCTGTAGAGCTACTATTAAATTGTTGTTGTTTATACGTTTCACACCAAAAACAACAAACCAGCCTAGAATAAAACTGCCGATTACGTTAACCAAAAAAGTAGAAAATGGAAAAGACCCCTGTGGGTGGAAAAGAAGCAGACCGCACCAAAAACGCAGCAGTGCTCCAACTATCCCTCCAAGCGCGACTGCAAGTATTTTCACCTAAAATAATCCTCCTATATGTACAAAAAGATTAAGACATTCAGCCTTAATCTTTCGTAACTTCTTTATTCCAGATTAAATTTGCACAATACTTGATAATATCCCGTCTTCTAATAATTCCAATAAAATGGCCGTCATCATCTGTAACGGGTATAAAATTTTGGTCGGTAGACAAAGTAATAAGATCTTCCATGTTAGAGTTGATGGAAACAGAGATATTATTTATCCGCTGAGGTACATTCACTAACTTTGTCTTTAATACGTCATCATACCCTTTGTCAAAGGCTTCTCTAAGTTTCCATAACAGATCGCCTTCCGTTAACGTTCCTATGTAACGACCTTCTTCTGAGACGAGAGGCACAGAGGTGTACTTGTGGTAAGATAACTTTTCAAGTGCCTGTCTCATCGTTGCTTCTGGGTTCAAATACTTCACTTCATCTTTAGGCAACAAATAAAAAGCAATATTCATGTTAGTACGCGCTCTCCTTTTTAAGCCTGATTCACGCTTATTAAAACGCTTAGTTAAAAAACATCTTCTTTATTATACCAAAAACGACTTCTATCTGCTTGTAAAATCACTACCCTTTAGAGTTTTCGTTTTAGACTATATATTTCACATCTAGTAAAAAATCTTCCAATACAAGAAATAATATTTTACAAATCGTAATGATTACGTTTATAATGAGTAAGGATTGTTTGAAAGGAGAGAAAGCTAAAATGCGAACGATAAGCTTATTAAGCGTAACGATAATGTTAATTCTATCAGCTGCATGCGGTAATAATAGCACATCTGATCAAAAAGAGGGTACATTGAAGATCTATACCACCATGTATCCATTAGAATATTTCACTGAAAGAATTGGAGGGAAACATGTAGAAGTATCTTCTATTATACCTCCTGGTGCTGATGCACACACGTATGAACCTTCTACAAAAAAGATGGTCGAAATGACTGAAGGTGATGCTTTCGTTTATAACAAACTCCAGTCTGATGAATTCTCATCTTCCGTTGCAGATACATTGAAAGAAGAAGATATGCCTATCATTGATGGTGCAAAAGGAATATCCTATCACGAATCTGCAGAACATGAAGGCGAAGAGCATGCTCATGAAGAGGAAGAACACGCTCATGAAGAAGAAAATCATGCTCATGAGGAAGAAGGACATCATGATCATGGTTCTTTAGATCCTCATATTTGGCTTGATCCTGTTCTCGCACAGCAGATTGCAGATAATATTTATAACGGACTCGTAAAATTAAATCCTGATGCAAAAGCTGAATTTAAAAAGAATCATAAAGCACTAGTTGCTGATTTAGAGAAATTGGATTCAACATTTAAAACAAAAGTGGAAGAAGCACCAAAGAATTCGTTCATCGTATCTCATGCTGCATACGGATATTGGGCAGAACGCTACGGCCTTGAACAAATAGCAATCAGCGGTCTCTCACCTTCGCATGAACCTAGTCAGCATCAGATCGAAGAAATTATTGAAAACGCAAAAAAAGAAAAGACCAGCTATATTTTATATGAAGAGAACGTAAATAATAAAGTAGCTGCAATGATCAAAAAAGAAGTCGGTGCAGAAACCCTGACTCTTCATAACTTAGAGACATTAACGAAAGACGACATTAAAAAAGAGCGAGATTACCTATCTATCATGAACCAAAACATTGATACACTTTCAAAAGCATTACAATAAACAAAAACGCCTAGGAAAAAAATTTCCCAGGCGTTTTTTTATATCGCATCAAGCATCTTAAACTGAGATACGACAAGGTGATAATAAATGCCTTCTGCATGCATAAGCTCCGCATGACTACCTTGCTCCATGATCTCACCGTGATCGAGAACGACGATATTATCTGCCTCTCTGATCGTAGAAAGTCGATGTGCAATGATGATCGCTGTTCTTCCCTTTAAAAGCGTCTTTAAGGCTTGTTGTATCTTTTGTTCAGATTCGGTATCGATACTTGCCGTTGCTTCATCCAGAATCAGAATATCAGGATCTGCAAGAAGTGCTCTTGCAAATGAAAGTAGCTGTCTTTCACCAACTGATAAAACATTTCCTCTTTCCTCTACTTCTGTTTCATAGCCATTCGACAGTCTCTCGATAAATGCATGTGCTCCAACTGCTTTTGCAGCATTCTTAACATCTTCATCGGAAGCACCAGGTCTCCCAAAGCGAATATTCTCTTTAATCGTTCCTGAAAAGATAAAAGTATCTTGAAGAACGACACTTACTTTTTCACGAAGACTCGCTAGATTGACGTCTTTCAAATCTTTTCCATCAATCTGTACCGTACCCGATGTTGGATCATAAAATCGGCTCACTAAGTTCGCGATCGTCGTCTTACCTGACCCTGTATGGCCGACCAGTGCGACGGTCTGACCCCCTTGTATCGTTAGATCGATGCCTTTTAATGCTTTTCGATCCGCATTATAGGAGAACTCAACGTCCTTAAACTGAATTTCCCCTTTAATTTTTGAAAACGAAAAAGCATTTTCTTTTTCGTGAACATTCGGTTTTTCATCTAAAAATTCAAAGATTCTTTCAGATGAAGCCATTCCTACTAAAAGCTGATTGTAAACTTGCCCAAGTCGAGAGATCGGCTCCCAAAACATACCGAGATAAAAAGCAAACGTAACAAATACCCCAATTTCAAGTGCCTCACCTTGTATCAAGTAGGAACCAAACCACAATAGAATCGCTGTTCCAATCGCATTAGACATTTCAACAAACGGTCTGAACAATGCATTCTGTTGTGTCGCCGTTTTCCAGCTATCATACGTTTCGTTGTTAACTCCATTAAAGAAGCTCATATTCTCTTTTTCTTGTGTGTACGATTTAGTCACTCGTATCCCCTGTATGCTTTCATTCAGGTGTGAATTGAGCTTAGCTTGTTTAATACGTACAACTTGCCAAGAGCGTCTGATCTTCTTTCGTAAACTTGTCGAGATGAAGAACATAAGAGGCAAGATCACCATGATCGCTAGCGTTAGCTCTGGGCTGTAGATGAACATGATGACGATGATACCAAACAGAAGGATGATATCCATCAATACGTTGATAACACCGTTCGTGAACAGATCTTGTAAAGAGTTCACGTCATTAATGATGCGAACAAGAATAGATCCTGCAGAGCGCTGATCAAAAAAGCGATGTGACAGGCGCTGAATATGCTTGAACAGATGCTGACGTATGTCGTAGATCACATATTGCCCAAGATAGTTCATCCATTTTATCCGCAACGTATTCGCACCCCAGGATAATAGGTAGAGGCCCCCGATCGCAATGATTAATTTCACAAGAAGGTTCGTATCTTTGTTCTTGATTGCATGATCAAACGTTAGAACACCTATAAAAATAGGAACTACAAGTCTTACTGCAGTCGAAACCATCATCGCGATGATCGCCTTTGGCAACAAGTTCTTGCTGTAAGGCTTCATGTATTGAAACAACCGAATAATCTGCCCCCAGTTGAACGGTTTATCGATCACTTGTTCAGAAGAATATTTAAAACGAGGTGATTTCTTCGTTTTTAATTCCTTTGAATGCTGCATCCTCCTTACACCCCCTGCCCGTTCATTTGAAAGACTTTTTCTTTATCTTGATACTGAATATCATAAATTCTTCGATACGCTCCTGATTCTTGCTGTATCAACTCGTCGTGTGTACCTCGTTCGATTACCTTCCCTTTTGATAGGACAAGTATCTCATCAGCATGTTTTAAAGAAGAGATACGGTGAGCAATAATGAATGTTGTACGGTCGCTCATCACTTCTTTTAAAGCCTTTTGTATCCTGAATTCTGTCTCCATATCTACAGCACTTGTCGCATCATCAAGTATTAAGATTGTTGGATTGATAAGGATCGCTCTAGCTATTGAAATCCTTTGTTTTTGGCCACCAGATAGTCCTAGTCCTCTTTCTCCTAATATCGTATCGTAACCATCAGGAAGCTCCATTATAAAGTCGTGCGCTTGAGCTCGTTTTGCTGCATCGATAATATCATCCATATCTGCATATGGGTTACCGTAAGAGATGTTATCTTTTATCGTTGACGAAAACAAAAAAGACTCCTGAAGAACGGTACCAATATTTTTCCTGATCGTTCTTAACGAATAATCATCGAGTGGATTACCATCTATTAAGATGGTTCCTGATTCAGGATTGTAAAACCTCGATAGTAGTTGGGTAATGGATGTTTTTCCAGAACCCGTGGCACCGATCAATCCAATCGTCTGACCAGGTTTTGCTGTAAAAGAAATATCTTTGAGTGCTTCTTTTTTCTCGTTTTTATAACGATGTGTAACATTTTCAAACGTCACTTCTCCGTGAAAGCGAACCATTTCAAGTTCGCGATCTTTCCCTTCCATCTCAAGAGGTTCGTCTAACACTTCCAACAAACGCTCTCCTGATGCTTTTGATTGAGAGAAAGTGTTCATGATAAACCCCAGATTCATAATGGGTCCCATGATATACCAAACAAGACTAAAGAACGCCACGAGCTCTCCAGCTGTCAGGTTCCCTTGAATAACAAGATAGCCACCATAAGCAAGCAGTAAAACGACCGACAGATTTCCGATCAATTCCATTACCGGAAAGTACTTAGCCCAAATATGAGACGTGTTTAAGTACTGAGACTTATAATCTTCATTAGACGTATCAAACTTATTAATCTCAAAATCTTCACGTGATAACGATTTAACAGTGTTGATTCCGCTAATATTCTCCTGAACCTTCGTATTGAGATTCGCCATAGATTTCCGAATTCCACGGAAAGCCGGATGAACTTCTTTATCAAACTTGTAAACAACGAGTGCGAGGAAAGGCATCATGCACAGTGTAATGAGTGCTAATGGAACTGAATAGAAGAACATTACGGAGAGACTAAAACCTATGATTAAAACAAAATTTATTAGCTGTGAGAAGCCAAAAGAAAGAAAAAAACGAAAACCTTCAACATCAGCAGTTAACCTCGACATTAAATCTCCAGTCTTTGCATTATCATAATAATCGAATGGCAGAAACTGCAGCTTTTCGTATAAAGATTCACGAAGTTCATAAACAGAACGAATACCGAACAGATCTCCATAAAACTGATGAGTATATGTAGCTGCCCCTTTTATTACCATCAGAAGTACAAAGCCTAATGCAACATATGGTACGGTTGAATATTCCCCTTTGATAATGATTTCATCGATGGTAAATTGTAAGACCATCGGATAAACAACTGTAATTCCTGACACTAGAATCAAAGTCAAGATCGACCAATAAAAGTACTTTTTATACGGCCAATAAAAATCTTTTAATCTCTTAAATGTATCCACCCTATCACCTAACCCCTTCTGAAAATTAAAAGACAATATACATCATATAACAGAATAGTTAGAAAAAACTATCTATTTGCTCATATTCTTTACTAAAAACAAAATAAATAATTCACTTTGTTATCTTTCCTATAGTACGAAAAAAAGCCCCGATATATTCGAGGCTTTTCCTTTAACGCTTTCTTCTAAATGCAAAGAATGACACGATAGCAATAATGATAATTAAACCAATGGTTAATGGTGCAAAATATGATGGATTATTCGGCTTTTCGTTTTTTTCTTGATCATCCAATGCTTTTTCACTATTGTCTTCTTGTTTCTCTTGAGTCCCTTTATCTGTTGTACCCTCTTCTGGTGTTTCTTCTTGTTCAGGGCGATCTACCGCAAATGAGTAGTTCCCCTCGATCACATGACTGTCAGCGCCAATGATTTTATACGCTACTGTATAGTTTCCATTTTCAAGCGGATTTGTGATCGCTCCTGTCATTTGATCGTCCTCTACACTAATCTGTAAAGGAATCTCTTTCTCACCGTTTTTTAACGTCATCGTACTTAACGACTCAATCTTCGTTGAAAACGTTAAAACAACCGCTTCAAGATCTGTTGTAACCTTCTCACCTTCTGCAGGAGTAGAAGTTTCTAGTTTAGAATGAGCAGACGCCGATAAAGGCAGTTGGAAAACAATTGTAAATAATAATACTAAAGGTAAAAGTAATTTTTTCATAAGCTGACTCCCTGTTACGTATTTTCTTTCTCTTTTCATTAAAACAAAGAATATATGTTCTTCACAAGTATCCAGTCTTTACAAATCGTTGACACTTTTATGGTCAAACATACATTTAACGCCTATTTTGATGGAATCTGGGCTCCTGCCCACTTCAATTATGAAAACAGGCATAGGATATATGGAATTAACAATTGCAAGAATTAAAGGAGGAAAAATCGATGGGTTATTCTTATGGCAATTCTTTTGCATTGGTAGTAGTGTTATTTATTCTATTGATTATTGTTGGGGCAGCTTGCTTCTGCTAATAATGAATAGTGTGAAGGGAGAAAACCGGCCATGTGCCGGTTTTTTCTATTGTACATACGTTTTAAAAAAGTCTGTTTTCGTATCATTGTTGCGTCCCGAAAGTAGTTGATTTTACGCTCCAGTTGCTTCGCTTTCCGCGGGGCATGCGGTGAGCCACATTCTAGCGTTTCACTTTTAAGTGTTTCACCTGTCTAGTTGCAGTGGCTAGCCCCTCGAGGTCAAAAGTTTAACGGTCAGAAGGCAAAGTGCGCCTTCATAGCCCATTCAACTTTTGCTTGTAGGGGCTGAACGAGCCACTTCCACTTTTCAATCTGCCAGCCTGTTCCTCTGGAGTCTCACACCATACGCTCCAATCAACTGTCATTGAAGTAAATAAAAAGAGTAAAAAGCAATAATCTTTTAGGAAAAGAAAAACTCAGCATCATTCTGCTGAGTCCTCTTCGCTGTCTTTTTCTAAATTACCGGTAACTGTTGCTGCATTCTCACCGTATTTATCTTTTAACTTCCAATATGCTTCAAGTGCACGTTGGCCGATATATTTGTTGATTTTTTGAAAATTACCTTGAGGAGTTCCTTCTGGTACAACAACTGCAAACGCAATTTCAGGATTTTCAAATGGAGCATATCCGACTAATGTTAGGTTATGCTTCTCTACAATTTGACCTGTTCTAGGATGTTTTAAAATACGTTGAGCTGTTCCCGTTTTACCAGCAGGATTATGATATTTTTCCTCATCATCAAAGTAACTTTTTGCAGTACCACCTTGAGTATGCATAACTTGCCAAAATCCTTGTTGAACTCTTTCTATATGTTCTTCTGACATTTCAAGTCTATTTAAAATCTCCGGCTCAAACCTCTTTAAAAGTTTGCCACCATTTTCTGATGTATCACCTGGTTCTCTAATCTCTCTTACTAATTGAGGTTTTACTCGATATCCACCGTTGGCAATCGTTGATACATATTGAACTAGCTGAAGGGTTGTATACGTATCAAATTGACCAATACCTAAGTCATACAATGTCCCGGATTGCCCTTCTATTGGAGTACCTCTATATCCAGTTGCTTCATCTGGAAAATCTATCCCTGTTTCAACACCTAAGCCAAATTGGCTAAACATATAACGAGCTTCATCATATGTTTCTGTCCAATGTTCGGGTCCAATCATCCGATCCATAATATTAAACATATAAACGTTAGAAGACATTCGGAGAGCATCTAAATCATCGATAAAACCCATATTTTTCCAAGATGATTTAGGTTTTCCCCCAGCAATTTGAAAAGGCTTATCGTGTATGATTGAACCTCTTGAAATAACTTTTTCATGTAGTCCCGCTAATACTGTTGCACCTTTAACTGTAGAACCCATCTCATATGAATTAAATAATGCTCCATATTCCTGATTAGTAAATTTTCCATCTTCATATTTCTTACCAGCTATCCCTTTGATTTCTCCAGTTTTGGGATTCATCATTACGATATATGCTGAATTTAATAAGTCATTTCCAGGCAAAGGTTTTGCCTTTAATATTTCCTCTTCTAAAATTCGTTCTAACTGGAATTGTAATTCCATATCTAGAGTGAGTACAATATCTTTTCCTCTTTGTCCAGCTATTGTTTTTGGCTCACCAATGGTTTCTCCAGTTTTGGGATTTGTTAAATATACAGATTTCTCCTTAGTACCCCTAAGTACCTGTTCGTATTGAATTTCAAGTCCACTAATTCCTACTTGGTCACTTCTGTCATAACCCCTAGTCATGAAATAATCCATTCGTGACTTTGGAATTTGTTTAACAGCTCCAAAAATTGCTGATCTCCCATACGGATAGATTCTCTCTGAATCCGCCATAATATCTACCCCAGGAAGGTCACCAAGATTCTCTGAGATTACGGAAACTTCCTCGTTGTTCAAGTTCGTTTTAATTCGTTGTGCTGAATACGCATAACCCGTATCCATTGCACGTTTATAAGCCAGAATTTTAATATCTTTGTCAGTTAGACTATTGATTTCTTCCTCTGTAATCTTATTGACGAGTGCGATATATTGATCTTTGTCACTTAATTTCTTTTCCTTCTTGCTAAGGCGCTCTTCAATCATCTTTGTCACATCTTGTTTCGAGATAAAATAGTCTTTTTTATCGCGTTCTGTGATCTTTTTAATCTGATCTTCTGTAACCCCAAGGCGATCAGCTAGCCATTCTGCAATTCGCATCGTGTCTTTTGCTTTTGTATCTACTGTTTTCGTATATGTTAAAGAAAAGAAAGGTTCATTCCCTACGACCTCACGGAAGTTGCTGTCTAACAGCTTTCCTCGTGGCGCTTCTTTCCTTGCGATAACTTCTTCAACTGCTTCAGACTCTAGCCGTTTTTCCTCTCCATTTACGATTTGGAGAACACCAAGCCTTAAAATAAGGACTGAGAAAAGAAAAAAGACGACCAAAAACAAGACATTTAAACGAAAGGGCACTTGCGACTTTTTCCTCTTTTTTTCCGGATCCGCTTTCGTTACCATCATTCCGCTCCTTTTGGAAATATTCCCGTTAATTTTACAATTATATTACAAAAGCATCTACCTATAGATTACTAGAAGTTGGTCACTATTCCAAGTCATTCGGTAAAAAAAACCTTATCTTTTTTTGATAAGGTTTTCGTAAATTTATTGAACAGCTGCTGCTAATGATTTTGTTGGAACGGGCCGGCCAAAAAAGTAACCTTGCGCAAGCTCAACTCCGCATTTAAGTGCGATGTCTGCTTCTTCTTTTCTCTCAATTCCCTCGGCAAGTACGACAGCACCTATTTCTCTTGCAACCTCAACGATTTTTTGTATCATATCTTCCTTAGATGCGTCTTCATCACAGAAAGAAACGATTTTACGGTCAATCTTCACATAGTCTGGTTTCAGCTCTTTTAATACAGAAAGTGTTGAATGTCCTGCACCTAAGTCATCTAGTGCTACTTTCATTCCTTGCTCTTGGTAAGCTTGAAGGATACTTTTTAAATGATCGATGTCTGCGATTTCTTCAGTCTCCACCACTTCAAAGACAAGATCGTTTGGATCTACTCCTGCGTCAGCTGCTGCTTTAAATGTTGTAGCCAGACAATGCTTTGGGTCGTAAATCGATGACGGAAGGAAATTAATGAATCGTTTCAAGCCTGGTGAAACGGCTCCAGCGCTGTTTCGAATAGAAGTCATCCTAGCATTTCCGTCCAACAGCGCCTGAAGACCTGCTCGTTCAGCAAACTGAAAAAGTTCATAAGGTTTGAATTCAAATTCTTCAGTTGATGGACGAAGTAAGAACTCATATCCATAAATCTCTCCACTCTGTAAAAAAACAATAGGCTGCGAGTGTGTAGTGAAGAGCTGCTGTTGAATAATGTCATACAGATCGATATGCTTCATTCTTTCATAAAATTGCTGAAATGAAATCCAAGGTGTGAAGACGCTCATTTCTTTCAATGCAGAAGTAACTGAACAATAAAATGACCGTACAGCCATTTCGTTAAATGTTTTAAGTGACTTTTCCATGAAATCTTGCAGTTCTATAAGATTGCTATATTTTGCTGATGCAACATTTCCAGAATGAATGCCTTCCAAACCGTGCTCTTTAAATAAATTCATCAAACTTTCCACAAGCACGGGATGATCGGTACGGATATGTAAAAATCCACTCTCCGGAAAATCTCCTGTTGGACGACACTGTGAACATGACATAAAAATAACCTCCAAAAAAAGAATTGCAAACTTTTGTAAAATTTGCTATTTTATATTTCTGCGCTAAAAAATGAAAACTTCATAAAGGGGGACTTATGGTTTATTGGATTCTTTTACAAAAGAGCTTTATGCGTAACATGCAATACAAGGTGGCGCATCTGATCAATAATGCAGCGAGTGCAATCTTCGGATTTGTTTTCATTGCCATATGGGTCGGTGTACTTCAAGGAAAAGAGAATGACAGTCCCTACACTGCCCTAGATATGACCTTTTACATTGCGGCTGTCCAATGCATCCTCTGGTTATCCGGTTTCTTAACGGCAGGACTCAATATTCATAACGGGATAAGAAATGGTGCAATTTCTTTAGAACTCGCAAGACCAACAAACTTTTTTCTCTATGTTACCTCTCAAGAAGCTGGAAGATTAGTGTATAACTTGTTCTTTCGATCTCTTCCTATTGGGCTTGTTTTTTCCTTAACGGTAGGCTTTTATATTCCTCAACACATACTGACTTATTTTTTCTTATGTATTTCTATTCTTTTTGCCATGATCATTTCTATTAACCTGTTCTACCTAGTAGGAATCAGTGCATGCTGGACGACTGAGATCGATTGGGCACATTTTGTAAACTTTACATTATTGGTTGGACTTGGAGGACAACTTGTACCTATTGATTTACTTCCAGCTCCCCTATCTTCTATCACACCCTATTTACCTTTTGCAGGAGCCATCTATTACCCTGTCATGATTTTCCTTGAGAAGATTTCAAGTGAAGTTATTCTTATCCAGTTGGTTTGGGTCGTGGTTTTAACATGCTTCAACCTATGGCTAACTGAGAAGGCACGCCATAAGTTAGAAATTCAAGGAGGATAAGTCATGAACCTTTATCTGAAACTATTATCAGGAAGTTTGCGTTCACGTATGCAGTATAAGATGAACTTTCTCGTATCCTCCTTATCATACGGTTTGATCATGGCGGTGGACTTTGTGCTGCTCGCAGCCATTCTGCAGCGTTTTGACGATGTAAAGGGTTGGAATCTTTATGAAGTGGGGCTTCTCTATGGAATCTCATCTGTTGCCATTACTCTGTACAGAGTATTTTGTGTAGAGGTACATAATTTTGAACGTTATATGGTCGAAGGTGAATTCGATAGTCTTCTAATTCGACCTGTCTCTCCGTTATCATTGCTTTTGACTAAAAACATAGACCTATCCCGAATAGGAGGAACGATACAAGGTATTTTAATCCTTGTTATTTCTATTATCGGTTTAAAACTTAATAACGTTGAATTATTTCTTTTGTTAATTTATTTACCTGTAACTATCATTTCTGGAGTACTTATTTGTTTTTCTCTAGGGTTGATCACAGCTACCATTGCCTTTTGGACACAGAGGATTAAAGATTTCCAAACCTTTACTCTATATGCTCCATTTAATGCAGCCAACTATCCGATGAACATCTATCCCGGCTGGCTCAAAATCATTTTTTTCACAGTCATCCCAGTAGGATTCATGAATTATACACCTGTTCTGTTTCTATTAAATAAAGGTGGTGACCTTTGGAACCTAGCATTACCACCACTCGTTTCAATCGTTTTTCTATTCATAGCGTTACGATTCTGGATGTTTGGAATCCGCCATTACCATAGTACAGGAAGTTGAGGAGGGCTATACATGATTCAAGCTCAGCAATTAAATAAACACTTTAAAATCTATGAAACAAAGAAAGGATTTATCGGGTCGTTTAGTTCTCTTCTTTCTACAAAGCATCATGTGGTAAGAGCTGTAAATGATATTTCTTTTTCTATTGAAGAGGGTGAATTCGTAGGCTATATCGGGCCGAACGGTGCTGGAAAATCCACTACGATTAAAATGTTATCAGGTATTCTTCATCCGACTAGCGGTGAAATCACAGTGGGAGGATTGAGCCCGCAGAAAAAAAGAAAAGAAGTAGCCAAAAAGATCGGCATTGTATTCGGACAACGTACACAACTATGGTGGGATCTCCCGTTACGTGATTCTTTTGATATTTTAAAAGAAATGTATAAAGTACCTGATGAAAAATATCGCCAGTTTTTGAGGTTGTATGATGATATGCTTCAGATTGGAAAGTTTATGGACACACCTGTTCGAAAACTATCTCTAGGGCAACGGATGCGCGGGGACCTTGCTGCAGCCATGATTCATGATCCTGACATCCTTTTCTTAGATGAACCTACGATCGGATTAGATGTTAATGCAAAAACAAGTATACGAGCCTTTTTAAAAGAACTGAACGAAAACGAGAAGAAGACCATCCTGTTAACCACACATGATATGGATGATATTGAACGGTTATGCAGCCGCGTGATCGTGATCAATCACGGACAAATGGTTTTAGATGGAACGCTGGAAGATTTACGAAAGAATATTGGATTACCAAGCGTCATGGAGATTCAGTATCGTGTAAAACCAAACACGGCTGACATACAATTAGAAGGAATTGAAAGAATGACATGGGAAGACGAAAAGTTAATTATCGATTATGATCGCTCTCTTCTATCTTCACCTCTATTACTTCAAAAAGTCACACAATGGGGAGAACCGGTCGATATTCAGATGAAAGAACCAGATATTGAACAAGTTATTCAAAAGATATACTAAATGAAAAAAGCTTGCTATAGAGGTCTGTTTCGTGACTTCTATTGCAAGCTTTTCTATTTTTATGGCATGAAATGATACGGGAGAGTGGATTGATTTTAATTGGATAACCAACTTCTTAAGTTATCCAATTGGTTAAGTGCATCTATTCTTCCTTGTTCGTACAGAACTCCAAGTCGTTTAGGATCGCGTTCAATTCTTTTTACTATCATTTTCTCCATGGGACGAAGGACAAATAAGTTTCCACTTTTCTCTTCTTTTTCTATAAAATCAAGCGTCTCATTATATTTGATGTAGCGTCCACGTAAACTTTCGTCGAGACCTGTGTATTCAGGATAGAATTTTTTCGTTACCCACGTCATTTTAGGCTTTTTCTTGCGATAACCCTCATTCTGAGTGAGGATTACGACTCCTTTTTGCACGCCATCTTTCAAAGCTTTATGAACAGGTATAGGATCCGCAATCCCTCCGTCCATCATCTGACCTCCTGCAAGCTCGACTACTGGTGCGATAAATGGAATGGATGATGATGCACGTAGAACATTTGAGATCTCCATCTCTTCGTAATCTTCTTTATTCAAATAAACGGGTTGGCCTGTTCTTACGTCTGTTACAACGACTACAAATCTTTCTTTCGATTGTTTAAATGCAGCATAATCGAAGGGAACTAGGCGGTTTGGAAGTTCATCAAATATGAAGTCCATACCGAACAACCCCTTCTTCTTAAACAACCAATTCTTATAAGAAATATATTCAGGATGTGAGCTATATTCTAGATTCACCGTGCGATTTCTTCCGTGCTGGCGTGATAAGTATGATACAGCGTTACAAGCACCAGCAGATGCCCCGATCACATACGGAAAGTAAAGGTCGTTCTCCATAAAAACATCGAGTACCCCTGCCGTATAAACACCGCGCATTCCTCCACCTTCAAGAATAAGTCCAGAGTTCTCCAAATTTGGCACCACCTATTGTTAACTACATTTATTATTTATGATTTTAATTATATGAATAAAGTGAACATAAAATCCAGTCAAGCGAATTAAGAATAGGAAAAGATACTTACTGAAACAAAAGAGGCAGTGATTAAAAGTTCACATTTTTAATCACTGCCTCTTCACCTTATTGAAAATATTGAGCCAATCCTGTCGTAATACCCGTTGCTGCTTTTGTTTGAAAAGAATTACTCTTGATTATACTTTCATCAAATGGATTTGACAAAAAACCAAGCTCTACTAATACGGCAGGTTGTTTGTTTTCACGTAGAACGTGAAAGTTTCCATATCTAACATTTCCACCTTTTAATCCCGTATTTGCTCCAATTAATCCGTTGTTTACCGAGTTCGCCAATTTCAGGTCCTTCTGGCCGTAATAGAAGGTTAACAGTCCTGTAGCGGATCTATCTGAAGCTGAGTTGTAATGTAGGCTAACAAATGCATCTGCAAAATGATAATGACTAATCTCCACACGTTTATTAAGAGATATATACGTATTATCACTTCGAGTTAAGATGACTTTTGCACCTGCATTACTAAGCTGTGTGGCTAATAATCTCGCACTCATCAACGTCATAGCGGCTTCTTGTGTACCCGATGATTTTCCTGAAGCTCCTGGATCATTTCCACCATGACCAGGATCTATCACAATCCTTTTTCCTTTTAATCCCTTCAAGGATGGTTTAGGAGTTGAAGGATTGTTAGAGGATGATTGTTGAACAGCTACAAGCCATCCTGCCACCCAAGCACTTTTACCATTTGGCAGCTTAATTTGTACCCAGTCGTTCTTAGATTGAAGAAATGCGAATTCGTCCCCTTGATTTGCATGACCCACTATTAAGTATGCTGTAGAAGGACCTTGCCTAATATTCACTCCATCTGACAAGACGACAACTTTTTTTGATACAGATGAAGGTGGAGCAACTGGAGGTTTCGTTGCAGGCTTAGGGTTTGTAACGATTGGAGACCCTCCCGTTTTTAGTGATATGTACTGGCTAGATACCCAACCTTTCTTTCCATCGGACGTTTGAATGGAAAGCCAGCTTCCTGACTCTGACAAAATCTGAACAGAAGTACCATATTTGAGTGAGCCGATGATCGGTGAAGATAAATTTCCCGATGATCGAAAATTCAAATACGTCGCTGTTACTGTTCCCCACTTTCCATTGTTTACAGGTTTGTTTGTAGGAGGCTTAGGAGGAGTTGTACCTGTTTGATTCAATAGATACGCACTACTTACCCATCCTTTAATTGAACCGTATGTTATATTAGCCCAATTGCCTTCTTCTTTAATTACAGAAACTACCGCTCCATTCTTTAGCGAGCTTACCGTCTTATATTGAGTTCCTGCACCACTCCGCACATTTAGAGAAGTTGCTGTAACTTTTGCTGTTTTAATATTTTTTGCTTCCTTTTGAGATGGTGTTTTGGAACTGGTTGAGTTATTTACCTTTATGTACGCTGAACTAACCCAAGCTTTTCTATCCTGAAAAGATATGTTTGCCCATCCTTTTTCTATCTGGAACACCGTAACTTTCGCGCCTTTTTTTAATGATCCGATCTGTTTTGAGGATGAGGAAGGTTCTGTGCGAACATTCAAGCTTGTTGCATTCACTGTTGCCGTTTTTCCTGCTGCCGAGACAGGTCTTAATGGAAAGCTTACGATTAAAAAGACAGCGATTAAAAAGTAACACATCACCTTTACATTCAATCTCACACGTTTCAACTCCTATTTGAAAAGTTCTTTACTTGCTGTACGTGTTATATCGTCATTAAAAGGTTGCTCCTTTACCTTTTTCACTGCAATTTTCAGAACAAAAAAAACCCTAGTTGAATTCAACTAGGGTGCTCCATGATTAAATTAATCCAAAATGCTTAAGTCCATGATAGATACCATCTTCATCAACTGATTTTGTAACAAAGTCTGCCGCGTCTTTTGCTTCTTTTAAACCATTGCCCATCGCAATTCCTGTTCCCGCTGCTTTAAGCATTTCGATATCATTTAACGCATCACCAAATGCGTACACATTCTCAGGTTTCATGTTTATCTGGTTCATAAAAGCTTCAATTCCTTTTGCTTTAGAACCACCAGTTGGCAAAATGTCTAACGCATTTTCATGCCAGCGTATAAAATCGAACGTGCCTTTGTATCCATCGCGATAGACATGTTCATGCTGTTCCTGGCAGAATAATAAAACTTGATAAACTTCATTTTCCTTATAGAATCCTGGGTGGAAAACGGGATAACTCGGCATGAGATTAAACGTACAGTTCTTAATGATCTCATGATTATCAGCATTACTTGTCGCTCTTTCATGATCAAGATAGACAAGAGGGTGACCTGCCTTTTCTGCTTCTTCTTCAATTTTAAGAATCGCTTCTCTAGATAACGGCGTCTTGTGAATCACTTCATCTTTAAAAACAACATAAGATCCGTTAAAACTCACAAACGAATCCACCTCTAATTCCTCACGAATTGGTTCAAACATGAACGGGCCACGTCCAGTGGCGATTGCTACATGTACGCCGTTCTTTTTCAACTGAAGTATACTCTCTTTCGTGCTGTCAGGAATAATTTTCTCATCATTTACTAGCGTTCCATCTATATCAAAAAATACTATTTTGTCATCCATATGCATCGTCTCCTGTTGAATGTTCTTCCCTACCATAGTGGTACGATTCCGTATAAATGTCAAATCATGCGTTTTGCTTTACTTTTTTATTGATTGACTCACTTGTATTAGTCCCTTTTCTGGCATAGATAGCAAGAATACTGTCAAAATAATGAGCATGCCACCTGCTGTTTGGAAACTCCCAAACGCAGTACCAAGCCATATGACAGATACAAGGGTTGCTACTAAAGGTTCAGCACTTCCAAGTAAGCTCGTTTCTGTCGAGCTTATATACTTTAAGCTGTCTAAGTAGAGATAAAAAGGCAATAGTGTTCCAAATACTACTACAAATGATAGCATTCCAAATAATGAGAAAGACCATTCGATTGCATTCGCCTGCCACGGCTGAGTAAAAATAGAAACAGCAGATCCACCAAGCAACATGGCCCAACCTACGATCGTAGCAGATGCATACTGTTTTAACAGTCTCACTGGATAGACGGTATATATAGCTACTGAAATACCTGAGAGAACTCCCCAGAATATAGCTTTTTCGGAAACCGTTATCTCTTGCAAACTTCCATTTGTTAAGAGCAGGAACGTTCCTGAAAGAGCCATTAGTACTGCCATCCATTCTTTTCGTTTTGGCCATTTTAAGAACTTTAACGCAAAATAGATCGTAATAAACACCGGGCCTAAAAATTGAAGCAGTGTAGCCGTTGGTGCATTACCCGCTTCTATACTCAAAAAGAACGTAAGCTGTGCCCCAAGCATACCCGTTAAAGAAAATACTATTAAATCCGTTCGATCTTTTTTATTTCTCCAAACTTCAAATATATTGTGATGAAAAGAGACTAGAAATAATAGCAGCGCTCCAGCCATTACCATACGGACTGAAACTAACCATGTTGCGGTCATTGCTGAATGTGAAAAGATCCATTCTGCTGCGTTTCCTGAAAACCCCCAAAGAGAAGCTCCTGCTAAGGCTAGTCCTATACCTTTCCACCGGGAATACTCTTTTTGATTCCCCATCCTACACCCGCTCTCCCAATTACTATTGAATCTATATCCTTCATTCATTATAAAACGAATGCGTTAAAATCAAATATATTTTATTATTCTAATTTCTACATTTTTATCTTTATATGTATCAATCAGCTAGTAATCAATTACCTACCATAGTATCAACAGGCGTCATAAAAACAGAAAGCACTGAGCTTAACAAACCAGCTCAGCGCTTATCTTGAAAATAAAAATAGGGGGATGATGTATCATACGAAACTTACGGGTTTTGGTGTCGGTTAAAGCAAAAATATGCGAATACCTATCGATCTCTTCTTCCGAAAAGAATTTTTCCATCATGCGCATAAAATTGTTAAATATATACAAACTAGTAATACAAGGAGGTGATACATATGGCACGTAACAATAACTCTAACGAATTAGTAGTAGCTGGAGCACAAGCAGCTTTGGATCAAATGAAGTATGAAATAGCTTCTGAGTTTGGTGTTCAACTAGGACCAGACACAACATCCCGTGCGAATGGATCTGTTGGTGGTGAAATCACTAAACGTCTTGTTCAAATGGCTGAACAACAGCTAGGTGGCGGATACCGACGCTAAACTGCAGTTAATATGAAAAAGTCATCCACAATATGCGGATGACTTTTATTTATTTATCTGACTTTATCTAGTTTTACTTGAATTAACACAGGATCATGGTCACTTGCTCGACCGTGTTCTTCCATAAACTGCGAATTGATATGAACGATATCAACTTTTGTCTTTCTCGCCATATTGTTTGTTACTAAAATATGATCAAGAACTTGAGCGTTCCCTTGGTAAGAATAGGTGTAGCGCTCTTTGTAAGGAACTTTCTCGATCATGTTCGTCAACTCTTTGCCTTTAACTTCCTGCAGCGTCTTCGTAAACTCGAAATCATTGAAATCTCCAAGCAGCACGACCTTTGCATCCTTATCTTCACTCTTAACATTTTTAACAAACTGATTTACAATTCCCGCGATTTCTAAACGTTGCGCTTCACTTCCAAGGAAAGGAGGCTGATTTTTCCCAAACAGCGGCTGATCTCCGCCTTTTGAGTTAAAATGATTCGCAACCACAATTACGCTCTCACCTTTAAACATGAACTGTGCTGCGACTGGCTTACGGCTGTTTTCAAATGCTGGGTTTGTCGGATCGATACGCCCAGGATTTACAGTAAGCTTCCCGTCCTTATAGCCTACCGCTTCTGTTGCTGTTCCTTTAGTTCCTTTTGCAAGTGAAACACGTTCAGGATTGTAGATGAATCCTACACGAATGTTACCACCAGGAATTCCGCCGTCTTGTCCATCAACTGGTGCGATATCTGTATACACATATTGTGGACCACCTTGCGCCGTAATCTCAGCGATTAATCGATCAGCACTTTCTTTTGCATCTGTCGTACCATCATTCGTTGGACCGTTTCCATCTTGCATCTCAACAAGCCCTACGATATCTGGTGCGTTCAGGTTACGAACGATCGATTTTGCGATACGCGATACTTTTTCATCGCTCGTACTGTCACGCCCTTCTTCAAGTGCAGAAAAGTTCTCTACGTTAAAGCTCGCGATCGTTAACTCTTTATGTTTTTCGTGAATCTTTGTAACTTCCGGTTTTGTTCTTCCTTCAACAAACGTTGGAAGTTCTTCTCGGTCAGCTAACACTTTATAGTTACCAAATCCGTAGCTGACAACTCCAGTAATTGAGCCCAAGAAGAAATCTCCTGTTTTTGCCACAAACGATTCGTCGTTCATATCGACAAAAATGCGTTCTGGGTTGTAATCAAATTCCTTGATGTTTAGACCACCTGATGAGTTAAATTCTTTTTGCTTCCAAAAATCTGGAACAACAACAAGTTCTCCATATTTTTGAGGTGCAAGAACACCAGGATTTTTTACTTCTACAAGCATACCTTCTAAACTCTCATAAAAATCAATGCCATCTTCTTTTGGATCAAACAACCCAAAGTTATCATTATCAATCACTCTAGTTGGTTGTTGAAGACCAAACAAACCGATGATTGTTGACTTTGGAAGTTTTTGTCCTTCTTGTAGTTTTGTGATGCGACTTCCATTAATCTCTGTAACAGCTAGATCTGTTTTTAATTTATCAGAATATCCTTCAAGTACCCATTCTTTTACTAGCCCATCAACTGAAACAAGATTTCCTTTAGTCTGACCGTGATCTTTTTGGTAGACTAAAATACCTTCAGACGTTCTATAGTCTTTGTCTGGTTTAACGTCCTGCATATAAAAATTATTGTTATCTACAACTTTTGTTACAATTCCTTCGACACCCTCTACTGCTTTATTCGAAACAGGAGATTGATGACTTGCACCTTGAATATCATGGATACGAAGTCCGGATAGAGCAACTTGGTATTTGAACTCTGATATGTTGCTATTCTTAAATCCTTCTTTAACAGCGACAGCTCTAATGGTTACATCTTCATCTACTGAAATAGGAGATGTATAACGTGTGCTAGCTGTAGTCGGATCTTGTCCATCTAAAGTGTAAAAAATTTCAGCATCTGTTGTTTCAGTAGAGAGTACGACTGAAGTCCCTTTAGAAACAACCTGTCCCTCAACCGAAGACTTTACTTCTTCTACTTGTGGTTCAGAAGGAGCACCATCAATAATTTGATATTTGTTTACATTTTTAAGTCCTGGCACACTAAAATAGGCCTCTAGTGTTCCTTCAAGTTGAACTTTTTTCCCTAAATTCTCAGGGTGATCAACGAGGTTCAATGCAGATCTTGCAGCATTATTAGGTAATTGAACAGTTAGTATTTTCGTTTTGTCTGTTTCGTTCACTGAATCTGCGATGGCCAAGTTGGTATTCGCAGTAAATGGTCCTTCATGTTTGAATGAGATAGAAGACCCACTACCTCCATGAACAGTTCCTACGATATACCCTTCAACCATCTGTGTTGATTTATCCTGCTTAACCAATGCTTCGCTAACCGTTAGAACGTCAGCTGCAGATGCAGTCTGCTGCAGTGGTATAGCCATGCTAAGCACCATTACTAGCATGATACTTATATTTGTAAGCCTTTTCGTCATTTTCATGAACATATCGTTCCACCTGCCTCACTAATAGGATGTAAAACATGTAAATCCATGAAAAATATAACACAATTCTGTCGATTCAATTGTTAGTTTTATATTAAAACAGTCAGAAAGACTTACAAAGAATTTACAATATAGTACTCTTGGATTATTTTTCGTAAAAAAAATGACACTTTCACCTGATCAAATACAGATCAAAAGAAACTGTCAGCTAGTTCTATGAACGTTCAAATCCATAGTGACTTGTTCTGCAAATAGTTCTGGGTTGTTGTCTTGGAGAATAGAAAAAAGTTTATCCTTACTTGCTGAGCGATCCAACCAGTTCTCTCCAACGTTTGGCTCTAACATTACCGGCATACGGTGATGATATTTTTTCATAGAGTCATTAGATGCTTTTGTTAAGATGGAACAGGTAATTCTTTCTTCTTGCTGTCCTTCGACTTCACCTGTCCATCTAGACCAGATCCCGGCAAATGCGAACGGCTTTTTATCTCTTAATGTAAACTTATAGGGCTGCTTCTTGCTAACACCTTCTTCAATAACCCATTCGTAGAATCCACTTGCAGGAATCAAGCATCTTTTTTGAACAAAAGAGTTTTTAAAGCTTGGTTTTTCAGAAACTGTCTCACTTCTCGCGTTCATTAATTTGTTTCCTATTTTCGGATCGTTCGCCCAACTTGGGACAAGCCCCCACTTCATATATCCTGCTCTATTTCCTGAGCTCGCTTTAATAATCGAGAGAACTTGCTGACTCGGAGCAATGTTAAAGCGTTTATCATAATCAAATTCGTTTTCTAAGTTAAAAGCATCAATAATCACATCTTTTTCGTAGTAAAGCATATATCTGCCACACAAAACATATCACCTCGGTTCAACTTATGGATAAGGATGTCAATCGTGCAAAAACTAAAAACAGGAGGTGGACGTCATGAAGAATCCTGTTGTTATTTATATCATTTTACTATTCAGTATGTTCTCTTTACTCATTGTCATTGATTGGTTTCTAGGAATCGCTCCAGCAACGGTTATAAAAAAATCGTTTATGTCTTTCTTTCACTATGTGGACAAGGTTGAATATGTTCTAGTGATCACTTTGATGATCTTACCCATCCTAACGTTTATTCTGTCGAAGTGGATGGAGAAGAAGCAAAAGGCTTAAGCTTCTTTCTTCTTATTAAGAATACAATAATGAATAGACTCGGTAAAACAACTTGAAATGGTAAATGGATAAAATGAGGAACGATATTTAAACCTTCTGTAATATGTTCCACATAATTTGCTGCTATGACGATAGATGAAAGAATCAATACAATACCGATTGGGCCTATGAGCTTTTTTTCTTCTTTTACTCCGAAGATGTCTTGGGTTGCTTTAACTGCAACATAAAACAATACAGAGATCTTAAAGAACCCTCCTATAATGAGCGTAAATACCACTAACGCATCCAACCTTTGAATAAATTCTCCTAAGTTAATCTTCGCAACTGCAGCAAGCAATGGGAAGTAGACATGAGTAGCAACATGCCCTCCTAATATCGCAATGTCCATCGCGACCGTTACACTTAAGATAATCCCACTCACCATAATGGCAAATAACCCAACTGTTAGTGCTTTACTTTTCTTTGTTGTTTTCAAATATGGCAACAACATTGTAAAAACCACCATTTCTCCAAAAGGAAAAGTCGGTGTTACTGGGAACGCCGCCTTTAAGACCGGCAAGAACCCCTTGCCTAGAACAGGAAGAAGATAATTGTATTTCATTAAGTCTGCTGATAAAACAAGTACAGCAAGAACGATTCCTAAGAGAACGACTAGAAAAAAAATGATCTCCCCTGTTCTTACTAGAACTTCGAAACCTAATTTTAAAACATAAACAATTGTAGCAATCATTAGCGCATTTACAACAATAATCGGTGTTTGTACAAAAACTGCTGACAGCAGAAGGCTTCCAAAGTCACGCAAAACACGAGCAGCTAAATACATGAAGTACATTAGGTACAAGAAACCAAATAATTTTCCTATATACTTACCGAACAAGATCTGCAAATATTGTGTTAACGATTGCTCTGGAAATTGTTTATAGAGATAATAATAACCTACAAATAGAAACATACCGCATGTCATACCGAGCAGGATAGCGATCCAAGCATCCCTGCCAGCATCCATTCCTAAACCAACAAGGATCGCACTTCCGAGTTCAAATAAGACGATGATAATAAAGTATTGTTGAATATCGATCTTGATGGTCTTCATTTTGGAGCCTCTTTCTTTTCCTCTAATAAAAACGGTGAAGTTCGAACACCTGATCTTCTAATACGAGAATCGACATTCACTTTCACTTCCAACTTCGGAAATATCTCTTTGTAGTTCTTTTTGTAAACATTGCGCCATTTACTCGGATTTTCTCTATACAACAATTCACCAAATCCAAGTACATCGCTATTAAAATCTTGTGATGCGTTAATCGTTTTTTGAATTTCTTTTTCAATTACAAGGTTTAATTTACTTTCAATTTTAAGGATTTCAGAAGTTTTTTCTAAGTTCACTGCACAGTTTGCTTCTGCAATATTTGCTTCAGGAAACACATCGAGTGTTATCGTCGGTATATCCTGTTTTGTATCTGCCGACAGTTCAGTATTCGAACGAACAATCTCGATAGAATATCCGTTATCGTTACCCATACAAGGTACTGTAATCGCTGAACTAACAAGCTTTCCCTTTATCCACAGAACGCCTCTCGCTTCAGGTCCATCCAACCACCCCTGCAGCTTGCCATCTCTAAATACCCCCATGCCTGATAACTGAACTCTCGCGGGATCGCCCACTTCATAGTTTTGTGCTGTCACTGCCAATTTATGGTCACCCGTAATTTTAATGCCATTGATTATCGGTTCTCCGCCTTCATCGATAATAGATTGAAGGACTTCATTAATATCTTGCTGCATATTTTCTCCCCAATTTTTCTCTGAAATCTTCAAAATTGTAGCCACTTCATCGGAAGTAACCTTATCGATGGCTGTAAACGTTCTTAATAATTTTGATGGCGTCGTATCTCTAGCTACAACAACTTGAATGGTCGAACGAACTTCAGGGTCACGAGAAATCATGTCAACCGCTTGATAGATACTCTCTTTTGCAATTTTCTCACTAAAAACAAGCATCCTCGCATGCGCAAAAAACAAGCGTCTTGATGTTTGTTTACTTGCTTTTCTCGTTGCTTCCATCAAGTTTCTTCCTGTTGTCTCATAGACGGTGAAGACGGGCTGTTTTCCTCCTCCAGCTCCGGTAATCCCTGGAGCAACTTCTGTTGGGTTCACCACTTGATAGGTCACAATTAAATTTCCTCTTTTATCAATGTTAATTCCAATTCCCATTACGATTGAAAGCTCATCCAGCTCATTTTGATCCCAGCAGCCTGTTAGAAATAGAAGGCAGAGTGAGAGAGGAAGGCAACTTTTTAAAAGTTTCAACGTGTTGTCTCCTCCTCTCGTTTCTTCTTAACCGAATAAGGTTTTGTACGTGTTTGGTTTTTTTCCGATAGCTTTTCTGGTCTTTTGAACAATTTGGTAATCGGAAATCGAAACAGACTATCTTTTAAATCCTGTGTTTGTAACGGAGCAAAAGGACTTAAATATGGATAACCGAAAGATCTTAAGCTTGATAAATGTGCGATGATTACAATCAAAGCTAGTGTAAGACCATAGAAGCCGAAAACTGATGAGATCAGCATTAACGGAAATCGTAATAATCGTGCTGATGTGGCGACAGCAAACGATGGGATCGCAAAGCTAGCTACTGCAGTGATTCCCACAACGATAACCATCGCAGGTGAAACAAGTCCTGCTTGAACTGCTGCTTGCCCTAATACAAGTGCCCCAACGATTGAAACGGCGACGCCTACCGCCCGTGGCATCCTAATTCCTGCTTCACGTAAGATTTCAAATGTAATCTCCATCACTAACGCTTCTGCTATTGCCGGAAACGGTACTCCTTCACGCTGAGCAGCGATTCCAAACAAAAGAGTCGTTGGAATCATGGCTTGGTGAAAAGTGGTAAGGGCAATATAAATCGATGGAGCGATCAAGGATATAATAAAGACCGAAAATCTCAACAAACGAAGAAATGTACTGATGTCATACCTCATATAATAGTCTTCTGATGACTGAAAGAACTGTATAAATTGTGCTGGGGCGATTAGAACAAACGGTGTTCCATTAATAATGATACCCACACGACCTTCGAGCAGGTTTCCAATAACAACATCTGGTCGTTCAGTATTTAGAAACTGCGGAAAAACAGTGACTGTCTCGTCTTGAATAAACTCTTCAAGTTGACCGGATTCTAGCAAGCCATCTGTCTTCACTTCTTCAATTCTCTCTTTAATCTCTTGAATCAATAATGGATCAGCGATATTCTCTAGATAAACAACCGCCACATCTGTATGTGTGACTTCTCCTATTTTGAACTTTTCAATTCTAATATCTTTTGATCTTACTCTTCGTCTTATTAACGAGATATTCGTCTTGATTGACTCTGTGAATGAATCCTTAGGACCACGAATAACAACTTCTGATGTAGGCTCTTCGATTCCTCGAACTTTTCCGCCGTTCGTTCCTAGTTTAAGACCTTTTGTATTACCTTCAACTAAAAGAACACTTAAACCAGCAAGAAGGGCTTCAACTAATTCATCTTCCGTTTCGACATCCAATACTCTTCCAAGGGCTAAAGCATTCTGTTTGATGTAATGTAATGCATGGTCTACTGGCACTGGAGAAGATTGCTTGTCTGATGACAGTGACATCAATGGTGAAAGAATGAACTCATTTAACACTTGAGAATCATTCATTTCTTCTAAAAATAATAATGTAGCTGTAACCTTGTGTTCTAGCTCAAATTCAAACTCACGGACGATTAAATCCATCGGGTTACCTAAGAGTGTCTTTACTCTATCAACCACCACATGCAGAACCGGACTAAGTTCTCCAACACGCTTTTCTGTTTCTTTTTTCTGTTGTATTGATGTATCCATAGAAATGGTATTAGATTGAAGAGAAGAATGATCATCATGCTTTTTATCTGCTAACATATCTGTTAACTTTTTATGAGTTCTAATGATTGGACGCTTTCTTCTATTCCGCATAACCATCCGCCTTTTTACCAAACTTTTCTTAGCATTTGCACAACACGACTTGGTTATGTACTAACGATTCGTTTACACACTTTAAACACAAAAAAGCCCCTGATCGATTTCATTGATGAAAACGATCAGGGGCTTTAACAAATTAACAGTATAAATGCCAGGGTTCTGTATCCCTGGCTGGAAAAAGGTAACTTTATTATAGCATCTTCTTTTAAAAATGCGAATCTTATGAACTGCAAAACACTAAAAATATATCTTTATACTCACATTGGATCCCAAGGTTTTTTTACTCCGAACTCTTTGGCCAATTTCTTGCTTTCTTCTCTGCGCTTTTTTCTTGCAATTGCTCGTTCTGGCGCATGTTCATGGAGCCATTTTTCTTCTTCTGTTTCAGGTATAACTTTTGGCACTGGGGTTGGTTTACCCTCTTCATCTAACGCTACAAATGTTAGAAAGGAAACCGCACAAACTTTTCGTTCTCCAGACAATAGATTTTCTGAGATCACTTTTACGAAAACTTCCATTGAAGTTGTTTTCGTCCACGTCACAAATGATTCTAAGCAAACAGAATGTCCTTCTTTTATCGGCTGTAAAAAGTCAACCGAATCCGTTGAAGCTGTAACCACATTTTTTCGTGCATGTCGGATCGCTGATATAGCTGCAACATCATCGATATAAGCCATCAATTTCCCTCCGAATAACGTACCATGATTATTTGTATCCGGTGGAAGTACTACTGAGGATTTTACTGTTCGAGATTCACGAACAAATTTTTCTTCCATGATCAAAACTCCTATTCTTATCTCTTCATCACTAGTATATGTTGAATGTCCAAAAATTAATGAAAGACCTCTGCTTAAACGTATAAGCAATGAGGTCTTTATTAAGGCATTTTATTATTTTTTCACGACTGCATGGCCACCAAATTCGTTACGAAGTGCCGCAACGACTTTACCGTGGAACGTGTCGTCTTCTAATGAACGGAAACGCATGAATTGAGATAGTGCGATAACTGGAGCTGACGCTTGATAATCAAGAGCAGCTTCAACTGTCCAGATCCCTTCACCTGAAGAATTCATCACACCGCGGATGTCTTCAAGTTTTGGCTGTTTGCTGAATGCGTTCTCCATCAGTTCGATCAGCCAGCTACGGATAACTGATCCGTTATTCCATACTCTAGAAACTGCTTCATAGTCGTAATCGAAATCACTTTTATCTAAGATCTCAAAACCTTCTCCGATTGCTTGCATCATACCGTACTCGATTCCGTTATGAACCATCTTCAAGAAATGACCAGAACCTGCACGCCCTGTAATCATAAATCCTTTTTCTACACAAATTTTTTCGTATAAAGGAGCAAGGTAGTTAACAGCATCGTCATCTCCACCCATCATGGCACAAAGACCGTAACGCGCTCCATCAGTTCCTCCACTCGTACCAACATCTACTAGATGGATGCCTGATGCTTTTAGTTCCTCATAGCGGCGAAGAGTGTGCTTGTACATGGAGTTACCAGCGTCAACGATAATATCGCCCTCTGTTAAATGTGGCTTCAGTTGTTCGATTACTTGGTCAACGATCTCTCCAGCTGGAACTAAAAGAATAACCGCTTTTCTTCCTGTAAAAGAATTAGCAAGCTCTTCGATCGAGTCAACACCTTTAACACCTTCCGCTGAGATCTCTTTCACTGTATCTTTGTTAACATCTGTAGCGAAAACCGTATTCCCTTTATCATTCATATTCAGTGCCATATTGAAGCCCATTTTCCCAAGGCCGATTAAACCGATTTCCATTGTACATATCACTCCAATTTATGTATTTATAACTGTTTTGTATTATTCCACAAAATAAAGGCGATTAACCTCTACTTGCAACACTGTCTATTAGAGTATCTAAAAATGAACAAAAAAACAATTATTTCAGTTCTTTTTATATGAAATAACAAAGAAAAATTATAAAATCATAAACATTTGACCTGAACCTTTCTCATTTTGTCCACATAATCTATAGCATCATTATTGTTGGAGGACCTTTTATGAAAAAAATTGTAATGCTGGCTTTGATTGGTCTCATGGCTCAACTCATAGATGGCTCTCTAGGCATGGCTTATGGAGTTACTTCTACAACTCTTCTCTTAGTAGTCGGGTTCTCGCCCGCTTTAGCCTCTGCTTCTGTTCACTTATCAGAAGTTGTGACATCTGCTGTCTCAGGCTACTCACACCTCAAATTCGGAAATGTAGATATGAAAACGGTCAAAAAGCTCGTCATCCCAGGCGCTATAGGTGCATTCTTAGGTGCTGCTTTTTTAAGTTACATTCCTTCTGCATTTATCAAACCGTACATCTCGTTATTTTTATTAGGTCTTGGCTTTTATGTTCTGTTCCGCTTTTTACTGATAAAAGTAAAGGTGGATACAGAGACAGATTCTACAGAGAGCAGTGCTAAGCAAATGATGTATCGTCCATTAGGGCTAATCGCTGGGTTTATGGATGCAACAGGTGGCGGTGGATGGGGACCAATAACAACTCCTATTCTGCTTACACAGAAAAACCTTACTCCTAATAAAGCGATCGGCTCAGTAAATTTTAGTGAATTTGCAGTATCATTATCTGCTTCTATCGGTTTCTTTTTGTTTATCGGTTGGGAAACTTTGCTTTGGCAGGTCGTTGTTGCGATGATGCTAGGTGGGATCATTGCAGCTCCTTTTGCAGCGTGGCTTGTGCAAAAGTTAAAGCCAGCGCTATTAGGCGTATTAGCTGGTGGCTTAATAATCGTAACGAACTTAAGAACGATTTTGAACGAATTTTTTTCTATAGATTTGTTTACAGAAATTTCAGCTTTGGTACCCCTACTTCTTCTATGGAGTATGTTGATCGTCTTTGCAGTTCGAAAAAAAGCTTAAGAAAAGCAGAGCAGTATAGATCATAATAAAACAGGCAAAATGTCCATCATGGATGGACATTTTGCCTGTTTGTAATTGTGTGGGGTCAGACCCCTATTCTTCAAACCAGAGGAGGCCGAGGGTGCCTGCACCAACGTGGACGCCGATCGCAGGGCTCAGCTGCCCTAGATTGAATGTAATGTGTGGATACTTCTCTCTTAACAGGTGAAGCCAATCCTCAGCTTTTTCTGAGGAGCCGCTGTATACGACACTTACACCATAAGCACCTTTATTTTCTGCCGCTTCTTCAAACAAAGCGAGAACACGAGATTCTGCTTTTTTTAACGTTCTGATCTTTTCAAATGGTACGAGTGAACCATCGTCAAAGGTAAGTATGGGTTTGATCTGAAGAAGATTTCCAACAAGGAAGCTTGCACCAGATAATCGACCACCTTTTCTTAATTGCTCAAGACTCCCGATGCAAACATAGCCTTTTACATGATCTGCTGTTTCACGCAGCATCGCAGCAATTTCCTGAGCTTCCAATCCTTCAGATTCAAGTTTCTTTCCTTTTAACAAAAGTTGTTTCATTGATTCAGATAAAATCTTTGAATCTACAATATGTACTGGAAAATCTGCCATTTCCGCACCAAGTCTAGAACCATTGATCGTGCCGCTGAATTTTTCAGAAACATGTATGGCAATTCCACAATCATAGTTATGTTTCAGAACTTCATAAAAGTCTGAGAACTCTCCAACTGTTGGCTGGCTCGTTTTTGGAAGTTCAGAAACACTTTCAAGTTTTGCATAAAATTCATCCGGGGTAATATCTACACCGTCTTTATAAATTTTATCTTCCATTATGACAGATACAGGAATAATATGAATGCCAAGTTCTTTCGCTTCATCCTGTGTTATGCAGCTTGTACTATCTGTAATCCAAGCAATACGTGCCATCTTGCACATCCCCCTTTATCTCTCTATTTTTTATTAGATAGTAACAAGTGAATTCCTCTTTTATCAGGAAATATATTTTTGTTTCTAAATTAAACCTATATTTCAATAGTTTAAATACTAGCACAGAGATACACATTGAAAACTAGATACTTTATACTACTCTTTAATGGAACTTATCGGAAATTTATATTAAAATAGGAGTAATGTAAGCTAAGGAGGCAGTACTGTGAAAGTGGTGGCAGATAGTAGAAATGTATTAATGGAAGTAGAGCGTATAGAGAAAGCGTTTAATGAGATCATGGACGTGATAAAGCCTGAAATATGGGAAGAAGAAGAGATTACTTCTACTCAATTCCAAATATTAAAGACTTTATCATCTCGTGAAAAATGGACGGTTTCCGAGATTGCTGACGCTATGAAAGTACGTGCAAGTGCTACTACCGTTATCATCGATCGACTCGTTAAAAGAGGATTAGTAGATCGTTATCGCTCTGACCTCGATCGAAGAATTGTATATGTGCAATTAAATGAAACTGGTTTAGTGGCATTTCATGCAATTCAAGAAAAAAGAAACGGTGTACTGATCAAGTACATGTCACAGCTCACTGATAAACAGCTTGCGGATATGGTTCAATGTATTGAACGCCTTTCTTCAATAGTAAAGAACTAATATTAAAAAACTGCTTATAACAATGACCGCAGATTAGTTTTCCTACCTTTCATACTACGAAATCAACACGTTATCCAATGGATTAACGTGTTTTTTAATTTATTCTTACTTTATTTGGATAAACTCTAACATTTCAGCATATTTGTACGATATAACATACAAAGACTAGTACAAAAGTTTTAATATATGAATATTTCAATTAGGGGTCTAACATGTCAAAAATAAAAAGACTGGAACGGTTACTGCTTTCCATAAACTCTAAAAAGCATTTTACCTTAAAGGAATTAGCTGATGAATTTGGAGTATCTACAAGAACCATTCAACGTGATCTATTAAATCTGATCGAGATGGGCCTTCCAATCGTATCTGAATTCGGACCACACGGCGGATATCGCATCGAGAACGATCGTATTCTTCCTCCGATTGGATTTACCGAAATGGAGGCTTCCTCTATTCTATTTAGTTTGCAAGCATACACTGAATCAAGTTTTCCTTTTCAAACCCAAAGTAAATCTATTTTACATAAACTGCATCAGTTCATGCCAGAAGATGCTAAAGAAAATTGGACTCAAATTCAAAAACGACTTTTGGTGCAGCTACCATTACCTCCAAAAAGTCAGGTTGCGCCAGTTATTCTTGAAGCTTCAATCAAACAAAAGATTGTCACGATCCTATATACGATGAAAGAACAAAAAATGTATAGCAACATTCAACTGATTGGGCTTTATAGCGAAAATGGTGAATGGTACTGTCCAGCATATTGTTACTCGCTCATGGATTATCACGTTTTTACACTATCAGATATCAAGCATGCTGTAATAAATTATGAACCAATAGAGGTAAAAGATTTTACCGAGGTAACTATTCATAACTGGGCATCTCAAATCTCACCAAGAAACTATGTTAGACTCGAAGCAGATTTATTACTAGAAGAATTAACTTATTGTGAGTCTCACCCTTTTCTTAAGCAATTTATTACTATGAAACAAGATGGTTTATACAGTCTGACAGGAGATATTTTGGCAACTTATGTTGAAAAAGCTGCCGAGTATTTATGGCCAATGAAAACGAACATTTCAATAAAATCTCCGAGAGAAATTAAAGAGATTCATGCACGCTGGGCAAGGGAAATCTCTGCTCAATATGAACTTATTTTAAATATGTAATCAAATTGATACATATTTTTCCTCTTTTAGGCGTATACTATAAGTAGAACAGAAAAGGGGGATATCTATGGCTTTTTTTTCAAAACAACCTGCAGAGCCGATTCCAGACGTAGAAACGAAGGTTTGGGCATGTACGAGTGATGGATGCTCATGCTGGATGCGCGCTGACTATTCTTTGCAAAAAGAACCGCAATGCCCCATTTGCAAATCAGCAATGAATGAAGAAATTCGTATGCTTCCAGAATTAAAGAGTTAATGAAATAAATAGAATTCGGCCGGGTGATTGCTGCCCGGCTTTTTCTATATTCAAATTTATAACGTTTTGGAGTTATCATTCTCTATCAACCGTATATAGAGTAAATATATTATTTGCTTTCCATCATGCCATCCTAAACGATAAATTTGTTTCTATTAATATTCATCACGCCTTCATGCTTCATGTTTATCATCAATAGGTTCCGGGTAGGGTTTTATACAGACTAAAAGGAGGATTCAATACTATGCCTAACCATACAAACACAACAACGACTACTGCGGAACCGGTCTTTACACATTCCGACTTCCAAACACGAGATACTGCTGATACTAACGTTAGCAAGAAAAGTAATGCTTCTGGTTTTGCTACAGGTTTAGTAGTGGGAGGTCTTGTAGGGGCTGCTGCAGCATTATTATATGCTCCTAAAAACGGAAATGAGTTTAGAAACGATCTTCGTGATTCGTCTATCAAATTGAAAGAACGCACGCAACAGATGAAAGATGAAACAATGCTAAAAGCAAAACTTGGAACTATGGATGCTAAAGATACGGTTGCATCTATAAAAGAAAAATCCGGAAACCTTTCTCTTTCTGCTCGTCAAAAGCTACAGGAAGCGAAGAATACGGCGACTGAGGTAAAAAGTGAAACACAATCTGCGATAGAAGAAGCAAAACAAGAGGCTGAAAAAGACAACTATCAAACCAACACGCAAACAAAAGCTGTTGTAACGCCTCGTACCCTTTCTTCCACTGATACACAGCAAAAGACAGGAACAGATTCTAGCTATGAAAAAAAACAAAGTGATATAAACAATAATACTTTTTAATTCAGATAAAAAGCCGCGACGTTAAGTCCGGCTTTTTTCTGTGGCTATTTTAATAAGCGGAGCCCATTTAAAATCACTAGTATCGTGCTTCCTTCATGCCCGATCACCCCAAATGGCAACGTGAGGAACTGTAAATAGTTCGCACATAATAAAAATAAAATAACACTGATTGAAAAAATGATATTTTGTTTAATAATTTTTGATAAACGTTCAGATAGTTGCATGGCATAAAGCAGCTTGCTTAGATCATTTTTTACGAGGATTACATCTGCAGTCTCAATGGCGGCGTCGCTTCCCATTCCCATCGCTACACCAACATCTGCTATAGCGAGAGCAGGTGCATCGTTCACACCATCACCGATCATAGCTACCACCGCTTCTTTATCTTTCCATTTTTTCACGGTCTTAACTTTATCTTCAGGCATGCACGAAAAACCTATTTCGTCTACCTTCGCGATTCTTCCGATCATTTCTGCTCCACGTTTAGAGTCACCAGTTAGCATGATCGTTAAAATTTGTTTTTCTTGTAGATCTTTTATCGCTTGAATGGTCTCTTCCCTTACAGTATCTCCTAGTAGAAAATAGGCTGTGAGCTGATCATCAGCCGTTACATAGACAACAGTGTGTCCAGTTTCTTCTCCTTTGTCCTCTATCCTCATCAACAGCTCGCACTCTTGCTTTTCTGTTATATCAGTCCACTCACGATTCCCTATTTTCCATATAGTATCTTGGATGTGAGCTTTCACACCCATTCCTGCAACATCCTCAAACGCATTCAGTTTTATAGGTTTTATTTCTAGATGAATTTTAAGATGTTCATTAATAGCTTTTGCAAGAGGATGTATGCTATTACTTTCAATTCCATGGATGATTGAGATCAACTCTTCTTTTGCCCAAGAAGAATGGAGAAACTCAGCATGTTTCACAGTGGGACGGCCTTTTGTTAAAGTACCTGTTTTGTCAAAAGCAATTACGTTCACTAAACTCAACTTCTCCAAAAATACACCACTTTTAAATAGAATCCCATTTTTCGCTGCGTTAGATAACGAAGCAAGTAATGCTGGCATTGTCGATGCTACAAGTGCACAAGGAGAAGCAACAACTAGTAGAACACAAGCTCGATATAAAGATTCGGAATAACTCCAAATACCAATCGATCCAGGCACTAGAAACGTTAAGGCTGCTGCCAGTAATACGAAAAGAACATATTTTGTTTCAAACTCTTCAATCTTCCTTTGCACTGGCGGAGCATCACTTTGAGCGTTGTTCACTAAATCTATCATTCTTTGAAACACAGAGTCTTTCATGTGTTTCGTCACAGAAATCTCTAATAATCCAGATTGATTCAACGTTCCTGCTAATACTTCCGATGATGCGTAGACCTCTCGAGCAAGGGGCTCACCTGTTAGAGCGGATTCATTAATAAAAGAGTTCCCTTTTACGATGATTCCATCTGCAGGCACCCGTTCTCCTGGCTTAACCTTTATAAGGTTACCAGGTTCTAAGGAGGAAGCTTCCACTCTATATTCCTTATCCTCCATTAAAAGCCAAGCTTCTTCAGGCTGCAAAGAAATTAATGCTTTGATTTCTTTATCACTTTTTTGTAAAGTGTACATCTCTAGCGCACCAGAATAAGCAAAGATCAAGATCAAAACAGCGCCTTCTCCCCAATAGCCAATCGCAGCTGATCCAATTGCGGCAAACATCATAAGAAGTTCAACATTCAATTGTCGCTCTTTAATGCTTTCCTGAATCCCCTCAACCGCTTTTGCATAGCCTCCTACGATGAAAGCTAACAGATAAAAGAGCACAAAATAAGGAGACTCTGAATACTTTTCCATCATCCATGCCGTTAATATGAAGATGCCAGACGTCGTTGCCATTAACAGTTGTGTTCGTGCAGAGAGTTCCATTAAACTTCCCCTCCTGCTGTATTGATAATAACTATCATCCTCAAGTACCCTTAAAAAGCAGAAATGCTGCCGTCTTTTACGACAGCAGCCTGAAAACTATCCAATATTCGGTTCCTAGCACTAACATTGTATGTGGAATTTCTATTTTGGTGACTTTGTTTATTAATATTATACACGTTAGTCGAACTATTTAGAATATTTATAACGGAAGATTTCTATTCTTAAACACGATCACACTAACCATGAACAATAAAAATGTTGAGATACTTAGAGAACAACCGATCCAGATCGCGTCCGTTTCATTGTTGATCAACTTAACCGGGTCGTACCATTTAAAAATCGAAAAGTTTAACATCCATTCTGTTTTCTCACTTAGTTTACCTGCCATGTTCAACATATAAAACAATAGCGTGATCCCAGCAGAAATTCCGAGCGCTTTTTTCTCATCATTACTTACCGATGAGATAAAAAAGCAATAACCTGCGATCGTTGAGAAGATAAGAAAGGTCAGTACATTCATTCTAATAAAAGAAGGAATATCCAATTGATACCCTTGAATCAACCATTCACTTGCTGCAATGCCACTAAGCGTTGTAAACCCTACGATCAATGCAAGTCCGGTAAGCAATACTACCGCCTGTGTGATAGCAACCTTAACTCTTGAATTTGGTGTAGCGAGCATATAGGCCATTGAACCTTGATCGATCAGGCGTGCCATCACCCGAGTTGAAGTCAAGATCACATATACCATCAATATGATCAAAAACAACATACCGTAAAATTCACCCGCTACATAGTCTGATAGCGAATTTATGCCATTCTCCATACCGATCAGCTTTCGCATGCCTTCTGGCAGAGCTGCGATCATATCGTTAAATCCTTTCATATCAGCAATAGAAGGATATATCCAAATGATCAGGACAATATAAGCTGCAGCACCGTATATGAACCCGGCAATCAGCTTTCCGTGACTTTTCATCATCGCAAGGAATAAAGGCAAGCTCATTTCGTCACTTCCCTTCTGTCGTAATAATGCATAAAAATATCTTCTAAATCCTGTGGCCGTGTATCGATATGTTGAACCTCACAGCCGCTTAACAATTGAAGAAATTCCTGATCGTTCCCTTGAACCGTAACATGAACCGTTCTTTCCCCTTTTACTTCTGTATCCAAATTGGAATGAAGAATGGTATTCATATCATTTTCAGACTTAACTTTCACTTCAAATACACGTCGTTGTACCGTACGTAACCTATGCATATCTTCTAGCGCTACTAATTTTCCGTCTTTTATGATTCCTGCCGAATCACAAGTCCGCTCAATCTCTTGAAAACTATGTGATGACATTAGTATCGTTTTGTTATTTTGTTTTTCTTCCAAGATAAGATCGATAAAAACACGCTGCATGAGTGGATCTAGCCCCGATGTAGGTTCATCTAATATAAGAACTTGAGGTTCATGCATAAACGCTGCTATGATTCCCACTTTTTGTTTCATCCCTTTAGACATCTTCCTTATTGGTGCTTTTACATCTAACTGAAATCTTTCAATTAATTCGTCTCTCCGTTTTGTAGAGGTTTGCTTTCGCATCTTTTGAACGAGTGACAAAAAGCCAAGCCCTGTCATCCCTTCTAAAAAAACAATCTCTCCGGGCAGGTATCCTGTTTGTTCTTGAATGCGTGCAGCGTTGTTCCAACAGTCCATTCCATCGATTGAAGAATGCCCACTATCTGGTTTCATAAAACCCATCAAGTGACGAATGGTTGTTGATTTGCCCGCTCCATTCGGTCCTATATATCCAAACACCTCACCTTTTTGCACTTCAAAGTTCAGGTCGAACAAACCTTTTTCTGCAGTAAATCGCTTTGACAGTCCCTTTACGATAATCATCGTCACACCCACCTTTTTGAAATATTAAACTTATTATATTTCAAAATAATCATAACCCTTTTCGTCGTACTTAGCAATACTTTTTGAAATATGTGATTTGTTATTTTTCAAAATATGTTTTATCCTAGTAAAGAGGTGAAGAAATTTGAACGGATACGAACGTCGTAAGGAACAGAAGAAAAAAGATATTAAACAAGCTGCTTTCTCGCTTTTTCAAAAACAAGGCATTAAAGAAATAAAAATAGAAGATCTCGCAAAACATGCTGGGGTATCTCAAGTAACCATCTATAATCATTTTGGCAGCAAGGAAGCCTTGTTTCGTGAAGTGATTAAAGAATTTGTTGAAGAAGAATACAAATTTCATAAGAAGCTATTTCAGAAGGATCTTTCTTTTAAAGAAAAAATGACCGCAAGCATCCATCAAAAGACGAATAACGTACTGAACATTCATCCAGAAGTTATTCAAGAGATGATGCTAAACGATGAGGAGTTAAAAATTTACTTAACGGAATTTCAATCTAAGTATGCAATTCCTTTAATAGTTGACCTGATTAGAAGTGCTCAAAATAATGGTGAGATCAATCCTGATCTTTCTTTAGAATCGATAATGGTATACATCCAACTTTTCAATAACGATATGCTTATCTCAATGATCACAGGAGAGAATGGAAAAAAGCTAGCAACAGATATTTTACAAATGTTCTTCTATGGGCTTTCTGTGCCACTAGATTCTAAATAATACGTTAAGGAATGATGAGTTAGAAGAATATAAAGAATACATTTCAAATCATTTACATTGTAAATTCTGTGTGTGTAAATTATAAAAAGATAGGTTAACCTTGTTAATCTTTTGTAAATAATTGATTACAATTCATTCTTTTTCGACAAAAACTCTTATTTTTTTGTATAATGTGTTGGGTGGTTAAAAAAACAGAAAAAAATAACCACTATAAAAAACGTAAAAGAAAAAGGATAAAAGACATTTCTTTTGGAGGGTACTATGTTTACAAAGAAAAAGGACAAGTTCATGGTCATGCTAACGGATATTGCTAGCAACTTGAAGGACTCTGCTGGTTATTTCCACGAATTTAAGATTAACAACGAAAATGATCTTCGCGAGTTTGCGGACCACTTAAAAGAACTAGAATCTAAAGGTGATTCTTATGTTCATACCGTTATCATGGAACTGAACAAAGTATTTATTACACCCATTGAAAGAGAAGACATCTTATCACTTGCCATGAGCATGGATGATATTTTAGATGGTATCGAGCAATCTTCTGCATTGTTTGATATTTACGCAATTACAAATCCAGATCAATACATGGTTAAATTTGTAGAATACATTAAATTAAGTGCGGAAGAAATTCTGCTTACTGTTAATTTGTTATCAGAGAAAAAACTTCTTGATATGCGTGAACATGCTATCAAAATTAAAGATTACGAATCAAAATGTGACGATCTTTACCGTGAAGCACAGCGTGAGTTGTTCTCAACACAAACAGATCCGATCAAAGTTATTAAGTATAAAGAAATGTACGAAGTGCTTGAAGGCATTGCCGACAGCTGCCAGAACGTTGCAAATACTTTAGAATCTATCATCATGAAAAACGCGTAACGGGTGGCTGGTATGGATACAGTATTACTCATTACCATTCTTGTTGTAATCGGTGCGCTTGCATTTGATTTTATCAATGGATTTCATGATACGGCGAACGCGATTGCAACATCTGTTTCAACAAAAGCGTTGACACCAAGAAGAGCTATTATTTTAGCTGCTGTCATGAACTTTGTCGGAGCCATGACATTCACTGGTGTTGCAAAAACGATCACCAAAGATATTGTTGACCCATTTACACTTCCTAACGGGTCAGTCGTTATCCTTGCTGCTCTTGTTGCGGCAATCGCTTGGAACTTGATTACTTGGTACTATGGAATTCCAAGTTCATCTTCACATGCAATTATCGGTTCTATAGCTGGTGCTGCGATTGCAGCTGCTGGTTTTGAAGCACTTCATTATTCTGGTTTTCTAAAAATTATTTATGGTTTACTTCTATCTCCGATTCTAGCATTTATTGTTGGTTTTATATTTTATAACGTTATTAAGATGATATTTAAAAATACGAACCTAACGAAAACAAATAACGGTTTTCGTAAAGTGCAGGTAGCTACTGCTGCGCTTCAAGCTTATTCCCACGGTACGAATGATGCGCAAAAAGCGATGGGTATCATCACGATGGCACTAATCGCGAACGGCTACACGGAAAGCACTGATATTCAGCTTTGGGTACAGATTTCCTGTGCACTTGCAATGGGTCTTGGTACTTCTGTAGGTGGCTGGAAAATTATTAAGACGGTTGGCGGAAAGATCATGAAGATTCGTCCAGTTAACGGGGTATCTGCTGATTTAACGGGAGCTTCAGTTATCTTTGGAGCATCTTTCTTAGGTATACCAGTAAGTACAACGCACGTTATCACTTCTTCTATCCTAGGAGTTGGTGCGTCTCACCGTTTAAAAGGGGTTAAGTGGGGAACTGCTAAGACAATGATCATCACTTGGTTCATCACACTTCCGATCTCTGCGACATTAGCTGCTCTATCTTATCTCGTATTAAACTTAATCTTTTAGTTACACTTAAGTCTTCCGTTATTAGTTAGCGGAAGGCTTTTTTTATTTTGCTTTTACAGTCAGCCAATGATTGGGATGCGATAACAAAGTAGATACACATTTTTTCCATAAAAAAATCTCTAACTCAACATAAGATGAGTTAGAGATGTAAATAGATTATGCGCCTTTTTGTTCTGTTAACGAACCTGTCTTTTTATTCAGCCAGTTCTTACCTTCAACTAAACGCGCTGTCATCATACTTGCGACATTATCACCTGTAGCGTTCAATAAAGTAGCTGGAGGATCAATAATGGCAGAGATCGCTGCAATTATTGGAAGAGCTTCAGGAGGAAAACCGAACAGAGATAGAATAAGCATCTCCGCTATCAGTCCGCCTTGAGGGATCGCTCCCATTACCATACCGACTAGTAGAGCAACTCCACCAACAAGAAGATAAGTATTGAATCCTGAGAAGTCCATTCCAAATATTCCAAAAAGGAACGTGATCTTTAATACCCCACCGATAACAGATCCGTCTTTATGCAGCGTTGCACCGAGCGGAATCGTCGTTTCACTAATATCGTCAGGTACTCCCATTTTCTTAGTAGCTTCTAAGTTAACAGGAATACTCGCAGCAGAACTACACGTTGCTAAACTCGTTACAGATGGCGAAAGCATGTTTTTCCAAAACACACGGATACCAAGCTTTCCATGAGCCATGAACGCGTATAAGGTAAAGAAACCAAAGAAATAAAGAATAGAGAACGGATAGTAGAATAAGACTGCTTTAAAGTATGAACCGAGCAACGTTGGGCCGAATTCACCAACAAGTGCAGCAAAGTATGCTCCTAAACCAACCGGTGCATAATACATCACATATTTCACCATCTGAAGGGTAACTTCACTTCCCGCTGAAAGGAAGTTCGCGAGCGGCTTTGCTTTTTCTCCTACTTTCGAAGTTGCAAGACCTAACAACACAGAAAAAAGGATTAGTGCTAACATATTGGCACGACTTAATAGATCTACGAAATCTGGCACAGTGACTGTACTAACTAACTGATCACCAATCGATACTTCCTCACCCGTTGTATCAGGCTTCACTAAGTCGATCTTCACACCCTCAGAAGGCGGAAAGATTTTAATTCCAGCCATACTGATGATAGCAGCAACCGTTCCTGTGAATAAAAAGACGATCAGCATAGAGCTGATAATCTTACCAAAACGTTTAGTTCCAGCCATACTCGCTACACTCGATGAGATCGAAAAGAAAACGAGTGGAACGACAATCATGAACATAACGTTTAGAAACAGATCGCCGAACGGTTTAAGGACTGCAGCGTCCTTCCCCATCGTCGAACCGATGATGCTTCCGGCAATAATTGCGAGGAGCAATATAATCGGTGAACGATAGGCTTTCCAAGTGTTTTTCATAACATTCTCCCCTTAAATAGATTCATAATCACTCTATCTATTTTATACGGAAAAAATATTTTTCATAGAGGTGAAGTAAAAATAGTACTATTTTCTAGAATATGTTTCTGCTGAAAGTTGCTTCTTAATATGAAATAGTTCTTTTTGAATAACAAACCCGATTCTCTGGTATAGGTTGATCGCTTGTTTATTTTCATGGTTTACGCATAGATCAATACTTCTCATGTGCGGATTACTAAGCATCCATTTGACGGCATAGGTTAATAGCTGTATGCCGATTCCTTTTCCTCGATGGTTTTCATCTACAGCGAAAAATTCAATAGAACCTTCTGCAAACTCAGGTTGTATTTCCACATAAATGTAACCTGACACTTCATTTTCAGTCTCATAAACAAACACTTTATGAAACTCGTTAATTCGTTCAATGATCTGTTGTGAATTGTAGTAAGTAGAAGGAAAATGGGTATCATGGAGATTTTTGAAAACATCTTTATCATTTTCTGTCAGTTCTTTTATGTTCTTTACTAAATTTGTGGTTGTTAAGGATTCCTTATTGACCGTAAGTATTGTATGTTTACTTTCTTGATCCATAAAGTCATTATGTAGTAGGAACTCTCTCTGATTTGTATTTTCTGTAGAGATAAAGAAATGAACCGTGTTAATTCTTTGGGGAATGAGCTGAAGTAAAAACTCCAAAAGCTGTTTAGTAATTTGCTGGTGCTCACTATGCCGGATAAAAGGTCCCCATATTTCTGCGTTTCCGTTCTCGAGATCTGCATCAAATCCGATCACTCCTACAAGGAGATCATCCTCATAAGCCAATGCGAAGGATTCATTGTAAGGAACATCTGAAACGTCTTCAATTAGTGAATGGAGAATTTCATGCTCTTCTTCACCACAATAACCGCAATAGTTAGAGGTGATTCTGTTTTCGTTTGCAATGAAGATTGCGATTTCTTTCGCTTTTGAAGAATCTGCTTTTACTATCGTAAACACGTTATTCCTCCTTCGTATTTTTCTACTATTAAACTTTAACATATTGTTCCATTTCAAAAATAAAAAGACTTCTTTTTAGAAGCCTTTTTCTTATCCATTCTTCATCCATTGGTCGATGGCAGCGTTTGATTTATTTGCTTTATTGAAGCCCGTAATAATATCAATGATGGAAAATACAGCCATGAGTGTTGCTATTGTGGATACAAACCAAAATGCTGGAACATCCGGGACGGTGTCATATAGTTTTTGAGTAAATGACTTATTATAAAGAGTTTCATCCGTTAGCATAAAGCAAAGTAATCCTACCGAAATAAAATGATAGATTAAGTTCAAAGAAGCAAGCAGATTCGTCCATCTTCCAATGAAAAATTTATAGATAGCAAGACCCACTTCAATAAGAATAAGCAAAACTATAAAAGGAGCATACGTGAACAAAACTTCTTCATTAAATAGTGGAGCTTTGAGCGTAAGTCCTTCTAATCCTTTTCCACTTTGCTCATACCAGCCGATCATTTCAGACGACTTAAATAGGATTATTGCCCAAATTGCTGTCCAGAATAAACTAAAGAAAACTTCCGCTTTTGGAATCTGTCTTTTCGCAACTACTTTCTTAAGTTGATATAGATCGGACGGAGACCATGTTTTCTTTTTTCTCGTGTAAAGATCACCATTTAAAACTCCTGATCGTTCTAACATGATAAAAACAATCGTTACCCAGAAGAAAACTTGAAACAAAACATTCAAGCTGGATAAGAGCATCTTCAAGCAAAGTTGACCGATAAAAGCCATTACAGTGAATAGAGATTTATCGCCCTCAAACGTAATCATACCGTTTACAAAAAGCGTAAGGCTGCTGATTACAACAGAAATGATCGCTGCTACTATCAAGACATTGATATAACTTTCATAAAACATAGGACCTATGAGATAACGAGGCTTATTATTGTATTCGCCTGCGAGTTTTACAGGATCTCCTAGTTTCATTAGAACCACTTCAACATCCTTGTCTGTGTATTGATCAGGAAGCATATCTTCGATAGTAGACCTTAATTCCATCGCAATGTCATCCCTTATTTTTTCGGGAAGTCTTTGTGTCACTTCACTGATATATGTTTCAATCAAATTCATTTGGAATTCCTCCTTATAACATCGAATTTAATTGCATGGACGTTTTTTGCCATTCTTCTTTCAGCTGTCTGAACACTTCTTGACCAAACTCGCTCAAAAGATAATATTTTCTAGGTCGGTTCTCGGTTGTATCCCACTCACTCGTCAGCAGCTTTTGCTTTTCAAGCCTTCGAAGAAGTGGATACAATGTGCTTTGATCAATAGATACGTTGTTCTCTTCTAACCGTTGTGCGAGTGAGTACCCGTATTGCGGTGTTTGGAGCTGGCTTAAAACTGCTAAAGTTAAAGTTCCTCTTCGCAGTTCTGTCTTTAGAGAGAAAATTAATTCGCTCATGCAATCACCTCGATTATAGTATAGTGTATGTCATACAGTAATGTAAAGTTCCTAATATTATGAAATTTATTATATTTAAAAATAAAGAAAGGGGTCAGACCCCGGGTCTGACCCCTTTCCTTTAATATGCTTTTGCCCAGTACACAAGTTGCTTAGCTTCTTCATCACAGCAAACGCACTTTTCTGAGAGCTTTTCTTGTTCAAATGGTATACATCTTGATGTTGCACCTGTTTCATCTTTAATAAAATTCTCACAAGCTTCATCTCCACACCACATCGCTTTAATGAACCCGCCTTTATCAGTTAGTTCATTTTTAAATGCATCAAATGTAGTGACTGTCGTTGTTTGATGTTCTCGATGAGCCTTTGCCTTTTTAAATAAGTTACTCTGAATATCAACTAATGTATTTTGTATGTGTAATTCTAAATCTTGCAGAGATATTGTTTCTTTTTCTCCTGTATCACGACGAACTAATATGACTTGGTTTTGCTCAATGTCACGCGGCCCAACCTCAAGACGAAGAGGTATTCCTTTCATCTCATATTCATTAAATTTCCACCCTGGTTTTTTATCACTTGCATCAATTCCAGTTCGAATGGTCTGTGAAAGCTTATCTTTTAAATCGTAGGCAAAATCAAGAACACCTTCTTTGTGTTGAGCAATCGGTACGATCATGAGTTGAGTTGGTGCTATCTTTGGAGGAACGACTAGCCCGCGGTCATCACCATGAACCATGATCATCGCTCCAATAATACGAGTTGTGAAGCCCCATGATGTCTGCTGAACGGTCTGCAGTTTACCTTCTCTGTTCGTAAATTCGATACCGAACGCTTTGGCAAATCCATCTCCTAAATGATGAGAAGTTCCAGACTGTAACGCCTTCCCATCATGCATAAGGCTTTCAATCGTATAAGTGTATTTCGCTCCAGCAAATTTTTCTTTCTCCGTTTTCTGACCCTTCACGACCGGTATTGCAAGGAATTCCTCACAGAGATCAGCGTATACGTTAAGCATACGGACCGTTTCCTCGTGTGCCTCTTCATCTGTTTCATGGCACGTATGTCCTTCCTGCCAGAGGAATTCAAGTGTACGAAGAAAAGGTCTTGTGGTTTTTTCCCATCTCACAACGTTCGACCACTGGTTATAGAGCTTTGGAAGATCGCGATGAGAATGGATAATGTTTTTAAAATGCTCGGCAAAAAGAACCTCAGATGTGGGGCGAACACAAAGACGTTCTGTAAGCTTTTCTTCTCCACCATGTGTTACCCATGCTACTTCAGGTGCGAATCCTTCAATATGGTCTTTTTCTTTTTGAAGCAGACTTTCTGGTATGAAAAGCGGCATATACACATTCTCATGACCTGTCGCTTTGATCTGCTTATCAAGTTCCTTTTGAATGTTCTCCCATATTGCGTATCCGTAAGGTCTTAAAATCATAGATCCTCGAACACTTGAATAATCGATAAGTTCAGCTTTTGTAACAACATCTGTATACCATTGAGCAAAATCATCTTGCATACTCGTTACATCTTTTACAAATTCTTTTGCCATAGGTTGCACTCCTCACTATTATTAGAAAATAAAAAAAGCTAAACTTTTTCATTAGGGACCAATTTCATGGCGGTACCACCCTAATTCAAAGCTTAGCTTTACACTCTTTCATGATAACGGTATTTAACCGCTGAATATCTTATTAATGGAATAAGATACAGAACTCAGAGGCAGGTTCAATCGTTTGTCAGTAGAAGCTTTGCAGCCAAACAGCTTCCTCTCTTGAAAGACAGAATCGATTTACTAATCCTCTTCTTCGTTTTCTACTTCATATGTTTTTGAAATTATATGTGATATTGGTATGAACTGTCAAATCATTTTTTAATTAATGAGATTCAACATTTAATTTCATAAACAAAAACCTGTATTCCATTAACTGGAATACAGGTTTTCTCAGAGCTTGAGACTTGAATGTTAACCGCTAGGGAGTGTTCACTCCACAAATACAAATTTAGTAGATTTGTATTTGTGTGGGGTCAGACCCCTAGACCCACCACATCTCGGCTGGCTGCTCGGCGATGAGGATTGACTGCAGGTTCTTCACCGCGCGGTTGAATCCTTCGTCGATCGACATGATCGGATCTTCATGCTCGATGCTTACTACATAGTCATAACCATACGTACGAAGGGCACTCATCATGTCTGACCAGTCTTGAACAGAGTGACCACAGCCTACTGAACGGAAGCTCCAAGCGCGGTTTTGAACAGCGCCATATGGCTGCATGTCCGTTAATCCGTACATGTTGATGTTGTCTTGATCTAAGTATGTGTCTTTTGCATGGAAGTGGTGGATTGCTCCAGCTTTTCCAAGAATCTTGATTGCTGCCACAGGATCGATGCCTTGCCACCAAAGATGGGATGGATCAAGGTTCGCACCGATCGCGTCACATGTTTCTTCACGCAGCTTCAGTAACGTATATGGAGTATGCACTAAGAAACCACCGTGAAGCTCTAAGCCGATCTTCACTCCATGTTCTTTTGCAAATTGACCCCACGTGCGCCAATACGGAATCAACTTCTCTTCCCATTGCCACTTCAACACATCGCTGTATTCGTTCGGCCAAGGGGAAACGGGCCAGTTTGGATACTTTGCATTCTCAGAGTCACCCGGTACACCAGAGAAACAGTTTACCACTGGTACATTCATCAATTCAGCCAGTTCAACAGTTTTTACAAAAGTATCATGTGATTCTTTTGCAAAAGCCTCGTCTGGAGATAACGGGTTTCCATGACAACTGAACGCCGAAATCGTCAAACCTCGCTTTTCTACTTCATGTAGATATTGTGAACGCTTCTCTTCACTCTGAAGTAGTTCATCAAGCGGACAGTGAGCGTTTCCTGGATAGTTTCCAGTTCCAATCTCTACAGCTTGCACTCCCGCTTCTTTCACATAGTCAAGCATGTCTGTAAATGATTTTTGTGAAAACAAAACCGTAAACACACCTAATTTCATGCTACTTCACTCCTTTTTCATGTCCTAGTTGAATACCTTTTCCCATAAGACTGCTAGCATAGATCGCTTCGATTACGCGTGAAGTATTCATCGCTTCTTCAGCTTTCACAAGTGGTTCTGCTTTACCTAAACAGCTGTCCACAAAATTCTCTGCTTGAGGAAGACCGGGATCATCTTCTCCAAGAATCCAATCTGCTTTAGTTGTCGTCATCATACCATTTACCGCTTTATTTACCGTAAGTGGAAAGACATCTAGCCCGCCTTTATCACCAGAAATACGAAGCAGTTCTGCATCGTCCGGAATATTTGCCGCCCATGATGTTTCAAACAGAATTGTTCCCCCATTTGCAAGACGAATATATGCCGTTACGTGGTCATCAACTTCAAACGTTTCTGCATCAAACGAACCCCATTGGTTCACTTGTTCTGCTTCACGACTCACTGTGTTATACGTTTGTCCAGATACTTCACTCACAATCGGGTTATCTAGGAGCCAAAGCGTCAGATCCAACAGATGGCAGCCATAGTCGATCAAGCTTCCGCCACCTTGAAGTTCTTTATTTGTAAATACGCCCCAACCCGGAACTTTCCTTCTTCTAAGCGCTTGTACACGAACAACAAGAGGATTACCAACCTCTCCTGCTTCCATGATGCGTTTTGCAGCCTGCGACTCTTTCATGTATCGATAGTGATAGGCGATCGATAATACTTTTCCTGATCGTTTTTCTGCTTCTACCATTTCTGCGCATTCTTCAACGGTCATCGCCATCGGTTTCTCACATAAAACATGTTTGCCTGCATCTAATGCTGCAACTGTAATCTCTCTATGAAACTTGTTAGGTGTACAGATAACAACAGCATCTACAAAAGGCCACATCTCTACATAACTCGTAAAATAGTTCGGTACGTGAAATTTTTCAGCAACACTTTTGGCAACATCCACGTTTACATCACTAATCGCAGTAACTTCTGCTTTTTCTCCTAACTTTTGAAAAGCGGGGATATGACGGCCTTGTGCGATGCCGCCTGCCCCGATGATCCCAACTCTTAGTTTCATGCGTGAACTCCTGTTTTAACTTTTTCGATCGTTTTCTTCTCGTTTGATTCTAAAGCAGCTAGGATAACAGCTAATGAACGCTTACCTTCTTCGCCCGTGATTAGTGGAGCTTTACCAGAGTCGAGCGCTTCAATAAAGTGATCTACCACATGTGAGTTAGATTGGTTATCATTCGTTTGAATCGCACCCATCTCGTAGCGTACAACATTTCCGTTCGTATATTGTGCGACTAAAGAATACTTCGGATCGTCTTCTAATCGAAGGATTCCTTTTTCACCATAAATAATTGTAGAGTTATCTTCTTTTGCCGTGTAAGACCAACTAGCGGCCAATGTCCCGATGACCCCGCTCTCTGTTTTCAACACGCAAACAGCTGTATCATCAACGGAAGCAAACTCTTTTGCGCTCGTCTCAACAAAAGCACCAACTTCAGCAATCTCTTCTCCAAGAATGTATCGGATCAAGTCTGTTTTATGAACTCCAAGATCACCCATTGCACCGATAAACGCTTCATCCTTTTTAAAGAACCAGCTGTTCACACCATCTACGCTCCAGCCTTCGGGTCCTGGGTGCCCAAAAGCCGTTCGGAAGCTGTAAATTTTTCCGATATCACCAGACGCAATCAGCTCACGCGCTTTCTGGTGTGCCGGAACAAAGCGCTGATTATGACCAATCATTAGCGTTTTTCCGCTCTTTTCTGCTGCTGCGATCATTTCCTCTGCTTCTTGAAGCGATGTTGCCATCGGTTTTTCACATAAAACGTGCTTTCCAGCATGTAAAGCTGCAATTGAAATCGGTGCGTGAAGAAAGTTAGGCGTACAAACACTTACTGCATCAACTTCTTCAAGTGCAAGAAGATCATTATAATCCGTAAAGATCTTTCCTCCGTATACCGACTGTGTTGATTCAGCACGCTCTTTTATGATGTCACAAACAGCAACGATCTCTACGTCTCCATTAGCCGCATATTCTGGAAGGTGACGATGTTGTGCGATACTACCGCAACCGATAATTCCAACTTTAATTGTCATGAGTATTTCCTCCTTATAGTGGGTGCTTTATATTTTCACTTTGCTTGAGATTGCTTCAAGCGGTTTTGCATTTCCGTATTTTGGAGCTTCACTGCCTGAAGGAGCTAAGAATGATACTGCATTCGTGATCACTTTTTGCACATCTTCGTTGTAATACGTTGGATACGTTTCATGTCCCGGACGGAAATAGAATACTTTTCCTTTGCCACGATTGTACGCTGCTCCTGATCGGAACACTTCTCCACCTTCAAACCAGCTGACAAATACAAGATCATCTGGAGCAGGAATATCAAAATGCTCCCCATACATCTCTTCTTTTTCAAGCTCGATGTATTCACCAAGTCCGTTTGCTATCGGATGGCTTGGATTAACAATCCAGATGCGTTCTTTTTCATCAGCTTCACGCCACTTAAGGTCACACGATGTTCCCATCAGCTTTTTAAATATTTTTGAGAAGTGACCAGAGTGAAGAACGAGTAGACCCATTCCATCAAGAACGCGTTGATAAACTTTATTTACGATTTCATCTTCTACTTCATCATGAGCTAAGTGTCCCCACCAAACTAACACATCCGTGTTGTTTAATACTTCTTCTGTTAGACCATGCTGAGCTTCATCAAGTGTTGCTGTGTTCACATCATGCCCTGCTTTTTCTAGAAATTCTTGAATAGCACCATGAATTCCTTTTGGATATATTTCTTTTACTACTGGATTTTTCTGCTCATGGCGGTTTTCATTCCAAACTGTTACTTTAATCATTTATAACTTCCTCCTATGTGTGTAAGCATTTTACGTAAACGTTTACGTAAATCCCAAATAAAAATGAAGCTTTGAGTTAACCCGCTTTTTACTTGTCACGAAATTCACTGACTGATTGCCTTTCCACAATGTTAAAAGGCATATAACGGCTTTTTGCTTCTTGTTGTTCACCTTTAATCAAACTGACTAGCATTTCACCTGAGGTCTGTCCCATATCCTTTAACGGCTGAGATACAGTCGTTAGTGGCGGATAACACATCTCAGCAATCTTCAGATTATCATAACCGATGATTGATAGTTCCTCTGGCACCCTTATTCCTAACTGATGTGCAGCAGACATTGCTCCAATGGCCATCTCATCACTTGCTGCGAATAATGCGGTCATATCTGGCAGTTTTTTTAGCAGAAGTGGCAATGACTCTTTTCCGTTTTGAAAACGATAACCCTCATTTTTCGTTATGTGCTTGTTAGTAATAGAAAGGCCATTACTTTCGAGAGCTTTTTGAAATCCTTGCATTCTTGGTACTCCAGCAATCGGATCCTCATCGCTTCCACCGATCATGCCAATCACTTTATGACCTTTTCCAATTAAATACTCTGTAGCTTGAAATGCTCCATCAAAATCATTCACTCGAACAAATGGCAAATCGTATTTGGATGAAGCCGTAGAAACAAGGACAACAGGTACTTTCATCTCTTGAAAGATTTTATAGTACTCTTCTTTAACATCTTCTGAAGCAAAGATGATTCCATCTACTCGTTTTTCTTGCAGCAGCCTCAAATATTTCACGGTTCTCTTCCCACTCGAAGTCGTGTTGCAGACGATTACGCTGAACCCTTCGTCGTGAGCTGCATTCTCTACACCTTCTAATACTTCTGATGAAAGCATTCCGGATACATCCGGAAAAAGAACCCCTATCGTCTGTGTCCGCTTGTTGATGAGCCCGCGTGCGATGGCGTTAGGCTGATAACCGAGTGCTTCGATAGATTGCTGAACTTTTTTCTTTGTTTCCTCCGAATAGCCAGGCAACCCGTTTACAATCCGAGATACTGTAGCGATTGAAACGTTTGCATGCTTAGCAACATCTTTTATTGTCGGATTCAAAACATCTCCCTGCTTTCTTGTTACGTAAACGTTTACATTTACACTTACAATCTATCAGCGCTCTTAGAAAAAGTCAATTATTTTATTATCAAAATAAGATTACGAATTACTAAAAAGGGAAAAGACTACTATTATGAAATGGAGGTCAGATTTAATGTGGTATCAGCACTCATTTTTCAAGTACGCCGCAGGCTCAGTTTTACTATTAATGATCCTTTATTTACTAGGGAAAATTGATTACCTGCTTGACTTCCTTTATCTTGTTATATCTAGCGTTTTCTTTCCTTTGTTTATCGCTGGGTTGCTTTATTATCTGCTTAGACCGGTCATACGTTTTTTAATGGAGAAAAAAGTCCCTAAGTTTGTAGCCATCATGGTAGTGATGGTCGGTTTGATCTTAGCGATATCTAGTGTTGCCACGCTAACCGTCCCCGTTGTAGCCGATCAGCTTTCTAGTATCACTGACGATTTCCCGAAAAAGATTGGTGAAGCTACTGAAAAGACAGGCACGATGATTACTGGAAGCAAAAAATCATTCGTCGACAGCACACATATAACAAAGTTAGCCACACAACGGCTTGAAAAGTTTACAAGTACCGTTTCAAAAGATGTTATTGCTCTTGTAGCCACATTGACAAACATTGCTTTAGTATTGTTAGTGGTCCCTTTTATTCTTTTTTACTTGTTGCTTGACGATAAGAAATTTTTTAACTATTTTTTAAGGTTTACTCCTCATCACATGGAGCATGAAGTCGCAGCGATTGTTAGAGACATAGACTCTACCCTGTCCTCCTACATAAAAGGTCAAGTTCTCGTTGCTTGGTTTGTAGGTATTTTTATGTTTGCGGGGTATCTATTGATCGGATTAAAGTTTGCATTAGTGCTTGCTCTTTTTGCAGTTCTAACAAATGTGATTCCTTTTTTAGGACCGTTTATCGGGGTGTTTCCTGCTCTTTTAGTAGGTTTGATCCAAGACCCGTTTATGGCTGTAAAAGTCGCAATCGTAACGCTCGTTGTACAACAAGTAGAGGGAAATATTTTGTCTCCTCAAATCATGGGAAAACAGCTTCGTATCCATCCGCTCACCATCATCCTAGTCGTACTCATGGCAGGTGCAGCATTTGGGTTTATCGGTCTGCTTTTAGCCATCCCTACTTATGCTGTCTTAAAGACGATCATCAGTAACGTATACCGTATTTACTTGCTCTATAACCCACCTGAGTCTAGAAGTAATTTACTGTGAAAGGAGAAAAGTACTCATCGTGAAACAGCCTTTTGTAAAGAAACCAACAGTTAAAGATAAAATTAAAAGTCGTTTTGAGTCCTATCGCCCTTGGGTCCACCGTACTGCACGTATCGGTTATCTTTCAAAAGGTATCGTTTACATCATTATCGGCATTCTTGCTTTAATCATGTCTATTGGAAAGCATCCGAGTGAAGCAAGTTCAAACGGAGCACTCTATACGATCGCTCAACAGCCTTTTGGTCCAATATTATTGATTTTGCTTTCCTTAGGCTTGAGTGCGTTTGCTTTTTGGCAGATTGTTAAAGCTCTTTTCGATCCTGAATGTGTGAAGCATGACTGGAAAAGATGGTTTAATAGGTTAGGTTTTTTAATTATTGCAGGCGTTTATATCGCCATGTGTATCAGTTCTTTACGCATATTGTTTCGTGCAAGAGCAAAATCTTCTGATGAAACTTACCAAACGCTTTCTGCACAAATGCTCTCACAGCCTTTTGGTCAACTGTTAGTCGCTATTGGAGGTATTGTTTTTGCCATAACAGGAATCGTATTTATGTTTCGAGCCTTTACACATCGATTTAAACGCGACTTAAAGAAGAATGAAATGAATAAAAAAGAATGGCGATGGAGCGGTTATATTGGAACATTTGGAATGGCTGCCCGCGGTATCGTTTTTATGATTATTGCGTTCTTTCTAGTTCGTACGGCTATACTTGCTGATCCAAAAGAGACTCGGGGTTTGGATGGCGCACTCTTGGAGCTTGCGTCACAACCGTTTGGTCCAGTGCTTCTTGCAATCGTATCACTCGGCTTTATCTCATATGGCATATTCATGTTCGCAAGTGCCAGATATAGACGATTGAATAACTAAACAAAGCCCCCTGTCTCTAAAGAGACAGGGGGCTTTGTTTTTGTGAGAAAGACATATTGAAGAGAAATGTCTTTGTTTGGGGTCAGACCCCAGAAGACCATTTCTCAAGAGTCTTATCTGTAGGCAGCATGACCGTTAACAATCCGACTAACGGTAAGAAGCTGATCAAGAACATCGTGTTTGAGATGCTCGTCACGTCAGCGACCTTACCAAGCACTACCGACCCGAGGGCTCCCATACCAAACGCCAGACCAACGATCAAACCTGATACCATACCGATTCTACCAGGTACAAGCTCTTGGGCATATACGACAGTCACCGAAAAACTCGTGTTCAAGATAAAGCCGATCAAGAAAAACAAAGGAATAACAGCCCATAACCCTACGTGGGGTAGAAGTAAAGCGAGTGGTGCTGACCCGACCATCGACCAAAAGATCATGTTTCGTTTTCCTAACCGGTCTGCGATTGGTCCTCCAAAGAAAGTTCCAAGTACACCTGAAGCCATGAAAACAAACAAGTAGATTTGTGCTTGTCTAATAGTAAGTCCATAATCATCGATCAAATAAAATTGATAATAGTTGCCGATTCCAGAGAAGTACCAAGAACGTGCAAAAACTAAAAAGACGAGCAGTGCCATCGCTCCGATAACTTGGTTTTTTCGTTTCTTATCAATTTTCTTTTTCTCACCGGTTTGCTTTTGAACACGCGGGAAATGAACAAGCTGTTTGGCATACCAGCCGGAAACATAAAACAATACGAAGATAGCGATAGCCGCTAGCGAAGTAAACCATACAGCTCCGAACTGTCCGAGCGGTACGAAAACGAGCGCAGTCATCACAGGGGCCAGTGAGCTCCCTGTATTCCCTCCGACTTGATAGATGGATTGTGCTAGTCCTCGACGGTTTCCAGCTGCCATATAAGCGACTCTAGACCCTTCAGGATGAAAGACAGCAGAGCCTAAACCAATACCAATAACTGAAATGATAATCATATAAAAGGAATCCGCAAACGCGATCCCCAGCATACCTACTAAACTCGCCATCATTCCAACTGGGAGTATATAAGGTGAAGTTGTTCTATCCGTATACCAACCAATCACCGGCTGCATGATGGAAGATGTGATGTTTAAAGTAAAAGCAATCCATCCAAGCTGAGTAAAAGTCAGATTCATTGATTTCTCTAAAATTGGAAAGATAGCTGGTATAACAGCCTGCATGGAATCGTTTAATAAATGTACAAAACTTATGGCAAAAAGAATGGAATAGATCGTTTTTTGTTGGTTAGAAGATGAATCTATCGACTTGCCTGTTGGAGCTGACATCCTTCATTCCTTCTTTCGTTTATCTTTAAAAGCTCATACACTTTTAAATTATGTAACTTACATTAGATTACCATATTCAGATAGACCAAAACGAAATCGCACGTATTTTACATTCAAAATGAAGCAAACACCCGCGAAGAAAATCTCAAAACAACACGGGAAATAAATTGTTTGGGGACTGACCCCATACAAGAAGCCAGCCCATGGTTCATGGCTGGCTTCTTACCTTGCTCTTATTCAATTTCTAGATCTTTTCGATCACTTTATCAATGATCCCGTATTTTAATGCTTCCTCTGCAGACATGAAATAATCACGGTCTGTGTCTTTTTCCACCTTTTCAATCGGCTGGCCGGATCGATCAGAAATGATCTTATTCAACAACTCGCGTGTTTGTAAGATGCGTTTCGCGTGAATCGCCATATCTGATGCCTGCCCTTGTGTTCCACCTAACGGCTGGTGTATCATCACTTCTGCGTTCGGAAGCGCATAACGCTTGCCTTTTGCACCAGCTACCATGAGAACAGCTCCCATTGAAGCCGCCATGCCGATGCAGATAGTCGAAACATCGGGTTTAATGAATTGCATCGTGTCATAGATCGCTAGCCCCGCAGTAACAGAACCTCCTGGTGAGTTGATGTAGATGGAGATGTCTTTGTCAGGATCTTCAGCTGCTAGAAAGAGTAATTGAGCAACGATGGAATTTGCTACGTTATCATCGATCGCGCTCCCCAGCATAATGATTCGATCTTTTAACAAGCGTGAGTAAATATCGTAAGACCGCTCTCCGCGATTTGTAGATTCTACTACCATTGGAATTAGATTCATCTGTCTTCCTCCTAGTTAGGCTGCGATTGCCATCGGGTTTGTATTTGTTTTTGGTGTAACATGTATTTTTCCAAATCCTGATGTGATAAAAATAATTTTAGCTGGTTCCTGTACCGTTTCTGTTTCTGTAACCTGTACTTCTGTTTTCATAGGAATGATGTTAGTATCATCACTTGCTGCTTCGCGATTGATTGGGATAACCGTACTTTTATTCTCCTTATTCACGTTGTGCCGCCTCCTTCAGGTTTTGGATACATCGCCATTGAAACGTGGTACATCTTTGCATTCTCTTCGTTCGGTTTGTGGTGTTTTTGAATGAGAGTGGTGAGCATATCTGCATATTCCTGCAAAAAATGATTGCGGTGTTCAACGTTGGAAAGTGCTAGTTCCATTTCCATCACTGCGCTTGGTATCTCTTCATCTTCCGACTGCTCCATTAAGGAAATGGCATCTCGTTTGATCTTCTCAGTGAGTGATAACACATGAGCAAGAGCGGTTTGATCTTGGAGCTTTTTCATCGTGTCAGCAGAGAGACCTAGTGAATCTGACAATAAAAACGAACGGCCGACACTTACGTATAGAACTTCTACAAGGTTTCTTACATTCCTTGTGCCTGCACGTACTACAAGGCCTACTTTTTCAAGTGCTTTAAGATGATAATTCATTTTTTGAGCGGAATCGTTCATTCTTTTTGATAGCTCTGTCGCAGAACGCGGCTCCTTTAACAAACTTATGAGCTCAGATCTTACAGGATGCAATAGCGCAGCTGCTTGTTCTGGTTCTGTGACAATAAACGTCTCTGGCATGCTTTGATTCCTATTCACTCTCATCACCTCACTTCATTATTTGACCTGACGTAAAAATATAACTTTACGTAAAATTATTTTATTACGTTACTCGTCATTTTGTCAAAGATTTGAAAAAAATATACGTTTGCCTATAGAAAGAAACAAAAAAACAGACTGACTTCTCTTCAGCCTGCTTTTTTTATACTCCTTATACGAACGGTCCGATTCCAAGGATGAAAAAGACCGTGGCCATTCCTGCGTTCAACCAAAATTCCGTTTTTTGATTAAAAATTTTTCGCTCTACTGCACGAAAAATAAAAATCACCATCAAGATTGAAAATAATACAGTTGGACTTTCCCAAGTCTTACCGTTATAAATAGCCAAAAGTAGTCCTAAGAACATGAGAACCATTTCTGTATACACCCAGCGTTTTGGACGTTTTTTCATCATATCGGCCCCCTATTCACCGGTTGATAGTACATAGTGTACGATGTGGAGGCCTATCTGGTGCCTTTCTTCATACAGATTTTTCTTGGTTCGATCTTAGCCAGTTTTTTGCTGCAACATTTTTATGAAGTACACGGATGACTAACAAACCGATTACTCCACCCACAATTGAACTGACTAAAAAAGGAGTGACAAAAAAGAATGCGCCAGTTTTTGTTCCTAGAAAAACTGTAGCTACTGGCACTGCTATAATAGCTCCGATGATCCCTGTCCCTATCCATTCGCCTATAACGGCAAAGACATACTTTCTTCCCTTTTTATAAAGGTACCCTGCTACAAATGCCCCGATCATTCCTCCTGGGAAAGCAAGCAATGAACCGATTCCAAATAAGTTACGCAACAAGCCGATACTAAAAGCTATAATAACTGCCGGAATGGGTCCAAGTGTCACACCTGCCATCACGTTGATCGCGTGCTGAACGGGAAACGCTTTTGCCACCCCAGCAGGAATCCAAAACAAATGAGAACAGATTGTCCCAATTGCGACCAACATCGCCATTACAGTAATCTTTTGGACAGAAATCTTCACTTACGATTCTCTTTTGCACGATGGATAGAATGAAGCAGATTAACGGAAGCGGATGTAGGATTTATTGCACCACTGATTGCTGAGATAACTGCAACACCATCAGCACCTGCTTCAATGACCTTACTCGCGTTTTCAAGTGTGATTCCACCGATCCCAACAAGTGGGACGTTTATCTGGTTGCTGCGAAGTTCTCTGATTAAATCAACTCCTACCGGAATCTTCGCATCAGCTTTTGTGGACGTTTGATAGATCGGACCTGCGCCGATATAATCCGCACCATGTTTGATAGCGTCGGCTGCCTCAGTTAGAGTATGTGCCGAAACACCTAATAGTTTACCTTCTGTTTCACGGCGTATGATATCCAGCTTTCCATCTGTCTGACCAACATGAAGGCCATCTGCATCAACCGCCTTCATCAAGTCTAGATCGTCATTCACGATAAAAAGAACATCATGTTCTTCACAAACTTTCTTTGCACGATTTGCCATTTCTAACTGATTCTGACCACTTAAACAGTTCACACCTTTTTCCCGGAACTGAAAGGCAGTAATCCCGCCTTCGATCGCTTGCAAGAGAATACGATAAAAATCTTCTGGTGAACTGCAGTTCATCGTTCCAGCTACAAAATAAAGTGATAGATTTTGTTCTAAACGTGTTTTAGCTTTGGTTCTCATCTATTTGCCCCTTCCTTCAACATGTGATCTTGCCAGTGGATTGTTTCATGAAATATTTCATGGGTAGTCTCTAACTGAAAAAGCTGGTCAAGAAGATTTTGTTGAAAGCTTCCTGGTCCTTGAGCAGTTTTAACAGCTTCTTCTGCCGCTTTAGTAAGCATTAATATAGCTAATGCGGTTCGTTCTAAGACTGGCATGTTTACTGTCTCCTTCGTGACTTCTTTTTTCAGGTTGGCTTGATATAGAGCTACCATTGAGGTAGCAAAGCATCCTGTCCCTGTGACATAAGAAAGCATCGGATCCCCATGAGAAAGCACGATAGCTTTTTCACCATCTGAAATAACATCCTTACTTCCAGTCATGGCGATAAGACAGCCTGTTTGCTTTGCCGCAGCCCCCGCAAGCTTGATCAGATCATCTTCAGACGTCGCCAAATCACCATCCACACCTTTTCCTTCCCAAGCCCCTTCAGCCAGAAACTGCATTTCAGCAGCATTTCCGCAAATTGTCAGAATTGTTCGGGGTCTGACCCCCTTAAATTCTGAATATTCAAACAACAACTTCTTTACGAGCTCTTGCCTGAATGATGATAGACCTACTCCTACTGGATCAAGGACAACTGGAACCTCAGCGTACAATGCTTTACGAAGTGCGAGTATCATAGATTTTGCTGAAGCTTCATCTATTGTTCCAATGTTCAGGACTAACGCATCGGCAACCCCTACAGCTTCTTCAACTTCACATGCGTCATGCACCATCATTGGACTCCCTCCTGCTGAGAGGACTCCATTGGCCAGAAAGTTCATGGTGACATTATTCGTTATATGATGAATGAGTGGCTTTTCTGCTCTAATCTGTGAAACAAACGTTTTCCATTCTTGTATCCTAGTATTGTTCATGTGCAATCCTCCTATAGGCAAAATGATTGACCGGTCCATGACCTGAACCAACATCGATTCCATGTTCAATTGCGGTCTGTATATATTTCTTAGCATGCACGATCGCACTATCGACCTTTTTCCCGTATGCAAGCTCTGCAGCCAATGCTGCTGAAAACGTACAACCCGTTCCGTGAGTATTTTTCGTTTGAATCCGCTTCTCTACAAGTTCAATCATCTCTATGCCATTAAATACGAGATCCGAAACAAATTCACCGTTTCCAAAGTGTCCGCCTTTTACTACAACATGATCAGCACCCGAATCAAACAAAACTCTTGCCGCCTCTTCTCTAGCCTCGCTGCTGTTTATCGTTATACCTGTTAATGCTTCAGCTTCAGGAATGTTTGGTGTGACGATCTTCGCGAGCGGTAGCATACATGTTTTCATAGCATGTAATGCTTCTTCTCCTAACAATGTTGCCCCACCTTTTGCGATCATAACTGGATCGACCACTACGTTTTTCCATCCGAATTTAGTTATCATATAAGCTGTTCTCTCAATATAATCACCTGAAAAGAGCATTCCAGTCTTTATCGCATCCGGCGTCAAGTCACTGCCTATAGACGCTAACTGAGCTTCTAAACCTTCTATAGAAACTGGATATACGCCTTGAACGCCTGTCGTATTCTGTGCAGTGACTGCCGTAAGGACCGACATACCATACACGCCTAATTCTTGAAACGTCTTTAGATCAGCCTGAATACCTGCACCACCGCCACTATCTGATCCTGCAATCGTAAGTGCTTTACTTACCTTTATCAGTTGTCCCATATTCATCTACCTCCTAATTCCTAATGCAAAAAAAGCCACCCGCTGATTGGCGGGTGGCTTAAAATTTCATTTCATAAAGGAAACTGTTATCCACACCGCTTCCCTACGCCAGTATGAACTGGATCAGGTTCAAAGGGTCGAAGGTCATAACCTTCTCTCAGCTTAAAATAAGCACCCCTAGCGAAAATGACATTATTGAGTTAACACAATCCTACTCATACATAAACAATAATGTCAATTATTTTTAGGTTACGTGTTTCAAAAAGTTTAACCATCTTTAAATACGGGGAAATAATAACTAACACACTATTACAACATAAAAAAAATAGAATTTAAACAATTGTAACAAAGAGCAGCAAACAGAAATAAAAATGACAAATCATTAACATTTTTTCCAAAAGGTGGTGAAAACATAGCACTTTAGATACAATGTATAAATTTTTTCAGAATTTTCAAATAAAATGGTTGTCATTAGGCATCTTGCTCAGTATACTAGTAGAAACCTAGAAACATAAAAGGTTAATTGGATAGGGAGATAATTTTAAGGAGGGAAACAGGATGAAAGACAAAAACACTTCTTTTAACAAGAACCAAAATGAGATGGTGCAATACAAACAACAAAAAAGAGACCCATTTGCCTTCAGCCTTATTGCCCAAATGGTATTAGATGAGGCCCTTCACAATTATTACAAAGCGTATTATGAGAGAGAAATTGACATTGCCTTGGATACAAAAGATAAAGAACGTTTTATGAAATTAAGCGCAGAATACAAAGCGTTTCTCAGCTAGTGCTTTAAAACGGCACACCACTTAAAAGGTGCCGTAAGAGCCAAAACACCCTTTCAGCAAACGGATCATCCGTGCTGCAGAGGGTGTTTCTGACGTCCCAGTTACTGACAAGTTAAACACACATCTCTTAAGACATAGTTGTCGGTGATTCCGGCTTTTTCTTTTGTTCTGTTTTTCGTCTCCGCCACCATACATAAACCACAATAATTACGATCAGCCAAATCGGTGCTAATCCTAAAATACTCACTACAATTAATGAAATCGCAGACATTAAAAAGTTCACCGTATCCATAAAAAGCACCTTCGTTTTTGCCCACGTATTTAACCCTTCTGTTTGAAGTTCTTGCGCTTTTAAATTTTTCACTTCAAATTGTATCGTAACCGTTGAGTAATCACTTTGATTTTTCAAAAAGTTTAAGCGCCCTTCTACCTGTTCTATCTCTTCTTGTACGGCAGCTAGGTCACCAGATATCTTTAATAAGTCTTCTGTCTTCTGTGCGTCCTTCATAAAAGCCTCAAGACGTTCCCTAACTTGTTGCTTTGCTTTCAACCGTGAAGTCAGATCAACATATTCTTCTGTAACGTCTTCTCCAGTAACATTTTCGTATGGTGTTCCTTTACTTAAACTTCGAACATCATCTAAAAACACACGAAAACTTTTCATCGGCACACGAACAACCATCACACCAGATTCATCATTCTTTTCACCTATACTAGTAGTAGACTCAACGATATATCCGCCTGTCTTCTCTGCCGTTTCTCGAACAGTCTCCATCGAGCTTTGCAATTTATCCACTGCGATCATGAGTTCAGCGTTATAAATTACTTTCCTTTGGTTTTTTAGTTGCTGTTCCGCTTTATCATTATCTGATTCACCATTCCTACTTCCCTCTTCTGATGAACTCTCTACCTTGGCTTCTGACTGTGTCCCACCACTATCTTGATCTATAGCTTTATCACTTTTCGAACTGCTCTCACTGCTGCATGCACTCAACAGAAGTACAGCAACAAATACCCACAATTTCCATTTTTTCCACATATCGTGATACCCCCTTTTTCGCTTAGACGCTTTTTAGAAGAAAAAGGTTTCAGTTCCCAAAAAAACCAACCTATTGAATGATTTTTTCTGAGACATTTTTGTGATAAAATAGTGTCTGATGATTTGTAGTTTGAAAAAAAACCGATTTATGCTAGTATGTACAGGATAAGTAAGTGGTTTACTGGAGGAATAGCATGTCAATGATAGGAAGAAATGATCCGTGCTATTGTGGCAGCGGAAAAAAATATAAAAAATGTTGCTTACATAAAGAAGAGCAAACACGTGAAGTATCCTTCCATCAAGAAGGACTCATCAAATATGCCTTGGAGAACTATCAGCAGGATTTAGCTGAACGTACATCCAAGTATGTGAAAAAGTACCCTGTGGCTAAAGAGCAAGAACAAACATACGCAAATATTGCAGTTTGTTGGGAAATTTTCTGCTCAGAGATTAAGGATAATAAAACGCCTGTACAACTTTATGTAGAGAAAGTGAAGAACGCTGTTAAACCAGAAGTCGCGGAAATACTAGCTGGTTGGACAACAGCTTCACCATCCCTTTATAAAGTAATTGAGCAGAAGACAGGATTCATCTTTACCGTACAGGATATTTGGACAGAAGCTGTGTATGATGTAACAATCAATGCTGCTGAAAAGCCAAAAACAGAAAGTGCTCTACTTGGAACACTCGTTTCAAACGGCATCAACCATGAGTTTTATGTTGGATATGTGGAAATGCCTATGACTGAACTTCCACCGTTAAAAGCTGCGATAGAAGATATTCAGCCACAAAGCGATGCGAACGAAATATTTAGAAGCGAGTTCCCTGCTGTACTTCAGCTCTCTTTGATTGATATTAGTGCTGGTGTGCCTCAGTCTCAACCTGAGAACACAGCAACTGTTACAACAACGTCAAAAGTTGAAAAAACGGAAGAAGCAACGGATTTGAAAGATGAAAAATACAACGCTGTAACTGAACTCGTTAAAGCGAACGCTGAGACAGAAGTTGTTGAAGAAGCAGAAAAGCTTTGGAGCGAGTACATTACAGAAAGTAAGCCTGCTATCCGTAAAGAAGAGATCTATGCGGCTGCTCTTGATTACCTCGTCTCAAAAGACATTAGAGGTATCGCTTCAACTCAAGCAGAAACGGCTAAAAAGTATGGCGTATCACCAGCTAGTCTATCTTCACGTTATCGTGAAATGAAAGAACTATTAAGCGTATAAACGATTATTTGAATAACCCGCCTATTGTTTTAGGCGGGTTTTATCATGCAAAAAAACAAGATCTCCTTTATAAAGAGTCTTGTTTTTTATTACGCTCTAGCCAGTAATAAACGGGCAGTCCAGCAACAGTTATAAAGATTGCCGTAAAACTATCAATAGGGTCGTTGAGTATAGTCGCGACAACAATATACAAAGAGCCTAAGATCGCGAAAATAGGAACGACTGGAAATAACGGTACGCTATAGACTCGCTTTTGGTCTTTATTGCGTTTACGCAGTTTAAACACAGCATAAAAAGCAAATATATAAAAGATGTAAACCGCAAATATAGCCATTTCCGATAGATAATCTGGATCTGTAACAATCATCATCATAATAGCAATCACTACTTGCAAATACGTAGCAGCGATAGGAGTTCCATATTTTTCACTGACTGAGCTGAACGTTTTTGCCATCGGAAGCTGATTTCTTTCTGCCATAGCAAAAGGAACGCGTGGAATGGTTAAAATCTTACCGTTCAAACAACCAAATATGGATACCGCGATGCCGACTGCTATTAGTTTCCCGCCTAGTGGTCCAAAAAGGATCGTTGCTGCTGATGATGCAGAATTCTCTCCTAGTCTTACGATTTCTGAAGCAGGTAAAATGTGAAACAGTGCAATGTTAACTAACAGATACGCTGCCATAACGACCAAGATTCCACCAATAATAGCTTTAGGTAACGTTTTTCCGGGATCCTTCATCTCACCTGCTACGAATCCAACCATCAACCAGCCATCATAAGCAAAAAGTGTCGCTAAAATCGCTGCACCCATTGATATTTCAACAACTGCTCCACTTGAAGCATTTAAGATCTGTTCATTTCCTTGTGTTAATCCAAAAACAATGATCAGCACGATCGGAACCAGTTTTCCTATCGTAAATATATTTTGGATAAAACCTCCATACTTTGTGCCAAAGTTATTAACGACGGTGAGAAAAAGTACAGTTCCTATTCCAATCCAAGGTCCTAAGTATTCTTTCCACGAGAATAAATGTACCATTAAAGAACCGAAATATAATCCTAGAGCACCGATTACCGCCGGCCCATAAATAACAGTTTGAACCCAACCACTCAAGTATCCCCAAAGCTTACCGTATACTTCTTCCATATAGACATACAAACCACCTGTCTTTGGAATCTGCGTTGCCACTTCAGCGATCGTTAATCCGCCAGCTAACGTGATCAACCCTCCAAGTGCCCAAGCTAATAGTGCAAGGTTGGAATTTCCTGTATACTCAAGCACACTTCCAGGTTTCATAAAAATCCCTGATCCAATAACCGTTCCAATAACGATGGACATGGCTACGGAAAGCCCAATATCTTTTTTCAATGCTGCGTCTTGATTCATGTTGTGTTCACTCCCTAAAAAAACCTACAAAACAAAATGTCCATCTGAAAAAGACTAGTGTCACTTTAACACATACAACATTGAGCTGTCACTACCTCGCTAAAAAGACAGTTAATTCAGTTTTTGAAAATGTGTTCTATAGAGTCGGAAAAATTCAGAGTTCCTTTCGCCGTGATAACTGTTTTTTGATAAAAGCTTTCTCGATCAGATTATTGAGCTGTCGTTCAAGTTCCTTTTTTTCTTTTACATTCGATTCATGTCTTATTTTCTTCTTCAGTTCACGAATCATAAGCTTTTCTTCTGATGAAAAATGAGAAGAATGCAACAACGTAATCACCTCATTTCAAATTTGATTCACTGAACTTCCTTCTATTTATTAGGATAAGTTAATCTCACATCCATAACCTTTCATGTGTAATAAAATCTAACACTCTATTTCCAGATGTGAATTCCATTGTCACAATTTTTATAAGGTGTTTACTTTTGAAAGCCAAATCTTTTTATAGTCTACTTTTAAATTTTCCAAATTCAGGCTTGAGTTCATAAGATAAAGATGGTAATATTTGTTTTGACAGTACCTTGCAATAAACAGTACTAAGTAAAGTGGTGATGTATTTAGTGAACGTTCAGTTTAAAAAAGGGGTTCTTGAACTATGTGTTTTAGTTCTCACTTCACAAAAAGATCGATATGGCTATGAATTAGTGGAAGAGATATCCAAAAAATTCGAGATCTCAGAAGGTACGATCTATCCACTCGTTAGAAGATTAACAAAAGAAGGCCTCTTTTCCACTTATCTTATGGAATCTACAGAAGGACCACCGAGAAAGTACTATAAGATTACAGAAAAAGGAATAGAGATGAAAGAAATTCTTGTGGATGAATGGAAACAGTTTACAAAAGGGGTAAGCGAAATGTTAGAGGAGGAATAATGTGGACAAAAATCAGTTTTTACAGCAAATAGCAAAAAACATAAAACCACTTGGAGCTAGTGAACAAAGAGAAGTTTTAGATGATTACGAAGAATATTTTGAGATGGGTTATGAGAGTGGAAGAACAGACGAAGATATCATTAAAGGTCTAGGAAGTCCTGCCAAGATCGCCAAGGAAATCCTCGCACAAACAGAAATTACAAAAGCAGAAGAAGATCCTTCTTTAACGAATGTATTTCGTGCAGTAGCTGCAACATTGGGATTAGGCTTATTTAACCTTATTTTTGTCTTAGCACCGTTTATCGTACTATTATTGTGGCCGTTCGTGATGATCGTGATATCAGGTGCATTCCTCATATCACCAATTCTTTTGCTCATTCAAGACGGATTAACGATCAACTTCTTAAAGGATATTTTTCTTATTTTCGGTTTAGTAGGTCTAGGACTCTTATTGCTAGTAGGTTCGATCAAATCATCAAGAATTGTTTACAAATTAATCTTAAGATACCTTACCTACAACCTGAGAATCATTAGGAGGAGATACTCATGATTCAAAAGATACTACGAACAGCTTACTTCTTAATCGGTATTTCAATAATAGGCAATGCCGTTCTATTTATGATGGGTGAATCTCCATTTAATCTTGCAAAAATAAATGAGCAAAAATCGATTGTTGCCTCCTCCATTAACGAAATTAAGATTGAAAGCAGTGTAGGAGATGTATTTGTTCTGCCTCATAATGGTGATCAAATAAGTATATCGATGAAAGGAAAGACGGAAAAGAAATACTCCGATGACTTTTCACTCTCTGTAAAAAATAATAAAAACAAGTTAACGATTCAAGCTATACAAAAAAAGAATACAAAATTGTTCTCGCTATTCTCTGGTGATTACGAATTACTCATTAAACTTCCCAAAGCTGAGTATAAAAGACTTCAAGTAAACTCAGATACATCAGACATCAAGATGCACGCTATTAAAGCTAATAACATCGATCTTCAAACAAATCTAGGAGATATCCTTCTTGAAGATGTAACTGGTGTTGTGTCAGCAAAGTCAGACGTTGGTGATATCGACATACACCTTCTTCATATAAAGAAAGATATTATCGCTAAATCCAATCTTGGTGATATTACGATTAAAACAAAAAATGAACCCGATCATTTACGAACGGATCTTCGAAATACGATAGGTGACGAAAGGATAACGTTACCTTCTTCAAAAAATGGATCAATAGGAACAGGTGGACCACTTGTATTCCTTTCGTCAGAAGTAGGAGACCTCGCTTTAATGATGAGTAACGAATAATAAAAAGACCTCCACATTTGGGGGTCTTTTATAAAAAAGAAAATTATTCTGTTTCTGAAGCTGAGTGCTGCTGGCTGAATTCTGATTGAGCAATTACTACACTAACTCCTTGCTGTTCAATGGCTGACAGATGGTCTCTTTGCGCATCATCATCTGTGATTACAACGTCTAAATTGGAAACTGGCCCAACTTTCGCAAACGCGTTAACCCCTATTTTGTAATGTGGAAATACACCGATACTTTTACGGGAGACCATTCCAACTGCATTCATAAAAGCAGCTACTTCAGGCGTCGCCGTACTGATACCTCTTTCAGAGATCCCTCCACCTGTTGCGAATGAAACATCAAACGAATACTGACCGATCAGATTTGTTACTAGTGCATCCGTCATATTTCCTGATCTCTTCACTTTTCCTCCGACCACATAAAGATCAATGTTATCTTTTTCGCGAAGTATTTCAGCTGTTACAAGAGAGTTCGTCACAACAGTTAATCGGTAGTGTGGAAGATGCTTTACAATCTCATGGTGCATTCCTCCTCCACTTAGGAAAATAGTATCGTTCTCTTTGATGTACTTCACAGCTTCCTTCGCTATTGCTCTCTCATACTTAGATCCTTCTCCAAAACGAACTGCGTTTGATGTAGGTCCTTTTTTTACTTCTGTCACAGGAATTGCGCCACCATGCGTGCGTTTAAGTAGCCCGTTATCCTCTAGAGATGATAAGTCCCGGCGAATAGAATCAATCGAAACTTGGAGGGCATCAGATAATTCTTTTGCAAGCACTCGACCTTCATTCTTAAGCACTTCTAAAATCTTTTCTCTTCTTTCCTCAGAAAACATAATATTTTCCTCCGTTACCTCTTATTTCCACGTGGCACTCTAATCTTATGCTGTTTCATGCTTGTTTGTCAAACTTATTTTGCATGTTTTTTCTTTATTTATAGAAAAACGAGCTAAAACAAGCAGTGCGTTAGCTTGTTTTAGCCCGTATTGATAGGAATATAGATTACGAGTATACAGTGTAGTCAAAGTATGTATTTCTGACAAATACAAATTTTTTAAATTTGTATTTGTCTGGGGTCAGACCCCTTTAGTCTTCTACCTTGATCAGGAAGAGACGCTCGTGAAAACGCCCTTGTTTTTGAGCCTTTTCCTGCCTGATCTCATCCAATTCTCTCAGAGTAAGATCATGTACTTTCGTTAATGCGATCAAGATCTCAAACAGCTCCGCCAGTTCTTCCGCAGCATCTATTTCATTTTTGACTTCTCGATATTCTTTCACACCTTCTGTTAGCTTTTTCTTCAGTTCTGTTTCGAACTCCTGATTTCCAAGAATCCGAAAAGTTCCTTTCTTCCCAGCCTGTTCAAGCAGTTCTGGTATTTTATCTCGCACTAATTTATTGTAATACGCCATCGGCTCTTTTCCCTTCCAACAATTTCACAACATCTAAAAAAACAATCCTATATAAACGATATGCATCAAGTTAGTTTTTTAGCAGAAACAACACCTAAAAAAATAATTGCGATTATACCAAAGACTGGATACAAATAATGAAGAAGCTCAGAATAGCCTACTTGACTCAACAAGTAACTTCCTGTCATCAAAGCGATTAAGATGACTTGATTGGATAACCTAACATTTCTTTGCAATGCACCTGCAAGTCCGAAAATGTTACCTATTAATGTTGAGAAAATCTCCCCATAGATCACAATTACAAAAATATAATGTACAGCTACGCCAAGACCTCCTACTATTTCCGCGATTGGTATCTCATAACTCAATACACGCGGAACAGAATAGAGAACATAGTGGCTATTTAATAGAATAAAAGTTAATCCTAAGCCACCTAAAAAGCCGCCCCACTTAATAACCGATTCATCATTAGCTTCTCGTGATAAAGGAACAAGGACAGCTTGTGCAAGGGTTAAGTTAAATGCTGCATAAGCAAATGAACTTACAAGCCATCTCCAATCTCCAACAAAGTCACTTTCAACAAACAGCTGCCTACCTTCAGATAGATCAAACATTGATACCGACAAAACGATAGAAAAGAATATCATGATGGGGACAATCAATGAGTTTGTCCAAAGAATCCCCTCTATGCCTTTTTTCATAACTAAATAGGTTACGAGTAGTGTAAAAACAATTCCCAATTGAAACGGAAGATGAAGTTGTTCCCAAAACAATGCTCCTGCACCTGATAACATGACTCCAGTGACTCCAAAGAGCATGATCATCATTAAAACGTTGACGATTCTTGAGGCAATCGCTCCAAACAAGTATTGATTCATCTCATCAAAAGAAGTTGCACCTAGTCGCTTTGCCATGATCATTAGCTTTGTACCAATCATGATAAAAAGAAAACCACTGATCAGAATGCCGGCAAATCCAGCTGAGCCGTATCTAGTAAAAAATTCAACGATTTCTCTTCCAGTAGCAAACCCAGCACCGACAACAGTGCCGATGTAAGTGGCGGCTATCTGCAGTATTTGTTTCATTCGACTACTCATGCCCTCACCTCCATGGCCATATCTTTTACAAACATATGCATGGACAAGGATTTTAGAAGAAAAAGAAAAAACAGCAAGATATCTCTTGCTGCAAATAAGTGACTTATTAAATATGTATAGCTTCACTGTATCCTTCAGTAATGACTCTGTTCTTCCCTTGCCTCTTTGCAACGTACAAGCTATTGTCGGCACCTTCAAAGAATGCCTGTTTATGCATGCCTCTTCTGTACGTTTGCAACCCTGTACTAATTGTTATATGTTCTTCCTTAACTTCAGGGTGTTCAAGCCTTTGTATGACCAATCGTACTTTTTCTAATAAAGTAAAAGCTTCTTCCTCATTTATATCATTTAAGATAACAACAAATTCTTCTCCGCCGTAGCGTGCGACAAAATCATCTGTAGTGACATTATCTTTTATCGCTTTCGCAATTCGTTTTAAGACGACATCTCCAATTCCGTGACCATATGTATCGTTGATCTTCTTAAAATTGTCAATATCCATCACCGCTAAATGGACGGGATAATGGTACGTTTCTGCTTGAAGCAACAACACATCCATATATTCATAAAACGCCATATGATTATACAGACCTGTTAGTGCATCTGTTTTCACTTGCTTCTCCATAATTGTTGACTTAACCATTAAATCTTGATGATCTGCCTGCGCTTTGTTAAGCTCTTTCGCCATCTCATACCCTCTACTCATAATTCCAACACAGATTGCTGTTGATGTTAAGAGAATGCAAATCATAGAGACCTGATCCATGACAGCATTCATATTTCTTAAGACCGGATGGAAATTGGAGATCAGCAGAAAGGTAAGTGAGCTAAGAGCAAACGACAGCCACACTTTCTTCTTTTTAAAATAAATGGTCGATATCAGCATAGGGAAAAACAGACTCGTATACATGACATACATTTCATAGTGCACGCTGATTAAAATTGCGGAGAACATACTCGCTGTCCAGATAATGATGTAATCTATGTATTTTGTTTTCTTTATAAAACTCCATTCAGCCAAACTAACCATAAAAATCAAAAGTGCTGTCGGCAGAACAATGTACATCCCAATAAATTCTTGTAATGGCCTAGATGTAAAAAAACTATTAATGACCTCTACACACACTGACACAAAGATTACAACCCAAAATACATTTATGATTTTTCGATTCCAAGCAATGTGATTTAAGTGTGCAGGCAGGTGTTTTTTCCCCAATACATTCACCCCATCTACACGTATCCAAAATCATTATAACATTTTTTTCCTTCTTTCATTTTATTTTCCTGATTATTTCTTTTCCTTTCATAGCTCTTTTTCAACAAGAATATGCACTTATACATGGAAAACGCACAGCAAGATGAATCTGCTGTGCGGATATTTTAAGGTTATTTATTTTATTTTCACACGTTTCTTTTTAGGTAGTTTATCAAGGAGCCAGCCTCTGCCCACTTCACAAAAACGAATCGGCATCTCAAGTGTCGCGAGTATCTTATCCTTTCCATGAATGGTAAGTAATCCTGTCTCATCGTTCACTTGATCAACAACTGCATTTTCAGTACCAGAGAGCGGAAACGCCCATTTGTTGTTACCAGGATCCTTAATCTTAATCATTCTTCCGTCACAAGTTACTTTGTGGCAATGTGGAGGCAAGCCTAACGTAATTTTATTCATTGCATTTCTTTCCTCCCTTTCCGGATTTGTTTCATTGTAACAGATATAGTGCGTGTCTGACTCTATATTTTTTTAATTTTTCGACTATTTAACACATTTGAAATAAAGCTTCAAAAAATTAGGGGACGAGTAGTAGGTAATCGCCAAATCGAATTGGTTTGTACAAACATATACTATACAAATTGGAGTTCAAAGGGGGAACGATCGAGTGGAAAAATGGTCCATGCTATACAACATGACTGTAGTATCATTAGGAGCAGTTGCAAGCTTCTTATTTGGTACACCAAGCATGTTATTTAAGACACTTGTCGTATTTATTGTATTAGACTATCTAACTGGTATGGCTGCTTCAGCCTACGAAGGCAGATTAAACAGCAAAGAGGGCTTTAGAGGAATACTAAAAAAAATGATCATATTTGCGATCGTCGCAGCAGCCCATTCTCTCGACCAATTGCTAGGTGGAAATTACATTCATTCCGCTACTATCTTTTTTTATTTATCCAATGAATTGTTATCAATCATTGAGAATGCAGGAAGAATGAATGTTCCGATTCCTGAGTTCATAAAAAATGCCGTTTCTCTGCTAAGACAGAAAAACGACAATCAAAATAAGTAATGTTTAATTGGAATAAAATTGTGAGATCTTTTTTGCGATCGCTTGCGCATCGATCTGGTATTCACCAGCATCAATGCGTTTTTTAATATCTAATAATTTCTTTTCTCTTATGTTTAATTGAGCATTTTCATGCAGCACTTTTGCCTCGTTAGATATGTATAGTTCGTCTTTAGCAAATGATGGCGGCTTTACAGAAGGCTGCTGATACACTTTATTCACATCATATTTTCGCTGAACGGGTTGTTGTCCATCAATTCTCATGATTTCACCTCTTCTGTGTATTGAAATGTGCCAAGCCATTTCCATTGATCATCATAATCCAAGTTGTCCAACAGTCGGAAGAACAATTCTTGTCCTGATGTATCCCATTTTACTTCGAACTCATTTCCGTTTTCTTTATCCTTACAAAAAGAATGAATCCACTGTGAAGTAAACAAGTAAGGCGTAAACTGTTCAAAGTCTAATAGATGTTTCTCTAACAATTGAATGACATCATCATGTGTAAGTTTATGCATCATTAGAATCGTCCTTTGTTTGTGGTCGTCTTAACCTGTATCTATATAATTCGGCCACTACCATTTTTTTGAGGGTATACAAATAAAATAATTCACAATTTTTTCTAATGTTCGTTATCAATACTTTCTTGCTTTATGGAGTTTTACCCGCTATACCTACATTTATAAACATCTTTCCTTTCTACGAATCAAGTGAAAGGTCTATAATGAATAGTGACGAAATACATAACAGAAGGTGTTTACATGAAATTAACGTTTTCTTCTCTTCAATGGATGGTTTTTATCCTTGCGGGTAGTTTAGTAGCTCCTATCGCTATTGGTGATGCATTTGGAATGACACAAGCAGAGACTGCAGATCTTTTACAACGTTCATTCTTAATTATTGGAGTGTCTGCGATTCTGCAAGCACTTTTCGGACATAAGCTTCCGATCAATGAAGGACCTGCTGGATTATGGTGGGGTGTTTTTACCGTTTACGCGGGGATTGTAGCTTCAGGGGCATTAACGGTTGCTGACGGGCTGCAGCAACTTACAGCGGGAATGCTGATCAGCGGCGTTCTTTTTCTACTGCTTGGAATGTTTCGCATCATAAGTTCGGTCAGAGCTCTCTTTACTCCTTTAGTTACCGGCACTTACTTAATCCTTCTCGTCTCACAGTTGAGTGGTTCTTTTATTAAAGGTATGCTCGGGATTGGATATCTGCAGGAAGGTGCAGATAGCAAAGTGGCTCTCACATCACTCTTCATCTTAATTTTATCTATCGTTCTAGGAAAGTCTCGTGTGAAATGGTTAAGAAGTTATTCCATCTTGATCTCTTTGTTACTTGGTTGGGGATTGTTCAGAATCTTGAACTTAACAAAAGAAACGATGCATAGCAATACGACTTTTGCTTTTCCAGAGTTACTAGCTTGGGGGATGCCAGAACTATCTTCCGGAACGATAATAACTTCTCTATTCGTAGGCATGCTCTTACTTACGAACATGGTAGCTAGTATTAACGTCGTCGAAAAAGCGTATGAAACAGAGAAAAAAGATTATGAACCTATCAATTATAATCGATCATCAATCATGATGGGTATAAACACGTGGATAGCTGGTCTATTTTCAGCAGTTGCAAGTGTACCTATCTCAGGTTCAGCAGGCTTCATCCTAACTACAAAAATGTTCAGCAAACTAGCATTCATTATAGGAAACGCACTTATTATCTTAATTAGCTTTTTTCCGCCACTTACTTTTTTCTTTGCTGGTATTCCTGCTCCGGTAGGATATGCAACCATATTCCTCCCTTTTTCTAGTATGATTGGTTTAGCTTTCAAAGAATATAGATCCGAGCTAAAGTCGGAAAATAATCTCTTTATTATCAGTACTTCTCTTATGGTTGGAATCGGGAGTCTCTTCATTCCTGCTGCCGCTTTAAAAGAATGGCCAAATATTATCGTAACGCTATTAAGCAACGGTCTGATCATGGGGATGCTAACATGTATGATTCTTGAACAGTTCTATAAACGAAGAAATTCGCATCAGCATGTGCAGAAAGAAGACTAATAAATAGAAAAGGGCTCCCTCATTGTAGGGAGCCCTCTTCTAGCAATCATCTAAAAGATCTCTCTGAAACAGGTATTTCCGAGTGAAACTTTAATATGGCCGCTGCTAGTTCTTTGGCATGATCAAACATCATTAGATGTGTTGAATTAGGGATAATCACAGTCTCACTGTAAGGCAATCCTACCTTTGCCTGACCAATGAACTTTAATGATTGTTGGAAATGTCCTTCTTTTTCTGCGGGTAGAAATAGAACAGGCGATTGAACCTTCTTATACCAAGTTAAGAAATCTATATAATAGATTTCGGATATAATCTTCTGCATCGTTTGGCCTGTAGTAATATTACCTACTTTTCCGTTCTCTTTCATACGTGGTTCATATTCTGCTACATAATTGGCCCGTTCCTTATTCCATGGCAACCATTGTTCTCTATAGACCTGTTGAAATTCTTCTATCGATTCGTAATCCGGATCTAGTTGTCCTTCAAATTTAGCAAGGTGCTCTTCTAACGTCTCATCATTAAGACCATTCTCACCTGTATCGTTAATGATCGCGCCGTCTATGTTTGCGAGTGACAGAACTCTATCCTGACGCATCGCTGTAAAATATAACCCTACCATACACCCGTAAGAGCTTCCTACAAGATGTGCTTTTTCAATCTCAAAATGATTCATTACACTTTCTAAATCCTTCGTGGTATCCTCGAAAGAATATCCATAATCGGGTTGATCAGATTTCCCATGTCCACGAAGATCATAACTTATTATTCTATAATGATCTCTCAAGAATGGAGTTACTGGATTCCAGGCTTTCACTGTACCACCAAGATAGTGAATTAAAATCAACGGATCCCCCAAACCGCCATAATCATAACCTGTAAGCATTGTTCCATCATGTGAATGTATCTTATGTTGATCAAACGGAATATCCATCTATTTCACCTCTTCTTTCATCCGCTTCTGTAAATTTGGTTTTGTACGAGTATTGATTTCGTTCAGTTTATTTCTAATATCTTGTTCAATATCTCTTTGGAAAAACGTTGCAAACTTGCAAAGATAAGCAATACTGTCAGCAATTTCTTTCCCGATATCTTCAGCAACTTCTTCCTTTGCGAGTTGAAAAGCCTTCTCCCCTTCAACACCTTCTTCTTTCATCTCATACGCTCTATTTAACATTCTTCTTAATTCTTCAGCAATCTCCGCTATCTCTGTCGTTAATAGCATGTGATTTAGCAAAAGGGATTCCGTGCTTTTGTCAGCACCATCTTGACTAATCTCCCATCCTTTTTGCAGTTGAAAATTCTCTAACTCTCTATGCATGCTTTTCATGATTTACAACCCCTCCGTTTCACACCATTCTATCTACATATTTCTCCACAATTTTACATAAACCTTTTTTACAATCAATAAATGTAGGTTATAATATTACCAGAATATGGAGGTTAACAATGGAACATAAAACAGCAGACCGGCCAAATTGGAAAAGAGTCACAGACAAACATTTTGAAGTAACGCATAAAGAAAGTTCTTGCTTTAAAGGGAAAGTTACAGCGATTCATTTGAAGCAAGTTTCTGAACCATTAGTTGTAAACTATAAAGAGAATAAGATATGTATTGCTGACTCTGGCTATACATGGATGCAACATTTTCCTGAGGGAGAAAAATACACGATTACCACGGTATTGGACGAGAACGGCGAGGTTGTACAATTCTATATTGATATGTGTGGGGATCATGGAGTTGATGATAGAGGTATACCTTGGTTTGATGACCTTTATTTAGATATCGTTATTCTTCCTGACAAAGAGCTCTTTCTTTTAGATGATGATGAGTTGATGAAAGCTTTTCAAAAAGGGGATATTAATGAAGAACAAATGAAACTTGCACATGAAACGGCTCAAAAAATCATTTCAATGCATAAAGAAGGCAAGTTTGAACAACTAGAAACATGCATTGAGCATGCTACAGAATGGAAACAAGCAAAAAAATTTCTTTAATCAAAGAGAGTATTAAAAAACCAGAGGGCGATTCCCTCTGGTTTCATCTATTTGTTCATATTGTTGTTTTTCTCTAAAAAACGCAAAGCATCCTCTACTTCATCTAACACTTGTGATCCGATGATTCCCTCTTCCTCATCTAAGAAAGTAACTTGGAAATAACCACTTTCTCCTTGTGGAACATACCGTATTCTAACAAGTTCAGGCTGCTGATCTTCTTCTCTCCAAAACTCCAATTCTTGTTCTGGATTGTTCATCAATTTTTCTATTTGATCACTATTCATCTGTAAGACACCTCTAGATTACTCTGATTAATTTAGTATATACATTTTTACCCTAAATGAAATCCTCTAAACCATTAGCAGTATACGACATTTCCTGGGGAATATTGTCTATGTCTGTTATTGCATGTAAGGAGAAGTCCTCACCCATCGTGTTAAAGCTTCTTCTGTACTTATTATTTCTGCAAATTCTTGGTGAAGGTGAGCAAGGGCAGACTCATGGACATCTTGAGCTGAGAACACTTTTCCATCATAGGAATGAATTTTAAATGCAGCAGTTGCATCATGGATTAAAGACACTCCAAAACCATAATTTGCTGCCATTCTTGTGGTTGTAGATACACAATGGTTTGTTGTTAAACCTATTATCACAATGTGTTCGATACCCTCTTTATCTAATGCGTCTTTTAGCTCTGTACCAATAAATGCACTATTAACATTCTTAATAAAAAGAAGTTCATCTTCTTTAGGTTCAAATCCTGTTTTCAACTGATAACCTAATTTTGAAGGATGCAATGGAGAGTGTTCGTTTTCTGATTGGTGCTGAACATGAAAGACAGGCAATCCTACCTCTCGAAAGGCACCAAGTAATATAAGCATATTCACTTCAGCATTTGCATTATTTCGTTCTCCCCAGAAATCTGTTTCATCAAATCCTTTTTGAACATCAACAATAAGCAAACCTGCTTTTTTCACATTACAATCTCCTTATATTCAGACTGTGCTTCCTATTACATTACATTTTCGATGTGACTTTAATTTTTCCTTCCGTACTATTTCTGATCTAAATCTCATATTTTGTAAGTACCTTAGACAAGCCACATGAAAAGGGGGGCACCCTTTGAACGAAATCATGATATTGAGTATTCATTTTGTTACGCTTGGTATCAGTTTAGCTATTCCAATCGGCCCTGTTAAACTTGAGATGATTAAGCATGGATTATACGGTGGTTTTTGGCCATCTTGGCTCGTTGGAATCGGGGCAGTTTGTGCAGATATATTGTTTATGTCATTTATCTTCCTAGGACTCTCGCCTTTCCTACATGAGAGATGGATTACAGTCTGCATGTTAATAACCGGTATTATGATGCTTAGTTACTTAGGAATTTCAACCATTAGAAATTCCGTTACATCCTTGCCTTTAATCGAAGAAAATACAAAAGACGACAAAAAACCTTTTTGGACAGGTTTTGTCATCGCTCTTATGAATCCCTATAATTTTATGTTTTGGTTTGGTGTTTATGGTGGTTCACTTCAAAGCATACCTTCTGCAACAAGTGAATTGTTAAGAATGGGGTTAAGTTTTTGTATAATAGTAGGAATTATTCTATGGAACCTTAACGTGGCCTTTACCGTTCATTTTTTTCGTACGCTCATTAATGATTTTACAATAAGGTGGTTAGCAAGATTAGCAGGAATCGGTTTGCTTGCATTCTCTAGCTTCCTTACGTATAAATTATTAAAATTGTTTTTATAAATCATAAGGCGCTGTCTAAAATAGACAGCGCCTTGTATCTTTACTTATCATATTTTTCTCTATCTGACTGCTTCTCCTCTTCCCTGTCCAACTCTTCTTCATATTCCTCATGATTTCTGTTATGGATAACATTTCTTTCTTTTCCTGTTATATCAGTAGCAACAAAACTTTCATAGTCTTCTACAAAACCGTCATCATCATCAGAGTCTTCATACATCTCGTTATAATCTCTTTTATCAGGATCAGTAAAGTCTGAAGGAGTTTCACTCGTACCATATTTAGCAACGGACTGCCATGCATCTTCTCCATCAAAGTACGTCGCATCTTTATTGTCATTGCTTCTTGTTTTATAATCAGGTCCAATTACCTCTTCTTCAATCGGACGATCATCTGATGAGTTTTGTGCAGGGCTATGTTCTTTACAATAAAGCGTATAAGGTACGATCTCTAACCGCTCTTTTAAAATATCTTGGCCACACGTTTTACAAACTCCGTAATCACCTGTCTCAATACTTTTTAAAGCTACATCTATATCTTCAAGTTCTTTTTCATGAAGATCATTTAACGCAATATCTTTTTCTTTTTCAAATAATTCAGTGCCAAGATCACCAGGATGATTATCATAATTTGAAAGTTCACCTGTTGATTCTTTCGGAAATTCTGAATCATTACCAAATGATTCGTTCCTTTCCCTCATTCCTTTTATCTCTTCTTTTCGTGATAATAAAATTTGCTTAAAATGGTCCATTTCTTGTGTAGATAATGCCATGATTCAATCTCCCTTCCTACTTCCGTATACCATTTCATACCCGTTATTACTAATAATTATCCATCCTGTGTATTTTGCACCACTATCATACATGCTATACTTAGTGCCAAACCTTCTTGTTCTCCAGTCAATCACTATCAATAATTTTCATTTCTTCTGAACCCACAACTCATAAATGAAGCGTATTACCTAGTTATTATCAAAAAATGTTAAAAAGTGTTGAAAAATCGCTTTTTTTCCAACTTTTTGTAAGGTATGCTAATAATATCTTTTAAAAGTCATAGTAAGAAAGGCGGGGGAACATGAAGATATATGAGAATTTTGAAAAACGTTTATTAAAAAATTACGTGATTGGTTCAACCGCTGCCGTATTAGGAGTCGGAGGGGTATTTGTTTTTACCACACTCCGTTTATCAACATTCGAATTTTTAGTTTTGTGTGGTATTCTCCTTATTTCTAGTATGATTATGTTTTCTCTTGAATTTGTTTTTTTCCGTATGCATACAGCCGTTTTTAAAAATTATTTCTCGAAACAACAACCTGCCATACAGCTCGCAGAAAAAGCATATTTTCACGCGCATCATTTCCCGATTAGAACGGTTAAACGAATTCTTGGTCCACATTTATTTGGGTTATCTATACCTGCACTATGTCTAACAGCTATAGCGATCTCTTCAGGTTATTTGTCACTACCCTATTATTACATGTATCTCGCATCACTCGGAGCTATCTTAGTGGCAGGTATGCATGCGATCATTGAATTCTTTTTGACGACGAAAGCGGTTCAGCCTGTGCTTCGAAATATTCAGGAAAGAACGCTTAAGGACCATGGGAAGATATTGTCTTTAGCAACCTCTAAACACATATCTATTCAACGAAAAATTCAATGGAGCACCTTATTTATTGGAACATTTCCATTGCTGTTGTTCGCACTCGCGAATCAAGTACGCTTATATCATTTATCCGCACCTGTAAACGGATCGTATTGGAGTTGGGCTTTCTTCATCTTATTGATCGGTATTTCTTTTGCTATCTATGGAGCATACTTATTGTTTAAAGATATTCAACAGCCTATGAACGAACTTCAAACAGGCATGCATGAGGTCCGCACCGGAAATTCTAATGCGAAAGTCAACGATCTGTATTCAGATGAGTTCTCTAAACTTATAAAAGGCTTTAATCATATGGCTCAAGCTATACAATCTCGTGAACATGAAAACAAACAGCTGCTCGAAAGTTTTTTCGCGACGATGGCTGCCACTTTGGATGCACGAGATCCTTACACAGCGGGGCATAGCTTACGAGTTGCCGATTATGCAATGAAGATCGGTCAGATGGCAGGACTGCCGTTTCAACAATTGGTACAACTTCGAAAAGCAGCTCTTTTGCATGATATAGGAAAAATCGGTATACCCGATGTCGTGTTATTAAAAGAATCAAAATTAACTTCAGAAGAATTTGAACAAATAAAGAAGCATCCAGTAATAGGTGCTGACATCCTAGCGCAAGTTCAGCCTTATGACGCGATGCAACCACTGCTTCCTGGTGTTCGTTATCATCATGAACGCTATGATGGTAACGGCTATCCTGAACAGCTAGCTGGAGAAAACATCCCTATTTTCGGAAGAATCATTGCTGTAGCCGATGCTTATGATGCAATGACATCTGATAGACCATACCGGAAAGGGATGACCCATGAAAAAGCATTGGCTATCTTAGAGGATGGAAAAGGTACACAATGGGATCCATACTTAACCCAACTATTTATTGAAGAGATGTCGTTAAAATCTATTTCTTAATACAGGAGGTAATTATTGAATACATACGATCATTTTCCAGTCATTGAAACCGATAGGCTAAGACTAAGACCCGTTATTCAATCAGATGTAAAGGAAATATACGAAACCTTCTCTGATGGTGACGCACTTCAATTCTATGGAATGGAACCTTTAAAAACAGAGGAAGAAGCTTATGAGCTTATTCAAGCGTTCGAAAAAGGATTTACAACAGGAAGCTCCATCCGTTGGGGAATCATTCTAAAAGAACAAGATAAACTCATCGGAACATGCGGATTTCATAATTGGAGCAAATCAGACAGAAGAACAGAACTCGGGTATGAACTAAATCGTGCATATTGGCATAATGGATTTATGAATGAAGCATTACGAGCGATTCTTCATTATGGTTTCAATGGGATCGAATTTAACAGAATTGCTGCTGTGATCAGACCGGAAAACAATTCTTCACGCTCACTTGTAACTAAACTTGGTTTTCAAGAAGAAGCATTACTTCACGAACACCAAAGAGTTGGAGATCATTATTATGATATGTACATTTATTCCTTACTAAAAAAGAACGCTGATCTATATGGACAAGAAGCTAAGAGTATTTAGCTTCTTTTTTTCTTTTCTACGTAATAGGTTTCAAAATAGCTTACTAGAGGTATGAAAAGGAAAAAGGAGGTATTCGAGAATGGAACAAAAAGGAACGTTTTATGTAACAGCTAAAGGCGATATGGAGCCCCTTCCAACTGATGATCATGTGCATTATTTTGAGATTCAAGCTTCTTATGATGAAAAGCAACAGCTAGAGCATCTGTTTGCAAAAATGCACGCTAACAATAAACAAGAAGGATTGGATATTTTCTCACCGAAAAGACACTTTTCTGAATCACATGCTGAATACCATCGAGGAAAAGACAGTAAGCTTGTGTACGAATTGTTTAGGAACCTCTACTTATTAGGAACTGAAAAAACGAAGCGAGAAATTGAAGAGATGGAAGTTTTGCCTGAATTATACGAAGCTAGCCATGATACAATCGAAAAAGTAAAATAGCACCGGAAATTTTTCCGGTGCTTTTCTTGTTGAGCAACTCTATTCCCACTCTATCGTTCCATCTTCTTTAATCCAAAATCTTACCATTCCTAAATCATCCAATGCATGTCTGATCGTATTTGCTTTTTCACGATAACTTGGAGTGTCGGGATGAGCAAGTACTAATGTCTTAGCAGGGTTTTTTTCATGACTTTTTAGCAGATTTACAAATTTCAGACAAAATTCATTCTGGTTTTGATAGCCAGTTATTTCAGACATATTCCCTTCCGCTGCGATCAGAAGTGTATGATATTCATTTGTTGCAATCAAATCTACACCGTCAATCTCATTGCACGTTTCAGTTTCATAGCCTTCGCGTAATAAATATCCTTCTACTGCTTTTATCACTTCTGCTTTGTTCATAACAAATGCATCACTAATATATGGATGGTCATGTAGAGCCAAACTCATCACTCCTTCTTATCTATAACAGCATTCGCAACACTTTCCTATCAATAGAGGGGTACTTAAATGTCGTATACCCCTATTTTTCAATCAAAAAACCGTCTATAAAGGAATTTTCTTAAAAGAGAAACTTCTTTCCCCTTTTAACGTATTTCCTTTAAGATAGAAATAAGAAACTATAGTTGGGGGATTCATACATGGCTCAAAAAGCTGAAAAACAAAACCAATCCCGTATATGGACCATCATAGCGGGAATAGGTTTGTTTCTGTTAAGTAAATTAAAGTGGGTGTTCGGCCTACTAAAATTAGGGAAATTCGCAACACTCATCTCCATGTTTATATCACTTGGAGCATACGCGGCATTTTATGGCTGGAAATTCGCAGTAGCAATCGTATATTTAATTTTTGTGCATGAGATGGGCCATTTAGTCGCTGCTAAACAAAAAGGAATAAAAACATCGCCCGCGATATTTATCCCGTTTATGGGTGCCGCGATCGGTATGAAAGAGATGCCTAAAAATGCTAAAGACGAAGCCTATATCGCATATGCAGGACCGTTGTTCGGGTTATTATCTTTCTTGCCAGCTGTGTTTCTGTATGAAACGACTGCAGAACCATTCTGGGGCTTGGTCATCTTTTTAGGGGCAATGATCAACCTATTTAACTTGTTCCCCGTCTCACCACTCGATGGCGGTAGAATAGTTGGAGTTCTGTCTACTAAGATCTGGTTTATTGGTTTATTACTTGTTCTGCCTTACTTGTTCATATCACCTGACCCAATCATTTTCTTAATCTTCATTTTCGGTATCCTAACATGGTGGAAACGAGTTCGTGAAGACTTTGAACAAAATAAACTGAAAGAAACGCTTACTTTGTTTCAATCAGAACAAGATAAACTCACTGTGATTAATCAGGAGATGAATGATTACAAGGACATGCCGAACTTTGGTTATATCATCGGTACGTATTTAGAAGATGTGCGCGTTGCAAAAGATAGACTAAAGCGAAACATGCCAACCGGGTATTCGTTCCCTGTTCTGCAGGATAAGAAGAAGATTCGTAAGCATCGTACATTAGTGGAAATAGAAATTTTAAACAACCGTGAACGGTTCCTACAAACACTCTTAGAAGAATATGAGAGCAATCAACGTCAGAAAGAATATATTCATAACATGTATAAAGAAGCTGATCCTGAAGAGTTGGCAACTATACCAGAGCTTTCAAACTTTAGCCACAGCAGCTTGTTTGAAGCGTATGAACAAAGCTTGTTAACTGAAAAAGCAAACATCGAGAAACAATTTGAACAAACTAAAAACTATTACGTTTCAAACACCAAAACAAAAGTGATCGTGTTGATATTGTATCTATTGTTAGCAGGAGTCTTGTCTGCTTTTGTTGTTTACGGAAATCAGCTTATGGATGCAAACCGTTTTTTAATAAGCTAGACCTATCAAACACCTCTTAAAGGAGGTGTTTTTTTCATCCCTCTTTTTACCTGCAATCTATCATTTCTAGTACATAAGCTACAGATGATCCAAAACATACATAAGGCTATTCGACTTATCTTTTGCAAGTATAAAAGGAATGACAAACCAAAAACACGAATGATGTAGAAAAATAGAAAAAGGAGCGAAGGTGCTATGAAAAAAATAGTAAAAATATTATTTTCACTTGCTGTGTTACTTGGTATATTTTCAAACACAGCTTCAGCTGAAAAAGGAGCAACAAACAAAGAGATTGTTGGGAAAGATATGTATGTGAATGTTGCTGCAGCAACCCTTTGGGTAGGACCAGATGCAGCAAGACCTGTTGATGATCCATCGGTTTCTCACCCCGTTGACTTAAGAAGTTGGACAACCAGTATGACGTATGAAGAAAAGCTTTGGTTAGTAGGCGAACTTGAAACACAAGCATTATATGGTCAAAAAGTACATATTTTGGAACAACAAGGAGATTGGGTAAAAGTTGCGGTCTATGGCCAGCCTACCCCTAGAAATGAGCTTGGATATCCAGGGTGGATGCCGTTAGCACAATTAACTTACTCTGAGCACTTTAAAAAAGCTGAAGGAAAACAATTTGCATTGATTACAAGTCCAACTGCTTGGCTTACTAAAGGACCATTTGGACATAAAAAAGATCTTGAATTAAGCTACAACACGAAGTTGCCAGTTATTAAGAAACTAGGAAAAACGATTGCCGTTTTAACACCTCAAGGAAAAGTTCGTTGGCTTAATGCGAAAGATGCAAAAGTATATAGAAGTGAAAGTGATATTCCGGTTCCAACAGGCGAAGAACTCGTAGAAGAAGCTAAGAAATTTCTAGGTCTTCCTTATTTATGGGCTGGAGCTTCAGGGTTTGGATTTGATTGTTCTGGGTTTACACACACCGTCCATAAAGCAAACGGCATAACAATTCCACGAGACTCAGGCCCACAATCTAAGGAAGGGCTGATCGTTGATAAAGATCAACTGCAGCCTGGGGATCTCATGTTCTTTGCTTATGATGAAGGAAAAGGACGCGTTCATCATGTAGCGATGTATGCCGGGAACGGTATGATGATCCACTCTCCGAACACTGCATCTACAGTAAGACTCGATCCGATCTCAACACCTGCTTATGCTGTAGAATTCTCAGGAGCACGAAGATATATTCCACAACCTTAACAAAAGAGCAGAGCACAATGAAATGTGCTCTGCCTTTTTATTATCATCAATTATTCTAAACCTTCTATTGTCATTTCTGTTACAGGTAAAAATGCTTCACCCGTATTTTGATAAGTAACGTTAACTTTATCTTGTTCTTTTAAATAGATAGCTAGAGGACTGTTTTCTGAAGATACGATGTAGCTCTTACGGTTATCCAGCAAGAAGGATACAATCGTATAATCCCCTACTTTTTCTTTATAAACGCGAAGCACGGCACCTGTTATCTGTTTTTCCTCTGCATCCGATGTTCCATCAACTGTACCTCCACCTCGCTGTAAAGCGGTTTTGTATTGCTTTATTGCAGCATTTGGTGTATTTGCATATACAGAGATTTCTGGGTTTGCGGCAGAGACGATAAAATAGTTCTGTAGGAATCCATTCGAATCTAGAACAGGGGTCAGCCAGCTTGCTTCTCCATAGAAGTTATACAATACGGGCATCTCACCGTCCCATTTTTTCTCGATAAACTTCTTTTCTATGATCTCTAAAGCTCCTTCAGAATCCATATAAGACTCTTCAAGATTACCAGTAAAATAGGTCGCCTTCCCCGTTCTTGCATCTGTTAATGAATAACCGAGCATAGAGTCGACTCCCTCTTTCGGGCTTGTAAAGTCGGTAAAGTAAAACATATCACCATTCTCATCAAAGATTGGGCTTACATTAGCTTCCGTTCCTTCATCAGATGGAAGCTTCACATCCTTTTTACCGAATTTACTGTTCCAGAATCCATGCACATAATTACCAAAGTAACTGTTTTGCAGGCTAACTGTTTCTGGAGATACGGCGCCATCAATAAAGGATGGAATGTCCTTGATGTGATAATTTTTTGTATTTCCATTTTCAGGATCTGTTACGACAATACCTTTTACTTTAAATCCGTTACGCGCAGATATGAATTCTCCATAGGAGCGAATATAAAACGGCTTTCCATCATCATCGATCTCTAGTTGTGGATCGCCATAGAAAATGTATTCTGGATAACTTGAGCGCATATGTCGTTCAACGTTTTTATTAAAATAAGAAGATGGTGTATAAGTCATTTCTGATTTAATAAACTTCGGGTTGGCCGAAGAATCGGTAGCACTCAATGTAAAATACCCTGGGGTCACATCGCCATTCCACCACTTAAAAAGTCCAGAGAATTCAACAGGTGCAATATAGACGTATTTTTCGTCCACTTTTTGAATTTGTAGATTTCCTAATTCATAAAAGCTTGTGTTTGGCACTTGCCCGAAAGACTTTCTCATTTTATTTCTTGCAAACTTGGGCGGCACACTTGCCGGAGTTTCTTTCTCATCAAATGACTCGATTTCTGTCTTTTCTGCCATTTTGGATGACTGATATTTTTCACTAGCGTTAAATAATCCAGCAGACAGAAAAAAGATACCAATGATCAAGCTAATAAGGAACAAAGCCAGCTTGATCAACCTTTCTTTACCTGTCGCAAAAAACGCACCGATGGCTGTAACAATAATCGCAAGTATCCAGATTGACGAAAAATTGCGATCCAGATTCGTTATATAATAGAAAACAAATATTGCAGGAATGGTACAAATAGTAACACTAATCATAGTACCAGTAAGGTTGTTCTTCTTTTCTTTTTTTACAGGCTTTTTGCCGCTAGAGATCGGAAAGATCACTAATGCTGCGGCTAGACCCACAATGATGGAAAATAACAAGATGTTCATAAACTATCCCCTTTTTTAACATTTACTTCTTTACCCTATTAATCAATACGACTGAATATGTAAAAAGTTCCATAACAAATAAAATACGAGAAATTTAACTTCCTAAAAACAATAAGTCTCCAGATTCAACTCTACTTCCATTATAATGGAATAAAAAGGATGTATTTTCCTCGCTCCTTAGATTGATAGGCTATTCTGTACTAATCGTTACTTTGTTCCCTAACCTACTTCCTTTTTTAAAATTAATTATTATCTACCTAAAAGCATACAAGTTCCTATATCCATTATTCGTTTAAAAGGAGTTGTCACAAAATGAAATACCCCTCAAAAAAAGATTGGTGGCTTGGATTGATTCTCTTTGGCGCCATTGTTTATGGCGCTTATATCAGTACATACGCCTTACTTTCAGAAAAAGCAAATCTGTTAGGAATACTGATTACAATCATCATTAACCTCACCTTGATCGCGTTTATCAGTTGGCTTTGGTTTACAACCTACTACGTTTTAGAAGAAAAGGAACTGTTCATTAGATGTGGTCCGATCAACAAAAGAATTCCATATCGTGAAATTTCATCTGCCCATAAAACGTTGAATCCAATTTCCAGCCCAGCTCTATCCTTAAAACGTATCAATATTACGTATCAGTTTGGAATGGCTCTTATCTCCCCTAAGAATAGGGATGAGTTTTTACAAGAACTTAGTAAACGATGTCCGAATGCAACAATCAAATTTGATTAGGAGCTAATATAGATGAATGGAGCTTTTCAAGCTGTTTTTTTAGATCGTGACGGAACGATTGGCGGTTCAGACCAGATAGAATATCCAGGGGATTTTAAACTTTTTCATTTTACTGAAGAAGTGATTCAGACACTCAAATTTCATAATATTTCCGTTTTTTCTTTCACTAATCAGCCTGGAATCAGTCGTGGTGATGCATGCGTAGAAGACTTTATCAGTGAATTAAGTGCGTTTGGATTTGATAATGTTTATCTTTGTCCGCATCACCATACAGAGAGCTGTGATTGCAGAAAGCCTGCCATCGGCATGCTGAAGGAGGCGGCAAGTGATCATAATCTTGACCTATCAAAGTGTGTCGTAATTGGTGACCGGTGGACAGATATGCTTGCTGCCAAATCTGCTGGCTGCATAGCAATATTAGTACAAACCGGCTCTGGAAAAGATTCGTGGAATCAAAATCATACTACATCTAGTATTCAACCTGATCATGTCGCTGCAACGTTAAAAGAAGGAGTGAAATGGTTGTTTGCAAACAATCATCGATCAAGAAAAAAGAAGAAGCGCTCCTTTCTAAAAGAAATACTCTCACATCCTTTTTTGAAACGAAAATAACCAAAAGAAAAAACGCCTCGAAAAAAACGAGGCGTTTTAACATTAAAACATTAAACGATAAAGGATTGTACAGAAACATAAAGGTTTACAGCAAATGCAAAAAAGCAGAGATAACTTATCCATTTTTTCTTTTTTTGCCACTCTTCAAATCCTATAACAAGTAATAATAATGCAACTCCAAGAGAAGTATATGGTGTTAAATCATGATTCCCTGTAGATAACCCATATACAGCAAGCAATAGAACGACTGCAGAGAAAGCAATTTTCAATATACCGAACAAGTTACACTCTCCCTCTATTTTAGTGAATTCCTTTTTTCTTAAACCTTCCGCCTTTTACTTCGGCAATATCAGCAATCGCTAGAAAGGCACTCGTATCAAATTCATCGACAATATCTTTGAGCTTCGCCTCTTCTAGACGAGTGATCACACAGAATACAACACCTTTTTCGTCACCTGTATACGCGCCTTCACCTTTTAGATAGGTAACTCCACGTCCTAAGCGGTGAAGGATGGCGTCCCCGATCTCTTTATGATTATCACTAATGATCCATGCGGACTTCGATTCTTCGAGACCTGTAATCGTTAAGTCAATCGTCTTGAATGCAATAAAGTAAGCGATTAGTGAATACATAGCTCTATCCCAAGTGAAAACAAAACCTGCTGCTCCAAGAATAAAAATATTAAAGAACATGATAATTTCACCAACAGAAAAAGGCAGTTTGTTATTTGAGAGTATAGCTAAGATTTCTGTACCATCTAATGATCCACCACTTCGGATTACCATTCCAATCCCGACACCGATAAATATACCTCCAAAAACAGTCGCTAATAATAAATCGTCTGTAAATGGTGGAACAGGATGCAATAATGTAGTTGCGATTGAAAGAACGATGATTCCATATAATGTTGAGATCGCAAATGTTTTTCCGATCTGCTTATAACCAACAAAAATAAACGGTAAGTTTAATATGAATAGAAAGAGTCCTAATTTTAATCCTGTGATGTGAGATAGCATGATCGAGATACCGGCTATGCCACCATCAATAACATTGTTTGGTACTAAGAATATTTCTAGCCCAACTGCCATCAGTATGGCTCCGAACGTTATGAGGATCGCTCTTGTAGCAAGTTTTCCTTTCGTTAACTTCTTGTGTTGTTTCTTTATCTGGTCCATGGCCTGTGCATTTGTTATCGCTTCTTCTGTCATAAGTACCTCCACACTTTCCCTTATAATCTTACGTCAATCTGCGTTTTAATGGGATCTTCCCTAGAGATCCCAAGATATTTAAGTGTTTCAGAAGGACTTGAATGGTTGAAATGCCTTTGCAATAGAGATATCGCTACTCCTCTTTTATAGGCATGGTAGCCGAATGTTTTACGCAGCGAGTTCGTGCCAATTTTACCTTTGATCCCTGCATGTTCTGCAGCTTGATGAATGACTCGATAAGCTTGCTGTCGAGTAATGGGCAACTTTGTTTTTTTAGATAAAAATAAAAAATCCTCTCGCTTTAGATCTGCACATTCAACATACTGAATAATGATCTTCTTAACCGTTTCGTTTAAGAATACCTCTTTATTCCCCTCTTTATTAGGGATAGAATAAAAATCATGAACGACTAAATCTTCTGATATTAAATCTTTTACTTGTATGCAAAGTAATTCAGTAATTTTTAAACCCGTGTTGATTCCTAAAACAAATAAAACATAATCACGCACCGAGTTTTTCTTTAAATAACGTTTAATCGCATTGATCTCTTTAATATCTCTTAAAGCTTCAACATATTCCATCTGAATATCCACCTTATATGATGTTACTTAATACTATTATATCAAACGGTTATGTAACATTAAAAATATATGCTCAAAGTTATTCCTTTATTAATCTCTGCTTTTCATAAAGAAAAAAACCTCCTTAGAATAGAAGGTTTTTAACATTTAACATGATTCTATATGTTCTTCGTTTATCCTAACCACTTTTACATTTGGATAATGTTTCTGAATTCGAAAAACTAAGTTCTCTACACCGAAGATTTCAGTATATGTGTGATTTCCAACATATAAGGAAATGCCTGCAAAATTTGCATACTGAACAGAATATAACGTTCGTTCTCCCGTAATAAATGCATCGCAGTTCTGTTTCTTCGCATACTCAATGAGTGCTGTATTATTTCCTGCACCAGTAAGGATACCTACTTTGTTGATCCGACGATCGTGATTTTTCCATGCTTTTACTGGTTCTTCCATTACATGTTCAAGTCGTTCTTTTAGTTCCAAAAAAGTAAGTGGCTCATGAAATATGCCGATGCCTGGCAACTCTTGATTATCCTTAAATGAGGATAAACTCGTAATCTCATCAATATCTATCCGTTCGAATAAAGCTGTACTCGTCCCAAATTCCACAAAATCTAGTGGATAATGAGTGAAGTAATGCGATATATGATGTTTCTTTAACGCATCCACACACACTTCTTTCATTCCGTAAACAAAATCCCAAGCATCGTGATGAGTGATCAATAGATCTGCTCTGCTAATATGCGCTTTCTCCACAGTCTCTGGGGTTAAATTTGTCGCATAAGCGATTACTTTAATCTCTTTCTCAACCTTATGCGTAAAGCCGTATTCACCCTCATCTTCAAATTCCTTGATCCACTTTCCAAAAAGCTGTGTCATCAATATCTCGAAATCTCCAGTATTCATAACGGCATCTCCAATTCTTTGTTTCAACCATTATTACATGTTTTTCCATATGATTCTATAAGAAAAGACCAAGTATTTAAACTTGGCCATACCGATTGTACTTATTATGTTTCGTCCTCTAATGAACTTTCAAGGTGCTTCATTAAATCGTAATAGTCATCTGGTCTTTGAAACTGTTCAACAGACCAATGCTGTTTAATCCACTGAGCAACTTCACTAGCACTGTTGAAGACTTCACCTGTCGTATCACTATCCCGTACTGTAAAGACCATATTGTCATAATCAACTGTAACATCACATGGAAACTTTCCGTCCTTTTTATATAGTGAATACTCCACCTTTCTAGCCTCCTTGTAAATTACTTTCTTACAGAAGTAATACCCACTCCCTTCATGTTTTATGACACTTCAAGGAAGAAGTTTTTTAACAAGGTATAAAACATGGCTGTAACGTTCATTCTGTTAAAGATTGCAACTATAGGTCTTTTACGATGGATTTAGCATCATTCGAAAAGGCTGTTTTCGTAAGCTTTGTTGCTTTAGGAAGTGTTGATTTCCGTTCCAGGCTGCTCGCTTTCCACGGGGCAGACGCTGAGCCACATTCGTACGTTTCACTCTTAAGTGTCTCAGCTGTCCGCCTGTCCCGTAGGAGTCTCACACCTTCCACTCCAATCAATTGTCAAAGGTGACAAGGAGTTCAAAGCAACAATCTTTTAGAAAAGAGCGTTCGAAAAACATAAGAATCCCTATCAATTTAATTAGGACAAGGAGTAAATGAGCATGCAAAGTTTGATGATAAAAATTTTAGGTATTCCACTCGCACTTATATTAGCTAACTTTATATTTAAAAGTGTAGATTTTGAATTTGTCCAACCTTATATTTGGATCACGGTCATATTAGCTCCTCTCGGTGTATTGCTAGAATATATTATGGTTCCTCGCATTTCATACAGCAAGCAGCTTACGGTCGATTTTGCTTCAAGTTTTGTACTTGTCTACCTATTGGGACTTGCTTTACCTGGTGTAAGTATCACTTTGTTGGGCTCGTTTCTTATTGCTATCCTGATAACATGTATGGAGGCGATGGTTCATAAGCATTTAATCTCTGATCATTTGGACCATTCTTATCGCTAAACAAAAAAATGATCTGCACTTAACCGTGCTGATCATTTTTTTGTCTTTCATTTATTTTTCACAAATATATACGAAAGCTGGAGGGAAATTTTTCGCTACAAATGATATTTCAACGGTACGAAAGATGCTCTGAAATGTTCTTTTCATCTGAGTAGAATATTGAAATGCTACTAATATCCCCCCTGGCCGTAGCGACCTATATACTTCCTCGACAATCTCGTTTTGTAATTCGCGTGTGAAATTTGCAAAAGGCAGCCCTGAGAAAATCGCATCGAGTGTTTCCTCATCTTTTCCAGTACTACTTAAGATATAACGAGCATCTTCACATACGGTATTTTTAAAAAATTCAAGTTTGAGTTTTTTTCTCATCTCTTCATCTTTTTCGAATATATAAAGCTCTGAGCCTGGCTTTAGATTGCGTATTATTTCTTTGGTTATTACACCAGTGCCGGCTCCTAATTCAGCAGCGATATCTATATGATCCCAGCATAGAGGAGCCGTCATTTTCTTAGCTAAGCTAAGAGAGCTTGGAAACAGACTCCCTACTTGTTTTGGTGATTGAAAAAACTTTTGTATAAATAAAGGGGTTCCGCCTTCCACCCTTAACACCTACTTTAATTCCGATTAATACAATCAATTTTATCTAGTATATTCACGAAATTTAGGTTGGTGAAAATACTGGACTTTTGAAATCTTTTTCCATTTATACCGTTTGTTCCGACATACTTCAGGGAATATTTATTTGGAAGAAATAAACGGAGCTCATCAATGTTTATCAGCTAACCTTACATGCCAAAAGAGAGTGGAAAAAATTATAATTGATAATTATGTTAGGTTTTGTTACATTAAAAAATGGTGTACAGCTGAGATAGACAAAAGAATAAATGAGGTGTATGTATGGATTGGATTAACAATTTAATAGGAAGTGTTAACACATATTTATGGTCTTATATCCTAATTGTCATGCTAATTGGGTTAGGACTTTATTTTACGGTGAGAACAAAATTTGTTCAGTTCCGTATGTTAGGAGAGATGATCCGCCTTTTAGGTGAAGGTGCAAGAGCTGATAAAAAAGGCGTTTCTTCATTCCAGGCTTTTTGTATCAGTACAGCTTCACGCGTAGGTACTGGTAACTTAGCTGGGGTGGCTCTCGCCATTACGGCAGGTGGACCCGGTGCAGTGTTTTGGATGTGGCTGATCGCATTAATTGGATCTGCGTCTGCATTCGTAGAAAGTACGTTAGCTCAGATCTACAAAGTTAGAGATGGCGTTGCATTCCGCGGTGGACCCGCTTATTACATGGAAAAAGCATTGAATGCTCGCTGGATGGGTGTTATTTTTGCCATTTTAATTTCTATCACGTTCGGACTTGCCTTTAATTCTGTTCAATCGAATACGATAGCAAGTGCGTTTGGACAATCATTTGATATAAAACCTGTTTATGTAAGTATTTTCTTAGCCGTTGTAACAGCAATTATCATTTTTGGTGGCATCAAACGTATTGCGAAAGTATCTGAGATCATCGTTCCAATCATGGCAGGTCTTTATATACTCGTAGCTCTGTTTTTGATGATCACAAATATTACAGAACTTCCTGCTGTTTTTAGCATGATCTTCGAAGGTGCTTTCGGTGTAGAGGAAGTAGCTGGCGGAGCACTAGGTGCAGCGATGATGAACGGTATCAAACGTGGTCTGTTCTCAAACGAAGCGGGTATGGGTAGTGCACCGAACGCAGCAGCTACAGCTGATGTCAGCCACCCTGTCAAGCAAGGCTTAATCCAATCCCTAGGTGTTTTTGTTGATACGCTATTGATCTGTTCTTCTACTGCCTTTATCATTCTATTGTCCGGGATGTATGATTCTAAGGAAGCGGATGGCATTATTTTAACGCAAGAAGCTTTAAACACATTACTTGGATCTTGGGGTGGCCCTTTCCTAGCGATAATCGTTATGTTGTTTGCATTCAGTTCCGTAGTTGGAAACTATTATTACGGTGAGTCTAACATCGAGTTTATCAGTACGAACAAAGCTTGGTTGTTCATCTACCGAATAGCTGTTGTAGCTATGGTTGGTTACGGTGCAATAGCATCACTTGATTTTGTTTGGAGTTTAGCTGACATGTTCATGGGACTTATGGCGATCATCAACTTAATTGCTATTTCACTGCTTGGAAAAATTGCCTTTGATGCACTTGGTGACTATATGAAGCAAAAGAAAGAAGGAAAAGATCCTATTTTCCGTCCGTCTAGCATCGGACTAAAAAACACAGAGGCATGGGAAGAAGATGTTTCTACAGATAAATAAATAAAAATAAAAGAAGACTTCCTGAGTGAAGTCTTCTTTTATTTATGTTAGTTTTAAAATAACTGAAGCTTGAAAAAAATAAAAAACTGGCATAGGAGCCAGTTTTAGTTACCATTTATCACTCAACTTATTTTAAGTGGCTTTTTCTTCTGCAGGCGGGGATAGTAAATCCTTTAATTGTTGTTCAAGATCCTGCAAAGAAAGCTCGTATAAATGACGTCCATCTGCTGTCTTATAAATATTATGTAACAATAGATCAGCAATTAAATTTTCTCTTTTTTGATGGTCCGCTGACACGTTCAATCCCTCCTGTAAATCTCTTCAACATTTTACTTACCCTGAAATGATGGAGAAAAAACTTCCATTAATAGTTTATGTAAAAAAATGACGAAGGTGATGTAATTTTACGACCATTATCTTCCGTCAAGATTACCCGCTTTTGGTTAAAATGTCAATTGTTACAAGACAATAATTGTCGTTGTTACTGTAAAACGATTTGTTGAATACTGGAGGGCTACATAATTGTAAAAAATAAAGGAGAGTTGTTATGTTCGAAGGTGGTCTTAACGTAGATTATTTTATTTTATTACTTGCAATCTTACTGCTGCTAGGTGTGGTGACTACAAAATTTTCTTCTCGTTTTGGAGTACCCGCTCTTGTTCTATTTATTGGATTAGGGATGCTTGTTGGAAGTGACGGGCTTAATTTTATTTATTTTGATGATCCACACTTAAGTCAGCTTGTTGGAGTAATTGCTCTGATTATTATTCTATTTGAAGGTGGGCTACAGACAAAATGGGGAAGCGTAAAACCTATCTTGACCACATCACTTTCACTCGCAACTTTTGGCGTATTCCTTACAACTGCTGTTGTAGCTGTATCTGTTAAGTTGTTATTAGATGTTAATTGGCTTGAAGCTTTTCTATTCGGATCAATCGTTGGTTCAACAGATGCTGCAGCGGTTTTCTCTGTATTAGCCGGAAAAAATGTGAAAGAAAAGCTTTCTTCAACGCTTGAAGCAGAATCTGGTTCCAATGATCCTATGGCAGTATTTTTAACGATTACCTTTATAGAACTGCTCACAAAAGATTCCACTTCAATCCTTGGACTCATTCTTTCATTCTTTTGGCAGATGGGAATGGGAGCTGTATTTGGGTATCTCTTTGGTAAACTTGCGGTTTATGCCATCAACCGTATACGACTTGAATCTAGTGGACTCTATCCAGTTTTCGCTCTCTCATTTGCTATACTGACATATGCCATTACGATGCTCGCAGGTGCAAGCGGATTACTCGCTGTATATGTTGCAGCTGTGTTTATGGGTAACAGCCACCTTACATACAGAAACTCAATTGTACGATTTAATGAGGGATTCGCATGGATGATGCAAATTTTAATGTTTGCCATATTAGGTCTTCTTGTTTTTCCAAGTGAGCTGTTTCATGTTGATATCATGCTAAAAGGCTTAATGATCTCTTTCGTACTTATTGTTATCGCACGTCCAATAGGTGTTTTTCTAAGTATGCCTACTTCTGCTTTTTCAATAAATGAAAAATTATTTATCTCATGGTCTGGACTTCGTGGCGCTGTTCCTATTGTTCTAGCGACGTTCCCACTCATTGAAGGTGTAGAGAACAGCCAATTACTCTTTAATCTTGTATTCTTCGTTGTTCTTACTTCGGCTCTCATCCAAGGATCTACTATTCCTTGGGTAGCACAGAAATTAAAATTAACTGAAAAAGAAAAACCTACTTCTCCACATGTATTGGAACTTGTTTCAATGGGTAAAGCGAACGCAGAGATCGTAGAGTTCTTTGTACCAGAACATGCAAAAATCATTGGACAGACACTTGAAGAAATTTCATTACCAAAAGAATCTGCCGTTAGTGCAATGATCCGTGGTGACGAATTGATCACACCAACAGGAAGAACCGAGATTCACGCTCACGATATACTTTATATTATGGCTCATAAGAATAAACTGAAGAGTGTGACCGAATATTTATCAAAACAGAATATCGAAAAGAATTAAAAAAAGCCGGGGAACGTTACCCCGGCTTTTCTTATGCTCCTTTTTCTACATTTACTTGATGAGGATACGGAATCTCGATGCCGTTTACGTCTAAAGCTTCTTTCAAAGCTTTGCGCAACTCTCTCTCGACCGCCCACTGTTCTCCGTTTATCGTCTTAGAAATAATACGGATGACAACGTCGGAGGAGCCTAACATCTGAACACCTAACACGTTCGGTCCTTCGATAATGCTAGGGTTCTTTTCTTTTACTTTGTCGCAAGCATCTTGTAATACAACAAGAGCCTTATCTATATTTTCTTCGTATGCGATCCCAATATCAACGAGTGCTCGCATATTACCGCGTGTATGGTTTGCGATCGTACTGATCTCACGGTTCGGCATATAATTTAATGTACCATCAAATGCACGTATGTGGGTCGTTCGTAAACCCACTTCTTCTACAATTCCATCAACACCGCCAATCGTTACGTAATCTCCAACCTCCATCTGTTTTTCAAGGAGGATGAAGAATCCGGTAACAACATCACTTACAAGTCCCTGTGCTCCAAAACCTATGGCTAATCCGACTACTCCAGCCCCCGCAATAAGAGTACCAATTTCAAGTCCGAACTGCTTGAATAAGATACCAGCAAAAACAAAGATTAATACGTATGAAAATAGGTTGACCACAAGCTTTTGCAACGTAATGATTCTTCCTGAAGACATCTTTCTATGTGTTGCTGCTTTATCAAACATTCGGTTGATCACACGTCTACCGATTGAACGGATAACCAAGAACATGACGATGATCAATAAGAATTTCGCCGCCCATAAACCAGCTGCTAGCATAATCTCAGCCCAATTTATTTTCCCCATCCAATTTTGCCATTTTTCCAAAAAAACCACTCCCACTATATACAATAGAATACTCCCTATTGTACAAAGCTTCGAGTGGCTTTTCAATCTTTAACAAAAACTATCGCGCCATAACTGGAGTTCGATCAATCAGAAAGCCCATATCTTCTAACATCTTATGGTCTGCTGTTGACTCTTGCCCTCTCGTCGTCAGATAGTCACCTACGAATATGGAGTTCGCGGCGTATAGACCGAGTGGCTGCAGACTTCTCAAGTTCACCTCACGTCCCCCTGAAATGCGAATCTCCTTTGTAGGGTTGATATAACGAAATAATGCAAGTACCTTTAAACAGTAGCGTGGATCTAACTCGTCTGTCCCTTCTAGCGGTGTTCCATCGATCGCATGCAAGAAATTCACTGGAATAGAATCTGCGTCTAGTACGTTAAGACTTCTTGCCATATCAATAACATCTTGTTTCGTCTCTCGCATACCAACGATAACTCCTGAGCAGGGAGAGATTCCGCTTTCCTTAACGATGTTTACCGTATTCACTCGATCATCATATGTATGAGACGTTGTAATATTTTTATGATTCCGAGCTGAAGTGTTTAAGTTATGATTGTATCGATCGACACCCGCTTCTTTTAGACGCTCTGCTTGTTCAGGTTTTAAGATTCCTAGACAAGCACATACTTTTAAGCCATATGTATCTTTGATTTCTTTGACAGCTTCAACCACTTTATCTACATCTCGATTAGAGGGTCCGCGACCACTCGCAACGATGCAATATGTTCCAACGTTCAAGTTATAGGCTGATTCAGCCCCTCTAACCATCTCATCTTTATCCATCATTCGATAAGTCTCAATAGGTGCAGTTGAAACAATAGATTGCGAGCAATATCCACAGTTTTCTGGGCATGCGCCTGACTTTGTATTAATAATCATATTGAGTTTCACTAGATTACCATAATAATGCTTTCTGATTTGATAAGCCCCATGCAGAAGCAAGAGCAAATCCTCATCTGGACAATTCAAAATATCAAGTGCTTCTTCGTTCGTAATCTCTTCCCCACTCAAAACTTTATTCGCAAGAGCATTCCATATCATCTTTACTGCACTCCTTTATGATGCATGTTTTGTTCGTTGAGAAATCGTCTTATTACGTGCAAAGTTAATTCTCGGAGCTAACATACTTGCACAAATGGCTAGAATGATATCTTTAGGTAGTGGAACCATCATCCACGCCCATGCCATAGAATATGTGAAACCTTCTGGTGCATCTGCCCAAATTTTATACGCCAAGAACATTAGGTTTGTCCCTACAATGTAGTTAATCGCTGTTCCTACAAGTGTTGCTACAATATAAGAAGTTTTTCCGCCATACTTTTCAATGATCAGACCCGTAAGATATGCCACTAAAATGTACGATAATAAAAATCCAAAAGTCGGGCTGATCACTGTTGCAAAGCCACCTTTAAATTGAGCGAAGACAGGTGCTCCGACTAATCCGACTAATACGTATACACTCATCGCGATGGACCCTAATCTACTTCCTAACAAGGCTCCTGCCAGAATACAAAAAAAGGTCTGCAGCGTGATCGGCACTCCCCCAACCACCATGAAAGGAAACATGGTCGTGATGTTTGCACCTATTGCCATAAGAGCGACAAACATGCCGACTAACGTAATATCGATCGTTTTCAAGCCATTTCTTTGTGCTGTCATCTTTATTAACCTCCAAATATAAGTTCTGTATACGATTTAGAATAGCGAAGGTTCACAATTACGTCAACTTAAATTAAAATCAGGTTAACATTTATGTTATAAGTAAACCATTCAAAAGACTGGAATGGTTTACTCCATTAATGAGCTTGTCGACTATCGTCGAAGATCGTTTAAAATATTTTATGTGTGAAATTGTGTGCAGTTACCGTGAATAAAGATTACCGTGAAGTTAGTGGTTTTTTAGCAAAAAAACTGGCTATCTGTGTGCTTAGTTCCCACACCTCAAGCCAGTTTCACGTCAATCATTTTATTTGTCTCCTGTAAACTTGATTCCTTTTACAAAATATCGGTTAAAGAAAGCGTACAGGACAATAATCGGTAAAGTAAAGACCATCGATGCGGCCATTATATAGTTCCAAAATGAGATGAACTGACCTTTGAACGAGTTCAGTCCTAGTGGCAGAGTGAACATGTCTTGATCGGACAAAATGATGAGTGGTCTCATAAAGTCGTTCCAGAACGCCATGAACACGAAGATCGTCTGAGCTGCAAGTGCCGGTTTAGCAAGTGGCAAAACGATACGGAAAAATGTACCGAAGCGTCCAAGCCCGTCGATCGCAGCAGCTTCTTCGACTTCTTTTGGAAAATTGATAAAGAACTGTCTCATCATAAAAATGAACGTCGCGTTCACCGCACCTGGAATGATCATTCCTTGATACGAGTTCAGCCATCCAAGTTCTTTAAGTATTAAGAAGTTTGGAATGAGCGTTACTTGGAAAGGAATCATCAATACGGCCAAGATCATTAAGAAGATGCTCTTTTTCCCTGGAAAGCTTAATCTTGCGAGTGCATATCCAGCCATAGAATTGAACAATAAGTTTAATAGGGTTCCGATTGTTGCAATGAACAAACTATTAAACAACCATCTTCCGAATAGTGGCTCCCTCGTAAAGATCTGTTTATAGTTATCAAGTGTAAAGTCTTTTGGAATAAAATTAATCGATCCACTTACGATCTCACCAAGTGTTTTAAAGGAAGAAGACAGTGCCCACAAAAACGGAATAACGGTGATGATTGCGTAAACGACAAGGATTACATACAAAGCTTTTCTTCCAGCCGTACGTTTTTTCATGGTATCTCCTCCTTAGTATAGTGATTCTTCTTTTGAAAATTTGCGCTGTAAAAGGGTTGCAACTAAGATGATGATGGCAAGCATGAAAGCGATAGCTGTAGCATAACCCATCGTTCCTAGTGTCTTAAATGCATATTGATAGATTAAGAGAACGACCGTTAGAGTGGAGTTGTTCGGTCCGCCTGACCCTCCAGAGAAAATATAAGATTGATCGAAAAGCTGGAATGTCCCGATCAGACCCATGATCACTACAAAGGATGTTACCGGCCGTAAGTTTGGAACCGTAATATGCCAAAACTTTTGAATCGGACCTGCTCCGTCGAGTTCAGCAGCTTCATAATGACTATCTGGAATGTCTTGAAGAGCAGCTAAATAAATAACCATGAAAAACGGTGCTGTTGCCCAGATATTCATAATCATGATAGCGATTAGAGCTACGTCTGGATCACCAATCCAGTTATACGTTGGTAGATTTAAGAACTTTAGGACATAGTTAATCAATCCGTTCTGATTATACATCCACATAAAAATAAGTGTTAACACAGCAGATGAAGTTAACGTTGGTAAGAAGTATACGATACGAAAGAACTTCTGACCTTTGAGCCCTGCATTCAATGAAGCTGCTAATACTAAAGCTAGGAACGTCTGGGTTGGCACTACGATTGCAACATAGATAGCCGTGTTCTTGAGTGCAATAATGGCTCGATCATCAAATGTTACTTTCATAAAGTTATCAAGACCTCTAAACTCGTAGGTGGCTCCGCCGATCAGTTCTACTTTATGAAAGGAAAGAAACACAGCATAAAGGATCGGTGCGATTACAAATACGCCTAACACGAGCAGCGCTGGCAGTAGAAATAGATACCCTTGCCCTGCTTCTCTTCTATCTTTTTTTGATAACATCTTCACATGGTTCACCTCGATTCATAAGTTATTATTCTGTTACTTTTATCTCTCTGTTCGCCTGTTTTTCTGCATCATTTAATGCTTCTTTTAAAGGTCGATCACCCAAGTACGCACTCAGGAATTGATTGTTAAAATTGTTCATCACGATTGGCAATGTTGGCCCATCCTGCCATACAGTTGCATATTCTGCTCCGCTAACAAGCGGACCGCGTAGTTTGTCTTGATCGAATCCTAGTTCAGCGGCTACAGACTTTCTTGTTGGAAGTGCAAAACCTTTGCTCGTCCACTTCTTCATACCTTCTTTACCCGTGAGATACTCAATCAGTTCCCAAGATTCTTTCTTATGCTCTGATTCTGCATTCATAGCGTATCCGACCGTGAAGGACATCGTTCCTTTTTTACCGTTTACAGTCGGCAATTCAGCTGTTCCATAATCGAGCTCTGGAAACGTGTCTTCTAAAAACGGGATGTTCCAATTTCCTTCCATTACCATTGCTGCATTGCCGCGACCGAACATCTCACCAGCTGATTGCCCTGCACCCACTTCTGAAGGTGTTGCTGCAGTCTTATCTTTCACGTGCATATCAACAACTGGCTGAATGGCGTCTACGACTTTATCGTCAGCAAAAGTGGCTCGACCGTCTGTGATGACCTGTCCACCACGAGATTCTGCCATATAATACATCCGTTCAATCTGTGGAAGCATACCAAGTCCGTATACTTGCTTTTCTTGATCGGTCAACTTTTTAGCCGCTAACTCCATTTCTTCCCACGTTTGTGGAGGTTCTGTAATTCCGGCTTCTTTAAACATCTTTTTGTTATAAAAAAGAGCAAGAGTTGAGTAATCCTTTGGTAAACCATAAAGCTCCTCACCTTTTTTAAAGGCGTCAAGCATCGGCTTTTCAAAATCTGCTAGATCAAAGTCTTGAGTCACATATTTGTTGAGCGGTTCAACAGCGCCTGTCTCGATTAAAGCAGGGGCTTCAAAAGCATCAAGATAGAATACATCTGCTGCAGTACCTCCGATCAATCGGGTCTTTAGTACGTCCATGTACTGATCACTGATTGTATTCAATTTCACATCGATGTGAGGATGTTCTTTTTCAAAATCTGAAAGGACTTCATCTAAAAGTTTCTTCTCAGTCGGATTCCCTCCCCATCCACTCAGTACGATCTCTGTTTTTTCTGATTGACTTTCTTCATTTCCACAGCCAGATAATATCGTTGCTAGAAGCAATGAAGATATACTTAACGTAGACAGCCACTTTGTACGCCTCATTTTCTCAAGCTCCCTTCTTTAACTAAACTAAGGTGATGAATCACTCTATTTTTGAATCACTTGATATCCTGTCGTATTCTCTTTAATCTCCACTATCGTTTTTTCTTTCTCACGTCGAACATGAACAGAAAGATGTCCTTCGCCAATCTTAATTCCATCTACTCTAAGCTCATTCATGTTCTCTAACAGGTGTGGAGAGAGGTGAACGACTTTATTTAAACTATCAGGAAATAAACCAAGAATGGTTTGGATGAAAACTAATGGTGTTCCTGCAGCCCAAGCTTGAGGTGAACACGCGACCGGATATTTTACTGCTCTTCCTGTTTTAGAACCATATCCACAGAAAAGCTCAGGAAGTCTGTCGTATTCAAAGTGACTAGCAGCTTTAATCAATCCTGATATCACAGTGTTTGCATCCCTTTGGTGGTTAACCTTACTCATTCCAAGCAAAATCATGCTGTTGTCATGTGGCCATATGCTACCATCGTGGTAACTCATCGGGTTGTACCCGGCTTCTTCTTCTGCCATCGTTCGAATACCATAACCAGAGAAAAAACGAGGTGAAACAAGTTTTTCTATCACCTTACTTGCTTTATGATCGTCCAGCATCTCTGCAAAAAGAACATGACCAGGATTGGTCGTTAATGTACCTACCTGTTTTTTATCCTTGTCTAACGCAATCGCATGGAACCCTTGCTCTTCCATCCAGAATTTCTCATCATACAATCTCTTTAGCTTTTCAGCTTCATTACGAAGTCTGTTTGCTTCCTCCACTTTTCCTTGTACTTCGAAAATGGCGGCGATACCGTTTTTAGCTTGATATACATAACCTTGAACCTCTGATAACGCGATCGGTGTTTCAGCGTAATCTCCGTTTCGATGCACGATAGAATCTCCGGAATCCTTCCACCCTTGGTTCGCGATTCCCTTACTCGATTCTTGATGATATTCTACGAATCCATCACCATCACGATCACCATATTCATCGATCCAATTCAGTGCAGCCTCTACATTCGGCTGCAGTTGATCTGCCAAAGTTAAATCACCTGTCCATTTTGTATACTCAGATAAAAGAACCAAAAACAGAGGTGTTGCATCAATCGTCCCGTAATAAGGTGTAAAAGGAACTTGGTTTGTAGAAGCTAGTTCTCCGTAACGAATTTCATGCATAATCTTTCCAGGCTGCTCATCCCGCCATGGATCTACCTTAGTACCTTGTTGAGATGCCATGGTTAATAAAGTGCCTTTTGCGATTTCAGGATTAAAGGCAAGCATCTGAAGCGCAGCGATCAAACTATCTCTTCCGAAAGGAACACCAAACCAAGGTAACCCCGCGACCGGAAATGCTCCATGCCCAATATCTGTTAGCAATACGCGAAGATCCATAATTCCTCTGTCAACAAGTCGTTGAAGAGGCTGATGATCTGTTTGAACTTTTGTTGTGTCTCTTTCCCAATCTTTGTATGAAGTCTTAAGTAGTTGAAGCGCTTTCTTAGGATCCATAACTGTTCCTGATTTCCCGTTTATTTCTGGAGTTACAGAAAACGTAACCGTCTCGGTCTCACCGTGATTCAAATGAAAATCAAATGCGATAGATCCGTCCCTATCAACTGACTTTGCATCTCGATCCCATTGAACTCTCGTCCCACGTTCAATATCGTCAGCGCCCTTGTAAAAATAATTGATAGAGTTCTCTGTAAATTCTTCGCCCGTCCTTCTTCCAATTTCACCATATTGAAACCCGCGAATAATAAACATGTCAGTAAAATCAGCATCAACATGAACACTAATTTCAAAATCTACCGGCTTTGGATAATAGCTTTTCAGATTAAGTGTTTCGTATAAAACTCCATCATAAATTAAGCGCTTTCTTTCGATTTCTACAGATTCCCTCCATAGAATGAGTTTTCCGTCTTCTTCCATGTGAGGGTTGGTTAGCAGGATTTCAGCTTCATAATTCTCATCCGCAGATGAAGATAGAAGAATGGGATCTTGACCGTTTATCTTGATATCGAACTTGCTAAGAAACCGGGTGTCTTTCGTATACAAACCTAGTCCGTAATCATTCTCTTTCGGGATATTACCTTTGTCATCTGTTAAAAAAAATAGATCGTTTTCTTTGATTACACGGTAGTTCATTTACTGAATCCTCCTGTTTTTTTTAAGAATGGTTGTTTCCAAAACGTTTTCGGTCTTGGTCTAAGTAAAAACCACTATCTGTGGTTTTCGGTTGTTGATTCTCTTTTTATGAATGCAGTCTGAAGAACTTTATTCTTTTCAACTTCCTTTCCTTCTAGCAATTTCGTTAGAAGTGTAGTAGCTTCAAACCCTAATTTATAGCGATCTTGTGCAATCGTAGATAGAGAAGGCGTTGAATAAGCGGATAGGATAATGTTGTCATAGCCAACAACAGATAGATCTTTTGGTAGTATCTTACCCATCTTTTTAGCGGCTCTCATAGCCCCCATCGCCATTAGATCACTGGCACAAAACAGCGCTGTAATCTCAGGGTGTTTACTTAATAGTTTGGTTGTTTCAAGTTCTGCCGATTCCTCTAAAAAAGCACCGTTTACAACATACTCTTCGTTGAAAGGAATTTCTTTATTCTGTAATGCTTCCTGATAGCCTGCTAACCGTTCCCGGCTGACAAAAGCTTGACTGTGCCCATTAATCATCGCAATGTTTTTATGTCCGAGATCAGTGAGATGCTCTACCGCTGTTTGTGCTCCGCCTTTGTTGTCGGTTGTAACATATCCAACAGATTCACTTTCAATCGGTATATCGATTAGAATACAAGGAATATCGCTTTTTAATACCTCATCCAAATAAGGATCGTCTGTTTTAATTCCTTGCAGAATCACCCCTTCTACTTTTCTTTCATTGCACAGCTGGTTATACGTTTTTTCCTGTTGTTTTTTTGAATCTGTACTGATTAATACTAGTTCATATCCAAGCTCTCCAGCACAGTCATTAACGCCGCAGAGTACTTCAAAAGTAAAATTATCTTTACTTCCTTCAATTCGAAGTCCAGATACGAGCAATCCAATGGTTTTCGTCTTTTTCATCACAAGACTTCGAGCTAGCAAACTGGGACTATAATTAAGTTCTTGAGCGATCACCTTAATTTTTTCCCTTGTCTTTTCGTTTACATCAGAGTAGCCGTTCAACGCTCTCGAAACCGTTGTAACAGATACACCTGCTTTTTTTGCAACATCTCTAATTGTAGCCATTCGCATCCTCCAAAACGTTTTGGAATTGATTAGTTGTTATCTTAACGTTTTTTGTGACCGCTTTCAAGTATAAGTTAGTAACATTTTAAAAACCCTGAGAGAAGTCTCTTAAGACTAATCACAGGGTTTTTTAGCATCTACTTGTTTTCTTCTACTTTTTCATGAGGAATTTCTTCTGTTGGAGTTCCAGTTTCAGCAGAATTTTCAATAATACGTTCCTCTTTCCAAGATTCTTTTTCATTATGGATCTGGTGCAACTTTTTCACTTGTCGCTGCAGTTGAATTACTTTAATCAGACCAAATAGTCCGACTGATAGGCCACCGATTACGGCTGATCCTAAAATGACGAGTACTAATGGCCAGTTGGCAGTTCCAAAGAGGTAGTTGATCTCTACATCACCAACGTTTATGACCGCGAATGTTGCTATGATCAGTGCGAAGATAAAACCAAATAATAGATACAATTGCATTTTCATTATTATCACCTCATTGTTATCTATTCCCTCAATGACAGGGAAATTCACCTAAATATTTATAAAATTTTTTTTGAAGTTAAGCAGCTATGATTTCGGGTAACCTTGTATTATGAGGAGGTGCTTCATTGACGATTAAAGCCTATGTTTATGACGCATATGGAACGCTTTTCGATGTACATTCAGTTACTGAAAAAGCCGAATTTCTTTTTAGTGGTCATGGTGCTGCCATTAGTGAAGAGTGGCGAAAAAAACAAGTAGAGTATTTCATGCTTCACCAACTAACTGGAACATACATTCCATTTTCCGAAATCACACGCAATGCTCTTTTATATACTTTAAAAAAATTCTCTCTACAATGCAAAGAAGATGCACTTGATTCCTTAATGGAGGCTTATCTAGAGCTCCAAGTGTATGAAGAAGTTCCCGAAACTCTTCATAAAATTCAACAGAATAATGTAAAGCAGGTTATTTTTTCTAATGGAACTTATAAAATGTTAAAGCCATTAATTGAAAAAAGAAAGCTCACTGATGTTATCGATCTACTTTCAATTGAGGATGTTAAACAATATAAACCTGCACCTGCTGCCTATCAGTATGCTCAAGAGACGTTAGCGGTAAACCGAGATGAAATCTTATTCATGAGTTCTAACTATTGGGACATAACGGGTGCAGCAACATATGGTTTTAAGACTGCATGGATCAATAGAGGAAATCAGCCAATGGATGTATTAGGTGTAACTCCTCATTATATATTTGCCTCCCTCAATGATTTGTTGAAAGAAAAAGAGCTGCACTCATAACGATGCAGCTCTTACCTATCCTTCGTATGACTTCTAGAATTAACTACATAATCCGGAATTAACAAAGTACCGATGAAGAATAAACTACCCCCACCTATGCGAATAAGCCTTTCATGTCCAGTATCTATCATAAAAGAACTTAGCATAATTAGTGCACCTATAATAACGAACGTAATTCCCCAATATCGATATTTCAATATAAGCACTCCTTGTTTTAAAAAGCTAATTCAGCCACCTCATGATAAAAGACTTATTTTCTTCCAATTCTTTTTCTTGTTTTTCAGAAGTAGGAATCTGCTCTCCTTGCACGTTACGAATCTTCTTTTCAGCTTTAGATTCTGAATAGTTCGTATGAGATACAAACCAACCGGAATCCTCTTTCTTTATACGAACCCATACATCTTTTTGACAATCTGCACAGGATTCCATTTTGTAGTAGTGAAGCTTGTAAATATATTCCTTACTATTTATACGATATTCAAACTGATCTAACTCTTTAAATGAGTATGTAGGTTGTTCTTCTTTATTAGTTTCTGAAATTATATCCACGTATTTCATTTTTTCTGAATCGGAGAGTAATGTATATTGCATTGATTCATTATTTATTAACTTGGCCTCTCCCCACTGTCTAGCAATTCCTTGTGTCTCAACACTTTGATCATCTATATCTACAACAAGAACAAACAAAAGACAAACGATCAAGAAAGTAAATATTAAACGAAATGCATAGGTTGATTCCTTATCTTCTTTTAATTCCAATTTAAATTTAATTTTGTCTTCATTCATTTCGTACTCCTGGCTGACTTTTATTAATCTCCACACTCACAACTGTTTGCCATGTTTCAGGTTTATGACATTTCATTGCAGGAGTTAAATAGATTTCTTTATAACTTGATTTCAGTGAAAGACTCTCTTGATCAGCAAAGTTCATGATTTCACTTAAAGTCTCAATTGAGTTTCGATAGTGACCTCTATGTAACTTTTGAACACAAGTGAGCGACTCATTAGAAATGAGTTGTAGTGTAGAAAGCTTCTTTCCTAATCTCTTTTCAACGTGAAAACATGCTTCATCAAATAATTCTTCGGTTATACAATCAGGTACTTGCATCATTTGAGTTGTAAGAGATCTGCTGTCATTCTTCTCGTGCCATAAAATCTCGTGAGGCATAAGAGTAAATTTATATCTCAACTTATTTTTTGTTAAATGTTTAAGCTGATTTACGACTTTCCAGACGATCCATTGCTCATCAACTGGTTCAGGTCTACCTGCCCAATCCATTTGATATTTCGTGTTCATCTCTTGCGTAACAAACTTCATAGCTGGTATCTCACGAACAGCAACTGGTCCCATCTTCATTTTATAGATCTCAGAATGAATGTTTCGATGGTCATGAGTCATTAAGTTCGTTTTCATCATAGCACCTCCTTCAATAAGGATTGGAAAATAATGATAATAAAAGAATAGCATAAAATAAACCGAATTTCTTTACAAAGGAGAGATTCAATTGTACAAAAAGTGGCTAATAGGATTAGGAATGTTTTTGCTTTCCTTTGGGATCATCTTCATGCTTTTCAATACTTACTTCTTGGCTGTGACACCAGAAAAACACATGGAATGGATAGAAAGATACGGCTGGAAAGCAGACGTTTTTCTTCCACATAAGAAAGTATTTGTGATTCCTATTCAGCCTGAGTTGCGGCATACATACCAACTTGCCGATGTTAATTTTCATGGTTTAGAAAAGGGCACTATTGAACAAAATGTTTATCGGCTAAAAGGGAATTGCGGGAATCATCATCTTGAAGCTGTCCTATTAACGTATGAAGAGAATATAATTGATAGCTTCATTCAACTGTCTGAAAGTGACCCTGGTATTGTTAAGATGATGGACCAACCTGTGTTCATGGAACAAATTTGTCAGAAGCAGTGATTCGTGCATCCTCTTTTTCTCATCAGAAAGCTTTAAAAACGCAAAAAAAACACTTATTTCTTAAAGTCACAAGTGTTTTCTCTTTTTCTCTATTTACTTCTTACTTCAACTTCACTCAGCCCTCTTGTTAACTGATCAGAATCAAGATCTTCACCAATAAAAACAAGTCTTAGCGGCAACTTCATCAACTCTTTTTCATATGTAGGCAATCCATATGAGTACTGAAAGAGATAAATTTGATCTATAAATTGAATATACCCTTTAATTCTATATATTGATGAAGGTACATTTCTGAGCCAGTGTTCAAACAACTCTTTATTCACAGGTGCTTCAAACCTATACATAAATGTTTTCACTTTTAGTTTTTCTGCTGACACAGATTGATGTTCTGATCGTTTCTTTACCGAAAGTAAAAAAAGTTGAGATAGTTCTACTTTTGCAAAATCTGTTAATACAAAAGGAGTTCCTTCATTCAACCTTGTTGAATCACTCGTCAGTTGCTTCTTCTGTTTCTCCGTCAAAGCGCTTGTTTTGTTCCACACGATGTAATCGGCGTGTTTGATCTGCTCCATCATGAGCATTTTCGCCTGAACATTCATTCCCTCACGATCCAACCATCGAGGCGCGTCCATGACTGAAATAATTCCTGATATCTGTAAATCGTCGATTAGATACGGTGACAAACAGGCATCAAGAACATCTATAGGATGAGCTACACCTGTTGCTTCAATGATCAAAGTATCCAGTTCATTTTCCTTACAAAGTCCCCAAAGCTGTTTTTCAAGCTGATCTGATAAAGAGCAGCATATACAGCCGTTGAGAAGTTCTTTTAGTGGCACATCTTCTGGAACACTATCAGAATCTATTGAAACTTTCCCGATCTCATTCATCAACACAGCCGTTTTATGATTATGTTCTTTTTCATACGCTAGCAGCTGTTTGAGTAACGTTGTTTTTCCACTTCCTAAAAAGCCAGCGAGAATAATAACATTTGCTTTCTTTTTCATCGTACACCTCAAACTTAATTCTTTTATATGGCATCAATTTCTTCATTTTAACACAAAACAAAAAACAGCCTATTTACAGGCTGTTAACATTAAGTTTAGCTAATAATTTTTTTATGATATCAAGGCTTACTTCTTCCCAAAGAGCATGGTCAGTCGTAAACAAACTAGAGATACGATCAGCAAATAGTTTGAATGCTTTTTCATATCGTGGATCTTCTTTAGAAGGTATCTTCTTTTTGCGTTCTTCTACGATCTGCTGCAATTTTGGTGCACGCGGCCCCCACTTTACAACCTCTTTGCCCTTTTCATCAATAAAGATGATGATGGGAATTGATTTTGCTTTTGCAGTTAAGTATCGATCCATTAATTCCGGATGCTGGTCGCGTAAGATAAAGCGGATATCTATAAGTGCTTCATCTGCCATGCGCATAAAAACAGGAAGATTCAACATCGCATCGCCACACCAATCTTCGGTAATAACGATCGCTCTCAACCGGTTTTTTTGGATGCCTTGCAACGCATCTTTCATAGGTTCAGGCAGTACGAATGAATTATATATCGTAAGCAAGTTTTCCTTGTGTGTTTTCATTGAATGGATATATGCATAGCGTGTCATGCCTTTATCGAACCATGTATTGAGGTCAGTCATCATCCTGTGTTCCTCCCTGTTTATCTTGTATTCTTATTTTAACCAAACAAGGGGGAGTTGTGGCAACGAAAACGCCTTAAATTTATTTTTTTGGTTCTTTTAACCTGCTCTCAGCTTTTTCTGGAGTTGGGAAACAGCGAATAAAAGCAGGTATCTCTCATTCGGCGTTAACCGGAGCCAGTCCTTCGCTTTGTACTTCATACTGATTTCCACCTTTCACTAACATTTATCATACGTAACTATCTAATACCTCTTTTCACATAAAAGAAAACTTTTTTTAACACATAAGTTTTCGTCATTTATTGAGGAATTTCGCATTATTGCTCTTATTTTCTTTTTTCTCCTATAATTTTTTCCGAAAGAAGACGGGTTTCTTTTCATAAAAATAAGGGAATGGATACGAAAACAGGGGAGGGGTTATATGGTATGAAAATGCTTAGCGAAGATGTCAAAACTTTATTCTTTACAGACGATGGGAAGATTCCGAATCATCCTTCCTGGCCAGTTTTGCTATACGTAGGTAAATTAAAAGAGCCACAGGATGCATTAGACGTTTTTGAACAAAACGGTTGGACAAATGGTTGGAAGAACGGTGTTTTTGATTATCATCATTATCATAGCAATACACATGAAGTTCTCGGAGTTATGAGCGGCGAGGCTGTCCTTCTTCTTGGAGGAGAGGATGGCGTGTCAGTTACTGTTTCAAAAGGGGATGTCATCGTACTCCCTGCTGGTACTGGACATAAGTGTATCGGTAGCAGCACGGATTTCAAAGTAGCTGGAGCTTACCCAAACGGTATGGAGCACAACTTAAAAAAGGGTGAACCTGCTGATCGACCTGCTGTATTAGATGATATTATGCTCGTACCCTTACCTGATAAAGATCCTCTTTTTGGAAGTGATGGTCCTCTGATGGAATTGTGGAAAAGTTAATGAATACATGCAGAGAGTGCCCTCCAAAGTGAAGAGCACTCTTTTTTATAAATTTGTATTCTCTCTCCACCACTTGGAGCTAGATCGTAACTCTGAGCCAAGAGTTACTGTCTCACCAATCTGAGGTGTACATATTTTAACATTCATTTTTGTTGCAGCATTTACAGCTCTTTCAACAGGGTCTGTCCAATCGTGCAGAGATAGTGTAAAAGCTCCCCAATGGATTGGAATCATGACTGTGCCTCTTACGTCAATGTGCGCTTGTACTGTTTCTTCAGGCATCATATGTATCGCAGCCCACTTCTCATGATATTGTCCACATTCCATTAAAGAGAGATCAAATGGTCCATATTGATCTCCAATCTCTTTAAAGTGTGGCCCATATCCACTGTCTCCACTAAAATAAATGTTAGATTGCTTTCCTTGAATAATCCAAGAACACCATAGAGTTGAGTTACGGTCATTTATGCTTCTTCCTGAAAAATGGCGTGCTGGCGCACAGATTAATGAAATTTCATCGACTTTTATTTCATCCCACCAATTACATTCCTTTATACGTTCTAGTTCCACTCCCCACCTCTTTAAATGTCCAGCAACACCAAGCGGGACAACAAACTGTTTCACTTTATGTTTGAGTTGTTTGATGGTTCCATAATCCAGATGGTCATAATGATCATGTGACAAAACCACTAGATCCACTTGGGGAAGTTCTTCAATTTTAAAAGGCAGTTCTTTGCTATAACGTTTGTTTCCAAACCAGGGAACCGGGGATGGCGCGGAGCCGAACATTGGATCGATGAGTATGCGTTTTTTTTCCATCTCTATCAATAATGCTGAATGTCCAAACCAAGTTACCCTTGTTTCATGATTTGCTTTTTCAGGTAACTGAAACGAGTGTATAGGAATTGCTTTCTTAGGCTGACGATTCGGGCTTCCACTTAAAAATTCTTTTAATACAGGGAGCATAGAGCGTAGGTCGGAAGTCATCACTGTTTCTATCTGATTGGTAAAAATACCTTTTTGATAGTGTTCAACTGGTTCATAGGTGCTCCTATCATGTTTTGAAGGTTTCTTTCCAAAAACAGGATGAAACATCATAAATAAAAATACAGCAGCTACAATTACAAGTAGAATGCCTAATAAAAGCATAGTTACGTTCCTCTCTATTTTACAGTAGTGCTCATATATTACTCCTTTTCAAATCATAGAAGCAACTTTCCAGTACTTTTTCCCCCAATGAAAAGCGAACAACCTGGAGCAGAAATCAACTGCTTTCAAAGAGCATTAATAAATACGAACACATTTTTCTGAGTACTTAAAAAAACGACAAAAAAGCTAATCCATGTGAAAATACCTCATCTCACTGAATCAGCTTTTATTCCATCTATTCATTTAAGCACTTTCCTTTTCCTTTTTCTTTACTGCTTTCTTTCGCTTTCTTTTCTTTTTCTTTTGAAGCTCTTCTTCTTTTGCCCGATTCTTTGCTCGTCTACTTATCTCTTCATAGATTCTAATGCATAGTGTCGCAAAGCTGATCAGCAACGCAATAATTTTGTACGCCATCCCCATACACGCCCTTTCTTCCTAAGAAACGGGGCAAACTTTATGAATCTGACTCTTTCGCTGCAGCCGTTTCAATAGGAGTTCTCATCGCTCTTAAATTCTCCTGATCGCAAACTGCTTTTTCTTGTGCATTTAAAACTAGCAATCCATTTCCTTCTGCTTTCTTTGTTAATCCGATACTTAACGTATTTTTTACCAATTGAGCGTAAACCTCCGCTTCTGAAAGTTCACGGCCAAACAATTTTTCTTCTCGTTCAATCAGTAATGCAGCTGCTCCCGATACATGAGGCGTCGCCATAGAAGTTCCAGATAACTTTGCATATTTATTTCCTGGATAGGTTGAAACAACATCAACGCCCGGAGCAACCAGGTCAATCTCATCATTGGTGTTTGAAAACGGAGCAAGTTTCATTTTAGCATCCACTGCACCCACTTGAACGACCTCTTTATACACGCCAGGATAAGCATGCTCATTCGTATTTTCCTTATTATCCCCTTCGTTACCTGCTGCACAGACTACAAGCACATCTTCCAATACGGCTCTTTGAATAGATTCATGTAACTCAGGTACATCCGTCGGTCCACCAAGAGACATCGAGATCACACGTACTCTTTCTCCGTTTTCTCCTCTCCATTTGACTGAGTAATCAATAGCATCGATGATTCCTTGATATGATCCACCGCCATCTTTACCAAGAACTCTACAGATCAAGAGTTTCACATCTGGAGCCACACCAGCTACACCGGCATTGTTTAAAGTAGCTGCAATCGTACCTGCAACATGTGTTCCGTGATAATGGGCATCTTGATAATCTTCTTCATTCCCATCAACAAAATTCCGTCCATCAATGACCCTTTCAGCAAGCTCCGGATGGCTCGTGTCACAACCTGTATCTAGTACGGCAACAACCACACTCTGTCCTTTTTCACCTTCACGCCAAAAAGCTGGTGCATTGATCATCTCGACTCCGTATGGAATCTCTTCTTTTGATTCTTCTATGACTTCTTCTAACACAAACGGAATTAAGCAAACTTCACTCATCATCTTTACCTCCTTTTTATTTAAAAAGAATGTTTGTAAAGAAAGTGACGCTAGGAAATACAAGGGGAAATTCTGAACCTCCCTTCTTATAAAATATAATACACGTAAGAAAAAAGATTCTAGTTGAGGATTTATATTACTATTCTACCAAATTGTTAAAAGTTACCACAAGTCCTGTATTTAAAATGAGCTATTAAGTCTACATCGACATTTTACGCAATGCGAACATATGTCCTTATCCTTAAATTCCAACACGATTCGACAAGATTTGCTAGTTCTATTAAACTATGGCAAACAAAAAACTTCCAAGGCTAGAACAAATCTAGCCTTGGAAGTTTGAAAGCATAAATAAAAGATTAGTAGCGTACTGCGTCTGCTGCGTTTACACGACCTTTAGAGTAGTAAGATCCTGTTCCTGAGATTGGATCTGCAGTGTTCTCGATTGCAGCACGGATATTAGAAGCACTTCTTCCTTGTGAAGCAAGTAAGCCTGCAACACCTGCTACTAGAGGACAAGCCATGGATGTACCAGACATGTAAGCATATCCTCCATTACGTACAGTAGAAGCGATGTCTACACCAGGAGCAGCAACGTCAACCCAAGATCCATAGTTAGAGAAAGAAGCACGAAGGTCATTGCGGTCAGTTGCAGCTACTGCAATGGCACCCGAATAGTATGCTGGGTAGCTAGGTGCTGAAGTGTTTTCGTTACCTGCTGCGGCAACTACAACTACTCCTTTAGAGACCGCATAGTTTACTGCGTTTTGTAATGAAGTTGCAGATCCAGGTCCGCCAAGACTTAGTGAAACTACTTTTGCTCCGTTATCTACAGCATGGTAGATTCCGTTCGCAACATCATCAAGAGATCCGCTTCCGTTCGCATCAAGTACACGTACAGCATAGATAGATACGTTTGGTGCCATACCTGCGATACCTCTAGCGTTATTCGTTGCTGCTGCTGCGATACCAGCAGCATGTGTTCCGTGGTCGTTCTGATCCATTGGATCCCAATCATCACTTACATAGTCATACCCTTTAATGACTTTTCCAGCTAGATCAGGGTGATTGTAATCAACACCTGTATCAATGATTGCTATTTTTGTAGTAGATGAACCGCGTGTGATGTCCCAAGCTGATTGAGCACTTACTTTTTGAGGTGCATATTGTACTCCGTTTGAGAAATACGTGTCATTTGGAGTCCAGCTCGCATGGTATGTATAGTTTGGCTCTGCATACTCTACATCTCCACTCGCTTCATATTCTGCAATGGCTGCATCTACGTTTCCGTCTTTTACTTTGATTACATGAAACTTAGAGCCTTTTTCTTTTACTTCATCTTTTCCTTTTACTGCTAGCGACTTTACTTTTGACTCTGACACGCTGTCTTTAAATTTTACGATAATTTCTTGAGGTGTAACCTTTGCTTTCACCTCTGTGCTTTTTGCAGCTGCCGCTGGTGTTGCAAGTGAAACTACTAATGGTAAAACCGCTGCCATCGTGGCAATCTTCTTAATCATTTACTTCACTCCTCTAATTTGGTGTTGAACTACAATTTCTAATATAGAGCCCAATTTACAGAAAATAAAGAAGAATTTTACTATTCTAACAAAAACAAATATAAACTACTAATTTTTAAAAGTTTTAACTTAAAATAGGAATAAAGTCATTGATTAGACTCTTATTTTATTACTTCTTTCCTCATCTAGACGTAGATATGACCTAGTATGAAGAGTGATTTTTTTAGAATTAAAAAGCTTAAGAGTTTAAAATTTTCTGCAAGAGGAATACCTAAAGAAGAAACTTATTTTGGAGGGATGTTCACATGTTACAAACAGGAGACACTGCACCTGACTTTACTATTAAATCCGAAACCGGAGAATCTTTCTCCTTTTACAATCACCTTGAAAAAGATGATCGTTTTCACTTACTTGTCTTCTTCCGTGGTGAATGGTGCCCGGTATGTAATGATCAATTGAAAGAGCTAGAGCAAAATATTGATACATTCAAAGAATTGAATACTCACATCATCGCGATTTCTACTGATGAAGAACAAAACCTAAAGAAGATGAAGGACAAACATTCCCTTTCTTTTCCTGTTTTCAGTGATACAGAACGTGTGGCGGGAGAAACATATGGGGTTCAATACCATAACGGAAAATTATATGACGATCATGGTGAACATGGAGAACCTGCGTTATTTTTAGTTGATGATCAAAAACGAGTTGTCTATTTTGATATTCAAACAGGACCTTTCGGACGACCAACAGCAGAAGATTTAAGAAAGACAATAAAATATATTAAAAAAACGTTAAGATAATATAAGAAAACGACGAAGCGAGGCAGTACCAACCTCACTTCGTCGTTTGTTGTTTTCAGGTTTGTGAATCCACTTACCCTTCTTCTGTCCCTACAAAATATTCATTCTTCCGATAAGATAGAGCGCTCACATGAGCAACAAGCTCTTTATCGTTCTCCACTCTCACTTCATACCAAGAAGTTCTATGATTACGTTTAATCTCTATAGCTCTTGCTGTAATTTTATCACCACTTTGACATGCAGCGAGATATCCAATATTTACAGAAAGTCCTACTGATGTTTTTCCATAGGAATTACATGCTACAGCAAAGACAAAGTCAGCAATGGCAAATAATGCAGCACCATGTGCTGTACCATGAGCATTGAGCATATTTTCTGAGATTGTCATTTGTGCTACTGCCGATCCTGGTCCAACCTCTACTAATTCAATACCTAACCACTCTGCAAAAGTATCATTCTTTAGTTTTTCCTCAATCTCCTTCGCATACTGAAAATGCACATCACGATCGTCTCTTTTTATCTTCATTATTCTCACCTCGCTATAAGACATTCTTGTTATAACAAACAATCCCCTTCTTTCATTAATAAGGATTAACACTTCACATTACTGACGAATACATTTACAATAAGATAACTAAACCTATGAGAAAGGTCGGATTTACATGTCCCACTCCTCCATTTCAATTCCAAGACCTTTAGTGCGAACAAATCAGTGGTTTATTTTTTTATCAACGCTAGCAACATGGCTTTCTGGTCAAACTTGGTTTTTGTTACTACCTTTAATCGCTGGACTTCTAGGTATGTTCTTCGATTACAATCCTATAATGAGAGCTGCTAAATTATTCTTGAAAAAGAAACCTTCTGAATACATTCCAGAAGATAAAGATCAGCAACAGTTTAATCAATTGATTGCGATCTCACTCCTTACTGTAGGATTTTTAAGTCATTTAATGGGATGGAGTACTATAGCTTGGACTGCTACTATAATGGTTGCAACAGCTTCGTTCGTAGCCATACTTGGCTTTTGTATCGGGTGCTTTATCAGGTTCAGATGGCAGCAATATCGTTACAAAAAAGCTCAAGACTCTAACTAAAGCATAAAAAAGAACCATTCCCTTTACCTGTGAATGGTTCTTTCCAATTTTATCGCTTCAAATACAAAGCTTTGTCTAGTCCTATCGAGAGAACGACTCCCTTACTCCCTGGAAAAACGAATCTTGAGTGTTCCTATTTTTCTAAATGAATAGCTTTTTCAGTTAACAGAAATTTGATTACAAATTTTTCTACTATAACCTCACATGAAAATGAGTGAGTACTCACTTGACGATTTAAATCCTACCGCATATGATATTTATAAATGAGTGATTACTCACTTTAATTCTGGAGGTGGTTTCCATATGCAAACCGTAATTCAAGTGAAAAATGTTTCTAAAAATTATCGATCTCATCAAGTGTTACAGAACATTGATTTAACGGTGAACAAAAATGAAATCTATGGATTGCTGGGTCCATCAGGTGCTGGGAAAACAACACTTGTTAAGATGATTGCAGGGATCGAAACCCCAACAACTGGCAGTATATGTGTTCTTGATTCGGATATGCCAAAACTTAACACCATGACACAAATTGGATTTATGGCTCAATCTGATGCTCTTTATGGAGAATTAAGCGGAAAGGAAAATCTTGAATTTTTCTCCTCTATTTATGGTTTAAAGGGACAAAAACAAAAAGAACGGATCGATCAGGCATCAGACCTCGTAAACCTTACAAACTTCCTGCAAAAACCCGTTAATCAATATTCCGGGGGCATGAAACGGAGATTATCTTTAGCTGCTGCACTCTTGCATGACCCTAAGATCCTCATTCTAGATGAACCTACTGTAGGAATCGATCCTGTTCTCAGGCAATCTATATGGGATGAGCTGTATAAGCTAAGCAAGAGTGGTACAACGATCTTAGTCACAACACATGTAATGGATGAAGCAGAAAAATGCAACCAGCTGGGAATGCTTCGTGATGGAAAGCTAATTGCATCTGGTTCACCAAGAGAACTAAAGGATAACACTTCAAGCGCTTCAATCGAAGAAGCATTTCTTTATTATGGAGGTGTTCATCATGCGAATTAAGGCACTTGTGATCCGGATAATCAGACAATTCGTGCGGGACAAACGTACACTCGCGATGATGTTCATTGCACCTCTTCTCATCTTAACGCTTGTGAACCTCGTTTTTTCAAGCAATGACTATGAACCAAAGATAGGCGTTGTCAGTGATCAACAAATGGTGGTAGACAAACTGAAATTATCAGATAAAGCTTTCATAGTTTATCAAAAGCGTTCAGAAGCTCATCAAGACTTATCAGAAGAAAAACTTGATGCCGTACTTGATGTCGAACTTCCCTCAACTACTATTACTCTAGAAGGAAGCAATCCGACAGCAAACAAGGCTTCTATTATGATGATTGAAAAGACATTGAAAACAATGCCGGATCAAGACACAGAAAAAACAAAATTAAATCCGGAGATTCATTATTTGCATGGTTCAGCTGATATGGAAACTTTCGACTATATCGGTCCATTCTTAATAGGATTTTTTATTTTCTTTTTCGTTTTTTTAATCTCAGGGGTTTCATTTCTGCGTGAAAGAACGACTGGAACACTTGAACGGCTGCTTGCTACTCCGATGCGTCGATGGGAAATGGTAGTTGGATATGTTTTAGGCTTTGGCATTTTCACGATTCTACAATCAGCCATTATTGTTTCGTTCGCCATCTATGTTCTCGATATTATGATGGTTGGGTCTCTTTGGTTAGTAATTTTGATTACACTGATGCTTGCTATAACGGCCCTCTCACTCGGAACATTACTTTCTGCTTTTGCAACGAACGAACTGCAGATGATTCAATTCATCCCGCTCGTCGTGGTACCGCAAGTGTTTTTCTCTGGCTTATTTACCATTGAAACAATGGCAGATTGGCTTCAGCCCCTGAGCTATATTATGCCTTTAACATACGGAGGAGAAGCGATTAGGGATATAATGATTCAAGGTGACGGTTGGGGAGATATTTACGGAAACGTGCTAGTGCTCCTTGGGTTCTCTCTTTTATTTATGATATTAAACGTGCTCGCTTTGAAAAAACACCGAAGACTATAAGTTAAGCGTTTGTACTGCCTGACTTTAGTGTCTATAATGAAGAAAATGTACGTTTTTAAAAGGAGTAGCTTTAATGTCCAATTTAGACTGGATTAACGACCTAATTAACGATCACGATGTCCCAACGATGAGCGATAAACAGCGAAAAATCTTAGAAGCAGCCATCGATACATTCTCAGAAAAGGGATATGCCGCTTCTTCTACGAGTGAGATTGCCAAAAAAGCTGGAGTTGCTGAAGGTACGATTTTTCGTCATTTTAATACGAAAAAAGAGCTGTTGCTTGCTATTGTTACACCAACAGTAGCAAAATTTGTAGCTCCCTTCTTCATCAAGTCCTTCACTAAAGAGGTATTTGAAAACGAATATGAACATTATGAAGATTTTATAAGAGTGATTGCTAAAAACAGGCTTGAATTCGTTCGGAAGCAATTTCCTGTATTAAAAATTTTTATTCAAGAGATTGCTTTTCACGATGAATTACGCGAGCCTTTTCAAAAGCTTTTTACTGAACATGTTTATCAAAAATTCAAGAAAATCATCGAGCACTTCCAAGAAAAAGGGGAGATTGTTTCCCTTCCTCCGGAAACGATTATGCGCATGACTGCATCAAGTATCATAGGCTATATCCTGCCACGCTTTCTTCTCTTCTCTGATAAAGAATGGGATGATGAAAAAGAAATTGATCAAATCGTGGCGTTTATTATGTATGGTCTTACAGGAAAACGATAACGTAAAAACAGAACCCGCTTTCTAAAGAAACGGGTTCTGTTTTATTCTACTAGTATTTGAGGTTCGGGGGTAAAGTGAGAAAGTTGAACATTAGGATCAGTTGTTGTCGGTGACATTACCTTAGCAGCGGGACTAATAGCAATGAGCAAACAAATGATGACAAATATATTCACTTTCTTCATACACTCACCTCCCACTCTTCACTTTAAATCTTCATTTATCCTCGAGATTCATAATATACATTACCCAATATTCTCACATTCTCAAGCCTGTTTTTTTGGTGTGATCGGTTTTAGTGTGCTTTTTTCACTTAATAGAATAACGAACAAGCAAACAGCAAGAACTAAAAATATAATGCCAGAACCCATAAAGCCATTTGAATAGGATGGTATATCTACAGTTGGAACCCTCTCATTGATTTCTATTCCTAAAAAGAACACACCAATGCTGTCTCCATCGACCTGGGTTTCAGCAACCTCCCTTAGATTTAGTCCATAGGTTAACAATAAGATACCTAATATAGAAAAAAGGATACCTATTAACCACCTCATCTTTCAATCTCTGAAACAGTTTCTTTCCGTAAAGTTTTATACTTTGGACTCAGGACACTCCAAACATCAAAACAATTTCCATCTGGATCGAAAAAAACGAAATTCTCACCGTCATGTCCACGATCTTCAATATCTCCTGTTTGTATGCCCTGAGTTCTAAATTCAGCATGCAAGTTATACAGTTCTTCCTTTCCGTCTACTTCAAATGTTAATGAAAATCTTTTATCCCCTTTGTAGTCTGTAAAGTTTGAAGTCTCATCTTTCAATGACCTCACTAGAAAAAAACTTTGGTCTGCTAGATCTAGTATGGCTTTTTCCTCATCACAATAGTTGATCGTTGCACCAAGCTCTTCAGCGTACCACTTAGCTGAATGATCAACATGCAAAACAGGTACATAGGTCGTACCTACACGGATTAGTTTTTTATTCAAGGATATCTCCTCCTCATAAAATAGATTTATTTAATATAAAAAATTCTTCTATTAAAAGAAAAATCCTCCTAGAAAACAAGGGAACTCGTCATGCGTAGCAGAAATAGTTTTATAACAAAATACTTGGAGAGTGATTACTTCATGAATCATTATCAATTTAAAAATACAATCCCTGTCCTTCGAATATTTGATGAAGATAAGGCAAGAGAATTCTACTTTGATTTCCTTGGATTTTCATTAGATTGGGAACATCGTTACGAAGAAGATTTCCCCATCTATATGCAGGTTTCTCTAGGGGAATGCTCTTTACACCTATCCGAACATCATGGTGATTCGAGCCCTGGAATAAAAGTAAGGATACATGTTGAAGGAATCGAAGCCTACCATCAATTTTTGGCAGAAAAAAAGTATAAGTATGCTAGACCTGGACTTGAAGAGGCACATGGCTTTAAAGAGGTTAGAGTAGGTGATCCATTTGGTAATGAATTTTGTTTTGTAGAACGGATTGAATCACTGTAATATGTTTTCAGAAAACGAGCAAAAAGACACCTCGAGTTAAAACTCCAGGTGCCTTTTTTCATTTATCTAACGCTCTTTTGGCTAGCGTACTAATAACCATATCATCCATCGGAGGATTATGAAGCCCTGCTCTAACATCCCGGTAATGTCGTTGTAGGGGGTTTGACATAGCTAGACTTCTTGCTCCAACAATCCTCATAGCGAGATCAACCACCTTTGCGGCCGCATTCGTTACAACGTGCTTCACTGCCATCAATTCTGGACCCATTTGCATTCTGCGATGAGGTTCATTTACCCATATTCGAGCAACACTGTATAATAGCTCTCTAGCATGAAAAAGCTCAAGCTCCATCTCCCCCACCTTTCGTTGCACTTCTGGTACTTCTCCTATTGGTCCTCTCAGACTGTTGGGTTTGTACGTTTTTGCAAAGTGAACGGCTTCATTGCGAGCTGCAACCGCAACGCCAATGTAACACGCTGGTATATGAAGCAGCCACGCTTTTGGCAATTCGCTTTTGCCTCGTTCTTGTTCGACTAAAGCATTGTTTTCAACTTTTACATCCTTCATGATAAGATCATCACTTCGAGTTCCACGCATCGCTACAGTGTCCCACGTTTCTTCAATTGATACACCTTCGGATTTCATAGAAATCATGAAATTCCCTTTCTTACCCGTATCTCCTACCTGTGCCGAAACAATTGCATAATCAAGGGCTGGGGCCATAGAAGTGAAGGTTTTCCTACCATTGATAATCCACTTATCATCATTTTGAAATGCTGTTGTTTGCGGCATTCCTCCACGAGTAGGACTTCCTGTTGCTGGCTCCGTTGCTGCACGGTTCACTAAAACTCGATCATTCACTACCTTTTCACAAAGCATCTTAAATATTTCATCATCCCAAGTTCGCTCTTCTGCAAGTTCTAAAAAACAGCCAAGGTGCCATCCGATACACAAAGCAGTAGCTGCATCACTAGTCGCAATTTTCTCTTGTAATAGAACAAACTCGTACAAACTTAATCCTTCTCCACCAAACTCAGTCGGAATGGTTAATGATAGGTACCCCGCTTCTTTTAACTCTTTTATATTTTCAAATGGAAATTCACTTTTTTGGTCATATGTGTCCGCTCTCTTAGCAAATCCACCAGCAAGAGCATCAATCTTATCAAACCATTCTTGCTGTTTCTTTGTTTTTATATATCTTTCATATAAATAATCCACACGATGACAATCCCTTCTTAACAAATCAAAACACTATGGTTTTTAAAAATAGTTTATGCCCTTTACATAAAAAACGGCAAGGTATTAGTCTCATAATTCCCCTTTGACATCTTACTGACACATTAATCCTTCATGATCACTATATGAAACAGCTTATTTTAGAAGAATATATGAGCTCAATTGAATGTTGAGTAGATTTTATAAATTTTTTTATATTTTACTACGCCTGACATGATGCTGACACGTTCAATGGTTACATTATTGGTACAAGGAAAGAAACACAACACTTTAGAAACTTAGTAGGAGGAACATTCAATGAAAAAGAAAGTAATCGGATTTACAATCGCAGGTGCATTACTAGTTGGTGGTTATGCTACAACTTCTCTTGCAGCAGATGATGATCGTTCTAGTTCGAATTCAGTTTCAGAAAAATGGGAGATGAAAGACAAAGGGTTTGGACACAAACATTTCAGAGGTTTACTTAAAGGAAACTCAGAAGAATTAATTAAAAAAGCCAAAGAACTTGGAATTGCTACAAGTGGGAAAGATGCTGAAACGCTCATGAAGGAAATTCGTGACGCAAAAATCAAAAAGGAAGCAAAGGAATTAGGCATTAAGACTTCTGGTAAAGAAATTGATACACTCTTTGAAGAAGTAAAGCTAGCTAAACTAAAAGAAAAAGCTAAAGAACTTGGAATCTCTACCACAAACAAAGATGCCGAAGTTCTACGCGATGAAATTCATATGGTAAAGATTAAGAAGGAAGCAAAAAAACTAGGTATTGCAACTGATGGAAAAGATGAACAAACATTAAGACAAGAAATCAAACAAACCACTCTAAATAAAAAAGCAAAAGAGCTTGGCATCTCTACTGATGGCAAAGACCAAGAAGCGCTTCAACAGGAAGTGTTGACTGCTGCGATAAAAAAAGAAGCTAAATCATTAGGTATTCCTGTGGACGGAAAAGATATTCGTGAAGTTGCTCAGGAAGTTACACGTGCAAAAGTAAAAGCTGATGCAAAAAAACTTAATATAACGATTGATGGAAAAACCATTCCAGAAATCGCTTCAGAAATCAAAAAGAAAAAGATAGAAAAATTAGCAAAAGAACTTGGCATTTCAACAAAAAACCGATCAACGAGAGAACTAATTGAAGCTATTGAAAAGAAAGATGCAAATAAACTAGAAGCATTAAAAGATGAAGACTTCTTCCCTTTGATGGGTAAAGGTTACGGAGGCTTTGGACCAGGTGGTCACCAAATTAAACATCATAAAAAAGGACAGCGTTTCGAAGGTGAAGCACCTCCTTCAAACAATAAGATGCAACCTCAGATGAATGAGCAGTCCGAGTTCGGAATCGATATGTAAAGCCTATGATCCCCAGTCTATAAAACTGGGGATTTTTACAGTATAGTATGAGTAACAGGAGGTATGAACATGAAAAGTATATTGCTAGTAGAAGATGAAGTAACCATATCAAGAGTATTAAGTGTCTATTTAAAACACGAAAACTTTGATGTTGTTCAAGCATTTGACGGTAAGACCGCACTTCAACAGTTCAAAGAAACTTCCTTTAACCTAGTATTGCTTGATGTAATGCTTCCCGATCATGATGGGTGGTCAATCCTTCAAGAGATTCGTCGAAATAGTTCATGCCCTGTTATCATGCTCACAGCCTTAGGAGACATTGATTATCGCTTGAAAGGATTAAATCAAGGAGCAGATGACTACATAGCAAAGCCCTTTATCGGCGAAGAAGTAATTGCGAGAGTTCATGCAGTCCTTCGTCGATCTACGAATGTACTAGAAACCGAGAACACAAAACAATACGGAAGTCTGAGCATCAACTTCGACTCTCATTCTGTAAAAATAAATGGTGAGCCTATCATTCTAACACCAAAAGACACCTCCTTATTGCTCTTTTTGGCCAATCATCCAAACCGCACCTACACAAGAGAGATTTTAATTGAACAAATATGGGGCTTAGATTATTATGGCAGCGAACGTGCTGTAGACTTATCGATCAAACGTGTTCGTCAAGCACTCTCTGCATGGCCAGACACACAAGGAGAAATCCGAACACTTAGAGGACTGGGGTATCAATTCTGTGTATACGAATAAAAAAGACAGAACAACTTTATTAAAGTATTGGACCACCCGATATGTCCTCACCCTCTTTATTGGTCTTCTAATCTTAGGTTTATGTTCTTTGTGGTGGATACGGCATACGGCTTTAGAAAATCGTTTAACACTCATGGAATACATGGCAGCTGATACAGCGGATCGTATTGAATCCGGAGACAGAAAGAATGATTTAGGTCGGTTCAATCGTAAACTAGATGATCGCGCAGAACTATTGCAGATGGAAAAGCCACCTGAACTATATATTACGGATTTGAATGGTAACATTCTTAATCTGAAATCTATAAAAAAGAATCCAGATGCAAATAAACCTACATTAAAATTGAATGCTATCCCGGTTGAAATAGTAGACAGTGAAAAAACAACTAACACATTTAAAGTGAATGGCAAGTCTGCCTATGCAGTCAAAAAACCTTTAATATACGCTGGAGTCCAAGCAGGTTGGGTAATTATCATACAATCTGCCTCAAACCTCTCAGATGTGGATCAGGGTTATCGTCTTCCTATCTTCCTATTGATAAGCCTTGGTCTTCTCGGATGGTTGATCATCTATATTTTATTGAAAAAGATTCTAAAACCCATCCAAGATGTGGCACATGCTGCTTCTCAGATTAAAGATGGAAATTACGACATTCAATTAGCTACAGATGCTAAAGAACAAGAAATTTATGATCTTTTAACTTCCTTTGAACAGATGAGTACGAAGTTGAAGCATTTAGAAAAGCTCCGAGCAGAATTACTGGCAGGAGTTACACATGACTTAAAAACACCTGTTACGTCTATTAGTGGTCTCGTGCAAGCTGTTAAAGACGGGATTGTTTCGGGAGATGAAAAAGAAGAATTTCTGCAGATTACAATGAAGGAAATTTATAGATTGCAAAGGATGATTGAAGATTTATTAGATTATAACTCTCTTTCCGCTGGGGCTTTTACGATGCGTAATGAAACATGCAACATGAACGAGCTTGTTCAAGATATCGTTCACCAATGGAGTATGACCAAGAACAAAGAAGTTATGTGTAAGGCTATTGTTCCAGAAAGCTTAATATATAGAGAAGTTGATCCACTTCGTTTACAGCAGATCATCATTAACCTCTTAAACAATGCTTATCAAGCTTTAGGAGATGAAAAAGTGATCAGCGTTGTCTTGTACGAAAATAGGATTGAAGTGACAGACACAGGGTCAGGGATTTCCGAAAATGAACAGCCTTATGTATTCGAACGGTTTTTTCGTGGTGAAAAGAAAAAGTTAAAAGTGCGCGGCCTTGGCCTTGGACTACCATTTAGTAAAATGCTAGCAAAAGCGTTAGGTGCAGATTTAGTTCTTAAAAAAAGTTCCCTTACTGGAAGCACTTTTTTAATAGAATGGAAAAAATAAGTATTACACATTTACAAGAACACACGTTCGTGTTATGATTATTTCAGGTTAGGCCATCCAACAGCCTACCTCCCCACCAGTGAGACCGGCCTACCCAGCCGGTCATTTTTTCATTAATCTTACACCTTACTCAAATAATGAATGATGTCCATTCTACGTATGATACCGATAAACACTTCGTTGTCATCCACAACTGGTACGAAGTTTTGAATGGCAACAAGCGACATTAAGTCTTCCATCTCAGCATCAATATGAACAGGCTGATAGTCCCTGTTTACCATTATGTCCTTAATAAAATGATGCTCACTATTTTGAAAAGAAAGACCTTCTGTGTTTTTAATTTTCCATAAAAGGTCACCCTCTGTGATCGTTTTTATATAATGTCCCTTTTCATCAATTACAGGTACAGCGGTGTATCTGTGATACTCCATTTTTTCCATAGCCTGGCGAATGGTTGATTCTGCATGTAAACAGATCACTTCTTTCTTTGGAAGAAGAAAGAATGCAATATTCATAACTTGTAAATCCCCTCTTGATTGTAATTTTATTCGTATTAATTATGACTGTTCTTCAGAAACGATGTGTATGTCTATGTTTTTTGAATTTCTCATTATACTGTTAACAATAGAACCCTTTGTAATCTCTTCCCATCTCGTTCTTGCAGATTGGCCTAAAATAATCTGAGTAATATGATGTTCTTTTGCGACATCTGTAATAACTTGTGGTATTTTTCTTTTTCTAGATCTTTCTAGAATAAATTTAGCGTTAAATTCTACAGCAAGTTTTTTCCAGCCTCTGATTCTTTTTCGCTGTTCTTGAGAAATGTTCCCTCTGTGATCGATCAACACATTTAAAACATATAATTCTGCATTTAAACGATTGGCTATTCGCCAGCCTCTTCGGATCAGCTTTTCTGCACTTGGACCATATTGTACACAGACTAAAATTTTTTCTGCCACACCTGTTGGTCCACTATCGGTAAAGACGATATCGGATTTTAAGAGCTTTTCATCTACATCATCTGCAATTTCACGGAGAGATAATTCACGCAGTGCACCTAAATTGTTCTTAGTAAAAAAGTTGTTCAATGCCTGGTCTATTTTTTCCTGCGCATAAATTTTACCTTCTATTAAACGTTGCCTCAGCATTTCTGGTGTCACGTCAATTAAGATTACTTCATGTGCAATATCCAGAATCCTGTCAGGTATTCGTTCGCGAACTGCTACTCCTGTAATATGCTGAACAATATCATGAACACTTTCAATATGTTGGATGTTTACTGCTGATACAACATTAATTCCAGCATCAAGTATTTCTTCCACATCCATGTATCGCTTTTTGTTTTTTGAACCTGGAACATTGGTATGGGCCAATTCATCAATTATGACCACATCTGGTCGGCGTTCAATGATCTTTTCTATATTTAACTCTTCTAGTTTTTTATCTTTGTATTCAATGATTTTTTTAGGTATGATTTCAAGATCTTTAATTTTTTCTGCTGTTTCTTTTCTACCATGGGTTTCAATTAAGCCGATTACGATATCGACTCCTTGTTTTTTCAAATCATGAGCTTCTAAAAGGATTCTATACGATTTACCTACACCTGGTGCTGCTCCAACGAATAGCTTTAACTTTCCCTTTTCATCTTGATAGATTTCCTGCAGAAATTCTTCAGGCGTTTTCCTTTTAAGTTGAGGGTATTTATCATACATTTACGCACCTCGTTATCATCATCATCGACTACAAACCAAGAAGCAAGAGCCTTTACCCTAAGTGTAGAGTAAAGGCTTTGTCTTCTACTATTGTAACAATTTCTCTAAAGCAATATTAAGTGTCAGTACATTCACGCGAGGTTCACCAAACAGACCAAGCTCTCTTCCTTGAGTATTTTCTTTAATCAATTTTTTAAGTTTTTCTTTATTTATTCCTGTTGCTTCTGCAATTCTTGGAACCTGTACATCTGCAGCCTCAGGAGTAATATGCGGATCAAGTCCGGATCCGGAGTTTGTGATTAAATCAATCGGAAGCTCGTTAACAGGTACAGCTGGGTTAGCCTTTTCCCATGCAGCTATGCTTTCTTTCATTCGTTTCATCATATCTTCATTTGAAGGTGCATAGTTTGGACTTCCCGAACCAGCCGCGTCGTACTCGATACTGGAAACACGCCCGCTGAAGTATTCGGGTTTCGTAAACGTTTGACCAATAAGTTCAGAACCTATTACTTCTTTATCTTCATTATAGATTAAGCTTCCATCCGCTTGCTTCGGCATAACGACTTGTGCAATTCCTGTGACAACAACAGGATATACAAGACCGCATATCACCATTAAAGCAAGGGAAAGGCGAAGCATCTTAACGATATTGTTAACGATAAATACTTTTTCATTATGTTGATTTAATGAATGTGATTGCATATCAATCAATTCCTTTCTTTTCTAACGGTTACACGAACAAGTGAACAATCAGATCAATCAATTTTATTCCGATAAAAGGTACGATTACACCACCGAAACCATAGATTAAGAGGTTACGTTTCAATAAAGCATTTGAACTCATCGGTTTGTAAGCTACTCCTCTCATAGCCAGAGGAATGAGCAATGGAATAATAATCGCATTAAAGATTAACGCAGACAGTATGGCCGACATCGGCGAGCCAAGCTTCATGACATTGAGTACTTCCATCTCAGGAATCGCCAGCATGAACATCGCTGGGATGATGGCGAAATACTTCGCAATATCATTCGCGATACTGAATGTAGTTAACGCACCACGAGTCATTAGCAATTGTTTTCCAATGGAAACCACTTCAATAATTTTCGTCGGATCGGAATCCAAGTCTACCATGTTGGCAGCTTCTTTCGCTGCAGTCGTTCCACTGTTCATGGCAAGGCCTACATCCGCTTGTGCAAGTGCTGGTGCATCATTCGTTCCATCACCAGTCATCGCAACCAATTTTCCTTCTGCTTGTTCACGCTTAATTACAGCGATTTTATCTTCTGGTTTACTTTCAGCAATAAAGTCATCCACGCCGGCTTCTCTTGCTATTGTTTTAGCCGTTAATGGGTTGTCACCTGTACACATGATCGTTTTGATTCCCATTTTTCGTAACTGTTCAAAACGTTCTTTCATTCCAGGCTTTACGGTATCTTTTAAATAAATAAGTCCGTATATATGCTGATCCACAGCTACTGCCAGCGGCGTTCCACCTTCAGATGCAATTCGGTTTCCTTTTTCTTCAAGGTCATGTGGCACTTCTCCACCAGTTGCAAGTACCCAGTTTTTAATTGCGTCTACCGCTCCTTTTCGTACTTTTCTTCCATCTTTTAAGTCGATTCCGCTCATTCGCGTTTCGGCTTTAAACTCAATAAATTCTCCATCTTCACCAAGGTATTGATCAAACGATAAGTGTTCTTTTTTCATGAGTTCCAAAACGGATTTACCTTCTGGTGTATCATCTTTTAATGAACTGATGGCAGCCCATTCCCCAACTGATTTTTTCGTATCGAATCCTACTGGTACAAATTCGCTTGCCATACGGTTTCCGAATGTAATCGTCCCCGTTTTATCTAGGATGATCGTATTGATGTCACCTGCAGCTTCAACCGCTTTACCAGACATAGCGATTACATTAAATCTCGTAACACGGTCCATTCCAGCAATACCGATCGCGGATAAAAGTCCACCGATTGTTGTCGGAATCAAACAAACGAGTAATGCGATTAAGACCGGTACTGGTATGTCAAAACCTAGATACTTTGTAAAGAATGGAAGTGTTACAACTACAATCATAAAAACAAGTGTCAAACTCGTTAAAACAGTACTTAACGCAATTTCATTCGGTGTTTTTTGACGCTTCGCTCCTTCTACGAGGGAGATCATGCGATCAAGGAATGATTCTCCTGGATCTGCTGTAATTCGTACTTTAATTTCATCACTTACTACACGTGTTCCTCCTGTTACGGAGTTAAAGTCACCGCCAGCTTCTTTAATTACAGGAGCTGATTCTCCTGTAATCGCCGACTCATCAACAGAGGCAAGACCAGATATGACTTCACCGTCTCCTGGAATCATTTCACCTTGTTTTACAATAACGATGTTTCCTTTACGAAGATCAGCTGATGAAACTCTTTTGTGTTTACCGTTTTCCAGCACAAGGTTTGCATAAACTTCTTTTTTCGTTTTCTTTAATGAATCAGCCTGTGCTTTCCCTCTTCCTTCAGCTATTGCTTCAGCGAAATTTGCAAACAGGAGGGTTATAAACAGAATGAAGGTTACAGCAATATTGAAACCAACTTGAGTTTGGTCTCCAAAAAAGGTTAATAATAATGTAATTACAAAACCAATTTCAACAACAAACATGATCGGGTTTTTAATCATTACCCTTGGATCTAGTTTAATAAAAGATTCCTTTATCGCCTGATTCACGATTTCTTTATTCATCATTGTTTTATTCATTTGTACTTCCTCACGATTCTTTTTCATCGGGCCGTTCCCACCTTTTTTTGGAGGAACGTACTGAGATAATTCTTTTTTGGTTCTTAAGCCTTGAGCACCCATTATTCATTCACCTCTCTACAGCATCTATAATGTTAAATATTCAGCAATCGGGCCTAATACTAATACCGGGAAAAAAGTTAAAGCCCCAACGATAAATACAGCCCCAATAAATACTCCTGCAAATAGTCCGTTATCTGTTCTAAACGTTCCGATCGTTTCTGGAACGGTTCGTTTGACAGCCAATGATCCTGCAACCGCAAGCATCGTTACAATGGAGAAGAACCTTCCAAGATACATGACAATTCCGGTAGAAATATTCCAGAAGTTTGTCGCATCTCCTAACCCTTCGAAGCCAGAACCGTTATTGGCTGCTGAAGAGGTATATTCATAGATTACTTGTGAAATACCATGAAAACCTGAGTTCGAAATGGCCGCATGTCCGAGTGGTGTAAAGAAAGCTACAGCAGATGCTCCTAAAATAAGGAACGGGTGGATTAACAACGTCGCTGCAATCAGCTTCATTTCTTTACCTTCAATCTTTTTACCTAGAAATTCCGGGGTACGTCCCACCATTAATCCAGATAAGAAAACACCAATAATCGCATACATTAAGACGTTGACAAAGCCTGCCCCTACACCGCCATAAACGGTATTTAACATCATATTGGATAATGTAACTAATCCGCCTAGCGGAGTCAGTGTATCGTGCATCGTATTAACAGCCCCCGTTTCTGAAGCCGTTGTAACAACCGAGTAAAGTGAAGACTGAGCGACACCAAATCGTACTTCCTTTCCTTCCATGCTTCCTTGATCATGTTGCACACCTAGAGCATTGATTGCTTGGTTTCCCTGATATTCGGCACTTAGGGAGATGCCAAGGAACATAATAAACATCATCGTCATGGAAACGAAAAGAATACGTCCCTGCTTTGGATTTCCAACCATCTTTCCGTACGTAAACGGTAATGCCATCGGTAATAGGAGCATCAATAAGATTTGAATAAAGTTGCTCGGCCCGTTCGGGTTTTCAAACGGATGCGCTGAGTTAACTCCGAAAAATCCACCGCCGTTATTTCCTAATTCTTTTATGGATAAAAACGAACCAACTGGGCCAACTGCAATGTTTTGTTTTCCACCTTCAACTGTAGTCGCTGTAACCGTTGGATCTAATGTCTGCGGTACTCCAAGTGCAACGAAAATGAGTCCTGTTACAAAAGCGATCGGTAGTAACACACGAATGATACCCCTAACCATATCCACAAAAAAGTTTCCTAAAGACTTGCCAGATAGCCCACGAATGAATGCGATTGCTACTGCTAATGCTGTAGCTGGTGCAACAAACATCATGAAAAGAATGCCAATCATCTGTGAAAGATAGGATAAACCACTTTCACCACTGTAATGCTGCAGATTCGTATTCGTCATAAAACTTACTGCTGTGTTAAACGCAAGGCTTGGATCCATGTTTGCTATCTTACTCGGATTCAGAGGCAAACTGCCTTGGAAACGGAAGATTAAATAAACTAATAGAATCATAATCGCATTGATCACAATGACTGATGAAGCATAAACTTTCCAAGATTGATTTTTATTTTTCATTCCACTAATGGAATAAATCAGTTTTTCGAAAGGATAAAAGAGTTTGTTTTTATTCGAATAATTGAACGAGTTCGCTAAATAAATTCCTACTGGTTTTGCAAGTAAAAGAGCTATAAGTAGCGTTATAGCTATAGAGAGTAAACTGACTAACAACGGAAAAACCTCCTAAAATTTCTCTGGATTCAATAATACGTAAAGAAGATACACCGTTGTTAAAACGGCTAATCCAAACATGACAGTCATCATTTATTTACACTTCCTTCATCAACAACACTTGATGACCATTTTGCTAGACCCATCATTAAGACAGGCATTCCTACCATCAATAAAACCATCATCACATCTAACATTTTTACACCTTCTTTTTATTAGTTCATTGTTCTAAGTAACCATTCAGCATTAGAGATAAATTTTTGATAGCCTCTTGAGCATCACAACCTTCAATTCTAAGTGTGATCGGTTCGTTTTGATTTCTTGAATAGTGTGACAAAAAGAATAGATTAACGGATAGTAAGCCTTTCGCATTAATCTGTATGCCTTGATAAAAGAAAAGAATCTCACTTTCGAAAGAACCAGCAGCATTGACAAATTCATTGATCTGTCCGATCGACAACCTTTTTGGCAATAAAACAACTGACTCTGTCCCCATGTTTTCACCCTGCCTATCACTGGTTTGGATTTACAGAGGGAACATCTTTTCTTTGATGGGTTCCCTCCTGTAATTGCTTAACCTTTACTTCTAAGCGTGTCTTGTATGATCCATTTTGAGAGACTATGTTGAATCACACTTGCATAATAAGCATTCAATTGATCTCTTTTCGCTTTTAACAAAATCTGTTCAATTTCGTTTGGACTTAATCTCATAAATGAATTCCTCCGCTCTTTTTTTTATGAAGAAAGTAAGAATTGAATATTTCCGGTTTTGTTATAGATTACGTAATCTGCACCTAACTCCTTATAAACTCTGGAAATATACCGTGTGTCTGATTTGATGACATAAACAGGTATGTTATAAATGCTGCGAATGAGTTCAATCGTTTGGCAACATTCTAAAAATCCAGATTCAACAACAATGATTTTTTGAACAAAAGGACCTACCATCTCGATAACTTTACGCTTGTCAACATAATTCATGACATATACATGTTGAAACCCAACTTGTGAGAGTCTTTCTGCTTCTTCTCGGTTAGGAACACAGAGAACAAGAGATTGATAGTCTTCACACAATCTTAGTTTTGAAATAAAAACATCTGAAACTAGATCAGGAAACATAATGAGCACGTTCCCAGATGATTTCTCCATCGTTCCACCCTCCATCTCTTAAAGAAAACTAGGCTAACTTCTAGCCTCTCATGTCAGCCTTAGCTGCACTTATACTATCGTCTTAAACTTGTTGCTACGTCGAAAACCATCGCGCCGACAAGTTATACTTTTGGATAGTGAAAAAAAGGCAACAAAAAAGAAGCCTGCGGAAGAGGAACTCTTCTCGCGGCTTCTACACATACTTGAATAAGCGTGTGAATACACGAAATTTGTTGCCTCTCTCTGTACGCTTACGGAGTTAGCTGACGGATTCGGGCTTGAGAGTAGCCCTACTCGATCTCTCGAGATTCACCCCATGCAGATACGAAGAACTGCGGTTGGTTCCCCCGCTTCCTAAACTTAGGAATTAAGCGATAAAGACGCATGATATTAAAATCATAGTTTGTTAAATTGTCATTACTCTTTTTTTAATTCACCTTCCCTCTCCTACCACGCTTACGAAGTTAGCTGACGGGTTCGGACGGCAGAAGTCGCCCGACTTAAATAAGTTTCACCCCTGGCAGTGAAGAACTGAACTGCCGATGGTTCCTCCGTTCCAATAATGGATTCAGCGGTCATGGAAAAAATTTAAAGTTTTACGATAAGCAATATATTACTCCTGGTTTCAGCCGTTGTAAATCAAATAAAATCCCTAAAAATATAATATTTTAAATCGAATTTAATCAATTTAAGTTATTTTATTCACTTTTAATAAACATTACTACTAATTTCTTTGTTTTTCTTTAATTATCATGATATTTACAAATAAAAAATAGTTTGAATATTAAATCAATTACTCTGAATCCATTTATTTTTCTTATGGAAAACTATAAAACTTTTATTTTCATTCTGTAGTTTTTTGCACAATTCACACCTCAACATTTTTGCAGAATAAATTTCAGTACACGAAAAAAGCACAACATTAATTTACGATACGTTTAGTTTTATTAAGCAACATTTTCAATTTCTAAACTTTTGATTGCAGCTATTTTTTTTACCTCGTTATACACATCAGCTGTTAACCTAGAATCTGCAACCATAACATGAAGATCAATCTCATTTTTCTCGTCCACTAAATCTTTTATTTTTATTTTTTTTATCATAATATCTTTTTCCCTAACAGCTACTAGCAGCTCAGAAATTTGAATACTCTTATCAATCATAATTGTCATGTGTATTTCTTTTTCTCTTAAACATTTTGGACCAATGTACCTTATTATTGCTGGCATAACTTCTACGCTGAACAAAATTAGGAATACACAAATTAGTGCCTCTAATAAGAAGCCAGACCCTACTGCAATCCCTGTACCTGCAGCGCCCCATATTATGGATGCCGTCGTTAACCCCGAGATGACATCATTATTTCTTCGAAGGATGACTCCAGTTCCAAGGAAACCTATCCCTGAAATAATTTGTGCCGTTAAACGCATAGGATCCATTTTCACATGTTCTGACTTTGGAAAAACGTAAGCAGATTCAATAGAAATGATAGTTAGTAAACAACTTACTATTGAAATAACCATACACGTACGTAAACCTACGGGTTTTTTCCTGATTTCTCTTTCTATACCTAATAACATACCTAATACGATCGCTGTACCCAATTTAACTAAAACTTCTGTATCCACCATCTTATTTCCTCACGTTCTCCATATTTTTCAAGCAAATCACTATGTTTTTTCTCCTTCTTTATCCGTGTGTTTTTCCATGCATGCTACAGTACTCAAATTCACATCATTTAGTTAATCAGCTTTTCCTACAAGCTTTATTGCCTGTCTTGTTTCTCTTCTACACTTGTTACGGTTGAAAAATGGCAACAAAAAAGAAGCCTGCGGAAGAGGAACTCTCCTCGCGGCTTCTACACATACTTGAATAAGCGTGTGAATACACGAAATTTGTTGCCTCTCTCTGTACGCTTACGGAGTTAGCTGACGGATTCGGGCTTGAGAGTAGCCCTACTCGATCTCTCGAGATTCACCCCATGCAGACGCAATGGCCTGCGATTGGTTCCCCCGCTTCCTAAACTTAGGAATTAAGCGATAAAGACGCATGATATAATAATCATAATTTGTAAAATTGTTATTATTACTCTTTTTTAATGTTCACCTTCCCTCTCCTACCACGCTTACGAAGTTAGCTGACGGGTTCGGACGGCAGAAGTCGCCCGACTTAAATAAGTTTCACCCCTGGCAGTGAAGAACTGAACTGCCGATGGTTCCTCCGTTCTAAATGAGATTCAGCGAAAGTGATTAATTGTAAAATTTTGAGATGAAATTTATAATACTCCTGGTTCATACAGTTGTAAATGATAAAAATAACCTAATTTTCATTTCTCCTAAAAATAAAAAAATTGCGTTTTAATTCGCCGAAACTTTTTTAAATTCCTCTGTTATTTACAAAACAAAAACTCTGCAAACATAAATTTGCAGAGCCTTGTTAAAACGATCTAAAATCCAATCTCTGTCTTTTAGTCCAGAGCCATACGCCTGTGAACAGATGAATCGCAAACACTACAAAGACAGCCCCATAACTTTCTGTAATCCAGCTCACAAACCAAATGATCGGTAGAGCTAAAAAAAAGTTAACAAGCAACAACACCCATGAAGTTCTTGCTATAGCTACAAAGAATAGAATAATTGGTAAGATTAAAAAAATCCAGAATAGTACGTTTTGAAAAGTTGCCATGACTTCCCCTCCGCTTTTCATTATAAAAGGGCTTCGCCATAATCTCCAGCTTTAAACTGGTACTTTTTCTAATTCAAACTCATTTTTGTTATCATTTTCTTCAATATCATACCTGGGTAGAGTGAACATGTAGAATAGTCCAACAAGAATCAGACATCCTCCCACAACCCAGAACAGCATTTCTACGGTTAGAATTTTCGGGAAAAACACAGCGATTAAACCGAGTGTCATGGTGTGAGATAGCATATTGATCGGTGTAATCCATCCTTGAACACGTCCCATCATTTTAGGGTCTACGATCTTAGGTAACCAGCCACCGATTCCAATATTGATTAATGGAATGCTAAACCCAGCCAATCCTGTAAAAATAAAGAATGTCAACACATTTGGCGCGATGGCGCATAAACCAAGTGACAATCCACTTACGAATAGACCAAGAACAATCGCATACGAGAGTCTGATCTTTTTAGCGAGCATCGAACAAATAACACTCCCTGTAAGGATAGATACACCAAACACGACACCCATCCACATCATCATTTGCTCGTAATTATCTGGAGCGAGTTTATATTTCATGATAAAAGCCGGCATAACTGACAATCCACCATTTACTATACCAAACAAGAAAAAACCAAAGATTAATGAAAGTAGAAGCTTAGATTGTTTAATGTAATTGAACCCCGCAACAAAATCCTTCCATACCATCTTTACACGAATATCTTTGAACCTGTGTTGTCCGTTCGGCAGACGAACATCTTCATCAACTCTCATACTCATAATTAATAATGATGATATAACATATGTAACAAGGTCAAATGCAATTGCTCCTTGTATTCCTACACTCCAATAAATAAAAATGGCAATCATGTTCCCGAAAAGCATAAATAAACTACCTACCATTTGATTCAATCCAGCTGCAATTGCATAATCCTCTTTCGAGAGTACACCTTGTACCATCGCTTGATCAGCAGGAAAAAAGAATTTACCTACTGCACTTCTTAAGAATAAGATAGCAAAAATCAAAGGCATCCAGTCTAGCCATATAGCACCCATTAATAAGAGGCACAGCCCTGCACAAATCCAATCACAATAAAGTGCGATTTTTTGACGATCCATTCGATCGGCTAATACCCCTACGATAAAGAAAACAGCTAGTGTTGGCAGAGAATACATCAATTCTGCAAGTGTGGCATAAAACGGTTGTTCACCGAACTTATCTAACAAATAAAACATAAAAGCTGTAACGCCTATAATACTTCCCATCATTGAAGTAAAACCAGCAAAAAACAGCTTGCTGAAGTTTTTATTCTGAAACACTTTCAGAAACTCCTTCACATCATAACCCCCAACTTTAAATAATTTGCATCATTACCATTTTCTACCTAATGCCGTCAATTGTAAATAAATTCTTGTGAAATTTCACAAGAATGATTTAGCATATTCATTCCGTTTTCGGTGTTAAAATCAGCTGAATTTGTAAATGAAAAGAATACTACGATATAAAGGTTGAACTTTATGCTTTATGACGATACTCTAGACAGAGAGCATAATAGAGAGGATACTAACATGATTCATTTATTTTCACACAACGATTTAGACGGAAAATCGTGCGGTTATTTAGCACAACTAGCATTTGGAGACAACTGTAAAATATCGTATTGTTCACATGGAACGATTAATGACCGTGTAGAGATGCTGCTTGATAATCCGAGAGAAAGAAAAACAGAAATTATCATTTCAGATATTGCGGTTAACGAAGAATTAATGATGCGACTTGATGAACGATCTAATGCAGGTGGAAAAGTAAAGCTGATCGACCACCATGCAACAGCGCTTCATTTCAATGGTTTTGATTGGGGGCATGTTCAAGTTCGTTATGATGATGAACGTTTAACTTGTGCTACTTCCCTTTTCTATGAATATTTGATCGAGAACGGTAAGCTTAAACCAACAGGTGCGCTCGATGAATATGTAGAACTTGTGCGTTTATATGATACGTGGGAATGGTTTGACCAAAAAGTTGAAGCTAAGCGTCTTAACGACTTATTCTTTATCCTTCCTCCTGATAAATTTGAGGATCAGATCATGGATCGGTTAAAAGGTGATTCTTTTCAGTTTTCAGAAACAGAAACAACGATTCTGGATCTTGAAGAAGAAAATATTGCAGATTATATTAAAAAGAAACAACGTCAGATGGTCGAAATCTGGGATACTTGGTCTTTAGGCGAAGGATCTGAAGAGAAAACGTATAAGGTTGGTATTCTTCATGCCGAACGTTATCACTCTGAGCTTGGGAACGAGATCAATCGTGAGAATCCTCACTTAGACTTGATTGTGATTCTAAATATCGCTAACAAACGGATCGGTCTTCGTACCATTCATGAAGAGGTGGATTGTTCGATCTACGCCAAACAATATGGCGGCGGCGGGCATCCAAAAGCTTCTGGAGGAAACATGACTTCTGAAGCATTTGAAAAGTTTGTTGTTGCTGCATTCCATGAACAACCTAGACGAATCGATGCACCGAAGAACGAGCACAACGTGAAGGAAAATCCTGATGGCAGCTTATATGTGAACAATCATCGTGAAGTATCTAAGATCTATTCAGAAGATAATCAAACATGGCTGATCACACATAAGACACATCCAGTAGATGAAAAATTTGCAAGCTACCAAGACGCTGAAAATTACGTTAAGCGCCACTTTGAAGGCTGGCTGATGCGCGATGATGAAGCAAATAACAATAATTAACCAGAAAGAAAGAAGGACTGCCATAAAAGGCAGTCCTTTTCCTTTATTCTACAACACCGGTGTGTATCACTTCTAAGTCAACATTCACTTTCACTTTTACATCTGGATATTGCTCTTCCCACTTTTTTAAATCAAAGTCACGGTAATGAGCTTCATATTTAGAACCTAGACCGATCGGATCAACCCCATTATTTTGAAGTAATTTGATAATTCTTGCAGCATCTTGTTCAATCTTCCTTGTTATTTGCATCTGAAGTTCTTTTACTTTATTTTGATTAGCTGTAAGTGGTCTATTACCTCGATACTCTTGAACTCTGGCACCCATTTTTATCTGGATATTAAATTCAGGGGTACCTTTGTTTATTTTGACCTTATAGTGTGGTGTTGATTTGATATTGTTGATTACAACAAACTCATTTTCGTTAATCTTATATTGATGTGTACCCATTTTAAAACGTTCTACCAACATTTTTAGTGTGAATACATCCTTAATAGGCAACGTCGTTATTAATTGATCATCCTTAAATAGGCCAACTCCATTTATTTTAATTTTGTCTTTTTCTTTTTTTAGGAGGGGCAAGTATGGATCATTCCCGTCATTATGGTAGTTGTATGAAAAGATAGAAAGATCAGAAGTCGGCAGTTCCCCTATTTTGGCGTTTTGGATAATCATATCAGAAAGATACAAAGCAATGTTTTCTTTCCCATATTTTTTTATCGAGAGTAATTCCGAAGCTTCCCCTTCAATAATAGCGAGCTGTATAGTATTTGCAATTTCGGGTGTGCGGTTTATCGTATCAATAAATGGAAACAAGCCTTTTTCTGCAAGCTTTTGACCAAACAATGCAATACGAAGCTGGCCGGTGACCAAGGGATATTGAACTTCATTTTGAGAACGATCGATGGTTTCTTGAACGGTTTCCCCTTCAGCTTTTAATATTTCTATTGTTGAAGTTTCATCTACCTTATATTCTGGGTACACAATGGTTCCTAATAATTTTTTGTCAGAAGTTAGATCGAAACCTACACCTTGAATAATACTAATTTCATTTGTATTTTGTGTTGGAACGATCTTACAACCAGATAACACAAACATTAAAATGATAGAAATGCGAAGGAATAAACACTTCATCATAATATCCTCTTTTTCTTTTTAACCACTATATAAAAAAGCCACAATAAAGGTATATAAAGATAAAATAACCCTAGTGAAATGCCAGAGATCATATCCAAGAACGAATGAAGAATGTAACGATCATCCAGCAACTGGCATAGGACCAAACTTGAAGCCATTAAGACAAGTAATGGTGCTTTTTGTTTTTTCTTAAAAATTTTTTTAAAGCCTCTGCTCGATGCCCAAAGCATCAGCGTTATGATTGTTACGATTTTAATGAGATACAACGAAGCGAGTATATACTCAATCCTTTGGATAAACGAAAAGGTTGTTAACGTATTAATATTAATTCTTGCCCAAATCGTAGTCTGTATTTGTTTCTCACTAATAAATAAGAAAGTAGTAAATGCTCCTACCGTATAAAATAAAGTTGTAAATGCTATGCCTAGATGAGCAAATTTTTGGGATGATCTAGCGTTTTTTATAAAGGGAAAGACCATTAAAATGATCTCAAACCCTGCCATAGAATAACTTGTTTCTTTAGCAGACCTTAATAGATCAACGAAGGTATGATCCAATATAGGAAGAACGTTATCTATATGAATATAATTTCTAGGTAAATAAAAATGGTTAAAGAAAAGAAGGAACGTATATATGACAGCTACAAAACATATACCTGCTACTACTCGGAATCCACCAGATATAATGTAGTAACATAATGTAAGAATCAGTAAAGCAAGTACCCATGTTGGTAATGTAGGGAACATCCATACTTGGATAATTTCAATATACTCCCTTAGTACACTAACAGCGGCCAACCAGAAATAAAACATAATGATCCCGCTCAATATAGATCCAAGTGTTTTACCGTATAATTGGTTATGTACATCCACAATATCACCATTTGCAGAAGATAGAAGATGAATCATTACTGCCATGATAAGTTGAATGATTGCCCCAGCGATCAGAACACTGATCCAAGCATCATAGCCAGCATCTTTTGCAATAATTCGATGAAAACCTAGTATTCCTACACCGGTTTGTGCACCTATTATGATGAAGAACAAGAAATAAGGTGATACTTGGTGCCGAATGTTTACTTGCATGATCAATCAACCTCCTTTCTGTTATTCATCAAAATCAGAAGGCGGTCCTGGACTCCTCCTATCGAACACAGCTCTTTGTTTTACTTGTGGTCTTAGATTATCGGGATTTTCTTTTTGCACAGAAAACGGCAAGCGTATCCACAGATCCTTAAACATGTTCATACGAAACGGATAAAATCCAATATACGGCCGTCCCAGTGACGTTAAACGCAATAAATGAGCAAGCAGGAAGTTCAGTCCGATGACAATTCCGATCAAACCAAGAAATTGCGCCAATACGATTATTGGATATTTAACAAGCCTTACCGAGTTATTGAACTTATAAATTGCTGAAGTATAGGAAGCTAACGTACTTAAACCGATTAAAATGATTAAGACACTGCTTGTTAGTTTGGCTTCTACAATTGCCTGTCCAATTACAATCCCCCCAACAATACCGAGAGTCGTGCCTATTTTAGCCGGAAGGCGGAGACTTGATTCTTTTATAAATTCAACACTTATTTCTAATATGAGAACTTCTATAATAGGTGGAAATGGCACTGCTGCTCTGGATGCTACTAATGAGTCAAGTAACTTTGCCGGAATCAATTCATAATGATAGGTTAAAACGGCTATATAAAGAGGTGAAATCACTATCGATACACAAAGGCCAAATAACCTAATTAACCGCAAGTAGTTCGCAATTAACCAAGGGACATAATAATCTTCCATAGCCACTACCGATTCTGCTAATGTGATCGGTGCGATTAAAACGTCTGGAGATCCATCAACAACGATTACGATTTTCCCTTCTGTAAGTGCTGCAATGGTTCTATCCGTTCGTTCTGTTGGAATAATCTGAGGAAAAAGAGAATTCGTATTATCTTCAATCATAGAAGCCAAGTAAGAACTATCTGAGATATGATCATATTGAACATCATTTATTCGTTGTAAAACGGTTTCTACATTGTCTTTGTCCGCAATGGAATCCATATAGATGACAGCAATTTTTGTTGAAGATAATTTTCCTATCTCCATCTCTTTTACATGCAAATCTGAGGATGGTAAATGTTTTCTTATCAAGTTAATGTTTGTATCCATTTCTTCTACATAACCAGCTTGAGGACCAAGAGCCGTACTTTCCATCATAGGAAATGAAATATCTCTGAACTTACTATTCGCAACATTAACGAGTAAACATTCTATATCATTCTCTGCAATTCGAATGGCCGAAAATCCTTGCAGCAACTTTTCTTTTATTAATTTTGTGTCTGATGTTACGACTGTTTGCTGAATGGGGATGTTATTTTTTACTTTTTCTAAGGAATCACTTTCAGATAGGTAAGGCACCACATCTCTATACAGGGTTTCTGACATAACAAGTGTTCTAAAATATGATATCCAAAATGGTTCTGTTTTCTCAAAGGATGTATGATCATTAACAAAGTCATTCGATTCGGAAAGTTCCTCCACCCAATTGGTCTTCTCAGAACTAGTTTTAGGTTGTTCCTCGATGTTTTTCTTTTCCTCAACTTTTTTCTCTCGCCGTTTTTTGAACATGCTCATCCCTCTATGTGAGTTTTTCTTTATTGTTCATTTGTAACTCTTAATGTATTCATGTAAGAACAAGAAAAGCGCTTAGATTCCTTTCTCTAAGCGCTTTTCTTTATTTTGAATTTGAATGGTTCTGTAGCAGGTCCAGCATCGATGTAAGTGTTTTATTTAAAAGGGTCATTTCTTCCTTTTTCATTGAGATGTTTTCAGTAAGCTGAGTGGGGATGCACTCCGCTTTTTCTTTTAAACCTTCCCCTTTTTCTGTTAATGAAATAATGACACTTCTTTCATCTTCAGGTGACCGTTTTCTTTCCACCAACCCATTTGTTTCCATTCGTTTAAGCATTGGAGTAAGTGTACCGGAATCCAAAAACAAGCGCTGGCCTAATTCTTTTACAGACAATGAATGTTTTTCCCATAAAAGAAGCAAAACTAAGTATTGTGGATATGTGACGTTGAGTTCTTTTAACAACTCTCGATAAAGCTTTGTAATCTCACGTTCTGCTGTATAGATTTTAAAACATATCTGATTTTCTAATTTTAACGTTTCACTTTTCATGATGTTTCCTTTCTTTTTATAAAGGGTACTTACATTATAACACAATTTAGTTTTACACAATTAAATTGTTTGACTCTACAAAAAGTATGCGTTATGATGATTACGAGTTATTCAGTTGTACACAATTTAATTTTACACAAAAGGAGTGTTTGGAATGGAAGCATTATACACAGCAAAAGCAACAGCTGAAGGTGGACGAGCAGGTACAGTAAAGAGTGATAACGGTGTTCTAAATCATGAGTTAGCTATGCCTAAAGCACTTGGAGGATCTGGAAGTGAAAACGCAACAAACCCTGAGCAACTATTTGCAGCAGGATATGCCGCTTGCTTTGATTCAGCACTAAACCTTGTTGCGCGTCAAAGCAAAAAACGAATTGAATCGAAAGTTACTGCTGAAGTTTCTATCGGAAAAGATACAGATGGCGGCTTTAAACTAGCAGTAGTTCTAAACGTCGGTGTTAACGGTGTAACACAAGAAGAAGCTGAGGAATTAGTAAAGACAGCTCACGGTGTTTGTCCATATTCTAAAGCAACAAGCGGCAACATTGACGTTGAGTTAAAAACTGAACTTCTATAATAGAGGCAAAAAGGACCATTGTTTTGGTCCTTTTTTTATTTGTATTCTCCCTTATCCCTTCAATCCACCTCTTACCTTTCGTTTTATATAAAAAATATTCTCAGTTTCTATATCCATCCACATTGAACAATCGTATAATTATTCATAAATAAATAATTATTCAGAAATGAATATTTTATTTAACTGATAAAAGGACTGATGAACTTGACTCAATCAAAAGATTGGAACGAAAATGAACAAATTCTTCATTCTTTAAAAGACGACATCTTAGTTACAAATGTAGAGGGTATAATCCTTAAAGTAAGTGAAGTTACAGGAAAAATCTACGGAGTAGAATCAGATAGTTTAATCGGAAAATCCGTTTATGATCTAGAAGCTCAAGGGTTATTTACACCGATTCTCACTCCAATGGTTGTAAAAGAAAATAAAAAGATTACGTTTGTTCAAACAACGAATAAAGGAAAAAAACTGCTTGTTACAGGAATCCCTGTTTATAACGAACAAGGCGAATTATATAGAATTGTAAGCTACTCACACGACATTACTGAACTGGCTCAATATAAAGAGTTTTTGCTTGCCATGGAAGAAGAAATGCATCGTGTAAAAACGGAGCTTGGACTATTAAGAAACAAACAGCTTCATGATTCTGGAATCATCGCCAAAAGTGAAGATATGAAAAAAGCAGTTTCAACAGCACTTCAGTTATCAGAAGTTGATGTGAATGCATTAATCCTAGGGGAATCTGGTGTTGGAAAATCATTATTAGCTAAATTCATTCACAATAAAAGTCACCGGTCAAAAGGTCCATTCATTGAGGTTAACTGTGGCGCTATTCCAGATTCTTTATTTGAAGCGGAATTATTTGGTTATGAACCTGGCGCTTTTACAGGTGCACATCAAAAAGGCAAAGTCGGTCTTATTGAACTATCGAACGGAGGCACACTCTTCTTAGATGAGATCGGTGAACTTCCCCTACAGCACCAAGTAAAAGTGTTAAAAGTCATTCAAGAAAAACAGTTTTATCGTGTAGGAGGAACGAGACCCATCCGTGTAGATTTCCGTTTGATTTCTGCTACGAACAAAGATCTTCAGAAAGCAATAAGTGAGAAGCTTTTTCGTGAAGATCTCTATTTTCGTTTAAATGTTGTACCCGTCACGATTCCTCCACTCAGAAAGAGAACAGAAGATATCGTACCTCTCATACATATGCTTTTAGAGCAATTTGAAAAAAAGTACAACAAGAAGAAAAGATTAGATGAAGCTGTCATTCATCATCTTCTGCACTATGATTGGAGGGGAAATGTACGAGAACTAATCAACATCATGGAACGATTAGTGGTACTCTCCCCTACGACTCTTATTACGGATGAACATCTTCCTGATCATGTAAAAAAAGGTACATCTACACCCTCGCCAACTATTCATGCAGAACAAACACTTAAAGAAATGTTAGATGAAACAGAGAAACAAATTTTATTAACAGCAAGAAAGAAATTTAAAACGACCATACGGATGGCAGAAGCACTCGGCACTAGTCAGCCTTCAATCGTAAGAAAAATGAAAAAATATCAGATTATTTAGTTTTTTGGCATGATCCTTGCATGGATATTCTATATAGAAATTATTTATACAACATGAGAATGGAATATCAAGGAGGTAATACACGTGTCAATGAACAACTGGAGCAACCTTGTAACCGAAATGCCTAACCTTTTAGCGCCTAGTATGGCAAAAGATCATCCGAACCTACCCGTCGTAAAAGCAGAAGGCTGCTACTATTATGGATTGGATGGAAAACAATATCTTGATTTCACTTCTGGTATTGCAACGGCAAATACTGGCCATCGTCATCCAAAAGTGGTCCAAGCTATCAAAGATGCAGCAGATCACCTCATGCACGGGCCATCTGGGGTCATCATGTATGAATCAATCCTGAGACTTTCAAAGGAACTAGCTCATGTTCTACCCGGTGATTTGGATTGTTTCTTTTTTGCCAATAGCGGAACTGAAGCAATTGAAGGAGCGCTGAAACTCGCAAAGCATGTCACTAAAAGACCTTACGTTATTTCTTTTACCGGATGCTTTCATGGTCGATCACTAGGTGCGTTGAGCGTGACAACATCCAAAAGCAAATACCGCAAGTTTCTGCAGCCGAACGGTCTTGCCTATCAAGTTCCCTACGCAGATGAAAAGAGCGCACCGAGTGGAGTAGATTCAGAAACGTTTGTTATCGAGAAGCTTGAGAAAGATTTTGAAACACTTTTCAATCATCAAGTAACTCCTGAAGAAGTCGCCTGTATGATTGTGGAACCCGTTCTAGGTGAAGGAGGCTATATTGTCCCACCGAGTGGCTGGCTGAAGAAGATCAGAAAAGTTTGTGACAGACATGGTATTCTGCTGATTTTCGATGAAGTTCAGACCGGTTTTGGAAGAACAGGTGAATGGTTCGCTGCTCAAACATTTGGAGTTACGCCAGACATCATGGCTATCGCAAAAGGGATTGCTTCAGGACTGCCACTAAGTGCAACGGTTGCTTCTAAAGAACTGATGCAACAATGGCCCCTCGGCAGTCATGGTACAACATTTGGTGGAAATCCTATCGCTTGCGAAGCCGCGCTCGCTACTATTGATGTCCTAACAAAAGAAAAGCTCATTGAGAACTCAAAGAACATGGGAAATTATGCATGTACAAAATTGAAAAAGCTTCAGGAACGAACTCCGTTGATCGGCAGCATTCGTGCGGTCGGACTTATGATTGGAATTGAAATCATCGATCCTTTTACAGGTAAACCAGACGGTCAAGCACTAATGAAAATTCTAGACAAGTGTTTAGAGAAAGGCGTTCTTTTTTATCTTTGTGGAAATCATGGTGAAGTAATTAGAATGATCCCTCCTCTTACCATCAATCATGAGCAGATTGATCAAGGTCTTGCTGTCCTTGAAGAGTCACTTGAAGAATATTTGAAAGAGATGCATGCACAACTCTCGGAAAACTATCAAAACGCGTAAATTGCATGGTTAAAGCATTACACTAAAAAGGAGGTTTTTTATTATGCAAACTTTTGATACAGTTATTATTCTTTTGTATTTTGCCGTATTGATCGGTGCAGGAATCATTGGCTCTACTAAAGCAAAGACTTCTGAAGATTTTACTCTTGCAGGACGAAACCTTGGCATGTTTATGTATCTTGGATGTCTGTCTGCCGTTATTTTAGGCGGTGCGGCTACGATTGGAACGACAAAGCTAGGATATCAGTTTGGAATTTCCGGCATTTGGTTTGTATCTATGATCGGTTTAGGCATTATTCTTTTAGGTACTATATTTATAAAAAAGATCGATTCATTAAAAGTTACAACAATCAGTGAATTATTAGGAAAACGATACAAATCCGAAACACGTCTGTTAAGTGCCATCGTGGCATCCATATATACTTTGATGATTGCAGTTACCCAAGTAATCGGGATGGGAACGATCATTAATGTACTCTTAGGCTGGAGCTTAACGACTTCCATGTTAGTAGGCGGAGGAATCGTTCTCTTCTACACAATCCTTGGCGGTATGTGGAGTGTTACAGTTACGGATATTATTCAATTTATCGTAATGACGGTCGGTGTCTTCTTCATTATGGTTCCTATGAGTCTTTCAAAAGTCGATGGTTTAGGAAATCTATTAACAGAACTTCCTCAGTCTCACTTAGATTTCACAGGTATCGGTTATCAGCAGATCTTCCAATACTTTTTGTTGTTTGCACTTGGTATGGTCGTATCACAAGACATCTGGCAACGAGTATTCACAGCAAAATCTAGTAAGATTGCTAGAAACGGTTCTATCTTTGCCGGTGTTTATAGCTTTGCATACGCGATTGCAGGAAGCATCATCGGAATGTGTGCATTCTTGGTGCTGCCTACCCTAGATAATCCGCAGAACACGTTTGCTGAGATGGCTCTTACCATTCTCCCTACTGGTATTTTAGGACTTGTACTTGCAAGTGTGTGTTCAGCACTTATGTCAACCGCATCTGGTTCGTTACTTGCGTCTTCTACTTTAATAACGAACGACATTCTAAAACAGTATTTCTTAAAATCTCCTACTGACAAACAAATGATTAGAGCATCAAGGATCACAACACTTATTATCGGTTTAATCGCCATTACCTTTTCCATATGGATTCAAGATGTACTCGTTGCACTTGATGTGGCTTATGCAATACTATCTGGAGCAATCTTCATCCCACTTGTTATGACATTCTTTTGGAAACGAGCGACTCCTAATTCAGGATTCTACGCAATCTTAATTTCTACAGTTGTTGTACTAGCAGGATTGTTTATTGAAGGACTTACAGCTACGAATCCCATTCTTTATGGTATGTCTGCAGGATTGGTTAGTATAGTGGGTATTTCCTTATTCACCGCTCCAATTTCAACTGAGTTCGACACACCTTTCGATGAAGATGTAGCACTTGATGATGTAGAAGAAGGAAGAAAACAAGCTTAAAACTAGAAAAAAAGCCTTTCCCATTGGGAAGGCTTTTTCTATAACTCAACAGATCATACATTATCTTAATTTCTTCGATAAACAACCACAGTATCTACTTCTCTAGCGGCAAAAAAATTTTTATTTTCCACCAATCCCGAACGATAATAACAATAGGCCGAATACGGAGATTAGAGCCATGAACAATATAAAAAACAACCCGAAAAATTTCGCTTTTCCAGCTTCTTTTTTGACAATAGCTATAATGCTTAAAATCACACCGATAAAATACAGCATGATTCCACTAAATAGAAAGATAGCAACCTGTTGAGCTACATCATCTCGAACGATGAATGGCCAGCCAGCAAGAACAATTCCCGCTATGCAAAACCATAATGATAAACGACCAAAACGCAGATTCAATTGATGGCACACTCCTGTTTAAATTCTTCTAACGATGTTCAATATCCATTGTTGCCATTTTCACATCAAAAATCAACTATCTACTAAATAAAATAATCTTTGTAATAAACAAAGATGGAGACTAACGAAACAAGCGTATAAATAATAGCTGTATAATAAGGATAACTTGGTTTGAACGTAGCTTTTTCTTCTTCAATCTTAATACCTGTCATCGCTTGAGCCTGCATACGAACCATGTTAGATGAAATTCCGCCCTTTGAAGTGAAAAATCGAATCGTGAGAGCAAAAATCAAACCAACAAATAATGAAAAATCAATAAACGTCACTCCCAAAAGGTTGGCTACCACATAATTAACGACTAGCATTAAGATTACGGTTACGATGCAGCTTATTACGTGTTTCATAACATCTCCTCCTTAACTGGTTATACGCATCATAAGGAAGAAAGTTCCAGATAAATGAAAAACATTGAATGAAAAAACGCCCATGCATATTGCATCGGGCGTGATTCTATTATTCTACTTCTCTTAATATCTTATTATTCTTTCACTCACTCGCTCACTAAGAATATATCTATATTGTGCTGTCCGGAAAAGTTTAGCCTCTAATGCATATTTAGATTGGGGTAAGATTAAATTTGCGGTGTTTTTAAAGTGGACACTGCATGTGTCGGAATCTATAGAATCTATCCGTTGAACATGTGATTGGGATAACCAGATGCACGTTTCATTCTTAGGAGATTCTACAGGAAAAAAGAAAATGCCAAGTTCGAGGTTAATCATGATAGGAGATAGACTCACATAGCCCATTGAACGACGCACTGCTTCACGCCTGCCTTCATAGCTAGATCCAAAGAACAAACAGCTCTCGTTAATGATCTTGATTGGACTGAGTGCAACTCTTTCGTTTTTTTCGCTTTCTAATATCTCGGTTTGAACCTCTCCATATTCGTTATAAAACGGTAAGAGTGCCATCGTGCTCGTGTTAATTTCGTAGGATCGAAGAAGTAATGTTTTTTCCATTTATACATCCTCCCTTTAAATAGTTAAACGAATCATAACTCCTCCCCTTTAAAAAATTCGAAAGTAAAATACTCCCAATAGGTAAATTATACTAATTGTTTTGACAAGAATCTATATAATTTTACAAAAATTTTAACTATTTAAATAAATAGTTAAATAATTCCTCAAATAGGTTTGAATACTAGCGGATCGTGGAATACATAACAGGGCGAAATGGACGATTATTTCGACCTGTTTTTCCTACTACTTAATGAATAAGAGGCTGATGAAAGATGGCAAAAGGTGATCTGCTGATCATTGGTGGCAATGAGGACAAGAGCGAAAAGAAAATAATCTTATCTAGATTCTCTGCACTATGTAAAAATCGTCAGGGACCGATCGGAATCCTGACAACTGCATCCGGCTATCCGGAAGAAGTAGGCAGTGAATACTATCAACTGTTTCAAACATTGCATGGTACGAAGCCACTACTTTTCCATTTAGATTCCCGTGAAAAAGCGGAAGATCCTGAATTACCCAAACAGCTTTCTTCCCTGTCTGGTCTTTTCATGACAGGCGGCGATCAATTACGATTAACAAGCATTTTAGGTGGGACATCTTTTTATAAACACCTCTTTCGAGAATGGCAAGAAGGTTTAATCATCGGTGGAACGAGTGCCGGTGCTGCAGTTATGAGCAGATTGATGATAATTTCATCAAAACTGTTTGAAAAAGAAGATGTTTCCATACTTGAGTTAGGTTCAGGCTTTGGATTTTTAGAAGACGTAATTATTGATCAGCACTTTTCTCAGCGTGACCGTTTTAGTCGTCTCATGCGTGCTATCGCGTTAAATCCTCAGATCATTGGCATCGGAATTGATGAAAACACGGCAATCTGGGTTCATAACGACGGTAAGCAGTTTGAGGTAATCGGTGAGTACAACGTCAGCATATTTGATGGCAAAACCTCGACTTACGTAGACATCGCTGAGAATAAAGGAAATATGACGATTTCCGATATCCGTTTCCATACACTAGGAGCAGGTGCTGTTTTTGACTTATACAAACGAGAATTAATCATCACTTAAGGAGAGAACGTCTTAATGAAAATCAACCGCGTCAATTACTTAACAGGACCGAACCTTTACAGCTTTAAACCTACTATATGGATTGAGCTTGATATAGAAGAATTTGAGGAAAAACCCTCTAACACTCTACCGGGTTTTACAGATACATTGTTAAAAGTCATCCCTTCCCTTCACACACATACATGTTCTAGGGGGTATGCTGGTGGATTTGTAGAACGTCTTCATGAAGGAACTTGGATCGGACATATCTTAGAGCATATTGCACTTGAAATTCAGCACCTTGCTGGTATTTCAGTGAAACGGGGAAAAACGATCACAAGTGAACGAAAAGGAATTTATTTTGTAACCTATGATTATGCAGAACCGAAATCAGGTCTATACGCTTTCGAAGCTGCCCTTGAAATTGTAACCGCTATCTTAGCAGGAGATGAAATCAGCGCTGACTCGTACATCTCGCACACCTCTGACCTTTACCATCTACATAAATTAGGTCCGAGTACAGAGGCCATTTATGAAGCTGCACGAAAACGAAAGATTCCAGTAGAGCGTATCGGAACAAATAGCTACTTAAGAATAGGAACGGGTAAAAAGCAAAAATCCGTCCAAGCGACTATCTCCTCCCAAACGTCTTATTTGGCAGTAGAAAATTCTTGTGATAAAGATATGACTAAAACATTAGTAAGAGGCGCTGGCCTCCCTGTTCCGAAAGGTGATGTTGTTTCCAATGAATATGAGCTGCTTCAGTCAGCTGAGAATATTGGTTACCCACTTGTCATTAAACCATTAAACGGCAGACAGGGTCAGAACATCATAACAAATATTCAAAATAATACAGATTTAATTGCTGCTTTCCGCTGTGTGTTCAGCGAAGGTACTTCATATATTCTAGAGCGATATTATGCAGGAAATGATTACCGTTTTTTCGTCGTAAATAATGAGTTAGTTGCAGCAAGTCTTCGTCTTCCACCATTTGTGATCGGTGACGGATATAAGACGATAGCTGAACTCATTGATGAAGAAAACTTAAATCCATTACGTGGTGATGGTCATGAAAAAGCGATGAGCAAGATTCCTTTAGATGAACGTACGGTCGTTCATCTTGAGAAGAGTGGCTATTCTCTTCAATCCGTATTGAACAAAGGAGAGTCTCTAGAAGTATTAGGTAACGCAAACCTGTCTACAGGTGGTTCTGCAATCGATGTGACAGAAGACGTTCACCCTGACTACCGTAACATGGCCATTGAAGCTGCTGCTGCAGTAGGTCTTGATATTGCAGGAATCGATATTTTATCGCCCGATGTAACGGTTTCCTTTATTGAAGGTGAAGCTGCCATTCTTGAAGTGAATGCAGCTCCTGGTATCCGTATGCATCTTCATCCATCACAAGGAAAAAGTAGAGATGCTGGTGGAGCCATCGTGGACTATCTGTTTGCTTCTCGTGAGGAAGCTGCGGTTCCCGTTGTGGCTGTAACAGGTACAAATGGAAAAACGACGACCACTCGTCTTGTATCACATCTTTTACAAAAGGAAAACATCACGGTTGGATATACGTGCTCTGATGGAGTTTGGATTGGTGATCAGCAACTAGACGCAGGAGATTGCAGCGGACCAAGAAGTGCTCGTAAAGTTCTAGCTCATCCTTCTGTAGATGTTGCCGTATTAGAGACCGCACGCGGTGGAATGCTGCGCGAAGGCCTTGCGTTTCGCTATTGTGATGTTGGAATCGTAACAAACGTTAGTGAAGATCATCTTGGCTTAAATGGGGTAGAAACATTAGAAGACTTGAAGAAATTAAAGCAAACAGTTGCTGAAGTTGTTCTTCCTGAAGGTACATGTGTTTTGAACGCTGACGATTCACGATGTGTGGATATGGCGAATCATACAAATGGCGAAGTAATCTTTTTCTCCCTATCAGTATTGAATCCAGTTATTCAAGATCAGTTAAATCAAGGGTTAAAAGTTTGGTATCTAGAAGATGACTGGGTGGTATTCAACGAGAACGGTAAAGCGGAAAGGTTCCTTCCTGTATCACACATTCCGATTACGATTAATGGCGCTGCCCGACATAATATCGCAAATGTCCTAGGCGCACTCGCAGCCGCTCATTCATTAGGTAGACCTTTGTCTGAATTAAGAAGCAAAGTGATCACTTTTCTTTCATCGGAAAATCAAAACAGAGGACGCTTTAATGTACTAAACATTCATGATCGTACAATTGTAGTAGATTATGCGCATAACCCTGCAGGTTTGAAGGCACTTTTTGAAACGGTAGATCAACTAAAGAGTGGTCGAGTAATAACGGTTGGATCAGCAGCTGGAGACAGACAAGACCAAACGATACAAGAGATGGGCCGAATCTTTGGAGCTCACTCTGATATTTTTATCATCAAAGAAGATGTAAACCTAAGGGGACGGATTCCTGGAGAAACGGTTCATCACCTATATACAGGTGTAAAAGAAGCGGAGGGCATTACATCCGTTTCTGTATATCCTAAAGAAGCGGAGGCCTTGATCCAAGCATGGGAATGCTCAGAGCCTGGTGATACACTTGTTTTCCTCTATGACGAATACACGTCCATTCAAGGTATTCTGCAGAAAATCAGAAATTCAAAAGCTGTCGGTGTCCTTCAGAAGGCAGAATAAGAAAAGCAGTTCCCTTTTAGGGAGCTGCTTTTTACCGTTTATGCTTTAAGTGTTTTAACAACAATCGCTTGTGAAGCACTCTTAATCAAGCACCCTTCCAAATCTCCTTCACTTAACAAGCCGAGCATGATCGCAGACTTTACTTTTTCCTCATCTGGTTTTGGTACATGATGAATGAGATCTGTCATATTCATCTGAGTGAGTCTGTTCACTGTCTTTTCTTCGTGAAGCTTCTCTGATTTTCGGATCTGCCGCTGCAATTTGTAGTTGTTTACTGTTACTTCACCTTTCTCGTTTTGGCCAACTAAATGATCAAAATAAATATGAAAGACTTTTTTTAGTTCATCTAGTTCCTTTTCTAATTCTTTTTTCTTCTCGGTAAGTTTGTTATATTTTATGATCAAGTCTTCTGATATGGTATAGTTCGTATTTTGTGTAGTCAAAGCTCGTCCCTCCCATTTAAAAACGAATAGTTCATCTTATGGTAGATTTGAGTGATTTATTCCAAAATAAAAACCACCTAACTTTAGTAGTCAGATGGCCCATTCACAGCATTTTACTGTTCTATTTTTATTAATTGTTTTCTGTTCCACTTTCGTTCTCTGGTTTATTCTTACCTTTACTCACATAAGGTTTTGGACCTTTTTTCTTACTGCTGTTTTTCCAGCGGTTCCATCCCTTTTTCCCAGTTCCTTGCCCTACGCCGCTCTTCTTGCCTTTTGCTTTACTCATTTTAATCACTCCATGACCGTTCTTGTGCTTATTTCAAGCAGTAATTTGAATTATACTACATTAGCGGCGGCGGGGATAGTTCCTTAGGCAGTACTAGGAGTTCTGGATTATAAAATTATGTGATGTCGGCCATTTTTTATGTGATAATCCCCATTTTTTATGTGATGAGTGCCCATTTTTATATGATTTCCCTAAGAAATTATTTGATTCACACTATTTTAAGGTTCAGTTATTCAGAAACTAGTTTTTTGAAAGCCAAATTATGGAGGCCTATAATGAGTTCATAACCCTAAAGGAGGCTATTTTATAAAAAAACAACCGCACATTCCCTATGTCATACAAAAACTCAGCACAGTTATTAACAGATTAGAAAGCTGTCATCAAAAACGTTCAAAATTGGAAGGAAATCTGGCAAAATATATGGCTGGCCATAACGGTGAAAAATCCCTACAGTATTTTTATCGGTATCTACCAAAACAAGAGGCTGATATTATCCATAATATTCGAATTAAGCACATGGAATTCTTTTTTCAGATTGATACACTTATTATTACTTCTAAATTTCTTATTCTGTTAGAGATAAAAAACTATACAGGAGATCTGTTCTTTGATGATAAATATGGACAACTCATTCGGACTTCAAGTAAAGGAAGAGAAATATTCGAAGACCCTATTCAACAAGTAAAAAGACAATCTTTCCATTTAACTCAGGTGCTTGAACAGCACAAAATCCCTAAGATCCCCATTGAAACATTAGTTGTTATTACTAACTCACGAACTTTTGTTGATAGTTCAGAGACATATAGAAATGCATTAAAGTTAGTAATTAAAAGCCCGATGTTACTTAGTAAGTATGAAGAATTCAATGCTCAATATAAAAAGGATGTGCTCTTGATGAAAGAAAGGAAAAGGATCAAAAGATTATTGATAAAGTTAAACGAACCATATAATCCCGATATCCTAAGCTATTATGGAATTGATAAAAGTGAGTTGATAACAGGGGTGCTTTGCTCAAAATGTAACACTCAAATGAATCGGATAAACGCTAAATGGGAGTGTGCAGCCTGTTTTCATACCTCTAAGACTGCACATATTGGAGCTCTGAGGGATTACGCTCTTATCATTTCGATGGATATAACAAATAAAGAATGTAAAGATTTTTTACATTTATCAACAAGTATGCAAGCTTACTACCTGCTCAACTCACTAAATCTTCCATACACTGGAACATCCCGCAGGACTCGAACCTATCACCTAGACTCCCTCATCACTTGACCGCATCCTTCAACTTATCAGCATCTTCCCAACTCAGCTTCCCGTACTTATGTTCATTTAAGTCCACGATTTCCGCATCCATATCATTATGAAACCAAATTTTATATTCTTCCAATCTCTCAGGCATGTTCCGATCATACAAATAGAACAGAGTTAACGTCATATCTTCTTTTCTCACCATCTGTACTTTTGCGTTTTCCCAATCCACTTTTTCTAATTGCGCACCAATCGACTTTACCTGGTCTTCATCCGTTATTATTCCATCAATGCCCGTACTCATCTCACCTATTAGATAATCAACACGGACCAACTTCTCGTCCTGATTGCAGCCAGCTAAACTCATCATTATTAAAAGCACAACCAGCCATCTCTTCATCAATCAGCAGGATTGATAATAGCCATTTGTTGATGATCTTCCCACTTTCCATTAATCTTTACATTCTTACGAGCTAGTCCTTCTTTTTCAAAACCAGCTTTTTCTAACACTCGAATAGAACCAACGTTGTGCGGCATCACACCCGCTTCCACTCTATGAAGGTTAATCTCTTCAAATGCGTATTTTACAATCAAACGCACAGCTTCTGTCGTATACCCTTTTCCATTGTGCTTTTCATCTAAAAAGTATCCGACAAAGGCACTTTGAATGGATCCGCGCATTACCGCAAACAGGTTGACCGTCCCAATCAGTACCTCTTCTCCTACTGTAAAAATACCAAAATAGTAATCTAAATCTTGTTTTGCATTCTCTACTAACATCTGAATTCGTTTCTGCTGATTTTCAAGGGAATAAAAATCATCGCTGCGTTCCATGGCAAACTTACTGAAGAACTCCCGGTTCTCTAATTGAAAATTTACCATATCCTCTGCATCCTCAACGGTCAATAATCTAATATAAATATGGTCTCCTGATAATTTAACATTTGTTTCCACGCTTTGATTCATCATATTTCTCTCCGTTTCTTATATAAGAATTCTTTTTTTGCAAGCTTCACTTTAAAGTTCCTCATCTTGCTTAGTGTTCCTTCATATTCAAAAATCCCTTGTTCAATCATATAAAGAATTCGGTTAAAGATAAACGCGTCTCCAACATATTGTTCAATATGTACGATCACATCACCTACGAGACGTGAGCATTCTCTAAATCCTTCTCCATACTTCCATTCCAAACGTCTGGCCGAATTAATGATAAACGAATCCAGATGGTCAACAGAAACACTTGTAATTGCATTATCTTCCCAAAGTCTCAACACTTCTTCTGATACGGTCAATGCTTCCCACTCTCTAATTAGTTGAGTTTTATATTCCCGCGAGATCGGTTCGTAGCTATTCGTTTTCTCTAAAATGACTTTTAGATTTTCTGGAGATATCTCACTACTGTGCAAAGATGAATAGAAGATATCAGGAGGTTTGCAATATTTGTTAAAACTTTCACTAGCATTAATCACATGAATATTGTTTTCCCGACCTTCAAGTAACTTCAACACAAATCTCAAGCCGATTTGTTCCGGAGCATTTTCAGCTGTCCAAATTGTAATTCGTGCATCAGTGGGAATATCACAAATATCCTGAAGCCCTTGCCTAAAAGCTGCTTCATATTCATTTGTATAATAAGCTTCCATGTCCCCTTTTGCCATATTGTCTTTGAACCACTGCACTCGACCTACTAAACCCTTTTCATTTTCAAGTTCATGAATAGGGCCAATAGCAAAAAAATCAGGAAAACCAATTAGGCTGTACTGGCGTTTCACCTTACTAAGCATCCATTTAATTGCGCCAGCCGTAGATTCTCCAAACACTAGATGAACGTTCATCATTACAGCTCCCTAACATACATTCCATAATTGACCATCCAATAACTTCTATACTCTATCTGTAATACCCTCTTCAATTACCAAAATTTATCACTTTAAATAAGAAAAAGAGCTGAGTATGTTCAGCTCCTATAATCCTATTATTCTTTTGTCTCTGTTTCTTCTAATGTAAAGTCGTTGTCTTCCGCAAACTTCTCTAATTCGCTCTCACTCTTTTTCCCAGCTTTTTGTGCTTCTTCAAACTTTGTTTGAGATTTTTTATCTAATTCGGTGTCTTGTTTTTCAAATGCAGATAGACTTAACTTCATCCCTTCTGCATTAGACTGAATCGCTTTCACAAAATGATCTTGAGACGTTTTCAAGTCCTCTAATTTATCGGAGCTTATCCCTTCAGCTTCCTTTACAAGTGCTTCATACTTATCAATCGTTTTTTTCACTTGTTCCTTTGCATTAGGATCTTCAATCATCTTAGCAAAATCGGTTTGTGCTTGTTCAAATAACTTAGTTTCCTTATCAATGAGATTATTACGATCATCCAAATACGCATTAAAATCATCTTCAATCAACATGTTACAACCACCTAAAACCATCACACTTAAAGCTACAATCAAAACGATCATCTTTTTCATCTTTTCTTTTCACCTCATGAATAATTTTGGAGTCTATTTCTTGATACCCTAATCTCACAAGGTGTTAAACCAAAGTTTTACATTTTTATAAAACTTTGGTCATGTGTTAATAGTTTGATAACTGACTATAGCTCTATCCAAAAATTCTAAGACTTCATTGCTAATGGGATATAAATTTAGTGAGTGTGATGAACCTTCGGATTTTCGAGCGTTCCAAAACTTTTCCTCTAATTCGGTGTCTCCCTGGAACATATCATGAGATAAGAGTAAAACATCTGATGCAATTAATAGACCTTCTTCTGACGTTGGTTCACTATTGTTTCTTAAACAGATTTCTATTCTTTTTAAAATGTTCACCCATTTTGCAGTACTTGCATCCTCAAGCTTCGGTAAAGAAGATTGAAGCGTTTTTCTCTCGTTGTCTGAAAAGAACTTTTCCCAGTTTTTATCCTTATCAGAAATCTTAACATTTTCATTTGTTTGGACAAGAGATAGGATATGTTCCCAATTCAACTCTCCCTCAATCTCTAGAATATGGAGAAGTGTATTTATCTTTTCAGACGCTGAATAAAATTGATCCAGCTGAGTCTGAACATCTTTCTTTTGTACCGTAAGAATATCTTTTATCGTAACTTCTCCTATTATTTTTTTTATCTCTGTTAAAGGTAGAGACAAAGATTTTAAGAGTGTAATCTTTTCTAATAGTTGCAGATCTTCTTTCGTATACATTCTTGTACCGCTATCACTCTTGATACTCGGTAAAAGCAGTCCAATTTGATCATAGTATCTGAGAGTCCTTACGGAAACGCCATATTGCTTTGAAACCTCTCCTGTTGAAAATAAGCTCATTATTATTTCTCCTTTTTCTCTTGCAGGTTACGTTACGTCACCGCTTACAATTAACATATTATAACAAGTTAATCAGGAGGAACAATAAGATGAAAGTGACTACAGAGAGAAAATGGAACAATCGCGAACTCATTCTGTTATTAGGTCTTTGTTTGGTTGGCGTACCCATTCTATTGGAGAATGTACTTTATGATCAGTTGCTTCAATGGCTGGATAGCACATTGTACGCGGGAACATTAACTGGTTTCTGCATGGCAATCGTATTTACTTTAGGTGTTTATTGGATCGCGTTAAAACCAAACAAGTTAGGATGGCGTGCAGTGGGTATTGCACCACTCACAAAAAAAATGTGGAAAACAATTGTTCTATGGACAATACTTCTTATACTCATTAGTATCGCAATTGTCGTAGTGATGGATGTCCTCACCATAGGAACAAATAATGCTAAGACAGACAGTTTAAAATCTGATCTTACACCATTTACATTTGTGATTGGTTTCTTATCCGCTGCTGTTGTTTCTCCTATTTATGAAGAGATTTTTTACCGTGGTTTTTTGTATACATGGTTCAGACGATGGGGTATTAAAAAAGCAATGATTTTAAGTTCGTTCATTTTCATGATCGTTCACATACCTACTTATAACACATTGCCGGTAAACTTTGCATCAGGTCTGGTCTTTTGCTGGGTATATGAAAAAACGGGTTCCATTATTCCAGCGATCATTATTCATGGAGTTGTGAATGGAATCGGAATCTCGTTGTCTGTTTTAGGATAATTCCAAAAAATAAAACAAAAAAAGCGAAGATCCCCTAAGGTCTTCGCTTTCTTCATATTTCATATATAGCGTCTTTTATTTCGGATTCAAAGGCGTTAATTCAAATTCTGGCTTGCGCTTTTCTTGTTCAACTACAGACTGTTCTTTAAGCACGTATCGTGATACTGGCAAATCCAAAGGCTTTATCGTTTGCTGGTTATGATTGGTCATAGTAAGCATAACTTATCCCTCCTTACCAGGTTTTAACTTCTATTTACCCCGTATGTTATAGTAAGAAACCTTTTTCTACAAAAATAGTGCGACAGTCCTCATTATTTGTCTAAATCATGACTATAGGAGTAGAATACATATTATGATAAGCAACAGTACTGCCTACAGCGTGTGAAAGGATGAGTCATCTTGAAATTTGGAGTTATTGGAACGAATTGGATTACAGAGAGCTTTATTGCTGCCGCTAAAGAAGTTAAAGGTTTTACATTGAGCGCAGTTTATTCGCGTACAGAAGAAAAAGCGAAAGAATTTGCTGAGAAGAATGGTGCTGAACATACGTTTACAGATTTAGAAAAGATGGCAGCTAGTGATGTCATTGATGCGGTGTATATTGCTAGCCCGAACTCTTTCCATGCAGAGTATGCCATCACGCTCATGAACCATGGCAAGCATGTAATATGTGAAAAACCTATGGCATCGAATGCATGGGAAGTAGAAAAAATGATCGCTGTCGCAAAAGAGAACAACGTACTGCTGATGGAAGCTATGCGTTCGACAGTGACACCGAACTTTAAGAGCATTCAAGAGAACCTGCATAAGATCGGTAAGATTCGCCGTTATTTTGCAAACTCCTGTCAGTATTCTTCCCGTTACGATAAATATAAAGAAGGCACGATCCTTAACGCATTCAAACCTGAATTTTCAAATGGGTCGTTGATGGATATTGGAATTTATTGTTTGTATCCGATGGTCGTTCTTTTCGGAGAACCTGTAGATGTTAAAGCAAACGCCTACCTGCTAGAGTCTGGCGTCGATGGTGAAGGGAGTATACTCTTAAACTATGGCGAGAGTGAAGCCGTTGTGATGTACTCCAAGATCTCAAATTCATACGTACCTTCTGAAATTCAAGGAGAGAACGGAAGTATTTTGATCGATCATATACAAGACATGACAAAGATTGAAATCCGTTATCGTGATGGAAGTACAGAAGACATTACAGTAGAGCAGAATAAACCAAAGATGTATTACGAAGCAAAAGAATTTATCGAGCTGGTTGAACGTGGTGAACTTGAGTCTAAAGTGAACTCACATGCGAATTCACTTGCAGTAATGAAGATTATGGATGAGGCTAGAAGACAGGTTGGACTTGCTTATCCAGCTGACCGATCAAACAACGTGTAAAAATAATCGAATCCTTATATACTATGGATGAAACAATAAATTGGGGGGATACCTATGTTGCACATTGAAATGTGGACAGACTTTGCTTGACCATTCTGCTATATTGGCAAAAAGCGTCTGGAGGACGCTATTAAAAAGATAAATCATCCTATTGAAGTAACGTATCGCTGCTTCGAACTGGATCCTACAATGGAACGTGACGTTAACGAAAACATCTATGAAAAATTATCTAAAAAATATGGCATGAGTATTGACGCCGCTAAAGCAAACACGCAAAACGTGATACAAATGGCAAAGGATTCAGGACTAGAGTATCACATGGATACGATGATCTTAACCAATACCTTTGATGCTCACCGTTTGACGATGCTTGCTAAAAAAGAAGGTAAGATGCAGGAGATGACAGAGCGTATCTTATATGCCTTTTTTACAGAATCCAAACATATTGGAGATCATGAAACATTAGCAAATCTTGCAGAAGATGTTGCTTTAAATAGAGAAGCTGTCAGACAGATGCTTTCAAGCGATAAGTTGTCTGATGAGGTTAGAGCTGATGAAGAAACAGCAAAAGCTTATGGAGTAACAGGTGTACCCTTCTATCTCATCGACAAAAAATATGCGCTTACTGGTGCACAGCCGACAGATGTTTTTGTACAAGCGTTGAACAAAATCATAGCTGAAAACAAAATCACGATACTAAACGATGAAGATGGAATGAGCTGCGACGATGATGGCTGTGAAATTCCTAAGAAATAGCAGAGCATTAGTATGGCAAATCGCATATTAGAAAACGCAGAGGGATTAGTATCCTCTGCGTTTTTTTCACTAAAGCCATAATTCCTTAATTATATAAACCTCTTTAAATATTCACCAAATATTTTGTTCATAACTTTAGGAGTATTTTCTAAATAAACATTAATCTGTTCCTTGTTTGATACGAATTTATCTGAGTTTCTCTCATCTGTTGGAAAATCAGATATGCCTTTGATAATAATACATTCAACGTCATTCTTCTTACAGATATAAGCAATTGCACTCGCTTCTGTATCGGCGATTGTTATTTGATTTTCTTTAAGCTCTAAATAGTCCTTCCACATAACGACTGCTTTATCAGCTGTGCCAATTATTCCAGTGTTAAAATCATTTCCATATTTCGATAAATCAATATCCACGATGAAGGATTGCTTAATAAAAGGTTCAACTTCTTTTACTGTACAATCATATTGAACGGCTTTATCAGGTACGAAAATTTCCAAATTACTAAACGCATCGTCTATTCCTGCACATGTTCCAGCTACGATTACCTTCGTTAAGTTGAATTTTGAAATCATATACTGATTACCACCAACGCCATTTACTTTCCTTACACCTGTACGATAAAAAACAAGTTCGGAATCATTAATTATTCTCATGAAATACTCGCCATAAGGATAGTCGAAGCGTTCTTCCTTTTTTATGTGAAAATATTCTAAGGTCGCATCATATTCCCACTTTGTTGCTATACTTATTCCTATCATCAAACTTATCCCCTAATACACTTAATATTGTAAAATCTTCTACATCTGAACCAAAATAATGATTTATACGCTTCTCTCGACCTTCAATTCAAAATTAGGTTTTGTCACATATTCCTTATAAATTACTTTTCCTACATTGTTTAAATAATCACTATACCGAGTCAGGTAGGCTTCTCCCGTTAACATGCCTAATACATTTTCTTTTGGCACCCAACGGCTATCCGTCGTTTCATCAGACACCCCTAGTTCCCCGCCAATCGGTTTACACACAAAATCAAACATCACTTTCGTTGGAACGTTCGTGACTCCATCATGCCAAGTATATTGTGCCGTGTTCGAGTACACACCCGAGAGATATGAAACGGTAGTATCAATACCGCTCTCTTCCTTTATTTCACGAACCAATGCGTCGATTAAATTTTCTCCTGCTTCTACTTGTCCTCCAGGAAACACCCAGCCGTTATGTATCGTTTTTACTAATAATACATTCCCTTTACCATCTTCCACATATCCTGCCACTGCCACAATATGAGTTGGCATTATCATCACTATGACCTCCAATAAACAGATTTCTATTACCCTATTTCATCATAAGTTCAATTAGAAGTTATTCCCATGATTTCGTGATGATAGGTCGATGATAAGACGGCCATATTTAATCATTTTTCAAAATCAACGCTTACATAAATGAATGAAAAAAGAAAAAACAAAGCTTCGATGATATTTGTAGCAAGTTTTATTGTGGGATTAAAAGAAAGATCAAATATGATATGCACTACACAATATAAACCTGTAACAATGATTAGAACTAGCAGGACAGATTTGTTTATTATCGCCTTTAATTTTATTTTATTCACTTCCTTAGTAAACAACTTATCAATACCTGCACAACGCTTCATTTAAAAAATCTTTCCGATAGCCACTTTTCTGATGAATGACTTCCACCCAATGTTCAATTGAATCGGTTTGATCTCCCTTAATCAAGCCTTCACTCGTACTTAAAAAGCTTTCCCAATCGAAGAACTCCCAGTGTGCAGTCTCATCTTTATAAGGTAATCTACATTCAAAGAGAGGCTTTGGATATATGAGATTCTGCGAATATTCAGCTCCTCTTAAGAAGATATCAGTATCAATAGGTGTCAGATCAAATATTTGATTTGAAACTTTGCCATTTGGTCTATGATAAAGGATTTCAATCTGGTTTTGATTTCTAGACTGGACTTGGATTTCAGCCGCAGGAAAGAACCCTTTTAATTTTTCATTTGAAAAGTCTTTACTATTTGTTTCAACGAGGATGGGTTGCAGCCACTGATCACCTAGATCACACAAATAGCGGTTACCATTCTCGTCCAATGCCACAACAGCTACATGTGCTTCATCGGAATGAAACTTTGAACCAATTGGATAGGCTTTGATTCTATCTTGTTTACATTCATCTAATAACCATAGTGCTAGATCAAAGCAGTTTCCCGTATTGCCGTATTGAATCCTATGCTCTTTCATCAACGAGACGTCTCTTTGTTTTTTTGCCGTTCCCTTATGGAAGTACCAAGCCTTCGTTAAGGTTTCCATAGGAAAAGAATCGAACTTCTTCCACGTTTCAAGAATATGATGTGTTGGATACACCTAAAATCCCCCCTTACACTCATACTATATATTTACAATTAAGTATATCATCATCAATTAGCACCGTTAACATGTTAAGGAGGTTATGAATTGGAAAGCGTTATTTTTGTCAGTGAACTATTTTTATTTACCTCGTTTATACTTATTCTCTTTCTAAGAAAACACACTTCTAAAAACGTATGTACAACTCTATTACTTTACCTAATCGGAGCACTCCCCCTTATTATTGCAGGTTTGACTAGTCCCCGGGATAATCTTAGTACACCTTTAGGACTCGGTCTTTCGTTGATTTACACATGGCTTGTCGTAGGGATCGCTATGCTTTACTGCATTGTATTATTGCTGAAAACAAAATAAGTGACCAAATAAAAAGAGCCCCCACATTCTCGGAGCTCTTTCCCAGTTATAGCTTTGTAGTTCTGTAGCTTCCCAATACTCGTACATCATGTCCGAAGGCTTCAAGTATCGTAATTGCTTTGTTCATTTTCTCTTCATGAAAACCATTTTGAGCTTCTACAAAAAAATGATACGTCCCAAGCTGCTTTTTCGTTGGTCTTGATTCAATCCACGTTAAGTTGATAGATAGCGCTGTAAATACGTTCAATATGGATGAAAGGACACCAGAATAATCTGATGTTGGTGAAATCAACAACATCGTTTTTGTGTTCTCGGGGTGAACTTTTTTATTCTCCTTGCTGATCACAACAAAGCGCGTATGGTTATTGCTGTTGTCTTGAATCCCACTTTTTATGATCTCTAGATCAAAGACTTCGGCAGCATAATTGGATGCAATGGCGGCAACATCTTTTCTTTCTTGATTGTTAACAGCTTGTGCCGCTGCAGATGTGCTATCATAATGCATGCTCTTTACTTTTGCTTCCCTAATAAAATCTCTACACTGCGCGAGAGCAGGAACGATTGACCAAACTTCACGTATCTCTTCTAAATGAGCTCCTTTTAATGCCAGAAGGTGCAAGGAAACGGGAAAGATAATCTCAGCTTCTACAAAGAGATCATGTCTTAACAATCCGTCTGCCGTAATATTAATCGTGCCTTCAATTGAGTTTTCAATGGGTACGATTCCTTTATCTGCTATACCCTCTTCTACGGCTTCAAGTACATCTACAATAGAATCACATTTATGCCATTCATTCTCTTGATCTGCAAAATAACGAAAGGCAGCTTCTTCCGAGAAACTTCCCTGTGGACCTAAGTATGCAACTTTCATGAATTAGATAACGCCTGCCTTTAGTTTTTCATATCAGTATACAACGATTAAGGACGTACACCAACCTTTTTTCACTAAAAGATTTGTCTTATTTAACTTCAACGACGATACTGCCAAACCTTTTCCCTCCAAAATATGTGTCTAATCGGTAGATTCCCGACTTGCTGAACTTCATATTTGTTGGAATAGAATGAATGGATCCTATATCTTCTATCGGAGTTAAAGGACTATCTTTTTGAAAATCATACGACCAAACCATCCCAGAATTTTGAACAAGAACCCTTTCATGTTCACCACTTTCCTTGTTCGTAGCTATGACCTTAAAGTCACCTCTTGTTAATATTTCTACCTCATTATGACTTCCAAAGAAATGCCATAGAAACTTATCTGTTTTCCCAGCTATGAATGGCGGTCCAGCTATTCCGATACTATCTTTTTTTCCTACCAAGACTTCAAAGGTAGGTGTTGCAAATTCGGTTGAAAGTTCCCAATTCTCCTCACTTCCTTGAAGGAGTTTACCATCATTGTAAATCTTAAATGAATGAGCTAACTCTGCTGCAGTATCTTCATTAAAAAAAGGTGTGTGAAAGTAAACATGATAATTTAGCTTACTGTGTGGTGAATTAAAGTAATAATGGAGTATTTGCGTTACTTCCATCGTTTTCTGATGATCTAAAATGAATGTTCCTCCATACCGATATCCTTCTAATTCTTCATTGATAAATGTGTTCTGAGACTGGATACTTTTAAGTTTTTCATCTTCTGTTAACGGCTCTACTCCACCAACTTTTTTACCGTCAGCCATAAAGAACACAGATCCATCTTTGTTTCTTTTTAAAATAAAATCTTCACTTTTCTTCATTTGAAAAGTTTCATCACCATGCAAGAAAATTCCGGATCCAGTTATATATTTCATAGTTTTTTCTTCTGCTTGATTCATTGCGAAATAACTTCCACTTACTAGAAGAAAAAGCAGAACAATCATGCTTAAGAGCGGTTTGGAAAAACGAAAGATATGATAAAAAGGTGATGTTTTTTCAGAAGATAACCGGTTCAATTCGTTTTCGATCGATTGTTTTTGATTGTTGTTCATCTTGTAGGATTTAAAGTTCTTCAGTTCCATCATTACTTCTTCATTGGTTAATCGTTTCAATATAATCACTCCACTTTTCAGACGTAAGCTTTTTTCTTAAAGATTGAATAGAGCGATAATAAGTAAGGTTTACTTTGTCTATTTTCCATTTCAAAATGCGAGAAGATTCTTCAGGGGTAAAATCTAAAATTCCCCTTAAAATCACTACATCTCTATAGGAAGTCTTCAACTCGTTAATTAATTTATATAAGTGCTTTTTTCGTTCGTCCTCCAAAACCCAATCTTGAGGAAGTTTACTTTTTCCAGGAAAAATACTTCTTAGCTGATCAACAAGAGCATATTGTCTTTTCTTTTTCCGCATATGATCAATCGCAATATTTCTTGCAATAGAAATAAGCCATGTTTTTGGATCAGCACGCTGTTCAAATTGATCTATATATTTAAACCCTTTAACAAATGCTTCTTGAACCATATCTTCAACGTCTTTTGTTCCTAAATAATAAATGAGAAAGTTATAGATATCATTGTGATACAAAGTAAACCACTGGTTAATTTGTTCTTCTTTTTTCATCGCTTCACTCCCTTTTACTAGAGACTTTCATGTATTAGACGCATAAATAGAGAATTCCTTTCACCACGATTGAATTATTTTCTATCCGACGTTTAAATTTTTGTTTTTTTGTACTGTTGTACAAGCCATTTTCACCAAGAACCATATATTGAAACAGAGGGGAGGTGATTACTTGGCTAAATTTCTTGATTTAAGAACAAGTCAAAATGCAAGTTACTCTAACTCGATTGCCCAACCGATTACTGTAGCAGGTGCTCCCCAATTATTCGGAAGAATCGGTTTAGGTACGGTTGGAGCTGGCCCTAATATTAGGGTGCTCTTACAAGGTGCCGTTTCGCTGCAGCTGCCATTACTTCCTGCCGTCACTACGATAACGATTCAAGTCGTGCGGGGTACAAGCCCAAACTCTCCTCTAGTTTATTCTGCCAGTGAAAATATGGACTTAAATATTTTAGGACCACAGACTTTTGCATTTAACGCGCTTGATTTTAATCCTCCAGCGGATATTCAACAAACATATTCAGCTTATATTTCAGTAAGTTTAGTTGGCGTTGTCCGAGTAGGACCTGAAAGCTTCTCCGGGGTTGCGGTTAGCGATTAACAATATAGAAACAACCTTCTTTGCGAAGGTTGTTTTTTTACAAGATTTATTGAAACACAGAGGTGAACAAATGAGATTACAGGACATAAAGAAACCATACGATGCCGTAATCAGTCTTGGAAGTGAATGCGGTCCTGGTATACATCTTAGAAGACATTCCTTGAGGAAGGCTGCTTTTCCCTTGGATTGGGTTTGCTCGCATTCTTTAGCCGGAATCAATGAGCTTTTAAGGACCAGATTTAAGAGGTACATGAAATATAGAAATATGGAAAAGATTCATACTTACAAACCTGGTTATGTGCTAGATGATCAAGGTGTTACTACAGGTTCTCATTCTCACTTCATTAAGGATCATAAATATAACGTTATATCTGTACATGATTTCCCTATTATTCCAGAACAACATTGGATGTTAAATTATCTAAACTTTAGACGTACCATCAAGCAACGAGTGCAGAGAATGTACGAATGGTTTAGAAAGAGCTCTTCTTTATTATTTATTAGATGGTCGGTTATTGATATCGATGAAGAGCAACTGAAAAAAGAAACTGCTGAATTAGAGATGGTATTATCCACATGTGTAAAAGGTGATTTTAACATTCTAATGATTTATCCTACAGACAAGGTAGGACAACTAACAGAAGTAAATTGGGGTATGAAGCATGTGTGTATCATTTATGTACCTGTAAAAATAGATCCCATTACACATAATGATACTTGGGACCATTTATTAAATGGCATATCAATAAAATATTAATTCTACAATATGGGTGTGCAAGTTTATTCTAACGCTATCCAGGTTTTTCTTAATATATTTATAAATTTTAATAAAAAGTTTACAGCAGAAGGTTTCCTAGCTAGTCATCATGTGCTACGCTCTTATTTAGGATAATATAACTAGATTAGGATGTTTTTAAAGATGTGTGATGACCAAATAGCAATAAAAATAATAAAAAAATTAGGTCTATTGTTTGAAGAATATAAATGCTGTAAATGTGAAAAACACAAACAAAAGTTAGTACGCGATATTCAGCTTTTGGGTAAAAAACTAGAAGAAATTTAAGACTGTTCTATGAATGAAGCTTAACATTTATACATGTTGAGCTTCTTGTCTTTTTAAAGCAAAAAAGCCGTCCAAAATCTGGACGGCTTTTTAAGTTACTCGTTTGTTTCACTTTTAGGTTTTTCTTCTTCTTTGATGTTGTAATCATATTTAGAAGGATCAACTGGCTTGAATCCTTTGACTTTGTGGAATCGAAGCAAGTCTCCATAAACGGTACGGTCAGATAGATCCAACTTTGTCTCTGCTTCTTTTTCGATGGCTTTGATTTCTTTTGTTTCCTTAACAGGCTCACCAGTTTTAGAGTCGTAATACTTACCGTCAATTCCTGTTACGGTAGGTGAAACAAAATCACCGTTACGCAACGGAAGTACTTGATCATGATTCTTAGATAATAGATCAGTACCGAATTGAATGTATTCTTTCGTATCCATTCCTAACAAATGCATAAGCGTTGGACGAATATCGATCTGACCACCAACTTTATCTATGGTTCCACCCTTTAATCCTGGTGCATGAATAAATAATGGTACCTTTTGAAGTTGTGTGTTTTCAAAAGGCGTAATCTCTTTTCCGAGTACTTTTGCCATTGATTTATTACGCGTTTCGGCAATCCCATAATGGTCACCATACATCACAACCATCGTGTTATCGTATAGTCCCGCTTCTTTCAAGTCAGTAAAGAACTGTTGGAGAGCTTCGTCCATATATCTTGCCGTTTGGAAATAACGGTCTACCGTTCCATCTCCTGTTGTGTGAGGCTCGATTGTAGCTTCCTCTTCTGTAATCGGATAAGGAAAATGGTTTGATAATGTAATGAATTTAGAGTAGAACGGCTGCTTTAATGATTTCAGCATCGGCATAGATTCTTCAAAGAACGGCTTATCTTTTAGGCCATAGTTCTCTACATCTTCCTCGTTCATATCATAATGTTCTGCATCGAAAAACTTTTGATAACCAAAGCGCTTATAGATTACATCGCGATTCCAGAAGGACTTGTAGTTACCATGGAATACGGCTGTCGAATAGCCTTGTTGTTCCATAATGGCTGGTGCCGCTTGATAAGTGTTTTCGCCTTTTGTTGTAAACGCTGTTCCTTGTGGTAATCCATATAACGAGTTCTCAATCATAAACTCAGCATCAGCTGTTTTACCTTGTGATGTTTGATGATAAAAGTTGTTAAAATACAACGTGTTTTTATCTTGTGTTAACGAGTTTAAGAAAGGCGTTACTTCTTGTCCGTTCAATTTGTAATTGATCGCAAAATTCTGTAAAGACTCTAAGTGCAGATAGATGACGTTCATGCCTTTTGCTTTCCCAAAATATTCCGGATTTGGTTCAGCATGATTAGCTTTCACATAGTTCTCAACTTCTGTAACATCATCTGTGTCTGCGAGTGCACGCTGAGCGGAAGATTTTGAGCTTAGGACCGCGTCATAGAGCGTGTAGTTATACATTCCTAAATATTTCACGATATAGTTTCTGTCAAACGTTCTAGTCAACAACTGCGGACGATCCATTTCCGCTAACAATAAGTTTGCAGATAATGCAATGACTGCAGCTAGACCAACCGTTAAGATACTTTTACGTTTTACTTTGATTGGTTCTGGATTAATTTTCTTTGTTAAGACTAATACTAAAAGTACTACGATATCTAGGAAGAATAGGATGTCATACGGATTGAACAGAGCTCCAATACTGTTTCCGATCGTTCCTGCGTTCTTCGTCTGCGTTAATGTTGGCAGCGTGATAAAGTCAGTGAAAAAGCGGTAATAAAGCATATTTGCAAATAACATTAGAGTCATTGCCGTATTGATGATAATCATCCAAATGTAGGATTTTCTTCCCTTTGCAAATAAGGCAAAGCCTACAAATAAGAGTGCCGATCCAATTGGATTGATAAACAAGATGAATTCTTGAAATCCACCTTCAACTCCCAAATTAAATTCCGTTTTATAAGCGGCATAAGATTTTATCCAAACTAAAACAACTGTAAGCAGGAAAAATCCCATATGTTTGTTTAATAATTGTTTTTGGTTAATCATTCTATCACCTCTAAAGTTTCAGTAACCAATCTATCATTCTAGTTTATTTTTAGAACTTTATCAATTACTTTCGCGGAAAACAATATAAAAGATAGTACACCTTATTAACTAAAAAGTCAACGAAACATACCTTCCTCTATTTCCATGAGATATTATGGATATCAGAAAAAGCTACTCTACTTGAGCAGCTTTTTATCTATATGTCCGTCATGTATTTTTATGTTATTACGTACCACAAAATGTTCGATAAGGTCCTTCTGTTTCGGGTGGTAATGTAGTGTATTCTTCTTGTTTCTTAGAGTAATCGTACGGTACTGATAAAACATTGTGAAGTTTTTTCAGCACACTGTAATCACCGTTTCCAGCTGCTTGAATAGCCTCTTCCACCCTATGATTTCTTGGAATGACAGCTGGGTTGCTGTTTCGCATCAACTGAATAGATTCTTCTTTCGACTCTGACTGCCTTGCTTTTCTTTCTTCCCATTTATGGAGCCATGTCTTAAAGTCCTCGGCTTCAAAAAGTGCAGAACACTCGTTTCCCCCTAATGTTAAAGAACGGAATGTATTGGTATAGTCAGCTTTATAGGTAGTCATGAGCGAAAGTAATTCTTCTATCAGAGATTGATCTTCTTTCTCTTCATTATATAGTCCAAGCTTTGATCGCATTCCTCTAAAATAGTTTGCATGATACAGATCAGAAAAACCATATAGAACTTCTTGTGCCAATTCAACCGCTTTTTCTTGATCATCATGTAAGAGTGGCAATAAGGTTTCAGCAAATCGAGCGAGATTCCAACCAGCTATTCGAGGCTGGTTAGCGTAAGCATAACGCCCTTCTCTATCAATTGAACTGAAAACAGTTAGTGGATCATATTTGTCCATGAATGCACAAGGGCCATAATCAATCGTTTCTCCGCTGATTGTCATATTGTCGGTGTTCATAACGCCGTGGATAAAACCAACGAGCTGCCACTTCGAAATTAAATACGCCTGCTGTTCAATCACTTTTTTGAGTAAGCTCAAATATGGATTTCCGTCACTCTCCACTTCAGGATAATGACGCTTCAAACTATAATCTGCTAACTCTTTCAATTCATCGAGTGTTCCCCATTTTGATGCAAACTCAAACGTACCTACTCGCAGATGGCTTGCTGCTACACGTGTCATGATAGCACCTGGCAGAGCCGTTTCACGCATGATTGATTCACCAGTCGTTACAACCGCAAGACTTCGAGTCGTTGGAATTCCTAAAGCGTGCATCGCTTCACTCACAATATATTCACGAAGCATCGGACCAAGAGCTGCCCGTCCGTCTCCTCCTCTAGAATAGGGAGTCCTTCCTGAACCCTTTAGTTGAATGTCATAACGTTTCCCATCAGGAGTGATCTGCTCTCCTACCATTAATGCTCGTCCATCACCTAACATATTAAAATAACCAAACTGATGTCCCGCATAGGCTTGCGCTATAGAAGATCCACCTTCCGGAAGCTCGTTGCCTGCAAATACGTTTACAGCATCTTCATCTCGAAGGAATTCTGCGTTCAATCCAAGAGACATAGCCACCGATTCATTAAGCACAACTAATTTTGGTGAAACAACTGGATTTGGGTCGATGATAGAGAAAAATTTATCTGGAAGTTCAGCATAACTGTTATCTAAATTCCAGCCTTTTACTTTCGTCATGAGAAGAACACCTTCTTTTATATGATTATATCCTTGATTTCTAATTCCACCTTAACATATTAGATCTGTCCTTGTTTGTTATCAGTATATTACTCTGATTAGAAAGTAATTGATCATAAGAAAACTCGGAAAAATTTAATCCGAGTTCTGTCTAAACGATATCATTCCTTAAGCACTTAGTTTTTTCATAATAGCTGATGGATTAGAAGTAAACAAAATATAGGTTTGTTTTTTTGTCTCAATAAAAACCCGATCTGTCATTCCATACGGGAAACCGATACGGATAGCTTCTTTATCTTCTCCACCATATGTATCGTCTAATCCTACATTAAGAATTTCATCGGCAGGAATCTCTACCCTTAATAGCTGCCATCGAATAATAAAGTTGTTATCTATCTTTTTTACACTAACCTCAATCATTACTCTCCACCCCTATTTTTTGTATTACTATTATTACGTATTAGAAGATGGAAAGTTTCGGTAATCAGAGATTAAACTCGTTTTAATTCCCAAATCCACCATTTCGCCACGCTAATCCGACCATCTCCATCAACAAAAGAGGAATGGCAAGAATAATTGAAACAGCTATGGCCAGACCTCGAAAACCAGAGTTCTTAGGAGATCGAAAGGCAAAATACATGGCAGTGAGCACTCCTACCCACACAATCAACCTCCAGTATCCGATAGCAAAGGCATAAGTTTGTATAAATAAAAAGAACGCGACTGTACAAGCACTTACAAGTAATGAAATTGAACTAAATTTCCCTTTCTCTCTCAAACCAAACACCTCCTAATAGTCCATCGAATTTGCTGATTTCAAAAGATCCTCCATCTTAAATTCAGTACCCATTAACATCATCCCGTAATAAACATCGTCTTTCCTCCAACGAATGGCCATAACTTCAGATGATTCAGCTTCAATAACAACCTCAGTTCCATCTTTCAATTTTGTTGTCTTCTTCTCACCTTCATCATTAAAAGTTGCCTTTTTATTTAGAAACGTGGTTACATGAAGGACAGAACCTTTTTCATTACCATAAATAAATTCAGTATGTAAGATATCCCCTTTTGGATCTCCCGCCGGTTCTGCAGCATATGTTAATTGGACATCTTTTGGCTGAAAAGGAAGAAAATCTGGTGCTGCCATTTTATTCTGCACCTCTGTCGACATTTGCTCTATCTCTTTCTTTACACTCGGATAATTCATTTTCAGCTTTTCTACGGCTCCTTTTTCACTGCAAGCTGCCAACATGATTAAAAGTAAAAAGCCAAGTATTTTTTTCATACAATCACCTCTAATTCTCTATATTCTCCTTCTGGAATTTAATTCCTGTTACTGTAAATCACATTTATTAGAATGAAAAAAAGCTCAGAGTCACCATGACCCTAAGCTTTACCACAAACCTATATTTAATAATGTTCTATAAGATGAATTCCATTGATATTCTTGTATTTTTATACCCTAATTTCTTATATAACTGATAAGCGGCTTCATTTTCCCCAAAAACACTTAACCCAATAGAGTCTATACCTGACTGTTTTAACATACTTTGAAGCTTTTCTAATGTACCTTTTCCGTATCCTTTTCTTCTATAGAGATCGTCTATGAAAATATGATACACGTAGGCTTGATTGATTTCTGGTATCAACCCATACCAGAGGATTCCTACCTTTTCATTGGTTTTTGAGTCTTTAATTTTGTATAAATACTGACCTTCAGTAAACAATCCATCTTTCCATAGGTCCTTCATCATCATTTCTGATTCTTCTAATGCTGACTGTAACGATAGGTTAAAGTTCTTAGTGATTTCAAGGGCATAATCTGAAATCATGAATGTTTGATATTCCTTAAATTCTTGCTCAGTTAGTAGGTTTAAATGAATCATGCTATCTCTCCATTCTATTTTTTTATCATTAGAAGGGAGTAAACAGAGACATCATTCATAGAGAATCGGTGAAAATAAACATTAACCCTTCATGAATAAACATCTTTGTCTACTCATGAGACCATGTTACACAATTTGTATGTGACATTCTTATACGCTCCTTTAGCTTTCATATTCCAATAGAGTTAATTTTAACATAAAAATCCAATAAATGACTCAGTCCATTATTGAACCGCACGTTACATTCATAACGGCACCCGTTATTGCGCTTGCTCGGTCAGAAGCAATAAATACTGCTGCATCTGCAACTTCCTTTAATTTCGGAAGACGTCCTAGTGCTGTTCCTTCCTCCATATACGCCTGAATCTCATTATTATCTGGTTTCCATGTTTCTGGAATAGCGTCTGATCTTATAGCTACGACACGAATGCCTTTTGAACCGAGCTCACCGGCTAAGCTCCTTGTAAATCCTTCAATGGCTGAACATGCGGTCGCAAAACCTCCTGTTAAATGATAGGTTCGGTCTCTACCTGACAATACTGCAGTTGAAGCAGAGAGAGTTAGGATAACCCCTGATTTTTGGTTGATCATATGCTTTGCCGCTGCAGTACTTGTTAGAAAATGAGTTTGGACACCTGTCAGAATAGGAGTCATAAAGTCTTCCTTTGACATTTCAATTAGTGGAGTTCCTTGAAGGTCCCCACGTATTCCTATTGCATTAAAGGAAATATCTATTTGTCCTACATGTTGAACGATTCGATCCAGATGTCCTACTATTTCATTTTGATTCAGAGCATCTACTTTTGTAACTTTTGCTTTACCTCCAGCATTTGTTATCTCATCTGCTATAATTTGAAGAGAATCCATAGATCTTCCTGCCAGAAATACAGTAGCTCCTTCTTCTGCAAAAGCGCGTGCAACAGCACCGCCAATTGCACCACCAGCACCATAAACGACTGCGATTTTGTTTTTCAACAACATCTTCAGTCCTCCTTTTTTCATTCTTTCAATCAGTATTGCACCTAAACCGAAACTTTCATTCTTGTTATCCTCATTTCATTCAATAAAAAAAGTACATCCTCCTCCTTGGAGAATGTACTGACCGTTATCTATTTTAAAGACTTAACTTTTCTTTCACTTCTTTAATTTGAAGGATATGTCGTTGTTCATGATAGGCCACAAATGGAATCCATTGTTTTAAACTTATGTCACCGAAGATAGGATGAGGATAGCCTTTTGCTTCTAAATCTTTTGCATCAGCAGTCTTCTCGATATCTAGTAAATTTTTATGTGTCGCAGCCAATTTCATTTTTAGCTCTTCAATAGATGCATATTCTGAAGTTGGCACTGCAAATTCTGGAGCATCTACTTTAATATCTCTATTAATTGTTGCTTCGATCGGCTTCTTTTCTGCGTTTACCACTTTACCATTTTGAAGTTGATGGTTAATGTTTTTTGCGATTCCACCTTCCATTAAATATAGATGTTCCAAAATTTGCTTAATGGACCATTCATTTTCCGAAGGTTTTTGATTTAAATTTTCGTCATTTATTCCTTCCACTTCTGCAAACAAATCTTGGCGTATCTTATCATTAATTAGCATCTCTTCATCACCTTTAATGTATATGACTTGTCCTCGTAGTGTAGCATAATCAACTGCCATAATTCTCGTTTGAGAATTTTATCTCATCGTTTATCTAATAGATTCCTAATCATTTCAATACTTGTTCCGATATAACAAAGGGTTCTTGATGAAATAAATTTAATTATTATAGGAGTCACGTTTTATGTCTATCAAAATTCAAACGTATCTGTCCGTGAGCATCTCATTGATCATATTAGCCACATCATTATTTCTTAGTATCTTTATCAGTGATAAATCTAGCGAATTATTAGAAAAAGAAATAGGTAATTCTTTAGCTTCTTCAGCTTTTCAACTATCCCACAACCTTGATTCTTTTATGTGGTCCAGATACCAGGAACTACAAGTTTTGAGTGAACAGGAAGTTCTGAAAGACCCAAGAAGAATAAATGAAGCACAATTTCTGATCAATCAGCTTCAAAATAAAATTCCCTCCTTCTCTTGGGTTGGAATAACGAATCAAAAAGGAGTCATTCAAGCTTCAACAAAGAAACTCCTCATCAACCAAGATATATCTGCTCGTCCCGTTTTTCAACAAGCAACTGAACAGCCTTTTATCGGTGATGTTCATGATGCACTTTTGTTATCCAAACTGATTCCAACCAAGGATGGTTCACCCTTACAATTAGTTGATATCAGTACACCATTAACAGATAAAAATGGTGTTTTTCAAGGTGTGTTAGCCGCCCATCTCAGCTGGGAGTGGTCTAAAGAAGTGGAAGCTGCGATTCTAAAGCCCATTAAAGAGCAGAAAAAAGATGTGGAAGTGTACATAATCAGTAAAGAAGATACAGTATTATTAGGCCATAAAAATGATCTAGGTAAAAAAATAAAGATAAGTGATCTCGATAATAAAGGAAAGAGAAACGAGTGGAATTTTGTGCGTTGGCCAGATGGAAAAGAGTATGTGACAGGCTATGCTTTTGGCGACGGATATCAAAATTATCCAGGATTAGGCTGGACGGTTGTCATTCGTCAATCAGAACAAGCGGCTTATGCATCCGTCCAATATCTGCAAACATTCATTTTAGTCTGTGGTATTGTGATTTCTCTACTTATGGCTGTAATAGGATGGTTTATCACTAAGAGAGTTTCTCGTCCTCTTTTTGACTTGGCTATTTCTGCTGACAAGTTGAAAGATGGTGAGATCGTAGAGATTCCTTTGTTGCGAGGAATCAAAGATATAGAAGTTCTAAGTTCTTCTTTTAGAAGCTTAATCTCATCATTAAAACAAACAGAAAAACAGTTAGACAAGATGGAGAACATGGCACATACCGACTATCTGACAAGTATGCCGAATCGGTTAGCTCTTTTAGAGTACATGAATTCAGTTCGCTTTGATTGTTCTAATGGTAGCTATGGGGTGCTTTATTTGGACCTGGACGGTTTTAAATCAATCAATGATTCACATGGACATCATGCAGGAGATCTACTTTTAATAGAAGTTGGTAAGCGTATCATTGATTCATTAATAAAGAAGGAACATTTTGCAGCACGTTTGGGTGGAGATGAATTTGTAGTTGTACTTCCGATTCAGGAGAATTATCTGAATGAAATAACCGAGATCTCACAATTCCTCATAGACACTCTTAACCGACCATTTTTTATTCAGGAACATTCTATAAAAATTGGATGCAGCATGGGATCAGCTGAATGGGTAGCTCAGGACGTTTCACCACAAACCATACTTGAATATGCAGATGAGGCACTATACGTTTCAAAGAACACGGGTAAAAATAAGTTGAGTTTTTACCCATTTCGAAAAACATCATAAAATTGCTTCAAATAAAGAAAGCATCCGAATGAAGACATCCGGATGCTTTTTGTACTTATTTACTTTAATTGGCTAATGAAAGGTCCATAATTTCTTGGATTACGTTGCACAGATACCCATTTTAGAGTAGTGAATTCTTCTAACACCCACTCACCATTAAATCGACCAAGTCCTGAATCTTTTTCTCCACCAAATGGCATGTGAGGTTCATCGTTAACTGATTGATCGTTGATGTGAATCATACCCGTATGAATGTCATGAGCTATGTTTGTTGCATGTTCAATGTTTTTAGAATGAACGGCACCGCTTAGACCGTACGGATAAGCATTTGCCATTTGAACAACGTCTTCATCTTTTTCAAATGGAATTAGTATAGCTACTGGTCCAAAGATTTCATTCTTGGCTAACGGCATTTCGTTATTCACATCTGTTATTACAGTAGGTTCTAAAACATTTCCGTTTGCATCTCCACCAATGCGAATCTTCGCACCCTGTGAAACACTGTCTTCAATATCTTTTAAGATTCGATCAACTTGGTCTCTATTAATTAATGGACCAACGTTCGTATCTTTTTTGGACGGATCGCCAAATTTCAGATTGTTTGCTCGTTGAACAAAGGTTTCTGCAAATTCTTCATAAATGTCTTGATGTACAAAGATACGATTGATCGCCATACAGATTTGCCCTTGATGATAGAACTTTCCAAACAGCGCTGAATCTACCGCTTGATCAATATCTGCTTCTTTTAAGGCAATAAATACGTTATTTCCGCCTAACTCAAGAGCAGATTTCTTTAAGTTCTTACCAGCAAGTTCACCGATGTGTCTTCCGACTTCCGTTGAACCTGTAAACGAGATCAGACGTGGAGTTGGATGTGTAACAATTTCATCCCCAATTTCTGAACCGCGTCCTACAATAACGTTTATCAGACCTTTTGGAAGGCCAGCCGCTTCAAAAATACTCGCAAAGATTAATCCACCTGTAACTGGCGTGTCTGTAGCTGGTTTAATTACGACAGCATTTCCAGTCGCGATGGCAGGTGCGATGGATCGAATAGCCAGATGGAACGGAAAATTCCAAGGACTGATAATTCCAATTACACCTAATGGATTACGGTACACTCTATTTTCCTTCCCTGCTGTTTGTGATGGAAGAATCTTTCCTTCCATACGATAAGGATATGTTGTTGATTCTTTTAAAATATTGATAGATGCCCGAAATTCTGAGATAGCTTTCATATACGTTGAGCCTGATTCTTTGATGATCCAATCAATAATAAGCTCCTCATTCTCTTGCATAACGTCAGCTACTTTTTCTAAAACAGCACGCTTGTTTTGTGGAAGTTCGTTTGCCCATTCAGCTTGAGCAATTCTCGCCGCTTCATAAGCTTCGTCCAAGTCTTCTTTCGTGGCAGCTTGAATCGTAACAAGCTCTTCTTCTGTGAACGGATTCGTGTTTTTCATGAAGCTATCACTGCTTCCTTTTCTCCATTCGCCGTTAATATATATATTTGAAAAATCGGTGTTCATTTTATTCATCTTCATTTCCACTCCTTTTACTTACAAAAGATTAGTTAAGACCTTACTCCTATTTTTAGACGATGTAAATCAATCTGCTTATTACTTTACCCAAATACATATAGATACTACACATGACTAGTTGATCTAAAGTGTTTTACGGTACGTGTTTTTATATTTGTTACATGTTCTCCGATAAAAGGAGTGTAATCACCTAAGAATTATTTTGAGCACCGGTAAACACTTAACTTTCACTGATAATGTTAACCTATTCACCTGAGATCAAGGCACCTTCACCTGTAAATATACTGTTTAATGTTGCAGGCGTACTCAGCTAATACATTCTGAACCTAATCCTTAAAGAAAAAGAAAAAACCGACACTAAATTGGGTATTAATCGTACCCATAGTGTCGGTTTTAGTAGAAAAATTTTAAGCTGTAACTGATTTAGTTGATGTTTTGTTACCTTTTTCAATCTTATTTACTGCTTCAGCACTTGTATCGACGCGTTTGACGAAAAAGGCTAGCACTAAAGCAACGATGTTAATTCCGAATGCAACTAAGAATGAGTATTGAATTCCTGACAGAAGAGCTTGCTGTGTTAATGCAGCGGTTGAGGCTTCGGTAATCGTCGCTGGATCTACTCCGCTCATTAAGCTTTCTGCTTCTGTTTTTGTAACAGTGTTCATAATCGTGACTAGTATCGCTGTACCGATCGAACCGGATACTTGCTGTGCTGTATTATTAACGGCTGTACCGTGCGGATTTAAGCTCGTTGGAAGCTGATTAAGACCATTCGTCATAATCGGCATCATGACCATTGATAATCCAAACATGCGCATGGAATAGATCAGTATGATGTAAGAATAAGCCGAATCAGCTTGTAAGTGAGCGAGCATATAAGTTGAAACCGCAGTGATTGAAAGTCCGACAACCGCTAAAGCACGCGGTCCAAATTTATCAAAAAGTTTACCAGTAATCGGAGACATGATACCCATAATGATTGCTCCAGGAAGCATCATCAACCCTGAATCTAACGGCGATATGCCTCGCACGCTTTGGACGTAAGCTGGTGTTAAAATCATGCCTGAAAACATGGCAACTGCATTAACAATCGCAATAACGGATGCAAGAGCAAACATTGGATACTTATACACTCGAATGTTCAACAATGGTTCATCTAACTTAAGTTGTCGTAGGATGAAAATAATTAACGCTATACCACCAATGATTAGTGTTGATAGAACAACCGTATCTGTCCATCCGTCCGAACTCGCTGTGCTACATCCGTAAAGAATGCCACCAAAACCGATGCTAGACAACACGAGTGAAAGATAATCTAGTGAAACATTTTTGTTTTGCTTCATCACGTTTTCAAGCTTCCACACTGCAAATAGTAAACTCAGGATAGCTAAAGGCAGAATCATTTCAAAAAGCAGACGCCAGTCGTAGTATTCTACAATATACCCCGACAAAGTTGGACCGATTGCAGGAGCTGTGATCATAACCAAACCAAAGATCCCCATCGCAATGCCTCGTTTTTCGCGTGGAAAACTAACGAGCATAACGTTCATTAGGATTGGTCCCATCACAGATGAACCTACAGCTTGCACCATTCGTCCAGTTAATAACAAACCAAAGTTAGGAGCAAAAGCCGATAGCGCTGTACCGATTGTAAAGATAGCCATCGCTGTAATAAATAACATTCTATTTGAGAATCGAGTGATTAAAAATGCCGAAGCCGGTATCAAAACACCGCTTACTAGCATGAATCCGGTTACCAACCATTGAACGGTCGAATAGTCTTTAACATTTAAATCCACCATGATGGTAGGCAATGCTACGTTCAGCAATGAATTGTTTAAGAAAGCTACGAACGCTCCAACGAACAAGATCGCAAGCATCAAATAGGGCGGTTTTTTATGTTGTAAAGTGGAATCTGTATTCCCCATGTCATTTCTCCTCTGTATTAAAATAATTACTTAACTTTATTAAGTTTATACCCTCAGTATAAAAATATCAACTCTTTTATACCGTTAGTCTAAAAGCGTTGTGTTTCCATCTCAAGAAATTTATACTAGCTATAAGGGTTGGACTTAGGAGGAACAAATGAATAACAGGAAAAGAAAAGTTGCTGACACCGCTTTAAAGCTTTTTATAGAAAAAGGTATTCAGCAGACTTCTATACAAGAAATCATTGATAAAGCAAATATATCTAAAGGTACGTTTTATAACTATTTCTCATCAAAAAGTGACTGTATCGCAGACATATTAGAATTTTTACGCTATGACGCCAGTCAACAGCGAATAGCCGTTCAGATAGGTAAGGATACAGGCGATCGGGATGTTTTCATTGAACAAATTGTAATCATTATGCGATTAAACCAGGAAAGAAACCTTCAGCCACTTTTTGAAGCGATTCTATCTTCTAATGAAGCTGACCTCAAAAAACTCGTTATGCAGCACCGGTTATACGAGATGGAATGGATTTCCGATCGTTTTATTGAGATCTTAGGCGACGAAGTTCGGGAGCATGTTTTTGAAGCTACCATCCTGTTCTTCGGAATGATGCACCATATGTTGTTTACACTAAAAATTACAAATACGACATACTCCTTAGAGCATGTCGTTGATACACTTCTTTCTTATATTGAATTGATCGTACCGAAGATGATGACGAACGAATCTGTTCTCATCCCTCTTTCAGCTATTGATTTACTTCGTACAAACGCAAATAAAAAACAAGTTAAAATAGATGACATTCTATCACTCGCTGATCAACTGCAGCAGGATTATACCTTTACAGAAGAACAGCAAGACCTTTTTGATGCGGTCATGAGTGAACTTCAACGTGAGCGTATTCGTAAGATTGTTCTTCAGCCATTATTGAAGCCATTTCAAAAGTGCTTTGAAGAATCACCTATTTCTTCTCAAGCTCAAACGTTTACTAATTTGGTATGGTACTTTTTAAGAAATCTGAGTTAAAGAAGAAGGCTGGTCGGTGTATTCCTTCCGATCAGCCATTTTATGTTTGCACAGGAGTCATGCAACGGACAGCCATGAGTGCTTGGAGTTTCAACATATTTACGCTTTAGAAAAATTTTCTTCAAGACGTTCTATACTAAGCAAAAGCCAAGCTACTGCGTCTAGCAGCTAGCTTGGCTTTATTGTTACGAGTTAATGTTTTAAAGCTGGAAAATGCGGTATCACTTCTTCACCTAGTTCTTGTATAACTTCCTTCGCTGGTCTTTCACTATCAAAAAGCGCAAAGAACAAGTGATTTACTCCAGATTTTTTATACACTTGCAACAGCTCGATCAATGGATTGCGGCCAATTCTAAATCCTAATCGAATCGGTTTCGGAGCTTCATTAGGATCTTCTGCTAGATCAAGATGCATCGGCTGAGTGAATGGTTTGAACGTATCAGGATGATAACCCTCTACTAATTCTCTCCATCTCTTGATCGTTACTTCTTGATATTTTGGACTGCGAGGATAGTACATCCACCCATCTCCATGCTCTGCAAACCACTCCATTTCCTGTTGTGCATAGCCTGTAATAAATGTTGGAATTCGTTTTGTTGGCTTAGGTACAAGGTTCGATCCTTGCACAATTCCTCGAGATGAACGGATACTAGGATACTCTTTGTATAGCACCTCGTTAAGATATTGAAAAGCCTCCACAAACGCTTCCCCTCTTGTTTCGTGCGATACTCCCAATGCTGAGAAATCAGCACGCCTGTCACCTGAAGATACACCGAGTAATACACGTTCTGGGAACAATTGATCCAATGTTGCGATCTCTTTTGCAACACGCAACGGATGCCTTAACGGTAAGACTGCAGCTGCTGTTCCTAGAGCGATTTCCTTCGTCTGACTTGCTAAATAAGTCATATAGATCATCATATCGTAAATCTGTCCTACCGCTGGATCTCCAAAATTCGGATCTTCCAAAAGAACATCACGAAACCATAAACTTGTAAAACCTAATTGTTCAGCTAACTGCGACATTTCAACTTGTTGTTCCATCGTCGGTGTGGCAAATCTATAATTCTCAAGAGGTATGTGTAGTCCAAGTGTTAATTCACCCTCTTTATACATTCGATTATAAGAACGATGATACTTGAATGGATTCATTGTTTGTCGTGCCCTCCTATAAAAAAATGTCCTTTATGATTGCAATCATACGCTCTTTAACCAAAATTAAAAGTACGCACTTTCAAGTAAGGTAGGCACTTTCAGGTAACATTTGTTTAAATAAACACACTCATAGCAAAAAAAACCGACAGCAAAAAGGTCTGTAAAAACCTTTTCGTGTCAGCTTTCTTAAACATTCTAGTTATTTTGTTTCCATTCTTCAGCCAATAGACCATATATCACATGATCAACATAATGATCATAAAGCCATTCCGCCTGTCGAATCTTGCCCTCTTCCTGAAATCCTAGCTTTTCAGGAATCGCACGGCTTTTTTTATTTTTTTCAGCTACTCGTATTTCAATTCGATTAAGATCGAGTTCATGGAAGCCATATTTTATATAAGCTTTACACGCTCTCATCATAATTCCTTTTCCTTGAAATTCTTGACCGAGCCAATATCCCATAACACCGATCTTATGTAACCTACTAATTTCGTTAAACCCAATAATTCCAGCGATTTTTCCTTTGTAGATGATTGCTGTAGTCTTTGGATAGCCCCCTGTTTCTTTTACTCCGTTTAAGGTTGCTTCTATAAAGGCTAAGGAGTCCTCTTCTTCATTTGTATAATCTAACCAGCCTAACCATTCTTTCAAATATTCTTTAGATTGTATGGTTAGTTGGAAGAACTCTGTTGCATCTTTTTCATTAAACAATCGAAGAGATAGCTCTTCGTCAATTTTATAGACAAACATAACCTCTGACCCCTTTTTTCCTAATTTTAGCACAAATTGCTCGGGTTAGAGATAAAAAGAACTATCTATATAATTCGATTCATTCAGAATTATTAATTCTAAATATATTGAATTATAAATTTCATTGTTTTAGAATAAAACTAGAATACATTACTTTTTGGAGGTAACTATGAAAAATATACATTCTCCTCACTCTCAGGAAACTGTTAATTTATCTATCGAAAGTTCACCGATATGGGAGCTAGCTTTAGGAATTGCGGGTTATACATATGCGAAGTTGCGTCACACATTTGAGCAAGATGAACAGTGGACGAATCGAAAGTCCTTAATGACTGTATCCTTGGAGAACAATTTAGATAAAATCGAGCAGACAAATTTGTGGTATGGAATGATCATGCTGCAGAACAAGGTTTCAGCTTCTTCAATTGGAGAATTTTCAGTCAAGGTTTCTGAATTACCATCTACCGTTTTCTATGAAACACTTTTACCTTATAAAAATCGTTCATATGAGTCGCACAGAACTGAGACAGCGAAATGTTATGAACAGCCTGATGCTTTCTATCAATATGCGTCTCTATTTAAAGGACACGACTATTTAGAGGGATATGTACGAACGCTTGGGAGTATTAGCCGCGATGAACTGCACTCCTTGCTAACTGATACACTTTCGGAATGGTACAACTGGCTCAGCCAAAATACGGATTGGGAAAAATGGATGCAAGCTCTCTCATTTGAAAAAAAACAGCATGGTCTTCTTGATAACCAAAAACCATTAGAAGAAATTGAACGTGTTACAAGAGGCGCAAAATACGTACCAGAACCTTCCGTTTGGAACATAAAACTCATTCCACATGTCTCGTACAGACCATGGATTTTGGAACAGAAAACAACAGATACAAAGCTGATCTTCTATCCATTAACTGATGAAGCATTATTAGAGCCCGGTTCTCCTCCAAACGAGCTTGTACGAGGTCATAAGGCACTAGGTGACGAGCTGCGATTAAAGGTATTGTATCAACTAATGAGAGGGCCACTCTCTCTTCAAGAATTAACCATTCAGTTCAACGTATCAAAAACAACTCTACATCACCAGCTTTCACTTTTAAAAGCTGCTAAATTTGTTAAAGTTGACAAAGGTATTTATTCAGCTAACACACACCATATTCATTCGTTCTCCAACCAACTTCAGCACTATTTAGGAGAAAAGACGAATGAAGAATAAGTCATTATCCAGACCATTTAAAGCTCTCTGGATCGGAGAAATCATATCCGAATTCGGAGGTGCTGCCGGTGGAATCATAAACGGGCTTCTATTGTTTGAGATAACAGGTTCAAAAGAGTGGATGGGAGCACTTTGGCTAGTTTACTTTCTTCCTTCTTTAATTCTGCAAGGAATTAGTGCTCCGTTCTTAAATCACGTTATCAAAGAACGAATGCTTAAAAATATTCAACGGATCCGCTCATTTGCTTATATCCTTCCTTTGATCGGATACGTAAGTGGTACAGAAATGGGCACGATAGCTGGATTAGTAGTATTGCAATGTGTGTTGGGACTTTTGCAGCCAATCTACGCTAGTCTTTCGTTCTCCTTACTACCCGACCTTTGTGAAGAAAAAGAATTAGTCTCAGCTAACAGCATACTCGACGGAACTATGCGCCTCATGAGTTTTATCGCACCAGGCGTTACATCCTTACTTCTTTTAGTCAGTCCTCTATATATCATCTATGGATTATCCAGTCTTATGTTCTTACTTAGCTCAATATCGCTTTCTCAAATTCCTCAAATAAGCACAAAAAGAGTAGCGACATGGTCAAAAAAGTTCTGGTGGCAAGAAACAAAAGCTGGGTATCAAACTTTCATTAAATTTCCACAGCTATTAAGACTTACTCTATTATCATCTTCTGTGCAGTTTGCAGTGGGAGCTACTTTGGTATTAAACGTGCCTTTTATAAGAGGAGAATTATCCGGAGAAGCTTGGGAATATGCCATTTTCGCGGGAATGTTTCCGATCGGATATGCGCTTGGCATGCTACTTCTTACAAAGTTACCTAAGAACAACAAAACCATGTACGTTGGTCTTTTAGGCGGTGGATTGTCTTTCATCGCGTTATACTTTGCACCTACTATTTATATTGCATGGGGATGCGAGCTTTTAGGAGGAATCTTATTCCCTATGTTCAATGCGCAAAGCTCTGCTCTATTTCAACAGAAAGCCCCTAGAGAACGCTTAACACAATTAAGCGCGGTAAGGTTACTTTTTCTCCGTATAACCATGCCACTCGGAATTTTATTTGCTTCTTCCAGTTTCTTAGGAATGAGTACGCGCATGACTTACCTTCTTATTGGAGTGATTATTGCCGTTCCAGGTATATATTACTTAATACGTACCCGTTTGCAGATTGACGATAATGCTATAGAGGATCAAGTAAAAAGAACAAGTTAAATGACAAAGGCTGCCTAAAAATTAAGAACACTTAATTTTGGGCAGCCCATTCTTTACTTTTGGTGTGAACTAGTTTTACTTCCTTTTTCAAGACATATGACCTAAGGAATTAATACAATCTTTCCTAACTTTCCAGCTTTCTTAAAATACGTTTGAGCTTCTCTCGCCTCTTGGAGAGGAAACGTTCGATCTATAACTGGCACGATCTTGCCTTGGGAAATCGCTTGAAGCATTCGAACAAATTCAGTCCTTGTTCCTAAGACAGAACCATAAAGTGTTATGTGTTTTAAATATAAGGTTCTAAAATCAAGTTCTGTTTTCTGTCCACCGGCAGATCCTGAAATACAGAACTTGCCTCCATTTTTTAATGCTTGGAGAGAAATAGAAAACAACGCGTCCCCAACTACATCTAATACAGAGTCAATTGGACCCCCGTTTATTTGTTGAATTTCATTTGCAAGGTCACTCGATTTGTATGACAAGACATGAGTTGCCCCGAGTTCTTTTAGTTTTCCCTCTAACGTTAGGTCACCTACTACTGCAATTACTTTAGCACCAAAAACTTTAGCAGCAATCTGTACATTCAGTGAGCCTACACCACCGTTGGCACCTGTTACAAGGATAGTCTCATTCGGTTGAATTTGTATCTGTTCAACCATGTGCCAAGCAGTTAAACCGCTAACTGAGAAAACTGCACTTTCTGTGAAACTTTGTAAAGGCATATCAAAACACAGTTCAGCTGGCCACACTACGTATTCAGCATATCCTCCGTCATACTCTGACCCTATAAAAGACATATCATCAGAAATATGTTCGCAGCCGTCTTCTCCAGTTGATGTAAAAGGGAACAGAACAACATCCTTTCCTATCATAGAAGTCGCAACCTGTTTACCTGTTTTCACAACTGTACCTGTAATATCGGATCCCGGAATTCTCGGAAATTGAACGCCTTCTGGACGCCATCCAGATTTGGAATCCTTCCCATATGCTCCTTCTCTCATCCAAATTTCAGTATTATTGATGCCACAAGCCTTTACCTGTACCAATACTTCATTTTCTCCTGGCTCTGGAATGTCTATTTCAACAACTTCTAATTTGTTTACATCCCCATAACCAGTCACTTGAACGGCTTTCAATAAAATCATTCCTTCTATCCTAAAATTTTTGCAGTTAACTTCTCCATCCTTTATAGTAACCTAAAAATTATGGAGTAAAACCTTTGCCAATCAGTATTAAGATTCAGCAAACCTCTTTGATATTTCCCCTTAGCTTTTATTCTGTAAAACAGGTAAACTAATAAAAATAGAAATATGAGAGTGGTGATAACTTGGATATGAATATGAAAGTGTTATTGGAACAAAAAAGGAATGTTCATGTGCTTTATTCTTATAATGGAATGAAAGATTACACAGAAAAAATTCTGAATTTTATACAAGATGGTACTTCATTAGGAGAGTATGTTGTAGTTATTGAAAATGAGCGAATCTATCGAATGCTTAAACCAGAATTGGCCAACCGATTAAATTCCAATCAAATGAAGCTTGTTCATCATGTCAATAATTTTGACTTTTATTATTCAAGCGGCAGTTATCATCCGCCTGCAATTGTTGATTACTTCTTCAAAGTCGTTAAACCTTATGTAGAAAACAACAAGCCTTTCCGCTCATGGGCACATGTTGAATGGGGGACCATGGAAGATCCTTTTCATCTAATTGAAGATCTTGAGAAAATCGTAGATGGCGCAGTAAATGAGCTTGCATTCCCACTGATATGTGCGTATGAGGGTGATAAGATGCCAGAACATCTTCAAAAAAGCTTACTGAGAACACATCCTTATATACTTATAGATAAGGAATTCAATGTATCAGAACACTATACACTAAAAGCTAATAATAAATAAAACACTGCGATGTGCAGTGTTTTCAAATTTTAACTGGCCATACTCCCTTTTCCAGTACATACTCTCTATTTGAATTCTTTACAACATAATCAAAGTGCTGATGTTTGGGATGCATGAATACTTCATATTGAATTCTTCGTTCATCGTGTGAACGTAATAAATAATCAATGTTTGTCCCTCGTTCCGAAACATCACGAACCCCTCTCCTGTTTAATTCAGTATCACCATCTGTATATAGATAAATTTTAAGATCAAACAGTGTAGGATCACAAAATGCCACACTCATTCCCTCAACTATTGTTATTTGTTTTTCAGAGGAAACCAAGATACTATCTGTTAAATGAGTCCCAATCGTATATAGATCTAATTTATCTCTTATCATTTTTATGTCTCGCTCTAAAGACCAAATATGATGAGCAAGCGGATGACAGGCAGTCATTTTATAAGAATGGTTGTTATTGTGATACACGTAATCTATTATTGTGCGTTTTCTTAGCTCTGAACGGACGATATAAGGATCTGTGTTGATAGAATTTACTTTTTCTTGCCCAATCGTTTGTATAAGTTTAGTAGCAAATGTTGTTTTTCCTGCAGCACCATGTCCAGAGATTCCTATTATCAATGGATGACCTGCTTTTTTTATACCCGTACTTATTTCTTGTAAAATGTTTTCCATGACTTTTTTGTACTCCTAATTTTTTCTGCAAGAATGCCCTCTAGCAGTATGCAAATCTTTTCTTCATTAAAATAGCTTTCTACAAGTGGATACTTTCATATTTCCTTACTTCCTATCTGTATTTTTAATCCATTTTTTTCACTAATTATGCGTCTTTTCTTTCTTTCGTCGTGTAACATATTGTTCTATGGCAGAAACCACACTTCCGATTATATATAGAGCACCGTTTGCAATAAGGACTATAGCTATAATCGCTCCTGCTATTCCTGCTCCGAACCCGTCGCTACCTTCCCGATGAGCTTCATCTAATAGATAAGATCCTACCCCCATAGCAAGCAGTGGTCCTAAAAAGCAAATGAGGATACCTGAAACCCAATAAGGCAGTCTGAACTTTTCTTTCAAAGTATATGGAAAGTAGTTAAACACAAAAAGACTTAGAGTCAATACAATTCCGAACACAGCACCTGAATTCATAAGCTCCTCCTTGATGGAATATAATGGTACAATAATACATATGTTACTCGTAAAATAAATATATGAATGGGAGTGCTAAGTTGTATGAATAAAACATTGCTCTCACTAATTTTCGGAGCAATCATCGGAAGTGTTCTTTCTTATTTTCTATTAGACTATGAAAACCAAACAATGGAATTACTAAACTATTATGGTGAAGAATCTAAAATCGTTCATGAATTAGATTTTAATTATATTTCTAACACTGCAGCCTTCATTATAGTAGCTTCTCTTACCGTATTCTTAACGATTTCGTTGATTGAAAGAAAAAATAATAGGTGATTATACTCAACATTATGTAAGATAGTCTAAAGGATTTACAACACTAAACGAGTTACTCTCTTTTAAAAATTGAGTAACTAGATGTACATGAGCCGCACCGATAATTAATAAGGTACGATCTGATGTCGATGTAATCTGAGTTAAATTGTAATAAAGAATTAGATTTCGTTGATACCACCATCTGATCCAATCAATGCCAATGTATTCTTCGTTAGAGCCAATTCGTGCTATCGCCATATACATCTCATGCTGTTTCTCTATAAATGACTCATGATTTTGTGATCTGATAATATCATATACACTCTTTTTCCCTATTGACAGCTCATGATTTGAACGATAGTTTTCATTTATATAACGAAAGTACTCAGGTTGATTCTTTTCTGCCCACTCAAAAACCTGACCCAATCCTCTATTCCCTATTGTATCCATCCAATCCACTGCATGAACTTTTTCATGATGAAGATCTGAAGCTATTCGAAACCCAAGCTGGTGAACTTCATCAACCTCTAGTTTCAGTTCACCTTCTCTGTATTGATGAAATTCGTGATTTAATTTGTCCTCTTCACTTTTCACCACCTCTAATGCAACCTTCGATGGCTTGAACTTCTTTAATTTCTTCACCACCTTATGAATTTCTTGTTGTCTAGAATCAGCTAATAAATCATCAAAGTCCATACGTTGAAGGTCTGGTGTGTATCTCATATGAAAAGTACCTACTATCATAATCAAGGGTTTCTCTTGTTTCATGCTCATCACATCAGCTCCAAATGATTATTTCTTATTCCTGAGCGTTGGCGAACCCAAGTTTCAGCTTTCTTTATGAAATCATCATCTTTCCAAGCAGTTATCGCATCTCGCTCACCCAGCATTTTGACTTGGTCTTGAAAGAACAGATGCGCTAAGTAATAGCCAAATCTACTGTAACCAAATTTCTTTCCACCATTTATGGAGAACCATTCAGAAAAGATCGTTTGAGAGGGCAATGAATTGTAATCATTTGCAAACGCAAGTAAGATTTCATCTTCATTTTTTTGAGCAAACTCAAGCCACTCACATCCATGATTATCAAAAGAAAAGTATACGGAGGGATGGAGTCCAGGTACAATTATTTGAGAAAAATGGGTTGCAGCGCCTTCTTGATTCAACCAAGTCATTGGACTGCTCCAATTCACTCTCTCCCAATTCATAATTGTTTTATCTGTCAAAATATTTTGTGTGGCATGCCCAAATTCGTGAGCTACGATGGTTTTTAAATGATGGCAGTCTGGAGACAACCTTTCCAACGCAAACGTTATATTAGGTATAATCTGTCTATGCGTGTAAGCATTAGAGCCATAACCACCAACGATTAGATTTACTTCAACAGGAAAAATTACACCATATGCTTCTTCATAAGCTTGAACAACTTCCTGAATAATCGGCTTTATCATCTCGTGAACACGTTGTATAGACGACCAAGAGTCTTGATACTTTTCAATTGATGAATTATGTCTTTCCTCTGTATCTTTGCAGTGATAAGAAAAATATTCATGAAAGATATATGGATTCCTCTTATAATATTCTTTTAAAAATGAAATAGACGGTTGATAGTTTTCTAGAAAAAATGGAACAGTATCAATAATTTGCATTGTGATCCCTCTTTTTTATCCTTCTTGCTATCACAATTCAATAAAATCCAAAAAATCCCTTTAAATCAAAAAAACTGCCCTAGTGGACAGCTATTAGTCTCTTTTTTTACTTGATCAGCTTCTCCATTCGAATATCCGCCCACATTCGATCTTTATAATACGTGAACGCCTCTACTCTTCCAATTTCTGAGTAACCCAGTTTTTGATAAAGTTTTTGTGCGGGGTAGTTAAATTCAAAGACACCAAGCTCAATGCGTTTTAATCCATTACTTTTAATTTCACCTTCTAAGAACGACAAAGCTTGAAAGCCGATTCCTTTGCCTCTTCCGATTGATTCACCTATTGTAATACCAAGCCATGCCGTTCCTTCTGTTCTATTAAAGAGATGAGGGGGATCGACCATATAGTTCATCTCACCTACTAATTGATCATCTACAAAAATCAAATAAATCGCGTGAAACTCTAAACGTTGATATAAGTCTTCTATCGTGATGATCCGTTTACTTTCGAGTTCTACTCTATCTTTATTCGGCCGTGTTAATGGAACCAGCTTCGTGTCGTTTTCCCAGCGGTTTAAAGCTTCTACTACATTTTCTTCAGGTTTTAACATCTTTCTAAAGTGAATGTTCATTTCATTACAGCCTCCATATCTTTATCTATGAACCTGCATGATTGTATATCGAGCGACCATAATCCTGAATTTAAGATAACATCTGAGTGAACAACCTCAAGCCTCTTTCGAAAGATTGGTCCGTCTACAACAAATGTATGATACTCTCCATGTTCACCCATTGAGCAGCTCTTTGTTGCTTCAATATCCTCACAAAAACTTGCATTCAACACGCGACCTGTCCAAGAGGAGTCCAAGATATCTGCTGAAGCTCGACAAACAATTGACTGGAAACCTAATGAAATAAATTCTTCCAATAGTTCAGATGCTTGTTCTTCTAAAATCCATACTGGAAAAAGAGCTTCTAGTCCTGCTTTTTCCGCAACCTGTTTATTCCATTTGCGATCTTCTTCCATATACAAACTGCCGAATGCAATCGCATCTAACCCATGCTGTTCTTTTATAGAAGTCAAAGACGCAATCAAAGAAGCTTCATACTCGCCAGCTGAATTCACCATAATTAACGGAATGTCGATCGCATCAACTTGTAGTTGTAAGATATCTAGTGGAATACCATGGGCATGATTCCGTGCATCCTCTTCAGAAACCATGGATAGTAAACAAACAACTTCATGTTTTTCTTGAAGCAATCGATATAATGCTAAGCAGCTATCTTTCCCGCCACTCCAGCAAACGGCTACTTTCTTCATGTAACAATCCTCTCTTTCTGATTTCCAACTAGTCTTCAATATATTCGATCAGATCGCCTGGCTGACATTCTAGTACTTTACACAATGCATCAAGTGTTGAAAAACGAATCGCTTTCCCCTTTTCATTTTTAAGTACAGAAAGATTAGCAGGGGTGATATCAACCAGTTCGGATAATCGGTTTAATGACATTTTACGCTGTGCCATCATAACATCTAATTTTATTCTAATCATTGCGCAATCCCTACTCCACCTTTAGATTGTGTGTTTATTTTCTTCCACTGCTTCTACGGCTACCTTTAGCGCAGAGGCTAGGATCATGACGAAAATGCCTGTGAAAAACGTATCAACATAAGCTAATCCTGTATACGTTACAGCAGCGTTTGTTACATCAATTTCCTTGAGTGCTTTTGTCATTAAGAGCTCGTCCATAAAGGTGAAAGCTGATCCTAGTACAAGAATGGTGATACCCATCTTGAATAAAATCTTTACGTTCTCCATCATAAATAGGCTTTCCTGATGTAAATGCTGTAACAAATTTCTCATAAGTCGAAGGAAAATTAATATGAACACAAACATAATGATTGAGGCCGCGAGTGAAAGGATGATGAATTCTTCATCCTTATAAAGTAAAGGTTGAGTATCAAAAACTAACGTTAAGTTGCTGTAAACAGGCTCAAATGTACCGAAAGACTTTGCTAAATCTCCTGTTGGGCTCATTAAATAGGACAAGTGATACACCAAATTAAAGATACTAAGACAACCAATCACATAAAACAGAACAGAGCATAATTTTGCTCCATATTTATAAAACATTTCCCACTTCATCTTTCTTCTCCTCAGCTCGATTTTTATAAATTAATCATACCATATAAAATGCACAGAATCTCTTTAATCATTACTTTTTTATCGTAAAACAATAAATATTTGTTGAATTATATAAAATACGCTGTTATAGTTATGTCGTCGACACATTTGTTAGGTACTGGTAATTATGTAGATAAAGGGGATTGTGAAAATGTTGGTTAAACAGAGAATTAACATCATCGATGGTATAAGGGGATTTAGCTTATTAGGAATTCTTTTGGCAAATCTACTCATTTTTCAGTTTGGAATCTTTGGGAAGGACGAAATTCACTATTACAAGTTATCAACAGCTGATACATATGCTTACTACTTTACAAAAGTGGTGATTGAAGGCGCATTTCTTCCTATCTTCATGTTCATTTTTGGGTACTCGCTTATTCTTATGCGTAACAAGTTAAAGGAAAGAAACAAACGTGTAAAGTGGCATCTGTTCAGAAGATTTGCTTTACTTATGACTCTTGGGATCTTGCATAGCACGTATTTATGGGAAGGAGATATTCTTTTTGTATATGGGCTTATGGGCTTGCTACTTTTAGTCATGGTAAATCGCAAACCAAAGACACTATTGATTTGGGCTACTCTACTATTCTCTCTTCTCTTCATTGGTTCCCTGTTTGAGGCAGAAGAAATTAAAATGATCCGTGCTGACAAGATAGATTTATATATGCAACAGACACAGAAAATCTATGGATCAGGAACGTACTCAGAAATAAGAGCACACAGTCTTGATGACAAAATGCTTGATATGAGTGGTGGTGAAGCAGCCTTCATGTTATTTTTAACTCCTTTTGTTCTTAGTCCGATGTTTCTAATTGGTATGTATGCAGCACATAGAAAATGGCTACAAAACACGTCTTCTAAGATCAAACAGTTCACAATCCTAAGTGGTTTATTAATACCAATCGGACTCTTACTAAAAGCTACCCCTCTACTCAGCAAGCAGTGGGATTATCGTTTAGACATGAGTATGATCGGAGGAAGTATGCTTGCGATCGGTTATATCAGTCTGTTCGTTTACATGTACAACCACCAGAAGTTCAAAGGTTTCTTAAGTGGTTTTGAAAGTATGGGAAAACTATCATTAACAAATTACCTCATGCAATCTATAATTTGTACATTTCTATTTTACGGCTATGGTTTAGGTTGGTTTGGTGATCTTGGTGTAATTCTGGCTACTGTAGTAGGTTTTATTATCTTTGGAACTCAAGCATTCCTTAGTTCCGTTTATTTAAAACATCTGCCCATCGGTCCCGTTGAATATCTTGTACGCTTGGTCGTCTACTTAAAGATACCTAAGTTCAAAAAACATACTTCTTTAGAGGATGATTATAGAAAAGCGATATAAATAAAGATAGCTGTCTACACAGAGACAGCTATCTTTTGTTTCATGATTATTTCTCATCTAGTCGATCCGCTATTCTTTTTAGTGATTGATTCATTCGATACAGCATGACCAATACAAAGGTTCCTACAGCTATTGGAAAAATAAAAGTAAATAAGCCCATAAACGCTAGCCCAGATGCTCCACCCATACACTCACCACCTCATTCAAGTTTTAAAATTAAATAGGACCTTTTTCAAAATATCTTCTTCCCAATTCTGGTCATACGTAATTTCAACAACTTCACATAACTCTTTATGCAACTTTTGAAATTGAGGTAAGATGTTTATTAAGACTCGTAACATGTCCTCTTCGTTTGAATTGTGGCGCCATTCAGATAGAAGCATGCGCTGCCAGTCAGCTAACGGACTCCTCATTCCTTCAACCTTAGACCAATCAGCAAAGTTATTTGGCTGTAGACCTGCCATCATATACCATCCAGAAACCATAGAATAGATTCCGTTTTCTAAACATTGTTTTGCGTATGAGAGTTCACCCCGCATGACTCGCCTATAGAACTCATGAACGTATGCGAAGAATTTAGTACGCCAAATCTCTACTTCTTCTATCGTTGGTGAGTAGGATAGCTGAAGTGATTGTTGCTTTATTGAGTTTACATGACCTTCAGGATCGTAAACTATTTTTAAATGCTGCATCCATATAGAAGGCTGAAGATCTTTTTTCTTGTAATAGAAAGTATCCACTTTAATAAAGAAGTCATAATGAGCGATAGAATAGTTTGTCCAAGGAAAATCTTCATAGAAAAGAACTTGCCCCCAATTTGCCGCTCTTTTCTTTTTATTCTCTCGAAACTTCTCAAAAACGGCGTCTCGCACGACAACACGAAGATCAATATCTGAATAGAGATCTGTGCTTTCTTTTCCGATCGACCCGCCATAAAAAACGGCTAAAACATTTTTATCTGCCACTAGGTCTTGTTCTATAGTTCTCATTAATTTTTTCCGCTGTAACGGCAGTTCTCCATCCCTCTTCTGATAAAAATTCCGTAAAGCTTCAAATCCCACTCATCGAAAACCAGCTCCCTATTATCATCTTCATTTCATATTCCTCTTAAAGGAGGATGGTACCTTCTAATTAGATAAAAAAGGTTTTTCAAATAAACATTAGAAATGGTTAATTGTTAAAAAAAATCCAACCTTAATTAAAATGGATCGTCTTTAGTTAAATGACTTTTTTATGAGGGATGCAGATGAAACAAAAACCATTACAGAATCAAATATATGATTACCGTGAAGAAGAATTACAACGCATTATAAAGCAGTATGGCGAAAGCATCTTACGACTTTGTTATTCCTATACTAAAGATCAAGCAAAGTCTGAGGACATTCTTCAAGATACGATGTTAACGGTTTACTTACAGATGGACGATTTACGTGAGAAACAAGCGATTAAAAGCTGGATCTATCGAATTGCTATAAACAAATGCAAAGATTATTTAAAGAGCTGGCATTACAAACAATTGAAGCTTTCTCATATTCTATCTTTCACAGCCTCTAATGAAAAATCGATAGAGTTGAAGTTAATTATCCAAGATGAATCAGAGCAACTCGTTCAAGAGATTATGAAGCTTAAGCCTAAGTATAGAGAAGTTATCCTCTTATTTTATTATGAAGAACTAACGCTGCAAGAAATTGAACAAGTTCTTAAATTAAAGTCTACAACGGTCAAATCAAGACTCTATCAAGCCCGACAACTTCTTAAAAGTAGATTAGAAAAATGGGGGGAATCTACATTTGGAAGATAAACTACAAAATCTAAAAAAACATATGGATCAGCGCGTATATAGACATATTAAGCTCACCTCGCAAATGGAAAAAAGGATTTTACTAAGTATTAAAGAGAAAAAAAATGTTAAACCCTCGTTCTTTTTTGCTAAAGACCTTATGATTACGGCGCTAGTCCTACTTATCATGACAACTACCATACCATTTCTCGTTTCAAAAACAGGAAATAATTCGTCAACAAGTTATTTGTCCATTCCGTTTTTAACAAAAGCGGAAAATTTGGCTAAACAAAAAGGATTTACCGATGAAATTTATAACCTTCAACAAAGTGAAAAGTCCTTCTCCATGGAAGTGATGATTTCAGACCACGGTGAAATAACTGATTACAAGAAGGATGTAGAAGAGGTGTTAACAACATACTCAAGACTCTATCAAGAGCTTTACCCACAACGAAAAAACATATGGGATATAAAAAATGTGACTGTATACCTTTCAATTTATAGAGAAAACCCAGCTGCTTATGATAACGGGAATGCAAATAACTACATACTGATTGCACACAAACCTGCAGGATCAATCGGTATTGAATGGAGCATGCCTGAAGATGAATAAAGTAATTAACTGGGTCAAACATTCATTATCCACATGTATTCAACTATTATTGTCATTAGCAGGGATTATAGCATTAGGTGCTACACCGGCTCTTTTTAATGGACTTTCGTTAAATATCACACAATATTTCCAAGCATTCGGTAACCTAGTTGCAAGTTTACTTGAACCTTCTACTTTAACGTATTCCTATTATAAAGTTGTACGTCCGTTATTTCCTGAAATCTTAATCAGATACAAAGAATCTATAACTATATTTGCTAGCTCATTTATCTTCTCATTAGTACTAGCGGTACTTATCGTTTATTGTCTTACCTGTCTTAATCCTAGAATTGTAAACAAAGTTAAGCAGAGTCTTGTGTACCTTGAAGCTTTACCAGATATTTTAATCATTATGATCTTACAGTTGTCTATCGTTTGGTTGTTTAAAAAAACCGGAATACTCGTTGTGGAAGTTGCAGCGGCTGGCGATCAAAAGATAAGAGCACTTCCAATCATCTGTTTAAGTATTCCTACAACCATAATGTTTACGAAAATTTTACTTTTTCATACAGAAGAAGAGTATGAAAAGCCATATGTATCACTTGCAAGTGGCAAAGGTTTAAGTCATTTCACTGTATTTTTCAAACATGTGTTAAGAAACGTCTTACTCCGCTTCTTCTTTTTTACAAAAACCAACATTTGGTTTATGTTATCCAACCTTTATATTATTGAATATTTTTTTAACTCTATTGGGATATTCATTTTTGTAAAAGACTATAACAGTATCGAAACTTTTACAGTAGCATTATTACTCATCTATGTACCCATTTTTATTTATTTCCAGCTGTTCAGACTATTCAATTCACATCTGCTAAAAGAGGTCATCTAATATGTGGTATTGTTTCATACGCCAAAAAAGAGCTGTAATTGCTCTTCTGTTTTTAATAACTCTTGTAGTATTAAGTATTGGAAATTCAGTTTTCTATGATGGCGAAATCAGGCGTGTATCCTTACTTTTTGATGAAAATGGCACAGTGAGTGCTGCCCCATTTGCACCGTCAGCTGAATTCTTATTAGGAACGGATCGTAAAGGGTATGATTTGCTTCATCTCATCATTGAAGGCGCAAAGTGGACAATAGGGGCTGGGCTACTTATCACTTTCATGCGTATTTTTATTGGCTTATTACTAGCGATAACCCTTGCTAAATTTAACAAACCACTTTTCAGAAGCTTTGAATCTTTTTTTGATAGTTTTTCAGTTATTCCAATGACTATGATTTCCTATTTCCTCTTGCAACACGTCCTAACGTTTAGTAACGGTACTACACCAGAACCCTTTTATCTAAGGGTTGGCTTTCAGATGATGATCTTAATCATATTCGCCGTTCCGACAATTACGTTTTATTTAGGAAATGAAATAAAATTATTACTCAATGAAGAATTTGTTCGTTCTGCAAAAATATTAGGTGGCCGTTATCCTCATCTTTTAAGAAAACATATTGCCCCTCACCTCAATCCCATACTTATCATCTTGTTTCTGCAGCAATTCATTCAAGTTCTTGTCATCTTAATACACTTAGGAGTACTACAAGTATTTTTTGGTGGAACCATTGTCTTTCATGGGGGAGATATTGATTCTGTTACTCATGAATGGACGGGTTTACTAGGGATGTATTATCCATCGTTTATGTCGCATCCTTGGATTCCACTTGTCCCCATTCTTTTTTTCACATTAACCATAATCGCATGTACATTTATACTTTCCGGACTAGAGAGGGCTTACCTTTTTTCTAAACAAAAAAGCTTTAGAGATCATACAAAGCCCATTGATGTAATCCCCGTTGCGTCATCTTTTTCATTTGTTAAAGAGACGAAAAAAGCTCATTTCCCCTAAGGGGTAATGAGCTTACTTGCATTTTAGAATCCGTTGTTATTTGAGAAAGAAAAACTCCTAATTTCTGTTTAGATTCGTACGTTTTTGTGCCTGCCAAACGTGGATCATACTAGGGACCCCAACGCTCATACTCACGATGAAACTCCACATCACGAAGCGCCATTCACCGGAATAAATAGCGATTATTATAAAAAACAACAGCTGTCCTATAAGAGCAAATAACGCAGCAATCCAAGCTAGTGTAAGGTTTTCCTTCATTTCATCTCTCCTAGTGGAAAATGATTTAATACATGAAGTCATGCCATATGTGCCTACACTTTAATTTTAACATAATTATCCAATTAGTCGTTAGTATTACTTTTATTCCTCTTTTACCTTTAATCCTAGCAATGTTGAAAACACGATTGCCTGTTCTCGAGATACTGTGCATCCCTTTAAACTTGTGATGTCCACATTAATGTTATTGAATTTACAAGTACTAATATCAATCCCAGTTAATGCCGTTTCTGTAAAATCGATCTCCTCGATATTACACGTCTCAAATTTCACTTTATTAAGTTTTGTTTCATAAAAGTTAGCATTTTTAAGCGAAGATTGATCGAACAAAACGGGTTTAAGATCTGTTTCTACAAACTCACTCATGTCTAACATGCAGTTCTCAAACGTTACATTTCTAAGATTCGCCTTTTCGAAGTCTACACCCATCAGCTTACATTCTTTAAAATGAACGCGATAAAGGATACCTTCTTTAAAATTTGTGTTGGAAAGATCACAGTTTTCAAATACAACATCGGTCATGTCCACTTTATAAAAACTGGAGTGGATTAGTGTCACATTATTAAATTTCACTTTGGATAGGATGAGTTTGTCGATTTCTTCATTCTCTAAAAAAGCTCCCGTTATCGAGCAGTCGTGAAGATAAGGATCTTCCTCCAAATACAAATCCCGAAATCTTGCTTCTTCTAAATCTCCCTGAATTTTTGGCAGATCCACCTTGAATTTCTTTGTCATTTTCTTCACTCCATTACGTAATCTCATTAAATCAAGCTTACAGAAGTAAAAAAATAAATAGTAGTCTTTTCTTTTCTTTGATTTTCTGTGCAATGAAAAAACCGCTGAACAAAAATAGTCAGCGGTTCTCTTATATATTAATATGCTCCTTGAGAGTAGGTAAGCTCATAACTATGCGTATAGATTTCAAAGATGTTGCCGAATGGATCTTCTACATAGACCATTTTATAAGGCTTTTCGTTCGGATAATATTCACGAATTGGCATGCGCTGTTTGCCGCCATACTCTTTAATTTTAGCTACAATTCCTTCAATATCCGGATCTTGGATGCAGAAATGGAACAAACCTGTTTTCCAATATTCAAAATTATTTTCAGGCTTTTCGTTATGAGGAAACTCAAAAAGCTCTACTCCAATCTTGTCACCTGTTGCTAAATGTGCAATTCGAAATGTTTCCCAGTCATCACCGAAAACATCACGGCACATTTGACCGATTGGTGTATCGTCATTCTCTACATCTGAAGGCTCCATGATAACGTACCATCCGAAAACCTCTGTGTAAAATTTAATCGCTTCTTCTAGATTTGGCACGGACAATCCAATATGAGAAAATGTTCTTGGATAGATTGGCATATTCATCTTCCTCCCTGTTTTTGTTGATTACAGGAATCATTATACCCAGACACTCTCCTACTATGTAAGAACGCACTTTAAAGTGACATACTATCCTAGAAGTAAGAAAGGATGTTAGTTTCGTGAAAATATCAACACATGACGATGGCAAGCTAAAATGTTCAATTGAATATACATTACAAAAAATCGGTGGTAAATGGAAAACGGTTATTCTATGGCACTTAGGTATAGATGGTACTTTACGATACAACGAATTAAGAAACCTGTTGTCAGGAGTGACACATAAAGTTCTTTCTCAGCAATTAAAGGAACTTGAAGAAGACGGATTCATTGATCGGAAATCGTACAATACAGTACCTCCGAAGGTAGAATATACATTGACTGCATTCGGTTCGACAATAATGCCCATTTTAAAACAGATGCATGAATGGGGAACAGAGCACGGAGATTTAGCATAACAAAAGGAGGTTCAGTGCTCTAAACCAACGGCCTGCCTCCTTTAGCTTGTTTAAATTTGTGATAAGCTTTTTCGAATTGTATGTTGTAGTGAATTACATAGCGGATCATCACTAACCCCTATAAAGAGGCTTTTTAACAAGGACACACAGTTAGCCATAACAAACCAATACTTTTCAGATGACAATTCTTCTTTTTGAGATTTTAAAAGGCCGGGAATTTCTTCAACAAATTGTTTTAATTCTTCTAACCCTACCTTTTTATTCAGCATAGCAAGAACAGCTGTAACAACGCGATCATCTTCTCCATGCAAAAATCCAGTCGGAGTCGTACAATATTTTTTCAAAAGAATTTCAATGATAGGAAAGTATTCAACTTCGGCAATTTTTTCACTCTTGATCAATTCATCACATGTATCCGCCACATGAGCAATGCTGTGTGCCCAACCTTTTACGGGTACATAACCTCTAACATCACGTTCCAGCTCTATGTACTTCTTGATTTCATTTTTCACTTCAGTGAGGGTGTTTTTTGGAAGAAAATCCACTTCGATATCTTTATTGATGATGACCGCTATCAATATTGTTGTGAAAGCACGGGTGAAGACAGAATCTGTCCCACTTTCGCCGATTCCTTTAAATAAAAGGTGCGTTACACTATAATCTAGAAGTTTCTTTAATGTCTCGTAGTCGAGTTGATCGTGGATAATTGACATATAAAACGATCGATAAACCATCTCTCGTAGATCACTACTAGGTGACCCAATATGTAGAATCATCGCATCTAAAACAACTTCCTGATCTACATCTTCCCATGTCTTTTCCTTGTTATTTATTGAAGTCAAAAGCCTTAATAATTCGCTTTCTTCAACCGTTTTGTCGCTTTGGAACAAAGTAGTCATAATCTTTCTACCCCCATTTAGTATTTCTATATTTTCATTATACAAAAAGATGGTATAATACAGGTTTATTTTTGGAAAAATTTGTTTAACTCGTTACAATTCTGTGGAAAGCTTGTTAGTTGTTATTGGAATTTTGGATACAATGATACAATAAAGAAAATGAATCGAAAGAGTGAATGCACTTGAAAAAATATATAATTGTTGCGATATCTATATTGTTTTTAGCAGGCTGTAGTTTTAACAAACAAGAGACTACAAACAACATCTTTTTAATTCCAGAAGGCTTTGAGGGCTCTATCTTTACGTTCTATAACATGCCAGACGAACCCGCTTTAAAAAAAGAAGATGATTACACAGTAATTCCTGTAAAAGAAAAGACTTTGGATGTACTAAAAGATACTGAGATCAGTCAGTATGGTGTTTCATTCACCTCAACGAAGGACATGATCTATGGGGTTGTGAATGATAAATATTATTATGTTGATAAAAATGGCAAACGAAAAGAAATCAACGACCAGTGTATCAGTCTTGGATCAAACGGTGGTTTTTCAGGTAGAAACGGTGAAGATATTAAGTATTCCGTTATTCAAGTAACGTCTTCTAGTTGTGGTCCTTCTTTTAAAGAAAATGGAAGAAATGATTTTAATGCGCAGGTGAACCATGTAGGAAAATATTATTTTCAAAAGCTGGCAATAAAGAAATAAGTTGCGGTGCGGGAGAATTTAAAAACCTCCTGCACCCTTTTTTTATTTAGCATTCTTCACCCCATGACATGCTAAGATCAGCATGAAATAACTTCAGAAAGTGAATAAATGTTACCGTTTCCATACTACCTTGTGCTATTTCATTTAAAATTTATGTGTTGACAAGCCCAAGATACAGCCTTTATAGTAATCCATATTATTCTGAATAATCATTTTGATAAAAGCAACGAACGGGAGTAGTAAAAGTCATTTTGTAGTCTAGAGAGCTGCGGGTTGGTGGAACGCAGTCTATGAAAACTTTGAACTCGCCCTGGAGCAGCAAGACAAAAAGAACGCGTTCTCTATGTTTTGACGATTAACCTTCGTTAACAGGTTCTACAAGCAGGATTCTATGACGAATCAACAAGAGTGGTACCGCGGTCAGCCAAAGGCTTATCGTCTCTTTTCTCACAACTGAGATCAGAGATGGTAAGCCTTTTTTTGTTATTTGTTTTATAGATTCTAACATCACTTTAAGAGAGGTTATGAAGATGAAAAAAAGCACAGAGAACTTACAACGAACGATGACTTCTCGTCATATTATGATGATGGCTCTTGGAGGCAGTATCGGAGCTGGACTTTTTAAAGGCAGCAGTGCGGCTATTGATTCAGCAGGTCCCTCGGTTGTTCTAGCTTATTTAATCGGTGGTATCATCTTATTGTTTGTGATGCAAGGTTTAGCAGAGATGGCTGTTCAAAACAGTGGTGCACGAACGTTTCGGGACCTTGTTCAATCTGCTTTAGGCATGTTCCCCGCTTATTTTCTTGATTGGATTTATTGGAAGATGTGGGTGCTAAACATTGCGGCAGAAGCTGTGGTAGCAGCGATATTTCTTCAATATTGGTTCTCGGATACGCCGATTTGGATGTTAGCCTTTTTGGTTTCAATCGCCGTTACGATCGTAAATCTGTTATCCGTAAAAATATTTGCTGAGACGGAGTATTGGTTAGCCCTTATTAAGATCAGTGTGATCGTTATTTTTATTCTTTCAGGACTTTTGCTGTTGTTCGTTTCGTTTGGTGACCATGTTGCACCTAGTTTCACAAACTTAACTCATCATGGTGGATTTTTCCCGAACGGTTCAGCCGGTCTCATGACAGCTATGTTAGTGGTAATCTATTCGTATGGTGGAACGGAGATTATCGGTGTAACCTTAGCTGAAACGAAGAATCCAGAAAAGGTAGTACCTCAAGCTGTTCGCAGTACGTTAACTCGTATCATTGCCTTTTACTTGTTTCCGTTCTTTATCATTGTTGGCTTAATTCCTTGGGATCAAGTAAATGGCGTGAATGAAAGTCCTTTTGTCATGGTGTTTCAGATGATCGGAATTCCTGGTGCAGATCATGTGATGAATGGTGTGATTCTGCTTGCTATCATCTCATCCATGAACTCAGGGTTATATGGCTCATCGCGAGTGCTGTATACACAAGCCGTTGACGGTCGTGTTCCTAAGATTTTCGCTCGACTTTCTTCTAAGAAAGTTCCTTTTATCGCGATTTTGATGTGTACAGCTTCCCTATATGCAGGTGTACTGTTTTCTATTTTTGCAGGCGACAAAACCTTTAACTATCTTATGGGATCACTTGGCTATACCGTATTGTTTATATGGTTAATCATTGCCTTTGCACATTTAAAGTCACGAAATAAGAATGAACAGCTTTCCGGCTATTATGTAAGATGTTTTCCTTATACCACTTGGGTTGCTATTCTGTCTTTACTTGCTATATTGATCGGCATTGTACTCACCACGTCAATTTTAATCACTAGTGTAACACTAGGCATTTATTTATTGATAAGTGCAACGTATGTGTTTAGAAGAAAATCACTTAACTCGAATCCAGAAAAGATGGCAAGTTAACAAAAGAAAACGCTCGTAATTGAGCGTTTTCTCCTTACCTTTTATCGTTTGTATTCATCGCTACTTTATTTAACTTTAGTTTATCAATCTTTACTTCTAGTGATCGTCTTCGAGATAAGAAGATGCATGAAGCAATAATCAACATACCTCCTAGAATCGTTTGACCATCTGGAATCTCTGACCAGAATAAAAAGCCCCAAAAAGCGTTAAAGACGATTCCAATGTAACGGGTAACCTCTACAACAATGACATTTTCATGCGTAAATGCACTTGTTAAGAATAACTGTCCTACTAAAGATACAACTCCGATACAGATCAGATAAAACAGTTCTAATGGTGAAGGTACTACAAATTGGTTCCACATTAAAGGTATACTAACTAACGTTGCTGTAGCGAGAAAATAGAATACGATCTCATAAGCATGATGTCTGCTGCTTAAATACCGAATAGAAGTGGCTGCACAAGCTGCGAAAAAAGCACCTCCTACACCAATTAGCGCATACATGGAATAGGATGAAAACTCTTGTGGTTTAATCAGTAAGAGCGCCCCTGCTAACACGACAGGAAGAATATAGAGAAGCGTCTTCGTTAGTTTTTCTTTTAAAAACAAACCTGCTAATACTACGGCAAAAATGGGAGACAGATGGGCCAGGATACTAGCATCTGCTAATGGAATTTTTGCGATTGTATAAAAATAGGCTAATAGATATAACGCTCCAAAGACTCCGCGAACCATAAGCATTGGTACACCGGTTTTTGAAAAGGCTACCTTTTTCTTTTTCATAATAATAAAGATGATGATGGTTCCTATCAAACTTCTAAAAAATACACTTTCTGAATAAGGGATATTTAAACTAACTGCCTTAACGAGTGCATTCATAATACTGAAAACAAAGGAAGATAGGATGGCGAGCAAAACACCGTTTTTCATGAATAACGCCTCTCTCTTTCCTTCATGATGTCTGTTACTTCTCGCAATGAAGATAGTCTTCTAGCTTCAATCAATGACTCTGTTATTCCTAACATCTTTTCAATCTGTTGACACTCTAATTCAAAATTTTTTATGAGCATCTTCATCTCAGGCATTGATATCCCTAACTTCTCTGCAAGACCATAGATTAGGATCAATTTTTGGTAGTCTTCAAAGGGGATCCTAGGGTTACTCCACACTCCCTCAATTTCCTCCTGTGCTTTTTTAAAGGGAACTGCTGAGAATTCAAAATATCTTCCTTCATGATCAGGAATTGAAAACGGATCGATTAGAATAGTAGCATAGCGTATATAGAGCAGATACTCCTGTCTGACCTCCTCATATTCTGAAAAGTTATCAATATCTTCTCTTGAGATGGATTCGACTGGTACTGGATAATTATCGTCATTTAAAAACTTTAATAAATTAATGGGATGTGCTCCTAATTCTTCTATTAAAGTTGAAATTTCTTTCCAGAGCCGTACCATTGTTTTTATTCTTTGCTGTGTGATTGGCCCTTCAGGATACAACTTATACATATACTTCTTATCTTTAGGTTGAACATCGAATATTTCATTTAAAGTAAATGTATTTAAAAAGAAGGCTGGATGCACATATGTTGTAATATTTCTGCATTCCGCATCGAGCGGATGATCAACGATCACCCCATCAATATTTAACGATTTTAGAAATTCTTTCAGGACACCTACCATACGGCTTTTGCCTTTTGAAGAACCTAAGTAAATCCGTTTTTTAAATGCTTTCGTATGAGCAGTGACTGCAGAATCAGCATGAAATTTAGTTGCAGCATAATAAGTTGACATACTGATTACTTCAACTGTTTTTTTTGCTATCAAACTTTTTACTAAATCGTTTGAACCAATGTTAGGAGCTAGTAGGATAATGGTTCTTACTCGCTTTAATTCTGCAGTTTGAAAAGACTTCATTACATTTGCATAACTCGTACAGGGAGTTGCTAGAATTATAGTGTCCCATTCATCACGTAAACGGGATACATCATCAAAAAAACAATCAATCTTTGCAGTTGATTCCGCCTCTTTACCTTGAATAGTCAGGCTAACTTCAAAATTATTATGAATCAGTTCTTTTTTTATACGTTGCGCATGTACACCAGGGCGATTATACAGTCCTATCCTTTCACTAAAACCTGAATATAGTTGGACGGCTGTCTGAATGGCAGCTGGCCCAGCGCCTGCAATTAGCGTATTCCCTAAGGCGCTTGGCCTTATATCATTCACGATTTCACTCACTTCCTTCATTACATTCATGCGTTCATTTTCTCTAAGACCATCGTGTCATAGATACCTTCTGTTCTCTTTACGCTCTTCAGTTCCCAATCGTTAGTCAACTTCATCTCTAACGGATAGTTAAAGATTGATTTTAAACCGTTTCCGTATCGAAGTATTACTTTTGTATGAGGCTGCAATAAATCCTTTAGTTCATTTAATACTTCTCGTTTGTTTCTAACTAGAGAAGCGATTAAGACATGAGTCGTTTTTTGGACAAAGTGGACGTCGTTTCCAACAGATTTAGAGAATCTAACATTTTCTTGTAGGCCAGTAATCTCAGAAACTTTTCTACCCATCTCAACCGCTTCTTCATCAATGTCTATACAATAAACTTCTGCATTCTTTTCACTCGCAATGGTAAGAGCGGAAATGGGAAACGCTCCTGAACCTATAAATAACACTTTTGAATTCTCGTTAATATGTAATTCATCTAGTTCCTGTTTCACGGTTTGTGAAAGTGTAGTTATGTATTCACTTGCATTCAATTGATGATTACATGTTCGCAAACTCTGATATTTTTCCATCTCACAAAGAGCTTGTACGGAAGCTTCCCGCAGCTTTTCAGATAAAGACACTATGTCCTTATCTTCACCCCACTCTCTCCATCGGTGCAGGTTAGTAGGATCTGTCATAAAATGATGAAGACTATCCAGTTTTACTTTTAATAGCTCATAACACTCATCACATTCTTTGGCATACTTTGAAAGTTCATTGATCTCATACTCAGTGACTTTCAAAGATAGTAATAATTGAAATCTCTCTTTCACTAGAACCTCCATACACTTTATCGTAAATCGTAATTATTACGATTTAATTTTTACATAATATCATCACTTCATCACACGAGTCAATGATAATTATTCTTGAACGTTACAATCACTGCACTTTTACCTAAAACAAAAAAAGCACTGCTAAATGCGCAGTACTTTTAATGAGGTCATTATTTTACCTTAGTAATTGAAGAAGGTTTCGATTCTTTTCCTAAAGTATCAATGGATGTAACATAATAATAGTAACTCTCTGCATTTTCATCTGTGAAATTCTTTCTTTCATGAGCAGAGATGCTTCCAACTTGTTCGAACTTCCCATCTTTTTGTTCACTTCTATAAATTCGATAACCAACGATGTTATCCTTTCGAACAGCATGCCAGGTTACAAAGCTTCCGTTAACCTCCACATTCTCAGGAGCTTCCGGCGGTGTAACGGGTTTTTCAACGTTTTCTTTCTTTAATTCAGCAAATACAACAAGTCGTTCTTCGTGTGTACCTTCTGTTCGATCAAAAACACCAGAGCAAGTAATTAGATTCAGATTCTGGCCACTAGTAGTTTGAAAGATCTCATTGATAGGGGCTGAGTTTCTCTGATAGCTTTTTTGTTTGTTCACCACAAACGTCAGTGCTGCTCCATTTTTATCGGTAATAATGATCTCATCACCCTGCTTTAATTTCTTGAGATCAAAGAAAATAGCTGGCCCCGTTTTGCTATCAACATGTCCTGCCAAAACTGAGCTTCCTCTTCCACCAGGTTTTGCACCCGGTTCAAACCATCCTACACTATTCGTATCTTCTGGAACACCCATCTGTCCGTTTTCTAAAATACCTACCTGCTCAATAGGTGCTTTAACATTGATTGCGGGAATCTCAATGCGAACAGGAACAATGCCTCTCATTTCCGCAGACTCTCTTGCTTGAGCTTCAGTCAGCTTTTTTACTTCGGACTTTAAAAGTGTGAACTCTTTTGCTAAAGGACTCTTAGTTGTATCAGGTGTTTGTGTTGCATTCTCCAGGTTGGATTCAATACGCTCTCCTTTAGATTTCTCTTGTAGAGAAGAAGCTTGAGATGGAAAGATTCCGTAACTGTAAGCTGCCAGGACAAAACAAAGCAGACTGCTGATGGAAAGAAAGATGATTTTTTTCATGTGATCATTACACCTCTTTTATAAAAAAAGAAGAGAGGTTTCCCCCTCTCCATATATGTTTTAATTACTGATTAGTTGACTTTCTTCTGAATAAGAACAGTGCTGACATTGCTAATAGTGAGCCAAGACCAGTCAAAGCAATTGCAGAAGCAGATGTAGATTCACTCGCTCCACCAAATCCTGTCTTCGGCATATCTGAAGGCATTTCACTTCCTGCAAACTTGTCTGGCATTTGAGTTACAATCGCACCACCCAATGCTTGACCTACACCAAACATGTATTTGTAACCTTCACGGAATGAAGCGTATGATGCATCATAATCTCCTGCCACGTATTGATCAAATGTTTGTCTCACTAAGTCTTCATGTGCTTTGATCGCTTTTTCAGCATCAGCAGCTGGCAAGTTTTCAGCCGTTGCTGCTCCTAAGAATGCACCAAAATCCATTGCAAACTGATCAAGTTTTGCTTTTGCTTCTTTTGCTTTTGCTTCGTCACCTTCTAGTGTTGCTGCAACGATTTCGGATTGTGCATTAATGTGGTTTCCTTGCCATACCTTTTCAAACTGAGCTGCTCCTTCTTCACCATAGATAGAAGCGATAGCTGCTTTGAAATCAGCTGTATGAGCATCTTCCGCCCAGCTTACAAAATCATAGTCTTTCTTCTGGTCAAATCCTTTTTGCATGCCTGTCGCAGCTAATGCAAAGTGTTCTGCAGCTAAGCTGTTCAGTGCTGAACGTAAATCTGCTGCTGGTGTATCAGATTTCGTGTTTTCAAATTTCTCAGGCATTTGTGTAGTGATTGCTCCTGATAAAGCATCACTGATTACGTACATGTGTTTATAACCTTCACGGAATGTTTCGTTCGCTTCTTTATAATCGCCTTCTACATAATTATCAAACACTTCTAATACTTGAGCTTCATGTACTTTTACTGCTTCTGTAGCAGCTTCTTTTGGAAGTTTACCTTCTGTTGCTGTACTTAAGAACGTGGAGAACTCTTCAACGAATTCTGCTACTTCTTTTTCAGCATCTGCTCGAGCATTTTTATCTTTTTCCTTCGCTGCATTTACAAGATCATCTGTGTAGTTGTTGTGTTCTCTGAAGATTCTCTCGAATTCAGCTGCACCTTCTTCACCATATACAGACGCAATGGCAGGTGTCATATCTAGAGCGTTTTGATCTAGAGCCTTGTTCGCAGCTTCAGCATCTTTCGCTCCATCGTACGATTTAGTCATAGCCGTAACAGCTAAGACAAAGTGCTCAGATAATAGATAATCTAAGTCAGCTCTTAACTGAGAAGCTGGTGTGTTCACCGTTGGTTTCTCAGCTGCTTGTACATTTCCAGCAGTAGGAATAAGTAAGGATACGCTTAATGCGGGTACGATTAGTTTTTTCAAGTTCATGATAAGTTCTCTCCCTTGTCTCTAGATATTTTTGAAGTTAGCTAACTTTCTTATCTAGATAACGGGAGGTTTTTCAGTTTGGATCACTTTTTATAACATTTATTTATTATTTTCGAGTTTTTGTTACGGTGTCAGATAGGGAAAACACTTAAAAACCCCATTACAACGGGATTTTCCGGTCATATAAAAGGTAGTTATTTTACTTCTTCAATTATGGATTCACCAGAGCTTCCCTCAACCCATCTCCATTTTTCATACAATCTAATCCTTCCATCACTCAAGATCTCAGGTTGTGAAACACATGCCCCACCCCTTATTTCATCAGATGTGTTCACATGATTGTATCTGAAGTTCAAGCTGCCATCTTCATTAGATATTCCGATTAACGTGCCTTTTAAGATATCTCCACCTCCGTAGGAAGCAGTCACGATATTCCCCTCTTGTTTGTAGTGAAACGTTGTTTGTGAGGATACTTCACCGTTCGAAGAGTTTTGAACAGACACGAATATTTTTCCGTCGTAATTAATCATCTTTCAACCACCTTTTTAGAATATTCACATAAGTTAACATAGAAGTTCGATTTTTCCCAGTAAATGATATTCATTAGACTAATGCTAGGCTCGCAGACATATTGTTGGATTTCATCATTGAAGGGAGTTTACTTCATGTATGATCACTTAAAAAAACTGCAAAAAAAACACCTCACAAAAGCAAGTGAAGTCTTAACGAATTCGTTTATTGATAATCCAATGTTTGTGTACTTTTTTCCTATCCCGAATAAAAGGAGAAAAATTTTACGTTCTGTCTTCCCTATGGTCCTTCGTATTCTGCAATCTAACGGCTCACTATATGTAACTTCTGATCATGTAGAGGGACTCTTTTGTGTATCTCAGCACGGAGAGAAAACAAAGCTAGGAAAATCAATACTTGCTGCTCTATCATGTGCATTTCGTCTGCCCGGTGTTTTCATACAACTATCTATAGTAGATTTTTTGAGAAAAGCGAGCAGTTTACAATCATCTAACAGCAAACTTAACTATTATAAGAATAACTATAAAAACTTTCTGTTGGTGGATTCAGTATGCGTAGACCCACTCCACCGACATCAAGGTCACATGACCACTATGATGAGTGCCGCTGTTGCAGAAACCAACGAGAAAAGAACCTTTTGTTTGCTTCAAACAGAAACAGTGCAAAATGTGAGAATCTATAAGCACTTAGGTTTTTCACTCGTTGAAGAGATTACGAGTGATGAGATCCCCTTCTCTACTTTTGTAATGATCTATGATCCATTTGGCTTAACGACAAATAGAGAACTAGATACATAAATACTAGTTCTCCTTGCTTCATTTACATCATTTTCAAATTCAATTAATCATCGTCGTCTTTAAGAAGCTCTTTCATCATTTTCTCTCTATTATTTAAAAAGTACTTGGTTACTTGAAAGTGATCTGTAGATTCATAATCTATGGTAGATATCTTTCCATCATCGAAACTTAGTATATCTGCATTCGGATAACCTAATAAGATCGGAGAATGAGTCGCAATTATAAACTGCGTATCACCTTGGGTTGTTAGATCATGAATAATCTTTAAGAAAGTGAGTTGTCTTGAAGGTGAAAGGGCTGCCTCAGGTTCATCTAGTAAATAGATCGCTTTCCCTTTAAAACGATTCAAAAAAAGTGATAGGAAGGATTCACCATGAGATTGTTCGTGAAGGGACCGCCCTCCATAATCACGGAATCCTGTATTGTCTACTTCCTCTAGATGAGTAGCAAAGCTGTAGAACGATTCTGCACGTAAAAAGAACCCGTTCGATACTTTCGGCAACCACGAAAGGCGAATATAATCTCCTAGATCTGATTCCGAAGCGTACACGTCATACATATTGTTGCGACCACCACCTGCTGTATGAAAATCACACTTATCCGCGATCGCTTCTAACAGCGTCGATTTCCCCGTTCCATTCTCTCCTACAAAAAAAGTCACGTTCTTTTCGAGATGTATCTCATCCATTTTACTGATTGCAGGAATAGTGAACGGATATTCTTTAAACGATTTAATCTCATCACGCAACAGCTTTATTCTTTTTAAAAACATTTGCATCACCTATTTAAAAGTATAACAAACGAGATCAGCCGTTCACCGCTTTCAGTCATAATTTGTCCGATAATAATCGCTATCTGTCCAATCAAGATGATAATCTGTCCGATCTAGAGGCTAATCTGTCCAATGTCTGATATTATCTGTCCAATCTAGAGGTTAATCTGTCCAATGTCTGAGATAATCTGTCCAATTACAGCTCTGTGCCTAATCCATCCCCTTCTAGCAATACTGCAAGATAGCTAATCCCCCAATGACGTGATAAACTAATTTCTTGGTTAGCCTCTTTTTTATTATTCATTTAACAAAGTGAACTACTTATGATTCTGTCATTTTTTTATACGAAGGAGGACATATATGAGAAAACAAATTATGACCGCTTTATTGCTAGTAACTGTTCTGGCTGCGATGGAAGGTACGATTGTGAGTACAGCTATTCCACGTATCACGAGCGATCTTTCCGGCATTGAACTGGTGAGCTGGGTTTACGCGGTTTATATGCTGGCTACTGCCGTATCGACTCCGATCTATGGAAAGCTTGCGGATTTATTCGGCCGGAAAAAGGTAATTCTTGCAGGTATTATTCTATTTTTGATAGGCTCTGCTCTTTGCGGAATCGCCATGTCAATGGAACAACTCATCTTCTACCGTGCTATTCAAGGTCTCGGTGCTGGTGCAGTTATGCCGATTACGATGACGATCATTGGAGATCTGTATGCTGAGGCAAAGGAAAGAGCGAAAGCACAAGGCTGGATCTCAGCAGTATGGGGAGTTGCTGGTGTTCTTGGACCCTTAGCTGGTGGTTTTCTTGTTGACACGCTATCATGGCGCTATATTTTCTTCTTAAATATCCCGTTCGGACTTCTTGCTTTCTTCATGCTCGCAGCAAATTACAAAGAAAAGCTTACAAAAGGTAAACCTTATATTGATTATTGGGGAGCTGTCACGTTTTCCCTTGGTACGATCGCTTTTCTATATGCACTTCTAACAGGCAGCCAAACTCAAGAGTGGAGCAACCCTATCATTATCGGACTATTCCTAACTGCGATCCTGCTTTATGTACTGTTTGTATATATAGAAAAAAAATCACCTGAACCACTCATTCCACTTAACCTTTTCACCAATAAGAGTGTGTTGATCGTAAACTCACTCACCTTGATATCTGGTGCTGTCGTTATTTGTATCACGATTTATTTACCGATATGGAGCCAAGGAGTTATGGGGAAAACGGCTACACAAGCTGGTTTTGTTTTGATGCCACTTCCTGTTATGTGGACTTTAGGTTCACTAGTTGCGGGGAACTTAGTAGGACGGTTAAAGGATAATTGGATTATTACTCTTGGAATAAGCGTAGTAAGTATGGCTTCATTACTTTTCTATCTGTTAGACGCTCATTCTCCAACATACTTAATCTATGTTGCATCTGGTGTTCTAGGGCTCGGCATGGGACTTATCACACCTATATACATGCTTATTATCCAAGCATCTGTACCCTCCAACAAACGCGGGGTAGCTGTAGCATCCAATACGTTTACGAACACATTCAGCCAGACGCTCGGATCTGCTGTTTTCGGAACGATTTTTAACTTGATTACCATCTCTAAGGCTGAAAAAGCGGGACAAGACCTTGATTTGAACGCTTCTTTTGAACATGGTGGTGAACTAAAAGCTAGCCAATTGGGTCAACTTCAAGAAATAATTGCTTCTGGGGTTCATGCTATTTACGGTGTTACTCTTCTTTTAACCGTAATCGGGATTGGAATCTCATTTCTACTACTGAAATATAGAAATGAACAGAACGAACAGATTCATTCTTCTAGCATTCGATAAATTATTTTTTTCTTTTAGTTGTCAATGATGAAGGCTTCGGCAAGCCTTCATCCATTTATTTCAAATTGAACACGTGTATACACTATGTTACAGTAGGCAATAAGTTAATAAAGTTAAAAATATAAGGTTTTAATATATAAAAATCAAGTAAAATGAGACGACACTTAATAAGAAGTGTCGTCTTTTCATTTACTTTAGGAGAATGATTATGAATAACAATAACAACTTTGAGATCTACGAACTGATTAAATTTGTTAAAAATTTTAAAGAATCATTTCTTCATGATGAAAAACTGAATTATCTTCAAATAGAAACGATGATTTATTTGCTTGAGAATCAAAATCAAACAATAACTGCACTTGCTAAAAAAATCGATACAACTCCAGCTTCAACTTCTACTCTTATTGATCGACTTGCTAAAAAAGGAATGGTCGATCGGCAATATACAGAATCTGATCGGAGAAAAGTCTATGTATCATTAACAGAGAATGGTTCACAGGAAATCACTAGGTTGCTGGTTAAAAAAAACGAAATTATTTCTTCATCACTTTCACCATTAACATCTGAAGAAAAGCTTTCTTTTACAAAGTTAAACGAGCTTTTCAAGAAAATTAATGACTAATCTTCTAAACCAACATCATCAGTATCGAAAAACCAGTTAATCCTGCGATAAACGCGACAAAACTGCTTTCCTGATTCTCTGGAAGTTCTTCTTTTAGGACATTTAATATGATACCTCCAGCTAACAAAGCAACTAATATAGATTCGATCAGTACATGAACTACGGTGATAGCTCCGACTGCCCAACCAATTAAAATCGCAACTGTAAGCAACACTCTTCCATACTTGTCATATTTTTGTTTGTGATCCTTTCTCAGGCCATGATCATTAGCGACAAAGTGAATGCTCAATGCCAAAAAGAAGAAAAACATTCCCCATTTCGTCTCGTACTCTTCTCTTATGAGCAAGTAGCCAATAACCGCATTGTAAAGGAAGAACGATGTCACATGTATCCAGAATACACCTGAAGAAACAGCAACTTCTTCAGAGTTTGACTGTGCATCTTTTTTCTTTTTTGAATTCTTGACTAACCGCTCTAGTCCATAAAAAAGTACCAAACCGAGCATCGCAATTAAATAAATATGGTCCTCTACGTAGTGCCCAATCCCTTTTTTAAGCGATTCCCCTACCTTTTGTTGATAGTGGTTCAAATCAGGGAGCAAATGTAGAAAAACATAAGCAACAGCTACGCCGCCTGAAAAAGATAAAAATTTACTTCGTGGAGAGTCTTTTATAAAACTTAAGTACTTAGAGCTTAAATGGACAAGTGCAAACCCGATTACAAATATGAAACTAAGAACTGTTTTTGTCATCTACAAACTCCTCTCCCACTATCAAATAAGTACACTCAACTAGTATGTATCGATCTCCTCTTTTAATAAACCACGACATCCACTTTAAAGAAAAATAGTTAATTCTCTCAGTGTACGCGTCTATACTTGTCCACTGCTTCCTTCATATACTATTAAATCGGATAAGTGAAGGATGTGATTTTGTATGAAAATAACTAAAGAGTTATTTGTGTTCGATGGAGAAATGGCTCTATTCTTGGCAGTGATGTCTTACAAAGCCTATATCGTTCACGAACATAGCACGATTGAATTACCGAAGCATTACGAGATGAAACGTGCAATCGTCTCAGATTCAGGAGAAACATTTGGATTTATTGCTGAATCTGAGGATTCACTCATTGTGGCTTTTCGGGGAACAAAGACCATGGATAATGTAAGCTCATACCTAGATGTTTCACAAATCCCATATATCTATGTTACGGATAGCGGGTTAACTCATCGAGGGATCACAAAGATTTATAGTACATTTCGAGATACTCTCTTAGAGGATATCAACCAGCTATATACAGGTGATAAACAGCTACTCGTGACAGGTCATAGCCTTGGTGGCAGTCTAGCTGCATTATTCACACTAGATGCGGCAGTTAACACAAATTTTATAAACCCTATTCTCTATAGTTTTGCTAGCTTGCCGATCGCTAATGAAGATTTTACTAAAAAGTTCTATGAAGAAGTGATAAACAGTATTCGAGTTGTAAATGTGCACGATGCCATCTCAAATTGCATGACTCCTCTCTTTTTTAAGAACAAGCCTCTTTTAAACCTCCCTATTGGACAGGAATATCAACTGAATTTTAAGAACAGAAAATATATCCAAAATCATAGAATCCTCTGTTATATTCATTTTTTAAGCAAACAATATCCAATTGAATACAAAAAACTTTGCAACAAATATCCGGGCTTCTTTCCTGAATCCACGATTTGTGAGTGATTGACAATATCCGTTTAACAAAATGTTAAATGGGTTTATTTTTATGTAAGGATCGTTTCTTAACCAATCCATTTATTTACCCGTTAACTCTGGATTGAAACGCTTATATAACGAGTTAGTAGTTTTGTAACATGAATTGTCATATTTCCCTACTTTAGAGGGACATGTACTGCTGCAAAAAAATAGAGAATGCGCTTCATGTCTAAATCATCCTTTATTGATAATATATAGAAATCATGAAGGGAAGGGTGTTTTACAATGAGAAACCTACTAAGTAAGCTGGTACTCTTTTTTGTGGCATTGGCGTTTTTGTTCGTTCCGACTAAAGTTCAAGCGCATGGACTATTAACTGAAGGAAGTCAGGGCTATGAGGTCTCCATCCTACAAGAAAAACTAAAAGCACTTGGTTTATTCTATGGACCTGTTACTGGATATTATGGTCCTATTACTGAACGAGCAGTTGCTAACTTTCAATATGAGACGAATCTTTCATCCGATGGCGTTGCTGGTCCTGCTACCTTTTTAATGCTACAAGATGTAGAACAAATGGCACGTGTTGTTCATGGTGAGGCACGTGGTGAATCCTACATAGGCAAAGTTTCTGTAGCCGCTGTTATATTAAATCGTTTAGAAGATCCTGCATTCCCGAGTCATGTAAGTGATGTTATTCATCAGACAAACGCATTTACAGCCGTTCATGATGGGCAATATCACTTAAAGCCGTCCAGCTATGCATATCGTGCAGTGCTTGACGCAATGAAAGGCTGGGATCCGACTTACGGATCTGTTTATTACTACAACCCTGAACTTGCAACGGATACCTGGATATTTTCAAGAGCTTCGGTTACGAAGATCGGCAATCACCTTTTTGCAAAATAAATTTGTGAGAACCTGTTTGTTGTGGTGATGATGTCGTTTTGTGGAAAGTTGTTAAAATTATTTTATCCCTGAAATTATGCTAGTTATCCGCGAAATTATTGCTGATTACCGTGAATATAATCTGAATTACCGTGAAATTATTTTTCCTGTTTCTTCTGAACGAGCAATCTGTATATATTGTCCTGCCTAGCTTTACACATATACAAAAAGGTATGCCCTTAATCCAAAGGCACACCTTTTTTCTATCATTTATTATTGAAATGTTTTACTTACGTGCATGAATTCACGGTAACCAGAGCGTGTCAGGTGGTATGTTTCATCTAATAATCCATCTCTAATTAAGGAATTTAGCGTTTCTTCAGGAATAACATCAATCACTTGATCCATACGCTGATTTAAGTCTTCAAGAGACGCATTCTTGAGGGTGACTGGATTCATCATGCGAACAATTCCTTCGATCCGTGAATCTCTTTTTTGGAAAAATTGCGGAGTTTTCTTGAACACATTTTGAATACGATCTTTAAACTGATTCAATTCTTGTTTTGTGTTAAAGCTTTCCGTTTCTTTTTCTCTGATTTTCTCGTTAAAGTATGTCATTTCTTCGTTGCTTAACTGTGCACGTGTAAAGAGCTCGTTGTAGATCTGTGTTTTATCCATCTCAATCTTGGCTAGCTCTTCTTCTTTTATTCGCTGTGTTTCCCAGATTTCTTCTTCATCTATTACTTCTTCTTTTCCTTCTTGTTCTTTTTCATCTTCTTCAATTACTTCATCTTTTTCTACTTCAGAAACAGGAGCTTCAATCAATTCTTCCTTTTCCTCGAACAGCTCTAATTGCTCTTGTTCAGGCTCATCAGCTACTGCAGCAGCTGCCGGAGATGTTTCATAAGTCTGAACAGCCCTCTCTTTGGACGTGAAAGACTCAATCATCTTCTCTAACTTGCTGACCTTGTTAAAATAGATGAGAGAGATCGTTATAGCGAACAACGAACTAAATACGGAAATAAAATCTGAAAAGCGGAATACGAATGGTGCCGTGGCTATTTTATAAAAGATCAATAAAGCAAAAGCGCCTATGATAATAATCTTTAACCAGCTTTCACGATTCTTAAATTCTGCTGATTGTTCATTGTTTTTATTAGTTTTATTTGATAAATTCTTTAATCGTTTCATATTCTTACCTCTTTCATAGAGATTGTCGTGCAGCTTTTTATTTTAAACGAAATATGTAAAAGTGGAAAGGAAAAGGAACATTTCATCATGTAACTATCATGTGCGTAACATACATTTTAAAGTTTTAGGACATATGTCCTTCCCAACATATCCTCTCTTATTCTTTAATGGGTATAGAATTTTGTATTGGGAAGTGATGAAATGAAAGGAATAATGTTTGCTTTTTTTGCCGGCGCCTTTATTACTCTGCAAGGTGTAGCGAACGCACGGATCAGCCAGGATATTGGCTCTTGGCAGGCAGCCACGATTACTCAATTGACTGGTTTTGTCGCAGCCGTCTTAATTGTTTTGATCGTAAAAGATCAAAAATGGAAAGAATTTAAGAAAGTACGACCGATTTATTTAACGGGAGGATCATTTGCTGCAGTCGTCATCTATGGAAATATTTATGGAATCCACTCTATAGGTGTGACATTAACGATCGCGGTAATCTTGATCTCACAGCTAGCGATCACGTTCTTAATCGATGGCAAAGGCTGGTTTGGTGTATTGAAGAAAGAGATGAAGCTTCCACAATTTATTGGAATCGCGATGATGATCGCGGGAGTTGTCATCTTGAAATTTTAAGAAAGAATGAGATGAGGTGTTTGAAAATTGAGAGAAATTCACGATCCTGAGCTGCTTCAGAATTATTTGCAGACTTTTGAAATCAAACCTATTTTAAATGATGAGCTTCTACCTTATCTAACATTATACCGCTATGATCATGGTGAATTAATCTGTACACAAGGTGATCCTTACAACCACCTCTATTTGTTAGTAAAAGGAAAACTGAAGATTTTCAACACCTCACCTGAAGGAAGAACTCTCATTCTTTCATTTAAAACACCTCTAGATGTTGTAGGTGATATTGAGTACGTTCAAGGAACTGACTTTATCAATACGGTTGAAGCCGTTTCTGAAGTGCATATGATCGCTATTCATCACCGCTGGTTGAAAAAATACGGTAGCGATCATACTCCGCTCTTAAAATTTCTGTTGAACGTGATCACCAAGAAGTTTTATGTAAAATCAAGTTCTCTAAGCTTTAATCTTCTGTATCCGGTCGAAGTTCGTTTTGCGAGCTATCTTTTGTCGGTTTGTTTTGACGAATCCGATGCTTTATATAGCGGTAAGTTGAGCACGAGTCATCTTATAGATGCCGCTAACTTGATCGGAACGAGCTATCGCCACTTGAACCGAGTCATCCAACACCTTTCTAAAGATGGTCTTGTGGAACGGCATAAAGGGTTCATTGAAGTGAAGAATCGAGAAGGCTTAAGTGAACTAGCTAATCACCGGAATATATACGAAAAATAAAGGAGCGTGCAACATGCTTATCGGTTTACTCTTTGCAATTCTGGCAGGCATACTTGTTGGTCTGCAAAATATTTTTAATACCCGAGTCAATGACCTTGCAGGAACTTGGTCGACTACAGCTCTTGTGTTAGGTTTAGGGTTTCTTGCTTCTATGACACTAGGTGTTGTTTTTGAAGGAAAAGAATTGTTCGTACTGAAGAACATGGAGACATGGTTTTGGTTCAGCGGATTGATTGGTGTCGGGGTTGTTGTTTGTTTAGTACAAGGTACACGACTGCTCGGTCCAACATTTGCGATATCGATCGTCCTGACGTCACAGCTAGGTTCTGCACTCATGTGGGATTCACTCGGTTTGTTCGGTCTCGAAAAAATACCGTTTACCTCTCAGCAATTATTAGGGGTGCTCGTCATTATCGGTGGAGTTATCGTGTTTAAGTTTGGTGGAAGTCGTGCTGAACAACGTAAAGTCACAAAGGTGGTTAAGCATACGCTAAAGCAAAGTGCATCTGTCGAGAGATGATTCACGTTTTCTAACGTGGTCATCTTTTTTTTATGCGTCTCTCTTACTGTTACGGTACGTGATATTATATTTATTACATGTTCGCCGTTTAAGTGGTGTTTTTCACCTGTAACACATTAATGATCACCTACAAGTGCCCAAGTTCCTCCTGCTACAAAGTGATTGACACCTAAGTTTCAATCAGTTTCGCCGCTAAAGCTTCTTCACCATCAAAAAAACGCCCACTTGAAGTGGACGTTTTCACATGCTTATGAAATTTATTCGTAACTTTTTGCTCCGATATAGCTTTCTGACCAATAAGAGCTATTAAGTTCAGAAGTTGTTACGCCTTTTGAAGAAGAAGCATGTACGAACTGGTCGTTCCCGATATATACTCCAGCATGACTCGGCCCGTCACCTTCTAGATCAAAGAATATGATGTCTCCTACTGCTGGTGAATCAACCTTTGTTCCTTCTGCATAAATATCATCCACTGTACGAGGTAACTCAACATTTTCTGCTTCATTAAAGATATATTGTAAGTATCCGCTGCAATCAAAACCATCTGGTGACGCTCCACCCCATTGATAAGCTATTCCTTCGTACTTTTTAGCTACATCAACAATTGAAGAATCACTTTCTGAAGTATCGATTCCTAACGCTTTAAATGTTTCATCACCTGCGATACCATCCACTGTGATACCTTTATCTGCTTGGAATTTCTTTACCGCATCTGTCGTATAGTCACCGTAATAATCCGTTGTTTTGCTATATGAAAAATATCCTTTTTTATCTAACGTTTGTTGGAGGTCTTGTACGTCTGAATGCTGCGTCTCAGGTTTCAGCGTTTGATCTCCAAGAGCGGCTTCACCCACTATCGGATTGAACGCCACGACACCTGCTATTGCTAATCCTGCTGCTGCTTTTTTCAAAGTAACATCCCCTTTTCTTATTTAATCTGACCTGTCTCATACTAACAGGCAGAGATGACAAAGACATTGTGAGGGAGTTACAGCGGTTTAACAATTTTCTGCAGAATGTATGAGAAATTACACATTGTAATATTTGAAAAGGTAATGAAAATATGAGTTAGATATGAAGTAGTACCATACGTAACTAGACTATAAACGGCACAAACATCATTCAAATAAATTTTTGGGGAATGTGGACAAATAGAAGGAAAGATTAGCTGTATTCTGTATAGAGTATATAAAGGGCAAAAAAGGGTAAGGAGGCATCTATTTGGAGTTCCCGTTCATTCTTACTAACTTTTGGGATGCATTGATTGCTATACCCGCCATCATTATCATGATTGAAATCCTCAAGATCTTCTTTCCTTACATCTCTGCTTGGATACCAACGATCGCCTGCATGCTAGGCTTAATCATATCTGTTTTAATTGCACACCCACATAGTCTTTGGACTGGAATCGTAATGGGAATCATCTATGGAGTAGCTGCGGTTGGATCATACTCAGGTTTCGTGTTTGTCATTTACAACTATCGAGATAAGCGGCCAAACAATCCGTATAAATAGTTGATTGCTTAGAAAAGTTCGTTTACGTTTAGTACATAACTAACGAACTTTTTTAACATGAGGAGATTGAAATGAACAGAAAAACAGCCATTGTTACAGGCACTTCTAGCGGGTTTGGTATGTATTGTGCAATTGAACTTGCAAAGGCCGGTTTTAATGTAGTGAGTACGATGCGAAATGTCGGTCGTGCGGAAGCTTTATTAAAGTTGGCAGACGAAAACAAGGTAAGTGACCAAATTTTTCTTCATGCTCTGGACGTAACATCAACAGATTCTATCCAAACATTTAAAGGCTATATCAAGGAGCTTCATAACATTGATGTTTTAGTAAATAATGCGGGGTTTGCACTTGGTGGTTTTTCGGAAGAACTATCAATCAATGAATATCGTCTGCAGTTTGAGACAAATGTATTTGGTGTTATGGCAGTTACCCAATCCGTCCTTCCCTTCATGCGTAAAAACAAGCGAGGACGCATCATTAATATGAGCAGCATCTCTGGAACGTTTGGGTTTCCTGGTCTATCACCTTATACGGCATCTAAGCACGCGTTGGAAGGATACAGCGAAAGTTTGCGTTTGGAACTGCGACCGTTCGGAATAGATGTCGTTCTTATAGAACCTGGATCTTATCAAACAAACATTTGGTCTTCGATCGACAACTTGACTATCGATTCTCAGTCTCCTTATTCCTTTTATATGGATGCACTCCTGAAAAACATGGAAAGCAGCAAGGCAGGTCATGGGAACCCTATTGATGTCGCAAAACTTGTTACTAAACTTGCTATCTCTACAAAAACTCCTAAACTCCGTTATCCAATTGGCAAAGGAGTGAGATTAACGTTACGGCTAAAAAGCATCCTGCCATGGAAGATACTAGAATGGTTAATTACAATAAGATTAGTAGGAAACAAAAAGAGGTAGTCACCCGAGACTGCCTTTTTATGATGTTCGATCATGATTGCTCTTAAAATGAGCATTAAATTGGCCACGAAGCATCTCTTTAAGCAAACTCTTTTCTGACTGTTTTTCTTTCCCCTTTTTCATCTCAGTTCTAATTTCATGTGTTTGTACTCCGTCTTCTCGTTTATTTGCAATCTCAACCAGCTTCTCAATATCCGAAAACGAATATTTCCGCGTCCCTTTTTCAGTACGTTCTGGGAAGATCAATTTTCTTTCTTCGTAATACCGTATCTGTCTGAATGACAATCCTGTTAACTCACTTACAATACCTATTGAAATAACCTTCTTATCTTTATATGGTGTATTTTCAAAAGACATAGTGTAGCCACTCCTTCGCCCTACCCCCTCTTTTTACTATATCTCAATGAAACTTTCTTTCAACAAAGCTGTTAGATTATCTTACTTACGTTTTCATTTCCTTCAAGCCTTAACAGGTGTGACAAAAATTTTTAAACACTAATTGAAACTAAAAGATTATTAACGCGTAATAACTTGTGCATTCAGTAATCTTAAGGAGCCTTCGATGAAGAAGATACTCGTGCTGATTGAATTAATCATTTTGTTAGCAGGCTGTATGGATGATTCAAAACTGCGCACAGATTTTATTGCACTTCAAGAAGCAGATTCAGAGGTACAGTCTTTCTTCGAGACTGCTAAAAAGCAAAATGGCATCCATCTGTTTCAAGATCAAGACGAAAGAATCTACCTAATGCTAAATGGAGTAAACATCTTACAAGATCAACCCGCGATCACATTCTTTAATCTTAAGGTAAAAGAAGACGGTGCCACACTTAAAGTCTTTTATGAAGAAGAGACGATTGCTGATTATGAAGATAAGAACATAGAAAACCAACTATTGTATGAGGTAGAATTAAACAAAGCCTATGAAACCATTCAATTATACAAAAACGGTAAATCTTCAAACTTTGAAATGGTCTCAGGAAACACAGATTAAACATTATTGGGGGAACAGAACATGAATAACCACGAGATTGATTATAAAATTTACGGCGATGATATGCAGTTCGTCGAAGTAGAGTTAGATCCAAAAGAAACGGTAATCGCTGAAGCTGGTGCATTAATGATGATGGAAGACGGCATCGAAATGGAAACCATCTTTGGGGACGGTTCAGGTTCATCAGGCGGAAGCGGTTTAATGGGTAAACTTTTTAATGCCGGTAAGCGCGTTCTGACAGGCGAGAGTCTGTTTATGACAACATTTACGAATGAAGAGCGCGGAAAGAAACACGTTTCATTCGCTTCACCTTACCCTGGAAAAATCATTCCAATGGACTTAAGTGAGCTTGGTGGTAAAGTGATCTGCCAAAAAGATGCATTTTTAGCGGCTGCGAAAGGTGTAACAGTCGGCATAGAATTTCAACGTAAAATTGGAGCAGGTTTCTTCGGTGGTGAAGGTTTTATCATGCAGAAGCTTGAAGGCGATGGGATGGCTTTCGTCCATGCCGGTGGAACCATTCATAAAAGAGAATTGGCACCTGGAGAAGTGTTGCGTGTAGATACAGGATGCTTGGTTGCGATGACAAGCGGTGTCGATTATAATATCGAGATGGTAAAAGGCGTGAAAACAGCGCTTTTTGGTGGTGAGGGCTTGTTCTTTGCCACATTAAGAGGACCGGGAACGGTTTGGATTCAATCTCTTCCATTCAGCCGCTTAGCAAGTCGTGTCTTTGCTGCAGCTCCTCATAGAGGCGGATCTAGCGATGAAGGCAGCATTGCTAAAGGCGTGTTCGGCATGTTGAATGGAGATTGATTGAGAAGATGAGCGTTAAACAGATGTAATAGTTACAAATAAAGAGCAGAATCATCTTCAGTAGATGGTCTCTGCTCTTTTTATTGTTTGATTCGCTTTGCAAAAACGACCAACCGTTTCTCATGTTCATTGTTTTTCCTGTTATATACACCTGTACATGTTATGAGGTTCAACCTAGGCTGCTGACTAGGTCCAAAAATCACACGTAAAGGTGCTTCGTCTTTTTTATAGGAAACAACCTTTTCCACTTGAAAAGAAACTTTTTCATTTTCTTTTCCATAAACGTGAATGAGATCACCAGCTTTCAAGTTCTTTAAATAAAAAAATACAGCAGGTCCCGTATAATCATCCACATGGCCAGCTATAACCGCATTTCCATTCGCACCCGGCTTAGCACCCAGTTCATACCAACCAACATCTTCCCCGTTATCTGGTACTTCCATCTGTCCGTCTTTGTTTAGTCCCTGTCCGTTTACAGAAGCGCTAACTTTTAAAGCTGGAATCTCTATTTTTGTTGGAACAATACCTATAGATTCAGCCTCATCTGGCCGATCTTTTTTTGTATCCTCGTTATTCATTTTCATCATAGACTCGGTTTGTTGGGCTGCTTTTGTATTTGTTTCCCCTCGTTCTTCTTGTGATGAAACTAGAATCTCGTTCTGCCTATACTCTTGTTTCTCATCACTTTCAGAGTTATATCCTGCTGAGCAACTGCTCAGCAGGAATATGGTTGTAAATAAGATTATTTGTTTCTTCATCATTATTGAGCTGTACGTTTGCGATATAGGACAAACGCTACTGCTCCAAATCCAGCCACTGCTGCGATGATTCCTGCTGTATAGTTTGATGATGACTCATCAGATGCTCCACCCATTCCTGTTTTAGGCATTTCTGATGGCATCACCATTGAGTCTTGTAGAACTAATACTTCAAGTTTATCAGCAGTATTAATTGCGTACACGCTGTATACCATATTTGCTTCAAGCTTTGTTCCTGAGAGGTCAAGCACTTGTGTACCGTCTGAAGTACGGATCTCTAGATCATACGTATTTGGATCTAATTCTTTATAATCTGTGAATGCTTTGAATGAAGCTCCACTAAACAAAGCATCACCACCAATTAAACCAACATCCACTGTTGGCGCATCAGGAGAAAGATGCCCGATACGTACTTTTGCTTTTCCTTCAGTTGCTTGCATGGAGTCTTCTGCTACTACCAACTCAACCATTTCTAACATGTTTGCCGCAGCTACCGTATAAGCTTTACCTGCCTCTACCGTTAAGCTTTGTGAAATGACTGCATTATCTTTTGTTCCTGCTGCAAAGACTTCAACTTTATGTTCGCCAGCTGGCAATGGCATGTAATCAGTTGCTGCCTTGAATTCAGCCCCTTCAACTACTAGTTTTCCATCTACGTAGACATCAACTGCAGGTGCATCAGGCGAAGCATGTACAATACGAACCATCGCATCATTAGACTCAGCGAAAACCCCCGATGCCATCAAAGCAAACATCATGATTGCAGCTAGTGCAGACCCAAAAAACTTTTTCATTTCATCTCTCCTCACAAATGGTATACAAACAAATGCACAATAAATGTAATATGTTTGTATAATCTATGTACCACTTAAACTTTAAACTTAAACCATATTTATTAAATATTTACAATTTATTATTTAAATTATTATTTTAGTCACCAAAAAAAGTTATCTCCTTCACGAAGGAGACAACTTTTAATTTATACTGTATTGAATTTTTATCAGCTTTATTTAATGGTATAAGAGAATGTCATTGACGAAAATGCTGTAAAACCGTTCCTTTGCCACACTCTACCTTAACTTCGGCATAAGCCCCGTTCACAAAAGTAATCTGAGGCGGTACATGTCCACAATCCACATCATAGATGATTGGAATATTCAGCTCCCGAGACGTTTCTTCATATACGTCTTCCACTGTGTAATCATTAACTGGCTCATTTCCAGGACTTCGGCCAAACATAATACCAGAACAATTTTCAAACCAGCCCGCTAGCTTCATTTGAACCAGAGATCTCCTTAGATCAGTAGTGTTCATTTCACAGTTTTCTAAGTACCATAAAATGGGTTCACCATTAATCATCTGTTTATGAAAATGTGCGACATCGCCATAAGGTGTTCCAATTAGATGACGAATCGTATCAATACAGCCGCCAAGCAGACGCCCAGAAATCTTTTCATTCTTACCCGAAACCGTCTTCCACTCTGTATATTCAGTGAGATGAAACACGTATGGTGTTGGTGCGTCGTGTAGCCACTCTTTTTGATATTTATCAGAAGACTTCTGAAGAACACTATCACTTTCTCTTGTTGAGAGTACCTTTTCCCACATCGCTGTGGTTTCATCAGAGTACTCACCTCTTAAATCGACAAAATTTGTGCCATGTGCTGTGGCGATTCCTGTTTTCAAAGTGATGGGAAGGAGAAGAGTACTTGTGTCTGAATAACCTAAAATCCACTTATTCGGCAAATTCGTGAAATCAACATGTTCTAACATTTCGATTAATAGCTCTCCACCCCAAGGAGGGATGATTACATCTATCTTTGGGTCTCTTACCATCTCATTAAATTCAACAGCTCGTGTTTTTGCTGGTGCAGACTTCGCCTTATTTTGCGTCCATACCGTATCACCACAAGTTACTTCATAGCCTCTATTCTCCATTCGCAGACAGGCTTGCTTGAACATGTCATGAAGAGCCGATTGCACACCTGATGAAGGGGCAGTTACTCCGATTGATGCTTTTTCTTTTAATAATGGATATCTAATCATCTGAAATCATCCTACTTTTTGTATTTTTCTGTGTCCACTAAACTTCCACAAAGTAAGTAAGAGTTCCTTCAACCTTTCGCAATTAGAGGTGATTCCACCTTGATGATAACTTTACCTTTCGCTCTCCCTGTTTCCACGTATTTAATTGCTTTCTGTGCATCGTCAAATGAAAAGACTTTATCAATCACAGGTACGATATCTTCTTTTTCTACCAAATGAGCAATCCTTCTTAACTGTTCTCCACTCGGCTTCATAAATAGGAAATGGTAGCGGACGTTGTGTCTCTTTTCAAGCATCGTTAACTTTCTGCTCATGATAGAAAAAATCACTTTTTTGAATAAACCCATGTTGTTTTGTTCTGCAAATTCTTTATTCGGAACGGCAGAAACTGAAACAATCTTTCCACCTGGTCTCAACACTTCGAATGATTTTTCTAAAGAAGGTCCACCTAACGTATCAAAAACAGCGTCATAACCTTTAAGGACTTTCTCAAAAGCTTGTTCTTTGTAATTGATGATCTCGTCAGCTCCCAAAGACTTTACAAGATCGTATCCTTTTTCACTAGCTGTAGTGGCTACGAATGCCCCCATGGCTTTTGCAAGCTGTATAGCAAATGTACCAACCCCACCCGCACCAGCGTGGATTAAAATTTTTTGTCCTTCTTTCAATTGAATTACATCATGAAAGGCTTGCCAAGTGGTCAGGCCAACTAGCGGCAGAGAAGCACTCTCAATCAAAGAAATGTTACTTGGTGCGATTGCTACATCATCTTCGTGTACCGAAATAAATTCGGCGAATGTTCCAATTCGATCTTTTCTTGGCCTTCCATACACTTTGTCTCCCGGTTGAAACGTAGAAACTTTACTCCCTACTTGCTCGACGGTTCCTGAAAAATCATTACCGAGAATTAGTGGCATGTCATAAGATAACAGCATTTTTACTTTTCCATCTCTAATCTTAAAATCAATTGGATTAATACTTGCGGCATGTATTCTGACTAAAAGATCCTGATCACCCATTTCAGGTTTGTGCATTTCTGTTTCTTGTAATGCTACGTCCTTGCCGTAACGATCGATTGTCATTGCTTTCATTCTTTACATTAAACCTCCATCATATAGCCCATTTCATTCTGATTTTACTATTATGTACAACGAACAAGCTACTCAAAAGGAACAGCTATCATATTCATATATCGAACAAACTGTTTAGTGGAAGGAGGAAACAAACTTATGAATAATAATCCGATGAACAATCACCCATATTATCATCAACATCAGCATTCCATAGATGAATCACACTATTTAGAACGCCAAACGGAAGAAGATGAAGCAGGTCCATTTTCTCCACCGCCACAACAATTTGCCCAAAGCCAAATACCACAACCTTTTTTCACTCAAACATTCCAACCTCCTCAAATTCGTGCCCGGTTGTGCAGCTGTTTAGGAAATTGGGGACTCATAGGGCTTCGTCGCCCAGGTCAGTTTGGTCGTGATTTTTGGTTCTTCCCTGTAGCAATTCGCCAAAACAGCGTTACCGGCTATATTTGGATAGGCGGCCGCAGACAACGTGTACGATACCAATTTTCCCAGATTCGAAACTTCGTATGTTTTGGTTGATCGTGCAAACAAGATATACATTCTGAGTATAAAAGAAAAAGCCGCTCCCTCGGGAACGGCTTTCTTTGTTCACATTTCTTATAATAGATCACCAAGGATATCATCAAGAATTCCTTCGTCATCATTTTCATCGTCTTCCCAGTGGTCGTTGTCATTACGATCCAAAATGTTGTCCAGATCTAGGCTAGCATCTAAGTTTAAATCTAAAGAAGCGCTGTCTTCCTCACTCCAGCCATTCTCTTCTGCCCAAGCTTGAATTTCACTCTCTGTCATTCCTTTTGCTTCTGCCCAAGCTTGAAGATCGGACATCTCCCAATGATTTGCTTCTGCCCAAGCTGTAAATTCAGCTGAAGTTACGGTTTCATTATTTTCGATCGCAGCATTGAGCTTCGCGCTAAGATCTACAGTGGTGTTGTCATCTTGAGCAAAGGATGCAGTACCTCCACCTAATAGCAATCCCAAAGCTAGTCCTGTACTCGCAAATTTCTTCATCATGATTCATCACACTCCTGTAATTTTTTTGTCTTGCACTAAGCTAACGAAGTGGATGTCGAATCAGATCATTTTTTGTATCAATATGAGTCAAAAGACTTATGACCCTTCAAATATTTAGGTGTTAATGCTTTAAAGAGAAGCGAGTGATTAAAATTAGCAGAATTAAATCATTTTACCTGCTTGATCGTTCCGTTTCTTTTGTACAACCATTGAAATTATTCCTATAATCACTGAGATCCCGATACTAACGTATAGCCCTGGCCGGATTGTTTCTTCAAACCAAGTTCCTGTTACGGCTAAAGAAATTAATAGGATAGCAAAAATCGAAATCATCTTCACCCATAAGGATTGCTGCAACATCTTCATCGAAGACATAATGATAAACAACCAGTTGAATAGAAGTAAAATCCCAGCTGCGGTTGTAATGTATTCATAGATCTTCCCTGGGAGAAGTAGGGCTGTGATAATACTTGCTAAAAGTCCTCCTGCTCCTAAACCCATTGCAGGAAGCGGCAGTTTTTTAAATTTTATGGTTTTCGCAAACAATTTTGGAGCATCTCCATCTTCTGCAAGCGTCCTTAATAAGTTGGTCACTCCAAATAGAGCTGCCGCCATCGCTGAAAACCCTGCTACGATGATGGCTCCATTAAATACATGAGGGAAAAAACCTAGATGATACCTTTCCATCGCCGTAACAAACGGACTTTCTTTATGATCAAATGTTTCTATAGCGACAGTAGACACGGCAAGTCCAATCGAAAGGACATAGATAATGGTAAGGATAAAAAGCATGATCGTTCCCGCTTTTGAAGCTTCTTCTGTCTTTTTCAATTGCATCGCCATCATGCCGATCACTTCAATTCCGCCAAATGCATAGAACGCATAGATTAGAGAGGACCAAAATCCTTTTAACCCACCTGTAAAATAACCGTTGTACGTTCTTGGTATATCCAGATTATAGCTTTTACCGTCCACAAAACCGATTATTCCTGCGATCGCCAAAATTATAAACATCACGATAGCTGCCACTTTTATGACTGCCAGTAAATTTTCAACTTGATCGAATTTCTTCGTACCTGCTAAAACAACAATAATGGCTAACACCGCGTAGAATGCTGCAAAGATCCAAAGCGGAACATGTGGCCACCAAAATTGAGAAAGGATCGAAAGCGCAGTAAGCTGGCTCCCCATGATCAATATGCTCGAGACCCAATAATTCCAGCCACAACTAAAACCCGCCCATCTTCCATAAGCATGAGTGGCATAGTAACAAAACGAGCCTTTTTGAGGATCAGCTGCTGTCATTTTGGCTAACAACTGAAACACGATGTAAGTTCCTATAGCTGCCAATATAAAAGAAAAAACAATTGAAGGACCGGTAAGTTGGATCCCAATAGTTGATCCCAAAAAATAACCTGTCCCAATTGTACATCCTACTCCAACAAGAGAGAGCTGCCACCAAGCCATATCCTTTGCTTCTGATTGATCAAGATTTGGTTGAACCGGTCCATTACAACTAGATTTCTTCACAATAATACCCTCCTGCTTTACAAGTATTATTGTTTTACTTAAACGTTTGAATATTCATTGGCGGAAGAAAAAACAGCATTAGAAAAATTCCAAAGCTGCTTGTTTACGATAATAAAAACGATATACCTTTATACCCAAAATAAAATCCAAATCCGATCAGTGATAATCCTGATAATTTTGAAATTCCATGTAAAATGCGATCAGCCAGCATTTTCCGGAAACTGCTGGATACAACAGCCATCGCGAAATCCCATAAGAGAATGCCTGAAAATATGGCCATACTATAGAGAAGTAAACTTTCCAGCGAATACTTCGTTGCAGTTTCTGCGAGTATAGAACCGTATATTCCTAACCAAAATAAGATGGTAAGAGGATTGGTAAGAGACATTAGAAAACCAGCCAGAAAGCTCCTGCTGTTATGTACGGTGTAATCTTGCTGACTGCTCTTTCTTTCTAAAGAAGCTTTTTTGAATGTCTCGATTCCAGTGTAAAGGAGAACAAAGCTGCCAAAGAGCCAGAGAAAAGTTTTGATGAACGGAGTATTGATATAGCTAACAAGCCCCATGTACACCATGAGCATATAGAGTGCATCTGCAACGGTTGCACCTAACCCGACCATCCAAGCTTGCCAAAATCCATATTTGATTCCGCGGTCCATCTGTGCAGCGTTTACCGGACCAATGGGAGCCGCCAGAGATAGACCTAGCAGTACATATTTAAAAAATATAATCATTGAAGACCTCCACGTATAAGATGGACAACTCATGCTTGTCTTAAATCTTATTCGGAGGGAATTCTAAACAGACCTAAAATCAAATAGTGAATGGGAGATCATAGAAATGGATCATCAAATAAGTCCAAAGATTCAAGAAGCACTAGACCATGTAAAACGTGCGGATGAAGCTATGATAGAAGCTCAAGCAAACCAAACGCCCTCTTGTTTTCAAACAGCAAAATTAAGGCTCGAAACTGCTCAGCAATCCATACATGACGCAGGTGAAGGAATGTCAGATGAAGAAAAGAAACACATTCATCATGCCAAAGAATATTTGAGACATCTTCATGAAACGCAAGCTGCACTGCAGGAAACAAGGTACGATTAACGTACGAATCCCTCATGAAAAAATCATGAGGGATCTTTATGTTAGGCAAATAAATTTCGAATAAACCCTGCTTGGTTGACCGTTTCTGTTCGAACATCAACATTTAGTTTACGAATGTTATCACAATAAATATGAAGTCGTTTTGCTTTCTCTGCGTTTAGATAAGAGGCGTAGTTGTCCAGCTTATCTACTTCGCGAAGTACATCTTCCTTTGTGTCTGCTTTCTCGATCCTGCTGCAACAAGAGCTGATCTGGTCATAAACAGACATGCTAGCCACCTCCTTTATGTTTTGTTTACTAATTCCCTTCTCCCAATTTTTTAAAACTGAGACCTATGAACTGTTAAGTGATTTCACAATAATTTTCATAGTTTCTTTACTAGACTTAGCCTTTAGTATTTTAGAAGGGGGCACAACAATTTGGAAGAATTTCTATGTACAACAAGCGCACAATATCCTAAATCTTCTACTTCACTAGAAGAATGTGTAATCTGTAAAAGAAGAAAAGCAATACATTTATCCTAAGAGTCAAGAGTGGACAACATTAGATGATATGTTTTGCTCTGGTAATACAGAAATAATATTGTGAGCGAACAACCTGGCCTTTACTTTAATAATAATCGCTTCGCTTAAAGGTGAATGGTTCGTTACATAAAAAAAGGGAGAATCTCTCTCCCCTTTTTAAGTAGTAATCAAGAAATTACTGGTGGCAATGTTCGTCCAGTTTCTAGCATTGTTTTCAAGTTGCTCAAGATCGCTGGCCAGCCGTTGTTAAATCCTACGAACGTATCTTCATCCTCTACAAGATCTGCATCCTTCAAATTCTCATGACGCAGTGTCAATCGCACTGTACCGTTCATCTCCTTTAGCAGAAATGTCGCAATGGTTGGCTCTTGTCGCTCTTCTTCATCCCACTTATTGATCCAAGTAAAGGAAAGCCTCTTTTCTGGCTCACACGTTAAGATTTCTCCCCAATCAGTAACCTTACTGCCCCGTGAATACGTAATCTGTGAACCTTCTTTCCATTCTGAATCCACTCGACTGCCGAAAAAGTATTGTTCTGTTAGATCTCCATTAGTCAGAGCCTCCCACACTTTCTTAGTAGAAGTCTCTATGTAAGTAACATATACAAACTTCAGATTCTCCACATTCTCGCCCCCTTAATGAACACCTTTTTTAGAATCCCAGTTCCCTTTTGATTTTCTGATCTCTATGATCTGCCCGATATGATAGGCATTATGGATGTTTACATTAGCAAGCACAGAATACCAAGGATCGTGACGGTCTTCATGAGCAGAAATCTCAAAAAAACGATCATCTGCTTCTTTTATTACCGAGGCCCAATCCGTTAGTATAGCAAACAATTGATTTTTAGTTGTTTCCCAGTCCTGACTGTTTTCGTTCTCAAACGTCTCATCATTGCTTTCAATCTTTTGCTGAGGCGAATTTCCTTTAAACCTCTGTAAGTAGCGTTCGTTCCAGAAAATCAAGTGGTTGACGATCTCCCATATGGAGTTGCTATCTCCTGTTTTTTCTCTTGCTTGTTCAGCTGTAAGTCCTTCAAGTGCCCGATCAATGGGGACAAACCAGTTTGGTTCATTATGGTTGGCTGCCATTTGATTCAAAAAAATTGTTTTTTGATGCATAAAAAAACCTCCTTGTGCAGAACTGTTTACGAACATACATTCTGCACAAGGAGGTTAATTTCCTTTTTATTAACTTCAAATATTTTGCTTCACTTCTAATTCTGTTAACAGTACCCGACGACCTTCTTTACTCGAAATTGCCGCCGCTTGATTTATGGCGGTTAAATTTACGATGTCATCTCTTGAAATCGTCGATTTTGTACCTTTTTCAATGGCATCAACCCATTGCTCCATATTTGAAGAAATCGGATTCGGCAGCTCTGGGTTTACCCAATCCTCTGTGTTAAGGTGCTTACTTTTAATCCTTACCTCTTGTCCTTCTACCATGATTGTACCTTCCGTGCCATAAAGTTCGAGTTGATGCGGACTTCCATAAGATAGGAAACCCGTCTCGATCATACCCATAGCACCTGATTCATACTCCACCATAACGACAGCGTTATCATCTACGCCTAATTTGAATAATTCATTCAGTTTACCGATTACTGCTTTTACGTTCCCGCCTAAACGATTCGTTAAATAGATCGGGTGTGCCCCAAGATCGATCAGCGCACCTCCACCACACTCTTCTTTATGATAAAAGTACGGTGGAAGCCACCCCTTTGGATTTTCTTCCGAAGGTACAGATCCGTTATGTGCAACACGGCATCTGATGTATGTAAGATTCCCAAGGAGTCCTTTGTTTACTGCTTGTTGCGCATAGAGGTAAAAGCTTTCTGTAAGCCTTGGTAGATTGACCATGAGTTGTACGTTATTTCTATCTACTGCCTCTAAAATTTCTTCGCACTCTTTTACTGTAAAAGCGAGGACTTTTTCAGTGAAAATGTGTTTTCCATGGTTCGCAGCAGCAATAATGATCTCTTTATGACGGTTGGTAGCTGTAGTAACAATTACACCGTGGATGTTCGAATCATCTAGCACATTCTGTAGGTCCGCTTCAAACGATACCCCCAATTCTTCCGCCCACTGGGTACCCCGCTCTTTGTTTTCATCCCATACTGTTTTTATTGTGATCGATTCATTCTCCAATGCTTCTCGTGCATAATCGACAGCATGCACGTGCCATTTACTGAGTAGAGCTACATTCATTACCTTCACCACTCCTCAAGCTAGATTTACATTCATTATACATAACGAGAATTAAAAGTTTTATATTTTTGGTTATACGTCAAAGCTAGTAGAATCTTCTTGCAGAATAGGAGCATGTAAAGTGGAAGAGTTTCCGGTCGTCCATACAAATTTTTGGGATGCTATTATCGCGGTTCCGATCATCATTCTAGTGTTAATTATTTTGAAGGTCTTGTTTCCTAAACTCCGTACATGGCTAAATTCTATCGCTAATGTCTTAGGGTTATTCATATCAATAGTTTTTGCTCATCCAGGAAATCTATGGGCAGGGATATTCATGGGTGTGTTTTATGGCAATGCAGCAATCGGGGTTTATTTCTCATACCTTATTTCAATTGAAGCTTTTCGGAATCGAAATCCTGAAAAGCCTTATCGATAGGAACCGCTATACTAATTTAGTTGTTGTGCCGGTAATATCCAGTCGATTTTGAAGTTCATTGACAAACTCTGAAGAATTATCCATATAGAGCAATACCTTATTTGTTTTTTGTTTTTGTCCGAAGTAACCTCGTGCATCTACAGGCTGTTTTAATATAATTTCGTATTTCAATTCGTCACTTATTCCAAATATTATAGTTAGAATTCTAGGAAAAGCGGTAGCATGGAATACTTTCTTTTCATTTATGATACCTCCACTTTTGTTGTATTTTATTGAGGCAGGCTGTATATAGTCAATCTGGCTTAAATCGAAATATAGAGATCGTCTAGCACCAATTTTCATCACTACTTTATCTTTGGTGATACGAAATGGGGTATTTCTCAATAAGTTATAATCACCCAACATGTAAATTACACTGTAAATATGTAAAACTAGCATAATAAGAGCTATATCAGGCTCTTCTTTTTTTAGGTAAATATGAAACACGATCATCTCAATGATCTGCTCGTGGATTAATGCAAGAAATAGATAAAAATAGTTGGAGTTTTTATGAAAGAGGTAACTATCATTCTGAATCATCATACGTTTTTTGGTTCTCCATTTAAAGAAGGCATGATATAAAATGTTCCACTCCTTTTTGAAGAGTAATAATATTGGGTTCTGATCTATTTTTCCTTTCTTATACAATAGAAGTAAGTAAACAAATAAACTCTCAAATAAAATAGTGATTATGACAATTGAGATTAATAGTTGGCGATCCAAACAAACCCCTTCCTTCCTTTACCTATACTTCAATTTAATTGTAAAGGAATGGGGATTTAATAATAGGAAAAATAAGGATTTTCATACTTTCGTAACAATCTTATGGCAAATTCGTTAACTTACCTCGTATTGGGAGGAATTAAGATTGAACTTGCTACTTATAATCACACTTTATGTAACATTAAGAACGAAAAAAATGCCGCACTCGAAGAGCAATATCTTCATCTAGTGACGGCAAAAAGTTATGAGTCAAATCGTTTTATAGTACAAGATGGTTGTGTCTAATCCACCTTTTTCATTCTTAGCGAAAAAAGGTATTCGCCCAGCCTCTTGAAAACCAAACGACTGATATAGTAGATTTGACGGATCCCCTTCTCTTGTATCTAAGACAAGCAGTGACCGTCCAATTTCTTTTGCTCTTTGTTCTGCGTGAAGCAGCAGTTTTCGCCCGATTCCTTTTTGTCTGAACGCTGGGTGTGTCATCAGCTTCGCTACCTCTGCACGATGAGTGCCGTTTGGTTTTTTGCACAAGTGAAGCTGAATGGTGGCTGCGATCGCACCATCTATTTTTGCAACCCAAAACATGATGTCAGGACTCACACAGCTTTTCCAAAAATCATCAGCTTCTTGTTTTTTTAGCGGAGGCAAGAATCCGATGGAAGCTCCTTCTTCTACTACTTTTATTAATAGATCAGAAAGCTCGTCTGTACATTCGTCAACATTCCGTATCTCAACAATTTCCATTCCCTTTGCCCCTTCATCACATTGCTTTTCATTTATTTTAATACTCCTTTTCATGGAAAAGAAGGGGGATTTGTCGAAAATCGGATAAAAAATTTTATACGTGAAATTATGAGAGTTATCCGTGAAATTATTAACGCTATCCGTGAATATATGAGAAGTTACCGTGAAATTAATGGAGGTTGTTTAACTTTAGATTGATTTTATCCAGGCATTCTTGTCATATCCTCTTTTTTCCCAATACCCAACGTGCTCCTTTTGTATTAACTCAATTCGATTCAGCCATTTCACGGATTTGTATGCATACATTTTAGGTACGATTAATCGGACTGGTCCTCCGTTGTTCTGTGAAATCAGTTTACCATCGATCAACACAGCCACCATGATGTCATCCATCATCGCCTGCTCAACCGTAAGCGTATCCGTGTAGACACCATCAGCCGAATAAAACTTCACATACTTTGCTTTCTCCTTCACACCTGCTTCTTGTAACAATTTCTTAAGAGGAATTCCCTCCCATGTAACGTCATATACACTCCATCCTGTCACACAATGAAAATCGCTGACTTGCACATCACGGTGTACGTTCACAAACTGATTCCAATTCCACTTTTGTTTTCTTTCTACAAGTCCATCAATCGCTAAGCTGAAATTATCATTATTGATCTCTGGAATCTCCGTCACGGTGTAATAGCGGAATTCCCCTCTTCGTCCACCACCAACAGGAGGGGCAGACTTTGGACTTGGACTCGGCAGCGGATTTAAATTGTTTCCATCTGGTAAAGCTTGTTCACTGGGTCCTGCATTCTCAGGCAAAAATGGTTTGATCCATTTTAAGAATGAAGGCAGAAACGCTACTGCAATAATACTTCCGCTTAAAAGTTTTAAAAATGTCCGTCTTCTATAGATCGGATTCTCTTCACTAATAATCATCGGTTCTTCCTGAGGCAGATCGACAGTCTTGCCTGCAGTTAATCGTTTAAACCACTTGCTTCGCGTTATGCTGTGATACGTGGCGTAAGGAACCCCGAACCATGTTGCAGCATCATGAAAAAATAAAGATACAGAACTTACGACTGGTGGAAATTGGCGATGAAACGTAAGCTGCAGTCCGCTTATGATCAGTACCGTTACAATACTAAGTACAACATACAGGTTCACACGGTGTTCTTTCTTTTTACTTAAAGACTTTAAGTGTTTTCGCATTTTAGGTATATAAAAAAGGAGGGGCAAACAAAAAACGATGCCGATCCAGATATGGATATCTTTTATCCATACTCTGAATGTTGGAAGTGCTGAGCGGAATGAAGATGAAAATAAAACAAAGCCCGTTACACTTAAAACTAAAAAAAGGAGAGCGTTAACATGGTGCAGGCGGATTAATTTCTTACCAAAATTCATGTTCTGCTGAAATAAGCCTTTAATGTTCATTCTACCCTTCTCTCCTTCTTTAGCATGATTTATTAGATAGAATCTAAACTTATAAATGTCGTAATAGAACCTATAGAAAGAATACGAAAAAAACGAACAAATCGATCATTATATATATATTAATTCACTAATTCATAGCCTTTTCCCTCTTGTTGAATACTTGTAATTCCATTATTTTTGTCACTCCGCAGTTGCCTATGCATATATTATTCTCGAGATTATATTAGGGGGAGGCTCTGATGATGAAGCAATCAAAAAACAGCTTATTCTCACAGCATCATCCGTCACATTTTGAAAAAAAGATTGATTCGAATAACTGTGATAGCTGTATATGTGAAATATTTAGGAGACTAAACGAAGAATGTACAGATGGATGTACGGCAAATAATCAGTTTTTCTACATTCTTCCTAAAGGTCAAAATCAACCAGTCGGCGAAACACCAATTCCTTTTCGATTTCTTAGGTTTGATCCAGAAAGTTGCTGTACATTCTTTGAAATCAGAATTGAACAAAATACTGTTACATTGCAAGTCGCAGTTGACTGTCACGAGATCAGTGGAATCGTACCGCTTCAATAAAGGGGAGGAGCACTTATGCTAAAAAACTGTGGCTGTTCAAACCATTCAAAATGCAGTGGATGTGCATGTTGTGTTTTAAAGGAACTAGCAGAGAAACTTTCCACGAATTGTGATGCCAGTATGAATCCATCTATATTTCTTTTAAATAAAGGAACACGGGACCCTATTCAACTTACAGGAGAATTGCAAGAAGGCTCCACTATATTTCAACTGTTGAAGTTTGATTCGAATTCCTGCTGCGCTTACTTTTCTTATATAGACGATTTAGGAATTACACGCACTTTTATTATTGATTGCAGAAATATTAGCGTCGTCGCCATCGGACCACCAGGAGTCAACGACAATAACAACTCTATTTCATTCTAGAAAAAAAAGGAACGACATAATCCTCGTTCCTTTCTTTATATCTTCTATTGTTTAGCAATACACACTCTATTTCTGCCTGTTCTCTTTGCTTCATATAGTGCTTTGTCTGCGTCTTTAATCACCAAGCTTCCAATCGTTGTTGTTTCAGGAAAGTTAGATAATCCAACTGAAACCGTAATGTTCACTTCTGTGCCACTGTTTAAGAGGAATGCATGCTCTTCCACGGTTGTCCTAATTCTTTCCGCAATTTTTTTTGCTTGATCCAGTGAACAATCTATGAGTAAAACAGTAAATTCTTCTCCGCCGTTCCTGCTGACAATGTCCGTTGGCCGTGCGCATGATCTAAGGATCAACCCTAAATCTTTTAAAACAACATCACCTTCTGAGTGCCCATAAGTATCATTAATTTTTTTAAAGAAATCGATATCAATATACAGTAATGACAGCTTTTTCTTCTTTTCAAGATCTGCCATACAACTGTTAAATACCTCATCAAATTTTCTTACATTGTTTAGCCCAGTCAATGGATCGATCGTAGACTCTGCTTTATACTTATCAAACATCATCTGACTCTTAAATAAAATATGTAGTACTTGAAACGCTACATAACCTGAGAGAAACGACACGAACCAATACCCAGGAATTAAGTAAAGTAGCAACTGCGGGTCTTTAATCAGATAGAAAAATAAGAGGGTAGTTAATAGATTTGCAAAAGTTAGCATCGACCATTTTTTTATCTGATGACTTAAGTTCGTTCTTGCAATTATGATAGCAAACAATGTAATAGCGATCATCAACAAACCTGAAGTATAAGATGAGATGTTTATCCCAATTAAAAAACGCCCCACAATAACCAAAGCCATACCTACTAATGCCGGCACTGCTCCACCAAAATAGGCTAGTAGAATAATCGGAATATGTCGAAGATCAATCAGAGTTGTACCGATCGGAATGCTGTATTGCATGAGGATATTACTGAACAATCCCCCTGCAACTCCTGTTGTGAGCTTTTTCTTTATAGAAGAATTCATTCTAAGCGGTGGATCTCTCTTAATTTGGGTATACAGAAACAATAGTGCGACTAAGATTGCAAGATTAGCAAAAAGCTGTTTAACAATTATCATTTTTATCACCATCTAGTAAAATACCATATAATACATCCAAAAACTAACATTAATACCAACTCATTTGTTACATTTCTCTTTTTTTACCTTTAATTAAACAAATCATTCGCACGATTTACATCATCCTTATATGATTAAGTAAAAATACTCATCAATTTAACTGGAGTGTTCATATTGACAAAGCTTTTATTAATCGGTGGTGGACATGCTCACCTTTCCATTCTCCGTAGTCTTTTGCATGAAGAAATTAGTGATTTAGAAGTTACACTTATTACATCGTCAAAATATCAATATTATTCAGGGATGTTTTCAGGATTTACAGAAGGTCTTTATGACGAAGATGAAATCCGTATTGATTTAGAGTCTTTATGCGGTCGAGCCACTGTCTCGTTTATAGAGGACACCATCATCTCTTTTGATCCCATGCAGAAAGTGTTATTAGGGTTTTCTGGAGGAATCTATTACTTTGATGTGATTTCTTTTGATATTGGTTCTGGGATCTCATCGGACTTAACCCAAACTGTTGGCTTGAACATTAAACCAAACTACCGCTTTATAGAGCAGATTAAAGAATTTCGCTCAAGCGAAAACCCTGTTATTGTCGGAGGTGGTTCTGCTGGAGTAGAGCTTGCCCTATCGACATTCGCTTGGCGACAAAATCAAAGTTTGAAAAACCCGGTAACCTTGATCAGCTCCTCTCCACTTCTTCATTCTTATGGAAACAAAGCGACACAGAAAATTAGAGAAATTGCTAATGACCATAATCTCGTATACTACGAAAATGAAAAGATAGAGAAATTGAAGAACAACATCATCATTACTGATAAGGATACAGAGATAGCGTATTCAGCAATCCTGCCCGTAACCGGACCAAAAGCAAGCTCTCTATTTAAACAAGCATTGCTTTCGACTGACAAAAAAGGGTATTTACTCGTTGATGACACACTACAGAACGCTGATTATCCGTATGTGTTTGGAGCTGGTGATTGTGTCTCTCTGGCTGATTATCCTAATCTTCCGAAGAATGGTGTCTATGCGGTTAGACAAGGACCTGTTTTATGGAAAAATATTAAGCGTTTAATCACAGGCAGACCACTAGTACCGTTCAAACCACAAAAAAAGTTCGTCTCTATCCTTTCGACCGGTGAAAAGCACGGTTTATTTACTTATGGTGATTTTGTCACTTATGGAAAATGGGCATGGAGCTTAAAGAATAGAATTGATCAAAAATTCATGAACAAACACCTTTAATTCAAGCCACAATTTCTTTATGAAATTCTTTTGATTAAGTCCTCAAAAAAACGAGCAGAACATTTTCTGCTCGTACCACTCTATCTAAACCAACTGATGTACTTTTTTGTTAGTTTTGGTAATGTACCGCTAAACAACTTGCTCCTCCAGTATAAATCAGCGGTTCGTTGAATAGCAGCGGCATGATTAGGATATGGATAGATCATCTGTGAAAGGTCTCCAATTTTGCTCCCCTTTTTCATTGCAAAAATAACAGCCTGCATCCAATCACCACTACCATTTCCTATCGCATGCCCACCTAGGATCTTACCCTTCTGGTCGGTAATAATTTTTATCAATCCATCCGCTTCTTGATCTGAGATAAACCGATCAACATCTGTTAAAGGAACTTCATAAACCGAAAACTTAATTCCTAACTTTCGCGTTTCTTGTTCCGTCATGCCTATATGAAAAATCTCAGGTTGGGTATAAATATTCCAGGGAATGTGATCATAGCTCATTTTCTTTGGTACACCAAGAATTGCATTCTGAACGACAACTTTTCCTTCTTCCCCAGCTACATGTGTAAAAGCAAATTTGCCGTTAATGTCTCCGATTGCAAAGATATGAGGTACATTCGTCTGCAACTTTTCATTTGTTGGGATGAATCCTCGCTCATCCTGAAACACCCCGGCAGCATTCAGATTCAAATTTTTGCTATTTGGCTGTCTACCGACAGCCAAAAGAATCTGGTCATATTCCTCTGTATATTGCTCATTACCTTTTTGTATCGTGACTCTTTTTCTTCCGTTTAATGTTATTTCTACTTTTTTGACTTCTGAATTTAACTGAATCGTTAACTCCTTCTCCAATATGGAAAGCGCTGCTTTTTGGATACTTTCATCCTCAGTTGATAGGAGTTTCTTTCCCTTTTCAACTATAGTAACTTTGGAGCCTAATCGTGATAAAGCTTGTGATAGTTCCAGCCCTATGGGACCACCGCCAATCACAACAAGCTTCTCTGGCAATTCTCTTTGCTCAAATAAGTTTTCGTTCGTCCAAAACCCCGCTTCCTGCAAACCTTCAATCGGCGGTACGAGAGGTCGTGAACCGGCAGCAATTACAATCCTTTTCCCGTATATCTCTTGGTCATCAACTCTCACAGTGTTTGCTGAAGTGAATGTTCCCGTTCCCTTATACAGATCGACACCTAGTGACGTAAACCGTTCATCACTATCATGCTTTTGGATCACACGTATGGATTGCTGTACACGCTCATTTACCTTTCCTAAGTCAACCGATCCAGAAACATCAAGACCAAGTTCCTTCGCTTTGGTTCTGGCAGTAAAAATATCCTTTGAAGCTTGTATAAGTGCTTTTGAAGGTACACAACCAACGTGAAGACAGTCACCACCAAGATGCCGTTCTTTTTCTATTAGTGCTACTTTCGCGCCAAGAGAACTAGCTCCAGAAGCTACTGTAAGCCCTCCAGCACCTCCGCCGATAATGACAACATCATACTTCTTCACATCTCTCTCTCCTTGTGTTGCAAGATTTTCTTAGCTTCAAGCAATCTTTGCAATGCTGTATAAAGTTCAATCACAAAAAATAATAATGTTATGAGCGTCAAATAATTAGAGAATAAGATCATTAGACTGAACAAGATAAAGCCTTCTGTCCGTTCAGCTAAACCTGCTTGATAGTAGAATGACTTCATGCCTTGCTTCTCACTCACTGCCCCTACTGTAAGAAAGATTGTCATCGAAACGATAATCGACACGGATAAGAGCAAAAGTGCTAGCTGTGAATCAGGGAACGCAAGCGCTAACCCAATGATCACACTAATCTCTACAATTCGATCAAACGTAATATCTAATACAGTTCCCCAAGGAGATGGTTTTGTAAGTCGTGCCATCGAACCATCAACTGCATCGAGAAACCCTGAAAACCATAGGACACATACAGCTAGGATCGGTCTATCAAAATAGATCCAAACACCTGATGAAGTCCCAATGATAAAAGCGATCCAAGTAACTTGATTCGCACTAAGTCCCGCTTTCAATAATAGCTTTGCCGTACTCAGAATAGTCGGCTGCACATACTTTCTTGCATGAGTATCTAGCATATACTTCTCCTCACTTCTGATCTTCCACCGATAGGTATTGTTTGATCTGTTTTTTATATAGTACGGGAAGAACTGTAATGATTATAAATAAAATTATTGCAATATAAAGGATGGTTGAAGTATCAGCTGCCGTGCTCGCACCTAGAAACGTATAAGCAAAAGTTCCTGGAACAATGCCTATTAATGTCCCGAAAAAGAATTGGATGCTTTTTACTTTAGACATCCCCGCTGCATAACTAATCAGATCAAAATGAAAAATCGGAATAAGCCGAAGTAGGATGATGACTAAAAATCCATTCTTTTCTAGCACGTTCTGTAATTTGTGCAATTTCCTTCCCCATCTAGATTCAATTCGACGAGCCCCTATCTTTCTTGCAGCAAAAAAGGCAAGAAGAGCGCCAATCGTAGCTCCAGTAAGAGTAAGAATGAATCCCCACACCGGCCCAAATGCTAAACCTCCTGTCAAAGAAAGAACAGAAGCAGGAAACAAAACGAAAGGTCTAACGGAATACAATAAAACATATACGAAAGGTGCCACAGCTCCCATTGTTAAGATCCATCTACGAACTGATCGAGGAGTAACGTCTAGAACCGTTTGATTCAAAACAATAAGTGAAACAACCAAAATAACAAAAAATATAATAGAGAAAGTCGTCTTCTTCATCTCTTATTTCTCCAATCTTAACACCACTTATCCTTCGTAAACCTTTACCTGTTCACCAACATTCACCTTTTCTTCAGTTGTTAGTGTAATAACAGCCTCTGAATGTTCGATAGATAAAACACTATGAAACTTTCCGTCTTGATAATAGGTTTCTATCACTTCAGCACTTCTTCCATTTTGATCATCATTTCGTCCCATCTTAAGACAGCTTACGGGGATGAAGCGCTCTTTTGTCCATATGCCCCCCTGAAGAAACGAAGCTACAAATGCATTAACTGGAGATTCATATAAAAAATGTGGACGATCGAGTTGTTGGAGCCTACCTTCATTTAACACGGCTACACGATCTCCAAAAGCCATCGCTTCCTCCAAATCATGCGTGACGAACAAAACGGTTATGTTTTCCGATTTTAATAGATGTTTGATCCATCTCCTCGTCTCTTTTCGAAGTTCCATATCAAGACTGGAGAAAGGTTCGTCCAATAAAAGAACTTTAGGATGTACGATCAGAGACCGTGCCAAAGCTGCCCGTTGTTTCTGACCACCAGAAATCTCGTGAGGAAAACGAGATTCTAAACCTTCTAAGCCCACTCTTTTCATCATTTCTTTACTTTTATCATATCTCTTATTTTTACTGACTTTTGCCATCTTTAGTCCAAAAGCTACATTTTCTAAGATGTTCATATGCGGAAATAGAAGTGATTCTTGGAACATATAGACTACCGGCCTTTTTTGTGGAGGTACGTTTGTTAAATATTCACCATCAATCTTGATCTCTCCAGTGTCTGTCTTCTCTAATCCAGCAATCAGTCGAAGTAAAGTAGATTTCCCAGTACCCGAAGGACCGACTACGGAAATAATCTCTCCCCTTTTTACACTCAATTGGTTCAAATTCAGTACTTCTTTATCTTTGTAAACTTTTCTGATGTCACTTAATTCAATAAAATGAGATTCCATTCTTCACCTCGGTTGTTTTGGAATAAGTAGTCTTAAAGCACCTTCGATTAACAGCCACACAGCTATAGGTATCATGGCAAATAATATCGAAAAACTTGCGATTACTGCATCATTTGTTGTTTGAAAATAAGGAAAGAATAAGATTGCCATCGTGTTAACTTCTCCACCGCCGATAAGTGCGGTTAAAAAATACTGTCCGAGTGAAATCACAGTAACAAGAAAAACAACACTTCGGATACTCGGAATGAGCTGTGGCAAATAAACATTTCGGAATATCCCCCATGCACCAGCACCAAGAGAAACCGCAATTTCTTCCTGTCTTTTGCCGATTCGCTCAAATCCTGCGCGCAACACTTTTATCGTGTAAGGAAGAGTTGGTAATAGGTTGACAATGACTACTCCTGTCCAATGATTAGCAATTCCAAGCTTAATAAAAGTTAGATGTACACCAAGCGCAATTACAATAGAAGGTATTAAGATAGGTGACAATAATAACGTCTCTACTACACTTTTACCTTGGAAGATATGAAACGCCAGACCTTTCGCAGCTGGAAGTCCAATCAATAGATTCAGCAATAATACTAGCAAGCTGATGCCTAACGAAGTATAGATCGCCTCTGTAAATTTTGAACCATGCCATAGCATTTCGTACCAGCCTCGGGTCGTAAATGAGCTTGGAAAGAGCTCGCCATATGCCCACTCTTGGACAAAACTAGTCAAAACTAGTATGAATATAGGCAGAAACGTCATTCCTAACATAGTAAAAAACAGGACTCTCGAATACTTACTATTTTCTGCTTTTAAATTGTGAAATGATCCAGAGCTTTGAGATAAGTGGATCCTTCCTTTCCTAGTGAACACGTATGTTAAAAAGACAATAAGAACGATAAATATTGTCAAAAGAAACATTGCCGCAAAAGCGTACGGCTGTTTTGTCCAATCTGATCCAAAGAACCAGTCATAGCTGATGACAGGAATCATCTTAGGGTAGGTTGCTCCTAGGAGTGCAGGAACTTCATAAGCGGAAACAACAAAAGCAAAGATGATAAAAAACGTCTCTAACAGGACAGGAAAAACGTACGGCCTCTCAACATGCCAGAAGACATCCCATCTTCTCCCTCCAAGTGTATACACTAGCTCTTTTTGAGCGTTCGATAGTTGTTCATATACGGGAAGAAGCATCAGAATGACAAAAGGTACCTCTTTCCACACGTAAGTGATAATGATACCTATTCCAAAAGAATCTTTAAACAGAACAGGAAACTCATTGGGCAGGTCAATTAGCCCCATTCCACTTAATAACGAAGAAATATACCCCGTTTGGGAAAAGAGAAGAAACAGCATATAACCCCAAATGAAATGTGGAAAGACCATTGGCATCCAGGCGATTAACTTTGGAAACTTATCTTTTAGAATCGGATATAGTGATCTGACAATGATCAGCCCAATTAGAATGGAAAGAATCGTTGATATAAAAGCAATTCGAAGACTGTATAGGATAGAAGTGATAAAGATTTCATCACTAAACAGCTCTCGATAAACGCTTAAGGTTGGTTGATTGTAGTACTTAATACTCTCTAGAAACGCCATTACTATTCCATAGCCGAGGAGAAGAATGGTTATTAGAACAGCTGGAGCCAAAAGTACATAAGGATTACTTGTTCTGAACCACTTCATTAACCCAATTCTCCTTCAGCCAAGCAACGTACTCTGAATCTATTTCTGGCTGCAAATATTTTTTTAAAGTTTCAGCGGGTAAAACCGATTCTCCACGTTTGATGGTTTGAAGTTTCTTTTGATCTGCCGATGAAAGTCGCGCTGGATCAAGTGACATATTTTCACCCCAAAATTCCGAGTCTAACTTTGTTAACTGAGCCTCAGGAGATAGCATAAAATTAATAGCCGTCATCGCACCTTCTTTGTTGGGACTATTAAAAGGAATCGCTAAAAAGTGAGCATTTCCTAAAGAACCTGATTTCATAACAAACGATCTCGTTGTTGCGGGGAATACACTTTGTTTCATTAATTTCTCTGCTCGCGCCTCGTTATAACCCATCGTCATATATACTTCGCCTTTGCTGTACAAACGATCAAGTTCTGTTAGATTATTCGGATATGTCTTCCCTTCTCTCCATAAATAAGGTTTGATCTCGTTCAAATAATCCCACATCTTCACACTATTTTTCTGGGCAAAATCCTCATCATATCCATTGTCCAAAATGTTTTTTACGTTTCCACTAGATTCATAAAATAATTGACGAACAAAAGCATTACCTGTAAAGTCTGCAGGATCAGGGTATGTGAATTTCCCTGGATTTTCTTTAACCCATTGAGCTAATTCTTTAAATGATTGAGGTGGATTTGGCACCTTTTCTTCATCATATTGATAAACGAACTGCACTTTTCCCCAAGGTGCTTCTAAGCCCTCTGTTTTTGTTCCAAAATCATATTGAATATCTAATGACTTAGCATCCACATATTTTTTGTAATTTGGCATCTTATCAACAAACGGACCAAATAACAGCCCATTGTCTTTTGCATTTTTGAAATTCTCGCCATTGATCCAGATGATATCCATGTTTCCTTCATCTTTCTCTGCTCTTTTTTCATTTGATAGCTTTTTTAAGAATTCTGGTGCATCCATCGGTATTCGTTTCAATGTAATGTTATATTCTTTCTTTAACCGTGGAGCGACCCAATCATCCATATAACGATTGATTCCTGTGTCTCCACCCCACATGTACATTCTGACTGTCTTGTTAGTGGTCTCTTCAATTTCTCGCCAATCTTTTTTCAATATGGCTTTAGATTCTTTTGCTGCATCCGTTGATGGGGAACATGCTGACACGAATAAAAACAGCATTACCCAAACCAACAATCTCATTTTTTTCATCGTATACTCACCCTCCACTAAGCTAACGTTTCTTCTCTTCGTTTGGTTCATTCTTTTTATTGGTAATTTATTGTTTCCCTTTTTTTGTCCAACTCACGTACAAATATTGAAGAAATTTTGTATATTTTTTTATGTATGTATTGAAAGCTATGAATCTCAAGAAAAACGAGAAAAAAAAGGCTATTTTCAAGTCTTTTTTATTTTCTTCTTTGACATTGATTGTAGTGGAAGGTGCGTGCCTACCACATGAGATACTCCTTGCAAGGCATGCGACGAGGAAGCTTACTACGAAGCATCACTTGTAGACGCAGGAGCAAGGAACTTCTTAAGGCGGGCAGTCAGAAAAGTGGAAGTGGCTCGTCCAGCCCCGACAAGCAAAAGGTGAATGGGCTAGGAAGGCGCATTTTGCCTTATTGACCGTTCACCTTTTGACCTCGAGGGGCTAGCCACTGCAACTAGCCAGGTGAGACACTTAAAAGTGGAACGTACGAATGTGGCTCACCGCCTGCCCCGCGGAAAGCGAGCATCTGCAACGGAAATCAAAAACTGTCAAAAGCAACAATGAATACGAAAACAGCCTTTAGAAAAGAGCGTAAAAAAAGAGGCCATTGACAAGGACCTCTTTTTCAAAACCTATTAAGCTTTTACCGCATGAGCACCTTGAGTAGCCATAAACTCTTCAATTTCTTCTACTTCACGGAAAATATCTTTGGATAAGTTCTCGAATCCATCCTCCGTTACTAAGATGTCATCCTCAATTCGAATACCGATCGCTTCTTCCTCGATATAAAGCCCAGGCTCAATTGTAATCACCATTCCAGGCTCTAAAATGCGGTCTTTGTAAGAACCCACATCATGTGTATCAAGTCCAAGGAAATGGCTCACACCATGATAATAATAGTTAGAGATCTCATCATCATTTTCGATCAATCCGATACGTTTGCACTCTTCTGCTAACACTTTTTTCGTATGAATATTGAGTTCAGCAAATTCAAGACCTGGCTTAATGATAGCCGTCGTATCCTTTAGCGCTTTAAGTACGATATTGTAGAGAACCTTTTGACGATCTGTAAACTTACCATCTACTGGAAACGTATAGCTGATATCCGCATTATAATAATCCTTTTGTGCTCCTAGATCGAGAAGAACGAGCTCACTGGGATTCGTTTGCGCGTTGTTATGCTCATAATGAAGGATCGTAGCATTTTTTCCGCTTGCCGTAATCGTCTTAAACGCGAAATCACGCACACCGTTTGATTTTAAAGTAAAGTCAAAATGTGCTTCGAGCTGATTTTCTTTCATTCCAGCTTTCGCGTGTTTCAGCACATTATAGATGCCTTCTTTCGTAATGGAGATCGCTTCTTTAATCTTTTGAATCTCTTCTGTCGTTTTGAACACACGCAGTTCAGCAACTTCAGGATATACGTTGTGAATCGTCACATGCGGATAATGCTCTCGAATATGTTTTGCGAATTGTGATGTTTCAGATGGGGCACCCGTCCATCCACGGCGTTCTAGATCTAAACAAACGTGCTGAGCTTGATTTGTAAAGAATTGACTGGCAACAAACGACTCAAAGCTATCCACATATTTAATATCTTTTATGCCAGATTGATGTTCTGCTTCCTCTTTAGACACGGTTTTCCCGACCCACTTTTCCATGACTGGATCAGCTTTTACGATAAAAAGTGTTTCTTCAAATTTTCCACCGCTCTTTTTTAGCACGAGGATCACGTTTTGTTCCGAAATCCCAGTTAGATAGTAAAAATTTCGGTTTGGTGTGAACGGATATTGTTCATCTGCTGATTTTTGCGGAGCTTTTCCTGCAAAAAGAATGGTTAATGATTCATTCGGCACCAATTCTTTTAATCTACTACGATTACGTTCAAAAAAATAAGACTCCATGTGGATCCTCCTTAAAATAATTAAAATCGACTGATTAGTTTATTTATATATATATCTATAGTATAAAGATTTTTCCATAGCATTAACAGCTTTTTTCAGAATTTTATAAATGCGTTACCTATACTTTCTGATAGGTATCTAACAAATGTTCTTCAATAAAAGAATTGATCTGTTTGTGTTTAACATACTCCTTAATATGATTTTGTACTCTCGGATACAAAATGATATGTTCCAAATCCTCTAGAGGAATCCATTTTACGCCAGTTTGGTACGGATCTGGCTTATCCGGTAATCTAGGTTCGGAGTCTCCAACCCTGTTGCATTCAAACATCATTCCTAGTGAATGTATCGTTCCGTATCTATTTTTTGTCAGATGCGGCGCATACTCATAAGTGAACGCGAGTGGACCTACATCTACATCAATGGATGCCTCTTCTCTCACCTCACGTTTTGCTGCTTCTTTTACAGATTCATTTGCTTCAACACCACCTGATGGTAAATTATAATGAAGTCCATTCTCATCATGAAACTCAATTAAAAGAATCGCATCATTTTCAATAATTAAAGCACCTGCTCTAACACGAATAGGATAGCTCATTTACACAACCTCCCTATTATTTATCACCATTTCAACCACAGGTCTTGAAACATCATCAAAATACATATCTTCTTGTAGGTCGATCCAGCGTACATCAAGTATGTCTTCATCATCTTCAATGGAGAGCGTCCCTGAGATTAGTTCACAAAGAAATACTTGTTTTTCTTTTCTTTGAATCAGTAGTTTTATTATTTTTACGGTATAGCCCGTTTCCTCCAACACTTCTCGTATACATGCTTGTTCGAAAGTCTCGCCAGGTTCAACTCCCCCACCCGGATAGTTCCATACAATGTCCCCACGTTTTACTTTTTGTTTTACTAATAGCACCTTTCCATCAGAAATAACAACACCTTGCGCTAACATCTTTACTCCCCCTAGTGAAAGATAAAAGCTAACCAAAACAAAGTTGGTTAGCTTTATAGGTTACGCTTCCTGCTCAAACAACTGCACAAGTTCAATAATGACGTTAGTTGCTTTGACCATATTATCGACCGAGATATATTCGTGACGGCCGTGGTAGTTTTCTCCGCCTGTAAAGATATTTGGAGTCGGCAGACCCATGAATGACAGCTGTGATCCGTCAGTACCCCCTCGAATGGGTTTGATGTTTGGTTCTATGTTTAGCTTTTTCATCGCTTGAGAAGCAAGATCAACAATCTCTTTTACAGGTTCAATCTTTTCTTTCATATTATAATACGTGTCGTTCATATCTAATTGAATCTTATCTTGTCCATACTTTTCACGCAGTTCGTCCACGATCTCTTGCATTCTATCTTTTCTCTTTTGAAAAAGTTCCTTGTCATGGTCGCGGATGATATATGAAATATCCGTTTGTTCTACATCACCTTTTAGACCCGTTAAATGATAGAACCCTTCATAGCCTTCCGTATGCTCGGGCGCCTCTTCAACAGGAAGCTTACCATTCAGTTCCATCGCAATTTTCGCCGCATTAACCATCTTATTCTTTGCAGATCCCGGATGAATGTTCTTTCCTAAAATACGAATTCTAACACTAGCCGCGTTAAAGCTCTCATACTCTAATTCACCTAAAGGGCCGCCATCCATCGTATAGGCATACTTTGCTCCAAACGCTGCCACATCAAATTTATGAGGACCGCGTCCGATCTCTTCATCCGGAGTGAAAGCCACTCTGATCTTTCCATGCTTAATCTCTGGATGTTCGATCAAATACTTCATCGCAGTCATGATTTCAGCGATGCCCGCTTTATTATCTGCACCGAGCAATGTTGTGCCGTCTGTTGTGATCAATGTATGTCCTTTATAATCTATTAAACTAGGAAAGTCATTTGGAGACAATTCGATATGTAAGTCTTCGTTTAAGATAATCGTTTCTCCGTCATAGTTTTCAACGATCTGCGGTTTAACGTTCGTTCCGGTAAAATCAGTAGCTGTATCTACGTGTGCAAGAAACCCGATGACCGGGATTTCCTTATGTGAATTCGATTGTAATGTCGCCATAACATATCCGTTTTTGTCGACTGTTACTTCTTCCATACCAATTTCTTTTAGTTCCTCAACAAGCATGTTTGCCAGAGTCCACTGACCTTCTGTAGATGGAGTCGTATCACTTCTTCCATCAGATTGTGTATCTACTTTTACGTATGTAATAAACCGATCCATTATTTCTTGTTTCAATTTTCAATCAACTCCTAGTGTTTTGCTTTATGATAGCATGTTTTACAAAACATTACATATTGCTGAATTACAAAAAAATGTACGTTTTTACTCCTCTTGACGTCTAATCAACTTGTCCTTTTTCTGCATATGATGTATTACCAGCACCAAACAAAGGTGTTGTGAAAATAATGGGGTGATTTAAATGGGTTGTTGGAAAAAAGACAAATGTGAGTCTTCTTCACACTATATCTATCTAAAATGTAAGCGTTGCAAGAAAAAGAAGAAGAAAAGCTGCGGCTGTCATAAAAAACATTAATTAAAAAAGGAGTCCTATCGGGCTCCTTTTCAAATATCATTCTATTTTGGTCCAAGACCAAAAGCAATTCCTAATGCAATGCCTATACCAATACCTAATCCAACGTTTTTAAGTGCAATGCCGATTGCTACACCAATTGCAATTCCGATTGCCATTCCGCTTTTATTAGGTTTAGTACCTTTCTTCATAATCGGCTCACCTCCTTTACGAATAAGGAACCTGAGAGCACGAACAAATTCTTGACGATCGTTACTCCGTACAGATACCTATTCTTGAGGATACGTTTTTAACAAAAACTCAACAGAATTGTTGATTAGTTTTTTTAACACATTCACATCAACATCAGCTAGTTTATTAATGTATACACAAGCGGCACCCGTTGTATGCTTACCGAAGTGCTGAAGCAGCTCAGCTCGACCTGGGTCCCCTGGGGCAAAATACAGACTAGTCTTTGCTTTTCTTGGCGAGAAGCCAACAAGAGGCGCGTCCCCTTCATGCCCTGTCTTGTATTTGTAATGATAGGAGCCGAATCCAATAATACTCGGTCCCCACATCTTCGCTTCAAACCCAGTTGTTTGTGTAAATATATCAAGCAGCTTGTATGCGTCTTCTCTCTTTTTTGGTTGATCTACACTCTCAATAAACTCCACGACACTCTGATCGGTTTCTTTTGTCTTTTGCTCGTACATAAATTGCTCCTTTTTAATGTGAATTTTGGAGATAAACCTTCTATGTCTAAACCTTCTACATCTTCGGCTAATCCCCTTTCTTTCTAACACTTTCAATTTCCTGATTGTAAAGTTTTAAAACTGATTGTATACTACTAATTGAGAATGATAATCAATATTATGTTCCAAAAAGGGAGCGAACATTATGGATCAACATAACGTTTTCGATGTTACCATTATCGGCGGCGGTCCAGCAGGCCTTTATTCAGCTTTTTACAGTGGTCTTCGTGAAATGAAAACAAAAATTATTGAATTTCAACCGCAGTTAGGCGGAAAGATTCATGTATATCCAGAAAAGATGATTTGGGATGTTGGAGGACATACTCCACTTCCTGGTGCAAAACTTATTGAAAAACTCGTGGAACAAGGACTTACGTTTCATCCTGAAGTAGCACTAAATGAAAAAGTAGAATCTATCTCACGAGATGAGAATGGAATTTTTATTTTGCAAGGTTCTTCCGGTGAGCAGCATTTTTCTAAAACGGTTATCGTTGCGGTTGGAAGCGGTATCTTGAATCCTCAACGACTAGATATCGAAGGTGCTGAAAGGTTTGAAGTGTCAAACTTAAACTATACGGTTAAATCCCTTCAGCATTTTAAAGATAAGACTGTTGTTATATCAGGTGGCGGAAATACTGCAATCGATTGGGCGAATGAATTAGTTCCGATCGCTAAAAAAGTGTATCTAACTTATCGAAAAGGAAATCTAGCTGGACATGAAGCGCAAGTAACACAATTGATGAACAGCTGTGCTGATTGCATTTTTAACACATCGATCTCAAAATTATTTGCGTGTCCCAACCATGAAGTTATTGAACAGATCGAGTTAACGAATCACGAAACAGGTGAGATCTCTTACCTTCCTATAGATGAAGTCATCATTAACCATGGCTATGAACAAGATACATCTCTGTTAGGTAACAGAGGATTGAACATTGAACTAGCGGACAACTTTTATATCGCAGGAAATGCTAATAGTGAATCATCTATCCCAGGATTGTATGCAGCTGGGGATATCCTCAAACATGATGGAAAGCTAAATTTAATCTCTGGTGCTTTTCAAGACGCTGCAAATGCAGTAAATAAAGCAAAGCAGTTCATCCAGCCCGATGCACAAAAAGTTGCGATGGTATCCTCACATAATGAGGTGTTTAAAGAACGTAATCGCGAGCTCGTCAAGCAGATGGTGAGATAATAGATCATTCACATACAAAACACCTTTTTTAACCCGTAATGGTTCTAGTCGGGTGTTATTATCTATCGTCCATTAAATATTTAAAAAGCTCAGAGCAGCCTCTGAGCTTTATTTGTTCGTATTCTATTTTTTATTCTGTATTAATCCAAAACCTATACCTGTTGGATCATTAAGGTAAGCCAGATAAAACTCTTCAAATTCCATCTTTTCTCTTACAATAGTCGCTCCGTTAAGAACGGCATGCTCAATCGCATCATCAATAACTTCAACTTCGATTTGAATACGAGTTCCATGTGGAAAATCTTGTGGACCTTTTGCGATTCCACCATTAACATTCTTATCTTCACCTTCAGTAGTTGTAGCTGCCCAATAATCCCATTGAGGTTCTGCAATCTGCCACCCAAATACATTGCGATAGAAAGTTACCGCCTTTTCAGGTTCTTGACTGCTAAGTTCAAAACCTACAACTTTTCCGATATTCTTCTTCATAGCAAAGTCCTCCCTATTTAAAACAGCTTTTGCAGCTCATTTATTCCTAAAAAGGCGAACATGAGAAGACACCCGATCAAGACTGCATTAGTTAACCACTTGTTGCGATACTCAACATCAACTTTTTTAGAGTTTAATAAGATAATGAGTGAGATTGCAAGAAACGGCATGAACAATGCACCTAGCACACCATATATTATTATCAGCTGAACAGGCTTTCCTAAAAAGAAGATCAGCATTGGAGGGAAAGTCAGCCACGCTAAATAAGCACGATATGACTTATCTTTTTCCGTAACCGGCTTAACCGAATGTAAGTCTTCCTTGTTCGTCTTGATTGTTCTTAAGAAGTCCGCAAACAGATAAGGCACACCGTTCCAAACGCCAAGAAGTGAAGTAAAAGCAGCAGACCAGAACGCGATTAAGAATAACCAACGTAACGGTGTTCCGAATTCTTGACCTAACAGTTCTGCAAGATTAAGAAGACCCTGGTCTCCTTCTAACTTTACATCCGTTCCAAATAAGAACTTAGCTCCGATTACGAGTGCAGCCATAGTGAAGATTCCTGTAATTACATAGGCTGCTTTCGTATCGAGTCTCATAATGGGAACAAATTCTTTTCCTTTCCAATTCTTTTCTCTTAGCCAATATCCATAAGAAGCCATAGTAATCGTACCGCCTACTCCTCCAATCAATCCAAGAGCTAACATGAGCGATCCGTCTGGCATTTTGGGTACAAAACCACCCGCAAATTCACCAATTGAAGGCAAAAAGAGTAATGATGTACCAATAATTGTGATAAACATGACACCGATTAATACCGTCATGATTCTTTCAAAAAGCAAGTAACGGCCTGTCCAAACAAGTGCAAAACCTAATAGGGAATGAACGATTGCCCAAGCCCAGATCGGCATGATCGGAAGCATCGCATGCATACCTAGTCCACAAGTCATCGCTGCGGTGGCACCGTAAATGTAGCCCCAGATAACGGAGTAAACACCGAAATAGCCAGTCGCCCACTTCCCTAATGAATGCCAACCTTGTAGAATAGTTTGACCTGTCGCGAGATACCAGCGGCCAACTCCTTCGTTTAAGAAATACTTTAAAATAGAACCAATTACGATGGCCCATACAAAAGTCATTCCGAATGAGGTACCGATTACAATGGCAGTTACTAAATCTGCTGTACCTACACCAGTTGCTGCTACTACGAAACCCGGACCGATCATTTTTAACTTTTGACCCATCGTTTGAGGTGGTACTGGTTCACTAGCAGCAACAGTATTAAGTTCATTGTTTAATTTCACTTCATTGTTCAATTTCAGCTCCTCCTTCTCCCTTAAATAAAACGCTTTCAATAGAACATCTGCTAATTATGTCATATGTCTGAATATTTTATCAACTCCTTTTGTACCCATTCCTTCTTTAAAACAGCTCTTTAGAAAAGGACTTCTTTCATACTTATAAGAAACTAAACAACGGTATAAAATTGTATTCACCAAGAAAAATGTATTGGAATAAAATATATGTAAGAAAACCTAACATCAATATGATATAATAAATAACAATATTTAGAATTGTCTGGTTTTGCATTTCTTAGGATAGGAGGCTCAAAATGCCTGTTGATAAATCATCTTATAAAGATAAAAAGGTCATGTCTATCGGTATCATCAGTGAACTTACTGGTTTATCAGAGCGGAAGATCCGTTACTACGAAGAAAGAAAACTGATCTTTCCAGAAAGAACAGGTAAAGGCACGCGTAAATACTCATTTTCGGATGTGGAACGTCTTATGGAAATTGCTGATCAAATTGAAGATGGTGTACAAACATTTGAGATTAAAAAAGAACTTACGAAAAGACAGAAACGTGACGAACGTAATAAAATGATTCGCGGACAGATTAACGCTCAATTTAATATGAGAAATTAAAAACAGCTGGCTCCACATTTCATGGTGCCAGCTGTTTCATCTCGAGAGTCGTTCATATACCTCTCTCAAATTCTTAATTCCTAACTTTTGAACGCGTGCTACATAAACACTCCAAAGCTCAGCCGTCATCTTCGCATCTCCTAAGGCATGGTGTCGATCAATCACAGGCACGTTACAATGCTTACAGCAATCTTCTAAAGTAACAAGATTAACGTTTGGCTCAGCAATTTTTAGTAAAAATGAAGTATCTACTATTCGGTGTTTGAACTGACTTCGAAATAGCTTCCAATTATAATGTTGCAGAAACTTCTTTTCGTGACTTGCATGATGAGCCACGAGGACATGACCTCTTGCAAAATCATAAAAATCTACTAGCACTTTGGATAATTGAGGCGCATTCTCAAGTTCACTCTCTTCAATTCCTGTAAGCTCTTTGATCTCATGAGAAAGCTGACCCTTACAATGCGTGAGAGAATAAAAAGTTTCTTCACGCCTTACTTCTCCACCTTTTACTTTCACAGCACCGATTGATAGAATCTGGTTTCCTTGCTCAGGAAAAAAACCAGTAGTTTCTAGATCAAAAACCACTACATTCAAATCATTGAGGGGTACAGTTAAACTCTCTTCCATTTTCAACTCTTTTTCAAGCTGCCTTAAAAATGCGACATGTTGAGGACTAGATTGCCCTTGTAACGACGCATAAACACTTGAGTTAATTTTCCCCTGTACTTGCTTCATAAATTGAATAAGCGGATTCATCCTCATGTTTCTATCGTTCCTTTAATGACGGATTGAGTATATTCTTGGAGTTTTTGACCGTTTAATAGAATATGTTTCATCTCTTTTTTCTCGTCTTTACTGAGTTCTTTAATGTTTAAGTAGTGTATATCATCATAGTTTTCTGTATTTTTTTTATGATACTGCAGCCTGTAATGAAGCAATTTTTCAAATTCTTTAGCGCACCAACTAAGATTTTGTTTGTATTTAGACATGTTATTAAGCGCTTTTAGTCTTGAAAGAGTTGAAGTAGCTTCTAGACTTTCTTTCATTGCAAGCAAACGCACATTATTAACATACGGAAAGAAACCTGATTGCTTTAGCTCTATACTGCCTGCATGCGCGCCATGTGGTTCTGTTAAAAATTGATGAAAGAACCCGACCGCTTTTTTTACATGCTGTGTATTTTCTAACAAGCGTTCTAGAAAACGCGGATTCTTCTTAATGTAATCATGTACGATTTGTTTAAGTTTCTTGCAATATGCTTCTTCACCAATAAGCACTCGCGCATCGTAGAAGATCAGAAGAAATCGTATACTCTCAAAGCTCTCTTCAGTTAGCCACTTTGACAGCTGCTCTTCCCACTCTATTATTGATTTACTCCAAATAGGATTTGAGCTCATTACATTTCCATCACAATACGGATAACCAACTTCGTTTAACCCATTCGCTAATTCTTTTCCGAATGTAATAAAGTATCGATTCGTTTTTTCGTTTCTTTCCTCATAGATCAGACCATGATCTTGATCTGAGATGATCGCTTGTTCAAATCTACCTGCACTTCCCATTACAAACCACGTATAACGGCAAGGAACTGGACCAAACTCTGAGATATGCCTTTCAAGAGCTGCATCGAATACTTTCATCATCAGTTCATCATGAAAATCATTTAAAGCATGAGATGAATCTTGATGGTCGTTCCATTTATTATCACGCCATTTTTTTATCTGTGAATAAGGCATTTTTACACATCCTATGTGATAAAAGCATTGAGGAATAGACCCCAATGCTTTTATCCACTATTAATTTGCGATTCTATTCTTTTCTTCGTTCGCGATGAACGCCTCTGGATAACCGTAGTTTCCGTGTTCACTAACATCCAGACCGATAATTTCTTCTTCTTCAGAAACTCGAAGACCTTTCATGACTTTTTTCATAGCGTATAAAAGAACGAAGGAAACAACAAATGCGTATAACGCTGACACAGACACACCCATCGCTTGAACGCCAACCTGAGAAAATCCACCGCCGTAGAACAATCCGGGCTTCCCTACTGTAGCAAGTTCTGGCGTAGCGAATAACCCTGTAGATAACGTCCCCCATACTCCAGCTGCTCCGTGAACGCTCAACGCATAGATCGGATCATCTACTTTTAATCTATCGAAAAATTTAACAGAATAGAATACTAAGATTCCTGCAACAAATCCGATCAGAACTGCTGCCCATGTTTCAACGAATGCACAAGAAGCTGTGATCGCAACCAGACCTGCTAACGCACCGTTTAATATTGTCGGAATGTCCGATTTACCAAGGACCATCCATGAAATAATCAGTGCGGCAACCGCACCTGCCCCAGCAGCAAGATTTGTATTTAACGCAACAAATCCAAAGAATCCATCATCAACTACAAAGGTACTTCCTCCATTAAACCCAAACCATCCTACCCAAAGGACGATAACCCCTAAAGCCGTGTACACTTGGTTGTGACCGAAAATGTTATTAGATGTACCGTTCTTATTGAACTTTCCGATACGCGGTTTTAAGAGAATCGTCGCTGCAAAGGCTGCCATCGCACCTGTTAAGTGAACTACCGTAGACCCTGCAAAATCCTGCTTACCATGTTCTGCCAACCAACCTCCGCCCCAAATCCAGTGAGCTACAACCGGATAGACCACTACAGAGAAAAGAATAGCAAACACGAGATAGGCTGATAATTTCGCTCGTTCAGCAAATCCTCCAAACGCAATTGTTAACGAGATTCCTGCAAACGCGAGCTGAAACATGAAGAATGCCGCTGTCGAGTAGGCCATTCCCTCAGCTTGATCACCTGAATAGAAAAAATCAGACAACCCGATAAAAAAGTTTGAGTTACCTCCAAAGATAAATCCATATCCAACTGCCCAAAATACGATTGATGCTAAACCAAACGTAAAGACAGTCTTTCCGGCAATGTGGCCGGCATTTTTCATTCGAGTCGATCCCGCTTCAAGTAAGATAAACCCGCCTTGCATTAAAATGACAAGAAGTGCACCTAGCACAAGCCAAACACTGTTTAATGAAAACATGATATCTTCCATCTGAACGCCCCCTACTGAACTGTTTCTTTCATTCTATACAGTTCTGGCGCAGATTCTACACCCATGTAAGATTATCTAACATGGTTTTTGAAATGAACAATTAATAAAAGAAAAAGCAAACCCCACAATGTATAAAGGTTTGCTTCTCTCACTGTTAAACCACTTTAGATGATGTAGTGTGAGTGCTCGTTTGTACGTCATCACGTTCCGTTCTCTTTCCCCACCATGTTGCAAGCAATGGTCCTGATATGTTGTGCCACACACTAAAAATTGCGCTCGGCACTGCAGACAACGGCGAAAAGTGAGCCACTGCAAGCGCCGCACCTAGACCAGAATTCTGCATTCCGACTTCAATGGAAATGGCCTTTTGATCGGCAAAGTCCAACTTCAAACCTTTCGCGATCAGAAAACCGATTAAAAGTCCTAGCACATTGTGAAGAACCACAATGGATAAGATTAATAATCCTGTCTCAGCAATTTGTTTTGCGTTTGCTGCTACAACAGCTGATGCTACAGCTACGATTCCAACTACTGATACTAGTGGTAGTGCAGCCACGCTTTTTTCCACTTGTTTACGGAATAAGAGTTTTACAACTAGACCTAATACAATTGGTACGATTACAATTTGAACGATTGATAACAGCAAGCTGCCCGCAGATACTGAAAGCCATTTGCTCGCAAACAGCAGCGTTAGAGCTGGTGTTAAGATCGGTGCGAGCAGTGTTGCCACGGATGTCACCGCAACCGATAAAGCGGTGTTACCTTTTGCTAGGAAAGTCATCACGTTTGATGCCGTTCCACCAGGACAGCAACCTACTAAAATCACCCCTACTGCTACTTCTGCTGGTAATTTAAATGCCGTTGCTAGTCCAAACGCAAGAAGCGGCATGATCGTATACTGTGCTGCCACACCAATAAAAACACTCTTTGGAGCTTGAAACACTGCTTTAAAATCATTCAGCGAAAGGGTTAACCCCATCCCGAACATGATAATTCCTAATAAAAGAGGAATATAGGGAGCGATCCATGTGAAGCCTTCTGGAATCAAAAATGCTGCAATGGCAAAAAGTATCACCCAAATCGCAAAGGTGTTGCCCGCTGTCTTACTTACTTTCTCTAAAAATCTCATGGTTGTCACTCTCCTTTTTAAGAGAGTATAAACGAGTTATCTGAAATTTCAATGGTTATTGCTTAAAAATTTAGAATTATGTGATTATATGTGTTTTTTATGTGATGAGGTCTTACTTTTATGTGATGAGGTCTTACTTTTATGTGATCGACTCCATTTTTTATGTTATTCCTTCAAAAATTTATGTGATTATCAATTTTCAGGCTCATCCAACTGAACAAAGCCAGGCGGATACTTCCACCTGACTTTGTTTTACAGAGATATTTTTTGTACGAGCTGCCGCTTTTTACTCATTAATAGTCGTAACTCTTCATCAACCGCTCTGTACTCATCCGTCCCCGTTTTACAAAAACTTATTTTCCCAAGCATTTCTGTAATCTTGTTTTCTACTAAAACTAATTCTTCAGCTAGATGCTGAGCACCTTCATTTGTAGAACGTTTACTTTGTTCTTCGTATTCACCAAGGCCCATCTCTATCCTCTTGATCTGCTGATTCTCAATAACTAGCAGTTTATCACACAGCTTTTCAACGAAAAATCGGTCATGTGAGACGATGATAAGTGTGCCAGAAAACTGTGACAATGTTTCCTCTAACTGCTCCCGGCTCGGCAGATCGAGATGATTCGTCGGTTCATCCAAAACGAGCACATCATATTCCTGCAGAATCATTAGCACCAGTTTTATCCGCGTTCGCTCACCCAAACTTAAGTGCCGGATTGGCTTCGAAAGTTTGCGGTCCTCAATTCCCATGTTGGCAAAGATCGTCCTTGCCTGCGTCACTTGATGCCTCTCCTCTAGATCAAAGTATTCATAAACCGTTTTTTCTTCGGGCAGGTCGTTCACATCTTGAGATAGATAGGCAATTTTCATCGATTCACTTTTCCAAATTTCCCCCTCTGTTACAGACTCCTCCCCAAGTAACATCTTAATAAATGTTGTCTTACCAGATCCGTTTGGTCCTTGTAATGCTATTTTTTCTCCATGTTTGATATAAAAGTGGCTTTCTTTAAAAAGGGTTCGATCTCCGAATTGTTTTGTTAGACCCCGGGTTTCAATAAGTCTTTTTCCCCTCTTTCCTGCACAATCAAATTGAAAGAAAACGTCACTTTCTTCAATGGGTTTGTCGATCCCTGTTTTCGAGAGTTCTAGATTCAAACGCTTCAATTTAGACTTGATCTGATTATCTTTTTTCTTCGCTTTCATCCTTTCATATTCTTTGAGCCCCATCTGTCTGTTCTCGGCTGCCGTTCCTCCCTTACCTGCTTCTCGGTGAGCTTTATCAGACCACGTTTTTAACGTGTTCACTTGCTGTTCGATCATGTGTATTTTTCTTTGTTGCTTCTCATAATCTCTTTGTTGTTGCTCAAAACGGCGTTGTTTCTCTTTTCTATACGCCGAATAGTTTCCTTCGTAAATGGTAAGAACACCGTCTTCTAGTTCAAATATCTTCTCTACTGATTGATCAAGAAAATGTCGGTCATGGGATATGATAATGGCTGCACCTCTATAGTTCTGAACCTCTTCAGTAAGCCAATTTATCCCTTGAAGATCTAAATGATTTGTCGGTTCATCTAAAATCAAGAACTCAGGATGATTCGCCCATATCTTAGCGATGGATACCTTAAGTCGCTCTCCACCACTTAAATGATGTAATTCTTCATTTGTGAGCAGATGTTTCTGAAGTCCTAACTTCTTGCTAGTAGCCATTAATTCTTCACCTGTTTCAAGCAACTCCTGGTCAACATCTAACACATAATCTGTTGATTGTGGCAGATATCCCATGTTCAGATTTGCCGGCCACGTCGTAATCGATCCATCATCGTGGATGATACATTTCATAAGGATGTTAACGAGTGTTGTCTTTCCACTACCGTTCCATCCTACTAGTCCAATTTTTTCACCTTGCCTAATATCAAATGAGATATCTTTTAAAATTTCTTTATCACCAAATTTTTTTTGCAATCGTTTAACTTGTAATACTGTCGTCATGCAGTTCACCTCTTTCATGGTCGTTAAGGAGGCCACAAAAAAACCTCCCTGGATGCCCAGAGAGGTTGGTCGGTTCGCACAATATGGTAAAGACACGTATCCAAATAAACACAAGAACAAAAAAGTCCTTTGTGTGAAAATCATAAGGATATATGGTACGTGTATACGCAAAATGGGCAGACTTATCCTATTCTCCAGGTCTCACTAGTTTAGAGTTAGCCTAAGAAAATAAGAGTTTTCCACATCAGCGTAGTACCGTTCCTTTCCAAAATGACTTCAACTTACAATTGTTAGTATATGGACGTATATTAAAAATGTCAATGCTTCCTTTAATGCAAGTCAATTTAAGAAAGGAAGAAGCTGTTCATGTTCTCTGCCTCTTCCCATTTTAATGGTTACTTAATGAAAAATGTCTTCGTGTTGTACTTCTTATTGTTTCCTGGTTCGTATCGATTCTCTACGTTTTTGCTCGCATCGACTGAGAACCAGTTTAACGTTGTCGTCTTTTCAAACATTAATGTTTCCGGCCCTTCACGTGTACCGCTCAACTGCAATTTCTGAGAATCAAACGTTGGCCGGCTGCCATCTAACGTGTAATAGATCGTAGCGGGCTCACTCGTTTTGAAGCTTACTTTAACTTTATCTTCGTGTCTTCCGCCGTTTGGTGTGATACTTGATTTTGGCGCCTTTTTATCTTTAGAATATTGATACGCCACATCAATAAGTCCTAATAATCCATTTGAAAACTCCATGGCTTCCTCATGCCCTTCTTCAAATGGTGGCTGAAAACCAACCAGTTCCCAACGTTTTGTTTCTTTGTTCCAAAGATCAGCACCTACTTCAAAGTTCCAAGCGTAGATTCCTTTTTCATACCAGAGGTGATCTGCTGAGTTTCCTGCGGCAGAATAAAGAACGTCTGGGATCGGACCTGTTCGACTCGGTAGAATTACCGTTCCACGATGCTTTTTGATCTCTTTTAAAATATGATCAGATGCTTGCCAATAATAAGCTTCTTCACCAGCAGACGGACGAGGCAATGTTTCACGTTCTGGCGTATACGCACCTGGTGACCACATGAAATAACCACCATAGCTATGAATGTTCATAGCAAATCTAATGTTTGGATTCTCATCCGTTAACCAAACAAGATTTCGGCTTTCTGGTTCAGAATGCTCGCTAGGTCCCGCATATGTGCCACTTAAACAATTCGTTGTTGATGCTCCAACATAACCATCAAATGCAGAACCCACATCATGGTTACGATTCAAATCAACGCCCCAAGAATTGCGATAACCATTATCAGACTGATGAGGTGAGCAATGGTTCGTCATGTTTTTACGTTGTGAATTAAAGTCATAGAAACTATAGTGCCCTCCATCAGGATTCATGGACGGAATAATAAAGATATCAAGATTATCAACAAGTTTCTTTGTCTCTTTATCATGCGAATAATTTCGTAATAGTCGTTCAGCGGTTTCAACGGAAACTAGCGGTGTTACCCATTCACGGGCATGTTCTTGTGAGTAACCGAGTACACCAGGCTTAGTACCATCTCGGTGCTTTCCGATCCGAATCGCTTTAACAGTAAAAGGATCACGCGATACGGTGGCAGGTGCTTTTAAGTTATCCGAAAGGTTAGATATAGCAGGTTCAACAATTCCGTTACCTGTATTTCCACGGTAAGTCGTAGCAGAGACAAGATCACTAGCTTCTGCATTCAGAAGATCTACAACTTCTTTTGCGGTACTTTTCGCGTTACCTGCAGCATCTGTTGCTAACGTAACGATGATTTTGTTTCCGCTTGTTCCAACAGAAAGAGGAGCACCTGCAGCAGATGCCTTTTTCAATTCAATGCTGATTGCATTTCCGCCTTCATGTCCCCAGTCTCTAGACGTCACAACAACCGCTGTGTTCTGCAACGTTCCTAGAGTCGCTTGAGCTTGTCTACGATATCCGTTCGTCTTGTTCGGCATCTCCACAATTTCAGCAAGCTCTGGGTATTCTTTTACTAAGTTCTCAATTCTCGCGTTAATTTCAGTTGGATCCATATAATGGTCAACAAAGTTTTTTACATAATGTTTTCCAGGCTTGTCCGGCTTTCCTTCACCTAGCCATTCGGTTACTTTAGATGTGGCTGATCCTCCTAATGAGCTTTCAATTGTTATGTCTTTCGGTATCGCTGTTACTGGCAGCATAAAGGAATGATAGAGGTACTCTCCAGCATCCTGAATCTGTTGCAGTGTTGTGGTTTTCTCTTCTCCATTTTCTGTCCATTTAGCAGTAAGGATTGTGCTCGAAACAGCACCAGATGTGGATTTTGCTTCAACATAAAGGAATGTGTCCGATTGATTCGTGAAGTGGTTTGCTCTCAGGATCGTTACTGTTTCTTCAGCAGCTGTTAGCTTTTGTTCTTGCTTAACTGCCATTCTTCTTTCTGAGGCACGCTGGTTGAGTTGGTTTTCAGTAATGAGAGTTTCTTTTACGTTAATTCCATAGAGCTTCAGCATCGCAACTTCAGATGGTGTTACGACCGCATCTACTTCAATTTGTCCATTATGAACGTGCATCCTGTGTGTCAGATCGATACCAAATTCTTCAATCTTCCTCATCGCTTCTTTTGTGTTTGGAACAGCAAGCTGAACGAGAGAGACTGACTCTGCTGGCTGAATTTTGAGAGATGAAGCTTCAGCAACCGGTGGCGCTATACCTGAATCCATCGTTGAAAAAGTAATCCCTGCAACTGTTGATAATACAAGTGCAGAAGATAGCCATCTCTTATTTCTTTTCATAACAAGCACACCTCCTATGTATGTATAAGGTAAGTGTAACTTTATTATCAGAAAATTCAATCATACTTAAGGATGTACAAAGAGAGTGAAAAAGCCCATCATTATAACTACAAAATTTGTAAAAATAATTAATAAAAGGTAAATTTAGTAATTTGGGAGTGGGTAGAAGATCTTATCTTGATACGTTTATCAAGTTTTAAAGGCTATTTTTCATTTCAAACTCTTCTTTCAAGACAGCGTACATCTTTAGATCTCGATGCTCTCCTTTTGTAAACATCGCTTTTCTTAACGTACCCTCATATTTCATCCATAGCTTTTTCATAACCCCTTCAGATCCACCGTTCTCTATAAAACATCTTGCCTGAATTCGTACTAAATTCATGTTTTTAAAACCGTAATTCAGAAGCTCCTTACCTGCTTCAGTCGTAATGCCCTGACCCCAATAGTTCTTCGCGATCACATAACCGATCTCAGCAGTTTTATGATTGATCTGCCATGAGACAAAGTCGATCGTACCAATCAGTTGGTTGGTTTCTTTTAAAACAATTCCCCAAGGGGCTAAATCAGCACTTTCATATCTCCTTAACACGAAACCGATGAATTCCATCGTATCCTCTATTGTTTTGTGAGCATCCCAAGTAACATAGCGTGAAACCTCTGCATCCGATCCATACTGAAACATATCTTGTGCATCCCCTACTGTAATTTTTCTTAAAAGAAGACGCTCTGTTTCTAATGTTGGTAAGTTCGTAAAAATATCTTTGATTTCCAAGATAAACTCCTCCTAACTTTATTGTATACTTAATTCAAAAAAAGGAAAAATATGGACTTTCGTCGAATTTTGGAATAAGGGGGAAATAAAATGAATAAAATAAAGCCTTTTGTTATTCCACTTCTATTCTTCTTGGTTATTTTTATTTCGTTCACTTTAGAAAATTTAAAGACTGAACAAAAACTACCTATTGAAGGTTGGAGCCGTTCACTGCCATTACAAACAGAGAAGATAGGTGAAGTTAAGCCCGTATTTCAAGAACAAAACGGAATGCAACGCGTATATGTTCCGAAAGAAAATGAAGTTTTGAGTTTTCAAGTTACTGACAAATTAGATGTAAAAGATAAAATTACGATACCTCTCTCTATCCCGAGTCCTCAAAATTTCTGGGTACAAGGTGATCAGTTTGTATTTGTCAGGGACAAGAAGCTCATTCACTATGACGGGAAGAATGAAAACGTTCTTGATCAAGACGTTAGAGGTATGGATTCTAATCCAAACAACATCATTTATTTTAAAGAAAACGAAATTTTGGCAGTAGATAAGAGTTCATGGAGTGTTCAATCTTTAAAGAAAGTGCCTGAACAAATTTATTCAGTTGTTCTAAACGACAAATCTGATTCGTTTATTAGTGTTAGAAAATCTTCTAAGGAAACGACTAAACAAGTTAAGGTTACTTTTTATAAACCTGATAATCAGTTTGACTCTGGATTTAAGGAATACATAATTTTAGATATAGATGAACAAATTCATGAAAATCATTTTGGCTTTTACTTTATTGAGAATGGAAATGATGTGACGGTTTATTATTCTCTGTTTAATAACAATTCTGGAGGTAAGTCATATAAGATCTATCAAGGGACCAACCAATTGAATGCAAATACTGATTGGGATTTTTCTATCATGACATTCATAGACAATAAAGGAACGAAGCTTGAAAATCCAAAGTTTATTCAATATGGCGTTGATGAGAATGGTCAAGCAAAAGTACTGTTTACTACTCGTGCATTAAAATCTAACGAAAAAGAAGCTGTTAATGTATATGAAGCACGAGCTGATGAAGATGTTTGGAAAACGGAGCTGCGCAGTACAACAAACTATCAGTCCATTCACCCTTACTGGATTGGTGAAGATTCTGTTATGTGGTTAAACTTAGTGGGTTACAAAGAGTACAAATTTAGTGGAGCTTCTAAAAATCCTGATGTTATTGAAAAGAGTCTTAAAATTACAAAAGTAGATCTTAAAGAAGCCGTTTCTGCAACGATATTATCTCTTTTTCAAGGATTAATCTTTGCGATGAGTTCGGTGTATTGGATCACTCCTGCAGTCCTTTTTGCATTAGTCATCTACATAGTAAAGATTAAATGGATGGAAGAAGAAGATAAGCGCATTTTGTACACCATCTTAGCCCTGTTTCTCGGTGTTCAATTCATCTTTATTCAAAAGTTGTTTAATACGCATTATTACATGTATGCTCCCGATTTCTTGGCGTTTGCAGGGAGTTCCATTGTTATTCCTGTGGTAGTGGCACTACTTAGTGGTGCCGCAGTCTGGTATGGAAGAAAACAAGATTGGGGCAAATTAACGGCTATTTGTTATTTTGCTGTATTAAATACTTTCTTTTTATCGCTTGTTGTTGGGCCGTATATGTTTTAAAGGATGGAAATAAGAAAAATAAGGAAATAAGACTATTTATTGATTATAATGAAGATAGCTTTTGGCATATATATTTTTATCCATATTAAAGAAAATGAAGGAGGTTTACATATGCAACGTCATAGAAGAAGAAACACACCTGCTTTTACCGTTTTAGCTTATTTCACCTTCATCGCTGGAGTGTCCATGTTTTGTATCGGACTCTACAATGCAGACAATTTGCAACTGAACGAAAAAGGTTATTACATCGCCGTAATGATATTGGTAGCCGTTGGTGCGATTCTGACCCAAAAGGTTACTCGTGATAACGCGGAGGATGACGAACTAATTGCTGAGCAAGAGCGAAAGTATACGAAAGCAGAATAGGACCACAAAAAAAGGAAGGCACATTTAATGCGCCTTCCTTTCATCATTATTTTACTTGTTCTCCAGCGTACACTTTTACATCCGTTGGAGCAGCCATAAAGCTTGCTGCTTTTTGACCGAAAGCCACAAAGTGCTCACTTGTGTTATGATTTTGAACCGCTTCTTGGTTCTCCCAAACTTCTACCATCATATACGTTGCTTCTTTTTCTGTATCTTTTTTAAGATCGTATTGAATGTTACCTCTTTCAGCACGCGAAGCCTCTACTAATGTTTTTACCTCGGCTAAGAATGCTTCTTCTTTTTCTTTTTGTACCGTTAAACCTGCGTGAATAATAATCATCTTATCTATTCTCCTTTCTTATCTCCACTCTGTTGTTTCGTCTACTGATAGACGAACAGATTGATATCCAGCATCTGCTGCTTTACCGATTGAAAGCAACATAACAGGGAAATATCGTTCTTTATCTAAACCAAACGCTTCAGCGATCTCAGCTTTTTCATATCCACCGATCGGATTCGTGTCGTATCCATGTGCACGAGCAACAAGCATTAATTGCATGGAAACAAGTCCTGCATCGATCAAGTTCATATCTTTAAATTGCTCTGGAGTCATTTGTTCTAAAAGTCCACGAATAGCTGGCACTTGCTGATTTCTAACTTCTTGTGGCATATGCCCTTCGTCTACGGCTTTGTCGTAGATTTTTTCAAGGTAATCCAAGCTGTTGTTATCTGCAAATACAGCAATTACAGCAGATGATGTTTCTACTTGACGTTGGTTAAACTTAGCTAGAGGTGCTAACGTTTCTTTTCCTTCAGGTGTATCAATTACGACAAAGCGCCAAGGCTGTAAGTTAACAGAAGATGGAGCAAGAGAAGCCTCTGTTAAGATTTCTTTCATCTCTTCTCTAGAGATTTTTACTGATGGGTCGTAGTTGCGAATGGATCGACGTCCAGTGATAATTTCGTTGAAGTTATTGATTTTAGTTTGTTGCATCATACATTCTCCTTTATGTGTAATAGTCTTGGTTGTGCTTGATTGTGATTACTCAAAATGTTCAATATTGTGCTGAATACGTGTTAACATCTCAAGCAAAGTTTTTCTTTCTTCAGCAGAAAAATCATGTAATACACCAGAAATAAAACGTTCCTTCTCTTCCCGGTAATGAATGATTTTCAAACGACCTTCCTCTGATAGAGAAACATACGTAAATCGTTGATCTTTAGGATCTTTCCTGCGGATCACCATTCCTTTATCTTCAAGTTGTTTCAGATGCCTAGTTACGGCAGCATGATCAATATTCACTTTCTTTTGAAGAGCTCTTTGACTGATCTCTTCCACTTCATATAATTCATGCAAAAGCTCTAAGCGAGTCTGACTGATCCCTGTACAGCTTTCAAACTTAGGAACCGTTCTGCGATGTATCTCATACAATCGGTTAATAATCTTCTCATCATCTATATATGAGTTGGACAACAGCATCCCCCTCCTTCGGATAATTGATAGCTCAATAATTGATACGTCAACTAATATAAAATACTTTGTTTCAAATGTCAAACAGAAGAGTTTCTTATGTAAAAAATAAAGAGGCTATCTGCGATGAACAGATAGCCAAGCCATGATATTAAATTTAATTAGCGCTTTCCGCCAAGAGCTTGAGCAACTAAACGTTTTGTGATTTCTCCACCTACAGATCCGTTAGCACGAGAAGTTGAATCTGGTCCAAGGTTTACACCGAACTCAGAAGCGATTTCATACTTCATTTGGTCGATAGCTTGTTGTGCACCTGGTACTACTAATTGGTTTTGGTTAGCCATGTTATTTTCACCTCCTTGTTGAATTAAGATTATAATCCCACAATGAATCGTTCTTATGCGCGACAGAAAAAGGTAGTATTTGTTAATAAAAAAATAGGACGATTATTTGAGTATCGTCCTGTGTGAAACAAGTGGCAAACCTGTTCTTTGTATAGTTTTAGATTTTCCTTAAAATGAGTAATTATTCCATTTATCTTATAAAATTTTACAGGTATGAATTTGGAATACAACAATTAAAGATGCGAAACACTATTTGCAAAATATTCATCTTTTATCACACTCATTCGTAACCGATCAACAAACATGCCGCCACGTAAACGGTCTTGTCTTAGAATGCCTTCTTCTACATAACCTGCGTTTTTATAGGAGGAGATGGCTTTATTATTATCGATCTCGACTCTAAGCCAGATTTTATTAAGCGAGAGTTCATTAAAACCATACTTTAGCATCTCATGCATAGCGGCAATACCATAGCCTTTGCCCCAATAACCTTTATCACCAATGGCTATGCCTAATTCGGCATGTTGATTCAATCGATCAATATTTTTCAGATCGACCCATCCAATATGTTCGCCTGTTTCACTAAGTATTGCTTTTTGCTCATAACCGTTGTTCTTAGCGATACACTGCCTTATCCAATTCCTTGTTTCTTCCATACTAAATGGTGGATATTTGTCAGGCATGTTTAGGTGCTTTGTCACTTCTACGTCTAAACACCATGCATAACGGTCTTCAGCATCCTCTATAACGAGATCCCTAAGTTGAACTTTTGGAAGTACCTTTTGCATGTTTTCACCTATTTTCTTTGTTTTTTCTTTTGAAAAGATTGAATGGACTTTGTATAACCTAACTTTTCAAAGAATTGTTCTTTTCCAGGCTGAGCACCTATAAAGAGGGATGTTGGACTTTGTTTCCAAGCTATTTCCATTAGATGTTTGCCTATCTTCCTGCCTTGATAGTCTGGCCTAACAAGAATTTCAGTGATGGTTCCAAAGAAATAGCCATCAGTGAGAATTCGAATACAGCCAACGAGTTTCTCATGATCCCATGCTGTGATGTTCAATGTTTTTTGTATAGCTTCTTTTGTAAACTGTTCATGGTACTCACCTGGCCATACAGCATTCACTAACGAGAGGAATTTTGTAACGCACAAATCCTTGTCTAAAACATATGTGATTCGTTTTTCTCCATCTTTGTACTTCATGGAACACACTCCCTAAAAAGATCTAACGGGTGAAATGAGATGAAGATAACTTGATTTTTGATGTGTGGATTCAATTACGATTGGTCTCATCGAGCCGTTAAATTTTATGTTGATCTCTTCGTCCATAATCGTATGTAAGGCTTCCTTCAAAAAGTGACCATCAATTGAAATCTTTAGATCATCGTCACCTGCTAGGTCCTTAATTTCTTGTAATTCTTGAATACTCCCCATCTCCGAAGAGCCTGAAGAGATGCACAGTTTACGATTTTTAATACTTAACGTAATATTGTTGTTTTTCCATTCACTAGCAAACAAACAGGCGCGATCAATTCCTTTTACAAGAATCTCTCTATCTAGAGTCAATACTGTTTTTTGTTCATTCGGAATGAGTTTGGACGTATTCGGATACTGCCCGGAAATTAATCTAGAATACAGAGAAATCTCATCTGTTTCAAAAAGGATGTAACCGTCTGCTGAGTACATTTTTACGATACCTGAATAATCACTGATTTGTTTTACAAGTTCACTCAGGCTGGAGCTTGGAACAATAAACGAGGTCTCTTTCGATACGTGAACTTCGTTTATTCGAGAAGCTAAACGTTGTGAATTAGTGGCAGCTGCCGTTAGCTTATTGTTTGAGAAAGTAAAATGAACACCAGTAAGTACTGGCCTCGTTTCATTTTTAGCTGTTGCAAAAACCGTTTGTTTGATAATCTCTTTTAATTCGTTTGCATCCATACCTATTAAGTTTGTTTGATCAATCTCAGGTAACTGTGGATATTCGTCCGCTCTAAACCCATTCAGCTGAGTGAAGATGTCCCCCGATCTAACCTTTAACACTTGAGTATTGCTTACTTCGATATGAACGTCTTCAGGTAGCTTGCGAATGAGCTCTGTAAAATATCGCTCTGAAACGACTGCACTTCCTATTTGTTCAATGCTGATATTTCGGGACGTTATGTCTCTAGAAATAAAACGTTTAATGATAATATCTGAGTTTGTGCCTATGAGCGTTATCCCCTCATCCTCTGCTATCACTTTTATGCCAGAAAGAATGGGAACGAGTGACTTTTGAGTAACGGCTCTTCCCACATCAGAAAGAGCTTTACTAAATACTTTTTGATCAACCGTAAACTTCATAATTTGATGTATCCTTCCTCGTTTATCTACTTGGATTTTCATTAATATTCAGATTATTATTTTAACACAAAATTCCAATTTCTCAGATTTAAAAAACCCTTTCAGCTCATTGAGCAAAAAGGGCCACACACCATTTATTTCACTTTTTCAGCTTTCTTAACGAGCGGGATGTAAATGTCGATCTGTTTGTTCTCATCTCCATAGCAACGTTCATCGTAAAGCTCGAATTCTAACTTTCCATTATGCTCATACCCTGAATCTGGAAACCATTTGGAGAAGATTTCAACCCATGTTTGCTGGATTGATTGTACGAAGTTCTCCTCTGAAGCTTTTGGCGTGGTAAAAACAGCATACTCCATCTCTGGAAAACTTCTATAAGACATCCCTTCTGGAGCAGGTGTACCCTTATCCACTTCCATTCCAATCATATAAACAAACTCACCGGTTGTTGTATTGTATTCTGTGCATAACCCCAGTTCTTGGTTTCTGTTTAGAGGGTTTGGAATCTTTTCTCCTAATTTATTCTGAATATAATTTTGCCAAAACTTTGGAATATCTATATTATTTTGTCCATCTGTGTTTCGTGTGTTTAAGTCATACCCGATGATGTGGAAAGCTGGCTTTTTAATGATTTTCATTTCCATGTTTATTCCTCCTGTATAACGATTTATATTCAGGTAAGTCCTTTGATGAAGTGAGACGGGATGAACGGATGCATTACGGTACTCTCGCGGCGATCGGCCATACTGTTTTTTAAATGCTCTATTAAACGATTCATGGTAGTGAAACCCTAGATCAAAAGCGATATCGATCACTTTATCGTCTGATTGCAACAATCGCTTTGCCGCGTATGAGAGTCTTCTTTTCCGCACATAATCCATAACGGATTCGCCGACTAGAAACTGAAACACTCTATGATAATGAAAAGGCGAGAAGCAAGCGAGCTCTGCAAGCTCCTCTAATGTGATGCGGTTCTGCAAATTCTCTTCAATATAGTCAAGTGTCCGCTGAATACAAACTTCATAATCCATCTCCATCACCTACCCTACTTCCATCATATACACGAACGTTCATTCGTTCTTAACCTTTTTTGCTAAGTTATCGATTTACTTATTCTATATCGACAGGAGCAGTCCTCCTATGAGGGTTAATTTCATGAGATTGAGCTTTCAATCCATAGGTTTCGGCTCTCAATCCACGAGTTTTAGCTCCCGATCCACTAGTTTCGGCTCTCAATCCACGAGTTTTAGCTCCCAATCCACGAGTTTCGGCTCTCTATCCACGAGTTTCGGCTCCCAATCCAAAAGTTTCGGCTCTCAATCCACGAATTTTAGCTCTCAATCCAAGAGTTTCAGCTACCAATCCAGAAGTTTCGGCCCTCAATCCACGAGTCTGTAATCGTCGACATTCGCTATTTCCCCATAAAAAAAGCTAGAACCACCAAAAATGGTTCTAGCTATATCAATAATTATTGAATGCCTACTGCATTAAATGCTTGGTTTACTGAAGTAACAGCTTGTGAAGATGCACCATATAAGTCTGTTGCAGACTGTACTGCTGCTGCTCTCGCTTGACTGAAATTTGATGATGACGTTAAGTATACCGTGTTCATACGGTAGAAGATCGCACCTAGTTTGTCTCGTCCGATACCAGTAACTGACACGCCATAATGACTGCCACCCTCACTTAATAGATATGCTGCTTTATTGATGATACCACTGTTGATATGAACGCCGCCGTTGTCACCTGTTCCGGTATAACGAACAGAATAGTGGTCTGGATCTTGGTATTTCGCAGGGTCTGACATCGAGCGAAGTGCATCACCCGCTACGGCAGGCGTGTACACATCTTCACCAATCTCAAAGTCAGGATTTTTACCGTTATAGTACTCAACTAATGTACCAAATATATCAGACATCGCTTCGTTCAATGCACCTGACTCGTTTTGGTAGACAAGATCAGAGCTCGTATCTGTTACTGCATGCGTCAATTCATGAGCAACTACATCAATGCCGCCTGAGAAAGCGATAAAGTTCGTTCCATCACCGTCGCCATATACCATTTGCGAACCGTTCCAGAAAGCATTATTGTAATTTTTATTAAAATGAACAGACGACTTAATTTGTGCTCCTCTATTATCATAAGAGTTACGTCCGTGTGTATTTTTATAATAATCGTAGGTTAATCCGGCAAAGTAGTGAGCGTCAACAACTGCTTGATCGTATGAGCTGTCGAACACGTTATCCGTTCCATTGTATAGCGTTCCTGGCAAGAAGAACTCAGGAAGGAACGTACGGTTCTTCATATCATAAGTGAAGATTCCGTTTCCACGCGTATTATCTTGCATATAATACTTTCCGCTGGATAGCGTGAGGTTCAGTGTTTTTGAATCACCTAGCACACCTTTTCCAGTTCCAGTCGTGTTCGTTCCTGTTACTTCGTGCATGTCATTATACCGATTGAGGATCTCACCTGACTGTGCATCAATAAAATAGTTCCAGTTCCCCGGCTCGGGTGTTAAATAGTTTAAGTTTACAAGATACGCAAAATGCGCTTTACCTTCTTTCATCAATACGATTTTTTCCGCTTTTGGCTTCTTCTCATATTCCGGTTTTAGACCAAGTGCAGCAGTAGCAATTCCCACCGCTTTTTTACCACTGATCTGCTTTGCGTTATTTAACTTTGATTGCTTGTCCATTTCTGGAGCAACTTCACCCGATATTACAGTTAGTTCACCGTTTTTATTAATGTGTGCCACTTGGGTATAACCCCAGATCGGAACACCGTTGTATTCTTGCTGAAGTCTTAGTACCGTATTTCCATTCGCTTCTTTTGTACTCTCTAAAATAGAGAAGGAATCTTCTGCTGTTGTATTTCCTAGTTTGAAGATCGATTTATGACTGTTCACATAATTGAATAGTACCTTTTGTGCAGAAGCTTTTGATTTAGAAGATAACTTACCTGCTAGAAAAGCTGGTGTCCCAGAATCACTGCTTACTTTCACCTTTACCTCTTCTGTCGCAGCCATAGCTGAGGGTCCGAACGCACCTGCGATTAATGTTGCCGCAATCCCCATTGCAACCCACTTCTTCTTTGTCATTGTCACGCCTCCAATTTCCTTTTATTTACTTTGTTTGCAACATCATATCACCTCTCGAACTCTATTTATATGAATTTTCAGAAAGTTAATTAGTTGTTACTAGAGTAAAAAATAGGAAATAAAATCACAGTGTCTGAAGGCATATTTTCTCTATAGTTCTTTTTTACCTAAAATTTGTTAATAAAAAACACTAACTCAAATCAAAGAGAGCTCGCACGTTGATTCAAGTGCGAGCTCTCCACATCAATAAAAAGATTAGGCGATTGTACAGGATTTAATATCCTCATGCTCCAGTAGATCCTGTGGTTTTTTCAACTTGGGATAACCTGTAATTCTGTCACTGATCATAGGTGGTAAAAACCAGATTGCTTGAAGTGCTGTCATTCCTGCTTCAGTTGCACCCCGTAATTCGTCAGATCCACCATCACCAATAAAAACAGATTCTTGTGGAGTTACACCAAGTTTCTCACAAGCCATTTGATAGATTTCTTTTTGCGGTTTTGCAACTCGTGCTTCATAGGAGAAAACCACTTCATCGAAGTAGTCAGCTAACTCACACATTTCCCATGCGTGAACCTCCTCAGCCGCCGCATTAGAGATCAAACCAAGCTTTAGCCCTTTAGTCCTTAAAGTACGAAGGAGTCCTAACACGTGAGGGTCCATCTCTTGAAAAGGAATAGTCTTAACTATCAATCTTTCTTCATGAACATGATCGATAGCTTCTAGATTGGGTTTTATCCCTTGTGAACGAAGTATATCGCTTAAAACACTCTGGTGATCCGGAAACGTTCCATTCATTCTTCGCTCTCTTCTAAGGTCCCACTCTATTTTAAATATATTTTTATCTAACCCTAATGATTCGGTAGAATATGCTGCTTTCTTCTTTCCTTCTTCCCACTCCGTGATCAGCGTTTCATACAAATCGAAAAAAACAGCTTTTATCACCATTTCCCCTCCCTTTAAAGTACTTTTGCATACACACTTGTATCTCGAAGTTTCGTAGTTGATCCAATCTCCAATGCGTCATTACGGAAAATACCTTCCAATGTAAAACCAAGTCGCTCAGGAATAGCCGCACTTTTATCATTTTGAGTATCACAGCGAATCTCAATTCGACGTGCTTTAAGCTCATTAGCAGCAAACTCAGTAATTCCTTGAACAGCTTCTGTCATATATCCTTTTCCTGCATAGCGAGTATCAATCCAATATCCAATCTCGAACTTTGGGATATCCCAATTGATACGGTGTAATCCTGATGAAGCAACCAGGTTTCCATTTTCTTTTAAAAACACAAGCAACCGCAGATCTTCTCTGCTTAAAAACTTCATATGCGCCTCTCGAATATTTACTTCTACGTCTTCCTCTGTTTGTTCAAAATGGGCAAACGGAAGCCATGGTTTTAATTCGGCTAGTGAAGCATTTATTGCTTCAAACATCGCTTTACCGTCTCCAGGTTTTGGCATACGGATAAGTAGTCGATCGGTTGTAAATTCAGTTGGGAAATTCATTAGAATAGGCTTCATGTTGCACCTCCAAGAATGTTTTAAGTAAGATGAGTTAGTTTGTCAGGGTTTACTACCCAATAAATAGTCTGAATCAGGTCATTCTTAATCTGTAAAGATAGAACTCCCAATACTTGATGCTCTGCATATAGTATAATTCCTGGTTCGCCGTTAACAATCGTATATTTAAATGAAAAGTCTTCCTTTGCTTTTGCCATGATTCCCATGTAAAAGCGAGAGATTCGCTCTGCTCCCAAGATTGGAACAAGAGCAGCTTTTGTTTTCCCACCGCCATCTGATAGGAGTTTCGCATCCACAGCAAGCAAGCTTAATAGTTTGCCGACATTTCCTGAAACTACAGCTGATACAAACTGTTCAGTTAGTGCCGACGCTTTTGGAGATGACGACTGTCCAATTGCATGACTGCCTATTGCCTTTTTTGCCCGGTGAAAGATTTGTCTGCAGTTCGAACTACTCTTCCCAATCACTTCTGCAATCAACTGATATTCATACTCTAGGACTTCCCGAAGCAAAAAAACAGCTCGTTCTGTTTCTGATAGCTGCTCTAACAACAGTAAATATGCTGTAGAAAGAGATTCTTTCATCACATAACGTGATGCTGGATCTTCGTTGTCTGTTATTAATGGTTCTGGAAGCCAAGGTCCTACATATGTTTCTTTTTGTTTACGCGCAGATTTAAGCAAGTCAATACAGCGATTCGTTACGATTTTACAAAGGAAAGCTTTTGGGTTCTTGACATGATCAACGGGTTGTTCACTCCAAGTAATGTACGCATCTTGCACGATATCTTCCGCATCTTGCACACTTCCTAGCATTCGAAACGCCAATGAAAACAAGAGTGATTTATATGTTATAAATAACTGCTCTGTATGAACATCGTTCATCCATTAAGCCTCCCTTCGCAAACGGTTTAATCCTTCATTTTGTATAATGGCTTTTGCTGCTCTTTTAGCACTGGCAAATGCTGCGTCCACCAACATTTCTCCATGTCCTGCTCCGTCTCCAGCAATGTATAGTCCTGGTATTTCAGGTACACAGGGTCCAAAATATTGTTTGTCTTGAACGTTAATCATGTCTTGTACTACAATCATTTTTGGCAGAAACTGCTGAGATACAAGTTCTTTTCTCCATCCTGGCTGCATGAGATCTAAAATACTCTCAAGCTCTTGTTTATGAACTTTTCCACTCTCTTCTTTTTTCGTTCCTAAATATTTGATCATTTGAATAACAATCTCACCATCCTGACTTAATGAACACGCTCTAGAGTGGTTAGAGAACAGAATATGCTGATCGATTCCTATCGCAAAATGATGACGCGATCTTGGTAGTTTTTTTAAAGCTACGTCTAGGCAAGCAGCATATACGGGACGTGCTTGTTGACTCCACTTTTGCAGCAATGTTCCTTCTGAATGCTTCATTAGTTTCATCGATTGCTCAGGTCCTGTTGTGAGAATTACATTTGAAACTTCGATTGTTTCTCCATCTGCACAAAAAAGTTGATGCCTGGTTCCATATTCGGTAGATAAGACCATTTTGTTTGTAAGAATCATTACACCAGCAGACAAAGCCTTTGAGCGCAAATTTTCTACGATAGATTGCCAACCGTTGTTAACATATAGAACACCTTTCAGCCCTAATTTGACTTGTTGAATGACAGCACTTGCTAATTGTTGATCGTAATCTATACCATACGTTGATGTTCTGCATAATGCGTAAACAACGTTACGTACCATAGGATTCTTTATTTCCTTTTCAGCCCATTCTCGCAAACTCATATGTGGAATTGATGTGGCATCAATTCTTTGTAGCTTCAACATAACTCTGACAAGTTCCGTCTTGCTCGACCATGTTAAAAGTTTTGATTTCACCATTGCTCCTAATGATCCTGGCAATTTAAATAGTTCTCCATTCCAGATCGCGTATCCTGTTGTATCAGGAACTGCTCCAGATATTTCCACCTCTAACTCAGTCAAAATCTTCTCGGCCGCTCCCCCTCTATATAATGCATGCCCACCTAAGTTGAAAAGTGCTCCGTTTTTTGAGATGGTTTGTGCACGACCTCCTAATTGGCTAGCTTTCTCTAGTACTAAGACAGACTTTCCTGCTTGTGCTAAATATACGGCAGAAGTTAAACCGGCTATTCCGCCACCAACAATCGCCACATCAAATGTATTCATGTGTAATCACCACTTTCTGATTTTACAAACATGACGATTCTGGCTTTTGCTTTGTGACAGAAAACTGTATTTTGTTTACATAAAATATCAAGGGGTAATGATTTTATAAGGTAACATGTTTATTCGAGTTGCCAAATCTGCAAGAAAGGAGATCAACGTGATGTTATATACCAAGATTCTGGTTGCTTTTGATGGCTCTGAAGGAAGTTACACCGCTCTTCACAATGGTAATGAGATTGCACGGCATACAGGAGCTGAGTTAACGTTACTTTATGTGACCAATGAAATGGTTCTGCCTTTGTATGGTGGCGTACATCCAGGCGGAGTAGCGAGTTCAACTGTAGAAGTAAGAAAAGCAGAAATTTTGGAGCAAAGTCATGGTGAAGAAATCCTAAACAGAGCGTTAGGACGTGTTGATCATCAAATAAAGACAACAACAGCCATTTTGCATGGTGACCCGACTACCACCATTTGTGGTTATGCGGATAGCCATAACATCGATCTCATCGTCATTGGTAATCGTGGCCATAGCGGATTTAAAAAACTTTTCTTAGGAAGCGTTAGTCAAAAGGTTGTTTCTAACGCGCACCAACCTGTACTTGTTTCTAAATAACAATTAATTTGTTTGAGGAGCGCCTCTTTAAAAGATGGGCTCCTCTATTTTATTGAATCATTTCAGACACCGTTTTAAACGTATATCCCTTTGCCTTTAAATCCTTGATGATACCTTTAACAGATTTCATCGATTCTGTGCGGCTGTCATACATAACGTGCAACAGAATTATCGAACCAGGCTGAATATTTCGAATCACATGTTTCACTATTTTGGTAGAATCAGATGCAACTTCTGGATATGTTTCTGGCTCTATGTCCCAAAGAATTGTCTTTCGATCGTGTTTATCTAAGTAATAAGGCAGTCCGATTAACTTTTTACCATACGGCGGGCGAAACTGAATATTTCCCTTATATCCTGCTTTGCGGATTAAATCATCCGTTCTTTCAATCTCACTTTTTATATAAGAAGGTGTTTTCAAAACCATTCGTTCATGAGAATAGGAATGATTTCCGAGCTCATGTCCTGCTGCAACTATTTCTTTTGCATCTTCCAAGTTCTCTTCTATCTCTCTGCCAGTTACAAAAAAAGTAGCTTTAACTTCCTCTTCTTTTAAAATCATTAAAATTTCATCAGTGTTATCTGTAGGGCCATCATCAAATGTAAGGGCAACTACTTTTTCAGTAGTATCTGCACTTGTTACTAAACCTCCGAAAAATTGAAAGTCCCTAGAACTGCTTAACTTTAAACCGCTGTATGCCAATCCCATTAATAGAATGATCGCAACGCTTACGTATATGACTATTTTCTTCATTTATTTCTCCTCATTTATGTATAGAGCGATTTGTTAGTCAGAATACCAATAACTCGTTAAATCTGTCGTAACCGAGCTGTAACCATTTTGACGCAGCATAGCTGTAATATTACCTCGATGATAGGCACCATGAGTCGTAATATGCATCACCATCTCAGAGATACTCGTTTCTCTTCTTCTTGCCCAAGGTGTATCTAGTATTAACATTTTGTCCAAATCGACTCCATCGTTAAGAAACTCACTATATTGATTGGTTAATTCCTTGTACATCGTAATGATTTCCTCAATACTCTTTGTATCCGACTCTACTTTTTCGATTTCGAGCGCTTCTGTCATACTCGTGCCTGAGACGATATGAAACCAAAGCTGGTCAACGATATACATGTGTGAAACCACCTTAGAGATGGATGTAAAAACACTTTGCATTTCCTGGTGATATACCTCATCTCCAAGTTCTAATAAACGATTTAAAATCTCCTTGTTCGCCCATACGTGATATTCGTACATCTTTATTGCGTGATGAGTCATATTGTCCTCTCCCTTTAATTCATTCTTCAGCCTTTTGCCTATTTTCGACAACACGATATGATTCCCTCTATTTGTGAAGTTTCAAGAGGAGTTGGAATTGTTTTGAAGAATTTAATACAGAAGATACAATTACTCTTGTTATAAGGAGAACGTTATGAATTATTTTGAACACGAGATATAAAACTGCTACTTATCAAGAGGACCTCCAACAGAACCTTAAAGACTCATCATAATGAAACATAAAATTTTGGAGGTGCACGTATGAAAAGAGATGTAGATTTTGAAATGTATATTAAGGAAGTTAACAAACCATTTTCAGGATGGGATTTTTCATATATAACTGAGTCTGGTCGAATGGCAAGTGGAATGCTTTCTTGGTCTTATGGAAGTATGGTGACCCCTCTTATCGGCAAAGTTTCATCGATGCTTGACATGGGCACTGGAGGTGGAGAACTTTTGTCCAAGCTTCAACCTTTTCCCGCAGTAGTTTGTGCAACAGAAGGATATCCTCCAAACGTCCCAATAGCAAAAGAACGCCTTGAACCTCTTGGTGTAAATATATTTCAAATTGGTGACGACGATCTTCTTCCATTTGAAGATCATACGTTTGACCTTATCATTAATAAACACGAATCTTATTCTCCACTTGAAGTAAAACGCGTATTAACTGCGGACGGGATTTTTCTTACACAACAAGTTGGTGGTTCGGACTGCGCTGAAATTAATACAATGCTCGGCTATCCAATTAATGAAGAATTTTCACATTGGAATTTGCGTTTTGCTGAACATGAATTACGTGAGAGTGGATTCGAAATACTAGAAGCAAAAGAAGAATTTCCTGTTCAGCGCTTTTATGATATTGGCGCCCTGCTTTATTACCTAGACGCGATACCTTGGCAGGTGCCAGATTTTAAAATTGAAGATTCTGTGGAGAAGCTACATCACATTCATGAGATGATTCAAAATAATGGATACTTTGAAGTGAAACAGCATCGTTTTCTACTAAAAGCGAGGAAAAAATAAGGAAATTTAAAAAGCTGACCCGGCGATCGTTCAATTTAAACGCGCTGAGCCAGCTTTTCTTGAGAATGTTCTGGTGGATTGTTAGGAAGATAAAGATTTACTGTCCAGTTTTCTAAATTTACTGTCCACTTATCGCTTTTTACTGTCCACTTTCAACATTTTACTGTCCACTTGTTTTGAGACTACTTCTGAACACTCGTCACCATCCAGCCTTTTTCATCAACCCACTCGAGGTTAACGGTGTATTTTTCGTTCGGCTGTTTATTCGGACTTACTTCTGCGACTGATTTTTGAGGACTGCCACCGTTACCAATCTTCCACACCGTCATGTTTTCATCAAGTCCTGTGGCAAGACGAATCGCTTTCAATTTTTCATTCCAGTCCACGCTGCCTTCATCATAACTAGAAGTATGTGGTCCTGTTTGAGACGTACCGATCGGCTTATTTAGAACAGGTTTGTCACCGGAAGCTTGCTGTTTTTTCTTTTCTGCTTCAGCTTTTTTTGCTTTTTCTGCTTTTTTCTTTTTATCCGTTTCTCTTTCAGGATCTATGCCGATTTCTTCAGAAGGTTCTTGTTTTTTTGCTTTGTCCCCACTATTTGCTTCATTATCTTCATCTTTTTCATAAGCACTTTCGTTATCTGGCTGAAGTTTGACCACTTTATGTTTTGGTTCTTGATTTTTTTCTTCTGTAGCAGGTTCCTCTTCACCGCCCATAAGCAGCGCATCTTTTGGTAAGAATAATAATGCTAAAAGAACAGCTCCTAGTGCACTGAATAATACCACATTTCTCTTTTTTGACTTTTTGCGTTCTGATCTTCTCATCTATTTAATTCACTCCTTCGTATCAAACGTTCCCTTTCGTGATGAAACAAAACAAAAAGAACTCCATTAAACATGGAGTTCAATAATTCTACAAAACTTTTATATACTCAACATTAATTATTCGAAAGCATTTATTAAAAATTTGAGGGTGGCATGAGATTTCAGAAGTATTTACCAACGTAGAACTATGTATTAATTTTCTAGAACAACAGCCATTTCTTTACCAAACCTGTCACCTTTATCTACAAATCCTAAGCTCGCATACAATTGGTGTGCACCCTTATTCTCCGGATGGTATCCCACTACAATTCGTTTAGCATTCAACAATGTCTTCATTTCATCAATCATCAACTGTGTTGCGACCTTTCCAATTCCTTTTTGCTGATAATTTTTATCGATCATAATACGATAGATCCAATACCCATCTAATTCTTCTTCCATTGAGTTGAACATAAGAAAACCAACTGTTTTACCCTCGAAAAAGATAGCGTAAGGCTTTAAGCTTGGTTCAAATTTGGATTGTGCAATGGAAACTGCGTTAGGTTCAATATGACTCACTTGATCGTCTGCAACTTCTAAAAAGCAGCATTCGTACCAATTTTCTGCGTTTAATTCTGCGATTGTAACTTGTTTTTGTGTCATAGTTTCTCCTTTGAATGTAAATTACATCTCCTGTTTACCATATTATAACATATGAATAATAGGCAGATTGCTCTCAAATTCACAATCATTAAAAAAACAGTGCCTTTCCGTTAATAAAGACACTGCATTTCAGTAGATTATGCTACGGATTTTTCTTGTTTCTCAGCTAGTTTTTTCATATCAAAACGGACGAGTATGGACACAATGAGCGCAAGAATAAACAGTCCAGAAAAGAAAGTTAAACTGTTCGCGTAAGATCCCGTTGTATCCTTGATCCATGCCGCGAATAACGGACCTGCAAGACCTGCTGCTGCCCATGCTGTTAAGATGTAGCCATGAATCGCTCCAACTTGTTTTGTTCCGAAAAGGTCACCAATATATGCTGGAATTGATGCAAATCCTCCACCGTAACAAGTATAGATGACTGCGAGCATGACTTGAAAAAGAATCGATGATGAAGTTTGTGGCAGCATGAAGAAAAGAGCGATCTGCAAGACAAAGAATGTTGTATATGTATTAGGTCGCCCGATGTAGTCTGAAATGGATGCCCATCCGATTCGACCAAAACCGTTGAACAATCCTAGTACACCCACAAGTGCTGCAGCTTCTGCAGTAGTTAATCCAATACTTTCTTCAGCAAGAGGTTTAGCGGCAGAAAGAATAGCAATGCCACAAGTCACATTGATAAACAGCATGATCCACAGATAATAGAAGCGTCGTGTCTTTACCGCTTCATTGGCTGTTAGTTGCGAGAGGTCTTGTTTGATTTTCACTTTACCACTTTCTACATTTTCTTTAAAACCAGCCGGAAGCCATCCTTCTTCTGGTTTTTCTAAATAAAGAGAGGACAAAGTCATAACTGCAAAATACGCAATTCCTAATATAAAGAACGTGTTAGCGATACCTGCCGATTTAATAAGTGCGTCCATGATTGGTGAACTGATCGCTGCTGCAAAACCAAATCCCATAATAGCAAGTCCTGTTGCTAAGCCACGACGATCGGGAAACCATTTAATCAGTGTAGATACAGGCGCGATATAACCTACCCCGAGTCCGATTCCACCAAGCACTCCATAAAAGATGTAGAGCAGAGTTAACGAACCTATATTGACTGCAATCCCTGAGCCTGCAATCCCAACACCAAAGAAAATGGCTGCAAGCAGACCCGCTTTCTTGGGACCATGTTTTTCAACAAAATGTCCTAAAAAAGCTGCCGACAGACCTAAGAATAGGATAGCGATACTGAATGTCATCTGTACTTGAGAAGCTGTCCAACCGAATTTTTCAATCAATGGATTTGTAAAGTTGCTCCAAGCATACACGGAGCCGATAGAAATATGAATCCCTACAGCTGATAAAGCAATGAGCCAACGATTTTTAGACTTTTTCATTCTTAATCCCCCCTAAAAAGTTAATGAAGTTAAACATTCATGAAACTTACCCTAATGTAAGACAAATAAAAAGACAACATTCAAAAGTACTTATTTTCTCAAATAAGTCTTTGTAGAATGTTGCCTAAAAGCTCTACATACTCGTGCAGAGCGTTCATTCATCATTTAAGTAGAATAGAAAAAGTACAGATCTTGTATTTTCTCCATCACTATTTATATTATTGTAAGCGTTTTTATAATATCAGATCGTCGCATTATGCGCAACATAATTTTTTGACTTTTTAGATAATAACCGAGTAATATGTACCTCCTCGCGATCAACACACTTTAATTTACATAGTTTTATTAAATAACTTGAAATATATTTGTCTTTCACTTTGGTGTAATGGTTTGGATTTTCCCATAAGTCACGAAATACTTCGCACAGAATCTGTTCAGCTACTTGCTTATCACCTGTAATTCGGAGGGCAACTTGAAATAGTAGTGCGCTATATGAATCGACCATCTGTTTTAAAGCTTTTGTATCCTTTTGGAGCAATCGGCTTAAACCCTTACTCTCAAGGTCATGTCGTATGTTCATTATAGCAACACCCTCCTGTTTACTTCCTTTGATATTTTTCATTTCCCATAAGTTAAATATGTTAAACATTTAATACACGTTCAGTCAAATAATTATATAGCTTTTGTACAACAAAAAAACAGCGCTGTATTTTTAGCACTGTTATTGTTTACTCTTATTTTTTTAAGTTTTGCTCTAATGAATATTTTATACCTGCGACGGTTCCTATTCCTAAAAGTGCGTATTTTAATCCGATCAATGTAGCCTCTGGTGTAGCTCCACCAGCTTCCCAAAAAGCATAAAGAACACCTAATACAACAGCAACAATGGGGATATACTTATTCGAAAACCGATCCGTATGACGAATTGCATATAAAATCACAGCTAAACCAACGTACGGCGCAAAATCGGTCATAAAATCCATGATTTTCACCCCAATCGATAAAATTTGTATAACTTATACAAATCTTATTATATTTCGGATGAAAAAAGACCATTTTCCTTAGCTGTTTAAGGAAAACTTCAATTCAATGAAGCTCTTTGGAGTGCTTCATCACATTGATCAACCAAATTTTCAACCAAATTCCTCGCAGATCTCACTTGCGCTAGACCTGATGCTTGCCCGGCCCACATCGACATCATCTCTTTATTTCCTTGCTTTGCTGCTTCTTTTCTAATATCAGATGTTAATATGTGCTGCAATGGATATGGAGGCAGATCAACTTCTATACGACTCTCCAATTCTACCATCATCTTATTCTTAAAACCTCTCGCACTTTTTCCAGAAAAAGCTTTCGTGATTTTCGTGTCTGTTTCGCTACTAGTTAGAATGGCTTCTTTATGAATATTGTTCGCTCCGCTCTCTTTTACTGTTAAAAATGCTGTACCCAGCTGAACTACGGAGGCACCTAATGCTAGTGCTGCCGCCATTCCTCTGCCGTCCATGATGCCTCCCGCTGCTACAACCGGACAGGAGACTGCATCTACCACTTGTGGAACGAGGGCCATTGTACCAATCATAGATTCATTTTCAACATTTAAGAACGTCCCTCTATGTCCACCTGCCTCAGCACCTTGTGCAACGATAAGATCTACACCATTGGACTCAAGCTGAACCGCTTCTTTAACAGAAGTTGCTGTTGCGATAACTATGATTTCTGAAGCGTGTAATTTCTCTACTAATCTCTTAGTCGGTGCATCAAATGTAAAACTTACTATTTTTACACCTGCTTCCATCACTGTAGCGAGTTGTTTTTCAAATAGATCCTCCATGTCTGGAATGTTATTAATCTTAGGAATCCCAAGTTTTGTGCGGTAAGTATTCAAGTATTGCTGCATCGCTAGAATGGCATTCTCATCTCTTTCATAAGTCTGGGGAAGGAATAAATTAACCGCAATTGGGGATTGTGTGAGTTGATGAATCTCTCGTAACGCAACTTCAATTTGTTGAGGAGTCATGTATCCTGCACCTAGTGTACCTAATGCTCCTGCTTCACTTACTTCTGCTACTAATTCAGGTGTTGTCGGTCCACCTGCCATGCCTGCTTGTATAATAGGATAATTAATATTGAGCATGCTACAGATCATAAGTTAACTTCCTCCATTTCTTATCTTTTAAATAAGCATATCAAAAAGAAAGAGCTTTAGTCTGTTTCGACCAAAGCTCCTTCCAACGTTATACCGCAATTTTTCTATTTTCGTACATCGCCTGAATGGCCTCTTCACTTTTACCTTCATCAAACTCATTTTCACTTTTGGATACAACGATCGTTGCAATTCCGTTTCCGATTAAGTTTACAATGGCACGCGCTTCACTCATGAAGCGGTCAACTCCTAATAGCAGTGCTAGTCCTTCAACAGGAATAACTTGCATAGCTGTTAGCGTTGACGCAAGAACGATGAATCCGCCACCCGTAACGGCTGCTGCACCTTTTGACGTTAGCATAAGTACAGCGATGATCGTTAGCTGCTGCGTGATACTGAGATCGATACCAAAAACTTGAGCTAAAAAGACGACTGCCATCGAGAGGTAGATGGACGTTCCATCTAAATTAAATGAGTAGCCGGTTGGAATAACAAGACCTACAACAGACTTCGAGCATCCAAACTTCTCCATCTTGTTCATCATTCTTGGTAATACAGATTCTGAAGAGCTCGTTCCAAGTACAATTAAGAGTTCTTCTTTTATAAATTTCAAATACTTCCACAGACTAAATCCATACATCTTGCAGATCAGATTCAATACGATAAAAACGAAGAAGAACATTGTCGTGTAAACCGCAATCATTAACTTGCCGAGCGGTACGAGTGACTCTAGACCATAGTTTCCTATTGTAAACGCCATAGCACCGAACGCACCAAGTGGCGCAGCTTTCATGATATATCCGACAATCTTGAAAAAGACGTTGAGCAACTTTTCAAAGAACTCGATAATGATCTTCCCACTGTTTCCGAGTGCTGTAAGTCCTACACCAAATAGAATGGAAAAGAATAGCACTTGCAGAATATCACCTTTAGCAAATGCATCGACCATGTTGCTTGGAACGATATGTGTAACGAACTCGATCCAATCAATCTTACCGCCTTCTTCAGACGTGTATTGTGAAACATCACCCTTTTCCAGCTTATCAAAGTCTAATCCCGCTCCAGGTTTTAACACGTTAACAACGATCAACCCAATAACGAGTGCGAGGGTCGTAACGATTTCAAAGTAAATGAAAGCTTTACCTCCCACCTTACCTACCTTCTTCATGTCACCCATTTTCGCGATGCCAAGTACGATCGTTAAGAAGATAATTGGCGCAATCACCATCTTGACGGCATTAATAAATGTATCTCCTACAGGTTTCATCTGTTTCCCGAAATCTGGCCAGAAGAGTCCTACTAGTACACCAACGGCGATAGCCGTTAAAACCTGAAACGTTAAGTTCTTAAATAACTTTTTCATTGTTCTTCTCCTTTCGAGTTTGAAAATGAACTTCTAAGAGTTAAATTGTCTGGGGTCTGACCCGGGGTCAGACCCCAGACAATTTCCACACAATTTAAACAAGCCATAGAAAAAAGCGTTATCATTTGTAAAGATAATGATAACGCTTTCAGTCTTTTGTTAGAATATTAAGAACTTATTGGACGTTTTGGTCTTTTTGGTCTTGAACTATGTTTTAAGAAGATAACGATTAACTGGCCTTCCAACAGTACCGTACTGAATGTCCATTTGAATCGTGCCGCTCTTCACTAAATAATCGAGATATCTTCGTGCTGTCACTCGTGCGATTCCTATTCCTTCAGCTACCTCTTCTGCGGACTTGGCCTCTGTTTGTACTTTTATAAAGCTGCCGATCTGTTTTAGCGTAAGCTCGTTTAATCCTTTAGGAAGTTCCATCGTAGCAGGAACTTCGCGTATTTCAGAAAAGAAGAGGTTATCCAGATCTTTTTGTGTAGCGGTTCCTGATGGAGACATTGTAGAGTGATACGTTCTATATTTACTTAATGCTTTTTCAATGCGCTCAAAATTAAACGGTTTGATAATATAATCGAACGCACCGTTCTGCATCATAGAACGAATCGTCTCTAAGTCATTTGCAGCAGTGATAATCATTACATCTACCTGAATTTTTTCCGCTCGGATCTGTAGAAGTGTCTCGACACCATCCTGCTCTGGCATGTAGATATCAAGCACGACGAGATCTGGCTTATGTTTTTTTATCAGCTTCAGCCCTTCTGTTCCATTTGATGCCGTCTCAATTACCTTAAATGTCTTCACTTTTTCTATAAACGCTTTGTTGATTTCTAAGACCATCGGATCATCTTCAATCAATAGAACCTTTATCTCCCTCATCTTCTTCACCTCTATCATTCATCGGAAATACGATAACAAAACTTGTTCCCTGATTTGCGTGTGATGTTACTTCTATCTCTCCATTACCTTTTTCTACAATCTGACGAATTAGGTACAACCCAATTCCAGACCCGTTGTTTCCTTTTGTCGTATATCCTCTTTCAAACATGTGTTGCTGAACTTCCTGACTCATTCCACAACCGTTGTCTTCAACCAAAATGGCACATATTTCAGAATCCTGCGCGATGGAAACATCAATCCTGCCATCCCGCATTCCTTTTAGAGCATCATACGCGTTCTCTATCAAATTACCAATAATCGTAACAAAATCATGCTGATCAAGCTGATCAGGAAACGTTTTTAGTAAACTTTCATTATCAATGACCACTTTTATTCCGAGCTCTTTACCACGTCCGACTTTGCTTAACAATAGACCTGCTAGACTCTCATTCTTAATCCTTTGATTTAAAAAACGAGTGAGTGATCCTTTTTCTTCTGATATTTGAAAAACATACTGCATCGCTTTTTTCATATTTCCTAACTGCAGAAGCCCTGCAATCGTATGAAGCTTGTTCATGTGTTCATGGTTCTGAACACGCAGCGCCTCCACAAATGCCTTTACACCTGTCAGTTCTTCCGCCATTTTCGCAACCTCTGTTCTATCTTGAAAAATAGCAACAGCTCCAACAATTTGGTCCTTCACTTTTATCGGCACACGATTACTCATGATGACCTTTCCACTTACACGAATCTCTTGATTATAAACAGGACGACTTAGTTCTATAATTTCTGGCAGACGAGTATCTGGAATCACTTCACGAATCTGTCTTCCTACTACGTCTCCACTCACGGAGAATATACTTTTAGCTTTATCATTAAAGATCGTGATGTGTTCCTGATTATCAATGGCAATCACACCTTCATGCATGGAGTGGAACGTTGCTGTTCTTTCTTCAAACATTCGAACGATCTCGTGCGGTTCCAAATAGAACATCTGCTGTTTAAGATGACGAGCTAACAGATAGGAGCCGATCACACCAAACAAGAGAACTAAGAGTAGGATGAGGGTCATCTCATCTGTCAGATCGTGAAACACTTCATAATAACCTGGAATCACATGACCGACCACCACAACGCCGATCTGCTCCAACTCATCATTTTTTATAGGAACAAACGCCCTTACGGCTGTACCCATCTCTCCCTTAGCTTTTGAAATAAACGTATGGTCAGCAAACGCTGCACCTTCATCACTTCCTTTAGACACCGTACCAATCATATCTTTAACAGGATGGGAATACCGAATATGATCCATGTCCATGACCACGACATAATCTGCTTCATTAATGACACGAATCTTTTCAACGACTGGTTCTATCTCGTTCCAGCCCTTATTTACTTGAATGTATTTCTTCACTTCAGGAAGCTGCGCTACCGTGCGTGAAGTAATCATTGCCCGCTTACCGAGCTCTTCTTCTTGGATATCGAGGATCTTACCAATTATGACGACTCCGCCGATAAGGATAGCATAGAGCACGATTCCCAACGTAAGTATCATTATTTTTGTTCGAATGGGTAATCGTTTTATCGTCATTTACTAGCATCCTCCTTTTCATTGTTCCTATTGTATCATTCCAACTTCAATATGTTAGACTATTTAAAAAAGTAACGGATTTGGGGTAATTCATGATGAAATCGTTCATTGGGATCGCGCTGATACTAATCGTAGGTTTAGCAGTATCGATCTGGATTGGTTTTCATGCAAAAATGTCAGAAGGAACACTTCCCTTTGACGATGATCAAAAAGGAATAAAGGACCAGGTCGTCATCAAGTTCAGTCACGTGGTTGCAGAGAACACACCGAAAGGCCTCGCTGCACAGCGTTTTGCAAAACGGGTAAACGAGAAATCAGGTGGTCAGATAAAAATAGAAGTAATTCCAAACGGTGGACTCTATTCCGACCAAGAAGAACTCGAAGCTCTGCAGCGTGGTGATGTACAGATGATCGCACCAGCTACTACAAAACTAAGCTCTTTTTCACCAAAATGGCAAGTTCTTGATCTCCCCTATGCCATGCCTACTTCCGAAAGTATTATAAAGGCGTTAAACGGAAACATTGGGAACACGTTGCTTCAGTCACTAGAAGAGAAAAATATGAAAGGCCTAACGTTATGGATCAATGGTTTTAAACAGATTACAACAAACGACGGGCCAGTCGTTCATCCCGATGATCTAAAAGGGCAAAACTTGCGAATCATGCCAAGTTCAGTGCTCCAGAATCAATTTGATGAAGTCGGAGCTAAAGCCGTTGGATTGGATTTTAACGATACGTACAGATTATTGGAATCTGGAGAATTGAACGGTGAGGAGAACACGATCTCTAATATTTATTCTAAAAAGTTCTTTGATGTACAAAGCCACCTTACGATAAGCAATCATGGATTTTTAGGTTATGCCGTAATCATGAATGGTGAGTATTGGAAAAACCTTAGTAGCAAGCAACAGAACATTATATCTGAAGCTTTGAACGAATCCACTTCCTGGAACCAGACTCAATCCTTCGCGATGAACGAAGAACAGCTTGCATTGATTGAGAAAAACTCTTCAATTGATATTCATTATCTGACAAAAGAAGAAAAAAGAGAGTGGGCGAATCGTTGGGAGACTGTGTACCGAGATTTCAAAAGTGAGATTGGAGAAGATTTACTTTCCAAGATGTTAAAGTTAAGAGACTCATATAAAGACTTTTAACCTGTAAAAAACCTAGGTGCTGATCACTTATTATCAGCACCCCTTTTTGTTCCAATTCTCCACACAGTTTTCGCAAATACATGTTTCACGATTTGAAGCAGCAAATTCAAGAAGTTGAGCTGGAATCTGAACGTTCATACACCAACACGTTTCTGGGTTCTTTCCGTTTGAAATTGCACAGACATTATCTCCCTTACATAACGGGCACTCAGACATGAGCTTTCACCTTTATCTGCATCTCTTTTCCCCATTCTGCCAAAGATTTTAATGATGGTATTAAAGCTTCTCCTGCCTCTGTTAATGAATATTCCACTCTAGGAGGTATTTCCATGAATTGCGTTCGCACGATCAGACCTTGTTTTTCCATCTCTTTTAAAGACTGAGATAAAACCATGTTTGTGATTCCATCTACCTGACGCTTCAGTTCGTTATAACGAATTCTTTTATTTTTCCACAATGCCCATATGATCGGGAGTCTCCATTTACTACCGATTAGTGTTAGAGCAAAGGTTAACGGGCAATCTTCTTTTCTTTTATATCCTTCCTCACTCATTTTCCGGCTCCTTTACTCAGTTTTTACTGACTTAGTAAGAAATTACTGCATACTTGTTTTCCTTTTTCTATGTAATAAAATTATAGCGTAATGAACAACGTAGGGAGTGATTAATATGGAATTAAAATACGAGATTATTCCTGATCATGAGATCGAGGTTTGCCGAGAACTCTGTAACGAGCTCATGAAGTATCAAAAATCAAAAGCCGACATAAGTCCTGAATTATTTGACTCCATGAACTTTGAAACGCGCTTGATTCCATCCATGCGTAAAGCAATGCATAACTATATCGTCGTAGTCAAAGATAAAAATGAACCTGTTGGATATGTATATGTTAACATTTCTCCGAAAGAGGTGTATCGCAACGATTTTGCCACCTTTTTTGATATGAATTCCGTTCAGAAAGAAGCCGTCGGTTGCCTTTCCCAGTTTTATATTAAGGATGAGTACAGACAATATGGAGTGGGTTCTAAATTATTTAACATGTCTATGAACTGGCTTTCTCTTTTTGATGAAGTGGATGATTACTTTATTTACGTTTCCAATGGGAACGATGACGCATTATCCTTTTATCAACGTAAAGGATTTACAGTCAGTCATGAGATCTTAGGCGGTTTCATCTCGGTTCTACGCAGTAAGAAAGTAAGAAGTAATTAACTTCTTTTCATTTATTAGGTCCATATAACTGTTTTTCAACGCATCTTTAGTTCCTCCCTTTGTAGCTAGTTTTCTCGTTTTACAAATCTGTAAAATGAAATTAATAAAAGTATTGTAGAATAAAACCTGTTTCACCAACATTTTGAAATATGTGAAACAACTAGAAATACAAAGTGCAAGGTGTAAAAATTAAATGGGTGGAGGCGTTGATGATGAAAAGGCATGAAAACAAAAAGTTTCTTTCGCTTTTCTCAGTAGTAATTGCGTTAGTGGTCAGCACGTTAGCATTTATTCCAGCTCTTCAAGCGGCTGGAGATGGATCGTGGTCCAGTCCTTATTCAGTTTCTCAAAGTATCTCGAATCAGAACAATTCTGCAAAGACTGTTCAAGGTTATGTAGTAGGACAACCTACCGCAACAACAACCGTAGTAACAAGCAATTATCCAAATGATTATGCACTTGCTTTAGCAGACAGTCCCTCTGAAACAAACACAGCTAATATGGTTTATGTTCAGATTCCAACATCTTACCGATCACAGTTTGGTCTAAAAACAAACCCTACTTTAAAAGGTCAATCCATTAAAGTAACAGGCAGTCTAGCGGCTTACTTCTCACATGCTGGCCTAAAAGATCCAACAGCTATGGAGAAAGCATCTGGTACAACACCTACAGATCCGCCTACAGATCCTACTGACCCACCAACTTTTGATGAATCGTATTATGATCCTGCTCAAGGAAAAACTGGCGCAGCATTAAAGACGGCTCTTCACAATATTATCGACGATCATACTGAACTCTCTTATGATGCCGTATGGAACGCACTTAAAGTAACCGATCAAGATCCAAACAACAGCAACAATGTCATCCTTCTATACACCGGCCGTTCGCAGAGCAAAACCACTAACGGTGGGAACGTAAACGATTGGAACCGTGAGCACGTTTGGGCAAAATCACATGGAGACTTTGGAACAGCGATGGGTCCAGGTACGGATATCCATCACTTGCGTCCAACTGATGTAAGTGTAAACAGCTCTCGCGGAAACCTTGATTTTGATAATGGCGGCTCGCAGCATTCTGAGGCACTTGGCAACTATTACGACAGCGACTCATGGGAACCACGTGATGCAGTAAAAGGCGACGTTGCCCGCATGTTGTTTTACATGGCTGTTCGTTATGAAGGGGACAGCGGTGAACCACAACTAGAATTGAACAACAACGTTAATAATGGTACGGCTCCTTATCACGGTAAGATGTCTGTGTTGCTGCAATGGCACTTAGAGGATCCGGTTGATAACTGGGAGCGAAACCGAAACAACATCATCTACGAAGATTATCAGCATAATCGTAACCCGTTCATCGATCACCCAGAATGGGCTGAGGAAATTTGGTAGGAATATGTGTTAGAAGGGCTCACTTCGGTGGGCTTTTTTTGTGTTTAGGGAGATCGAGGGTATCCAACTAGTTATTTTTATCGAAAGATGTCGACTCGCTGATATATGTTCAAAATTCGGTGGATTATTGATGAAACTCGTGGGAATAACACCGATATTTCAAGGATTAATCCGATAAGTTCTAGTTAGTGGCGCAGATACCCAACCCTGTATAGAGATAAGTTGCCAAGTTTATACGATATCTACATAAAGATTAAAATTCCGCTCCAAAAACACACAACAGCAAAAAAAAAAAGAATGACACACCAAATTGTGTCACTCTCTCTACATAAATACCTCATAATACATCAAACAAATGCCACAAGCCGCCCAAGAAACCATCGCAAACACGGTTACGATCATATTTTCTGACCATCCATATTTTATACCGTAGTGATAATGTATGGGTGTGAACCGGAACAACTTCTTTTTTGTTCGTTTAAAATAAGCAACTTGTATGATGACAGAAAGCTGTTCTGCGAGATAGATAATAAACAGGATTGGAATTAAGATCTCTACGTTTTCGATGATGGCAAGAAACGATAAGGTTCCTCCAATGGCGAGTGATCCCGTATCACCCATGAACGCCTTTGCGGGATACAAATTATAGATTAAGAAACCTAGAATTGTAGCGATCATCACTAAGCAAAAGACTTTCACTTCCGTATACTCAGTGATTACAAAGAAAAAGAAGTATGTAGGTATTGCAACCATGCCTAGAAGTCCATCCATACCATCCGTAAAATTGATCGCATTCGCTGTCCCGACAATAAACAGTGTAATTAAAATTAAATAGATGATATACGGAAAAACAATATTAAAAGATTCTGTTACCCGTATGCTTGTATCAATGTTAAAAAGATCGATGCCGACATATAAGAGAAGAATGGTGAATGCGAACTGAAATTTTAGCTTTGTTTTTCCCGATACCCCGCCAGGATCTTGTTTTGAAGCTTTCCAAAAATCATCTAGAAAACCAATAAAACTAAACAGTATAAAGGTTGCCACTAAAAAGAGCATGATTGGACTTGTCGTGGAAAAAAGCGCGACGAAAATCCCTACAAAAAACACACTTCCTAACATTAAGGGTGTTCCCTTCTTTTCCTGATGATCTTGTGGAAGTTCTACTCGAATGGGCTGTGTGAGTTTAAGTTTTTTTAACGTCATAATTAACAGAGGCGCAAATATTACGGTTAACAAAAACGTGATAAAAGCAGGTGTTAGTTGTAACAGCACGATTTTGGTCTCCTCTCTTCTTTCTCCACTGTAACTATTCGAGAAAAGATGAAAAGTTCCTTTAAATTGTAGGGGGTCTGACCCGGGTCTGACCCCCTACAATTTCTATACAATTTAACTAGTACAAAATGCTGTGGGACTTCCGAGTGATAGACACCTTTTCTCCAGATTGCTACTGTAAGTAAGTGTAAGAATATTCAGAATAAGGAGAATGACTTATGAGAGGAAAACGTGTTTTAGTTTGTACCATGCTTAGTACAGCCATGTTGTTATCCAGTTTTACTCCTGCCATTTTTGCAGAGGGCTCCTCCTCCCAACATTATAATCGAACGCACCACGGTGACTGGAACCAGCCCTCTAAATCATCACCTGTTCTACATCCGGGAACACCAGAAAGAGCTTCACTAAAACGAGAACCACTAGAGCAAATCGGTCCGTTTATTGAAAGTGAGATTGAGAAACGAACCATGCCAGGCGCTGTCGTTCTCATCGCCAGAAGTGGAAGTATCGCAAAGCATGATGCTTATGGCTATTCCGCTCGCTACATAGACGATCAGTTCACAGAAATGGATCATCCTGTTGAGATGAGAAAAGACACTATTTTCGATATTGCCTCGATCTCCAAACTCTTCACCACAACGGCTGCAATGAAGCTATATGAACAAGGAAAATTCAATCTAGATGACCCTGTCGGAAAATACATTCCAGAGTTCAATGAAAACGCAAAAGAGAGCGTAACCATCCGGCAGATCATGACGCATACTTCAGGGTTTACTGCATGGATTCCTCTATACAGTATGGGAGCAAATCGCGAGGAACGACTGCAGATCGCCTTAAAATACGGCTTAAAGAATGAGCCTGGAACAACGTATACATACAGTGACCTAAATTTAATCACTCTAGGTGTTTTAGTTGAAAGACTGTCAGGTCAACGTCTCGACGACTATGTAAAAAAGAACATCACCGAGCCGCTCGGAATGAAAGATACGATGTACAACCCTTCGGCAGATCTTCGTGACCGAATCGCTGCTACTGAATATCAGCCAGCAATCGGCCGCGGCATGGTCTGGGGAAGTGTGCATGACGAGAACGCGTGGAGTTTAGATGGCGTTGCAGGACATGCCGGCGTCTTTTCCACCGCTAAAGACCTCGCTATTTTCGGCCATATGGTTTTACAGAATGGAAAGTATGGTAAAACACAGATTCTTAAGCCAGAAACGGTTAGCTTATTAACAGAAAACCAGCTGCCACAGTTTCCAACAAACTCACACGGACTAGGCTGGGAATTAAATCAAGGGTGGTACATGGATGCTCTCAGCAATGAAGAAACATTAGGTCACACGGGATATACCGGAACCTCAATGGTTGTCTCACCAAAGAATAAAACGATTGTACTGACTTTAACGAATCGCGTCCACCCATCTCGAGCGACGGTCTCTATGAATCCGATACGACGCAAAGTCGCACAACTAACAGCTGATGCGATCTCAGTGCCGCTTCATCACAGAGATAAAGCTTGGTTTGCCGGATATGGCGATAACCTGAAAAAAGAACTAACATTTGAAGTCGATAAAAATCAGGATACTCTTCATTTTAACCATTGGTTCAGTATTGAAGATGGAAGTGACAAAGGTTCCGTTCAAGTTTCAAGTGACAAAGAAACGTGGACAACACTTCCGAACACATATACTGGAAAAGAAGAAACTTGGGATCGCGAAAAAGTAAAGCTCCCTGAAGGAACAAAGTTTGTACGCTTTCTCTATGAAACCGATGCTTCTGTAAACGGTAGAGGATGGTATGTAGATGATGTATATGGAAGTGATCGTCGAGGAAAGAAGAAGCGATTAACAATCGTTCAAAACGATTGGATAGAGCGCGGTTGGTAAAACAAGAAAGCAGTTTCGCTTTAATCGGCGGAACTGCTTTACCCTGTATTATTATTTGCTCTTGTAACCAATAATCGTAAAGAAGCTCACTAGTAAACTTTTAGTAAATCTCTCAATTCATTTGGAAAAAGGAGCTTACGGTTATTTAAGATATCATCTAAGTCTATCCATTTCGCAAAAGTCTTTTGCTGCCCTTCTGTTACAACAAATGATTTTTGCATGTATAAATCTGAATCTACGAATTCCACTAAGTATATCTGTGAGATTTCATGTCCCATCTTTTTATCGACAACAAAAATATTTTCTACACATGCCAGGTAACGCTTCACCTTAATGGTTGCGCCTATCTCTTCGTAAAATTCGCGAACAATCGCTTGCTCTGACTTTTCTCCAAATTCTATCGTTCCACCAATAGGTCGATAATACGTCCCCTTTCCTTCCGAATGGTTCCCTTCCCGTTCTTCTAACAAAAGCCGGCCATTGTTTAAAAGAATCCCTAGTGTATTAACTCTTAGATTCATACAACAATCCGCTCAGGACGTGTATACACATTCATAGAATCCCCTCTTACAAAACCAACTGTAGTAATTCCTAATTCTTCCGCTGATTGCAGAGCAAATTCTGTGGGAGCTGATTTAGAGAGGACGATTTCACAGCCAATCTTCGCTACTTTTAATAAAATCTCAGAAGAAATCCGACCACTAAACACGAGAATCTTATTCCCTATGAAAATATCATTCTTCAAGCAATATCCATAAATTTTATCGAGGGCATTGTGACGACCTATGTCCATCCGGCTCAGCACGATTCCGTTCACATCACAAAGTGCCGCGTTATGCACACCGCCTGTTTCTTGAAAAATGCCTGCTCCTTTCTGCATCTCTCGCATCAAACGGAAGCAGTCCTTAGGCGTAACTCGCACCCTGACTTCATTCATAGATTTCGCCGTACGAGCATCATTCGCAAAAACAAAGCCTTGCCTGCTCATGCCACAGCATGAAGTTATGTATCTTTTATTCTGCAGATTTTGATAGACCGGATTTAAAGGATCAGTCGTCACATGTACAAAACTTCCGTCTTCCTGCATCCATAGGTCTTTAATATCTTTATAGTTGCGGATGATTCCTTCAGAGGCGAGATAGCCTACGACCATATCCTCAATGTACTCAGGGCTGCATACCATCGTTACAAATTCTTCCCCATTGATCTTAATCGTTACAGGAAGTTCGGTCACAATTGTGTCTTCTACGTTCGCTGCAAGTCCTTTCTTAATCTGCAGAATGCTGCGCTTAGTCACAATCGGTTTCATAAGACAATCACCCTTTCGCTATGCAATCGGTTTATCAAAAACAAAGACAGACACAGCCATGTCTTCATCCACTTTAAAATCTGAGAACAGATGAACGAATTTTGCACCCGTCACATCTTCTAATCCATCTGGTGGAGCTGTTACATAAACGTCCTGAATCAGGCGAGTCCTTGCAGCATGCACCATCTCCTTGCCTTCAGCCGTTCGGGCGATGAATTTTTCTGTTGGTGTTAAATTTCCATACATGGTTGAGATCGCCATGTTTTCCACAAAGACCGTATGTATTTTTTCAGGACCTTTTCCTAACAAATTCTTACGAAGTTTACGAATAATATCATTAAAGTCATGCACTTTCTTCGTCATTCGAACATCACCACTATTTCTCCATTTTTTACTAATCATACATGATGTACTTACTTTTCGCACGTGATTAAAATGAAAAGCTAGAATACAAGTCTTGTTGTTTCTTGATGATGTAAACGCTATAATAAAAGAGAAAAGTTGGTAGAGAAGATCGTTCACACTGTTTTTTCTTCCATCTTGTTAAATTACATAATGATCTATCTTTTAATTAAAATAAAAGAGATCCAATGCTGGATTGGCCTAATGGTATGACCTGCTATTACACTATTCCACCATGAACTCACATTTTCTGTACGTCTATAGAATCTGTGCTTTCGTGGTGGATTTTTTTGTACAATCATACGTTTACGATATTAGAAGTATCAAACGAAAGGAAGATTCTTAATGGATAAGATGATTCAAATTAAAATCGACGGCAACACGTACGAAGCTCCTTCTGGCACATCCATTCTCGATATTATCAATAAAAACGAACTATCTCACCCCCAGATTTGTTATACCCCACAAGTGGATCCGATCGAAACGTGTGATACATGTATCGTGGAGGTAGATGGCAAGCTGATGCGTTCATGCTCAACGATGGCACTCGACGGTATGGCGATCGAGTGCTCTTCTACGAGAGCAAAGGATGCACAGAACGAGGCGATGGACCGCTTGCTCGAGAACCATCTTCTCTATTGCACGGTTTGTGATAACAACAACGGCAACTGTAAGCTGCATAACACAGCTGAGTTGATGGAAATCGAACACCAAGCGGTTCCCTACTCGCCAAAAGAAGAACCAGTGGATATTGACATGTCTCACCCGTTCTACCGATATGATGCCAACCAATGTATCACCTGCGGTCAGTGTGTTGAAGTGTGTCAAAACCTGCAGGTGAACGAAACACTCTCCATAGACTGGGAACGCGAACGCCCGCGCGTAATATGGGATGCTGGATCAAGTATCGACGATTCCTCTTGTGTCAGTTGCGGACAATGTGTTACCGTCTGCCCGTGTAACGCTCTTATGGAAAAATCAATGCTTGGCGAAGCGGGTTTCATGACAGGATTGAAAGAAGATCTACTTGAGCCGATGGTCGAACTTGTTAAAGAAGTTGAGCCTGGATATAGTGGTATTTTTGCGATATCTGAAGTGGAAGCTGCTATGCGTGAAACACGTACGAAAAAGACAAAAACGGTTTGTACGTTCTGTGGAGTTGGCTGTTCGTTCGAAGTTTGGACGAAAGGCAGAAAGATTTTAAAGGTAGAACCAAGTGAAGGTCCTGTGAACGCAATTTCAACTTGTGTCAAAGGAAAGTTCGGCTGGGATTTCGTAAATAGCGAAGAACGCCTCACTACACCACTTATTCGTAAAGACGGTGTTTTTGTAGAATCCACATGGGACGAAGCACTTACAGTAATAGCTGATAAGATGAGCGCGATAAAAGAAAAACACGGTAGCAACGCACTTGGCTTTGTTTCGTCATCCAAAATTACGAATGAAGAGAACTACTTGATGCAAAAGTTCGCGCGTCAGATCATCGGCACGAACAATGTTGACAACTGCTCTCGTTATTGTCAGTCTCCTGCAACCGATGGATTGTTCCGTACGGTCGGTATGGGTGGTGACGCAGGAACGATTCAAGATATCGCGCAAGCTGGCCTAGTCATCGTTGTTGGTGCGAATCCGACAGAAGGACATCCCGTTCTTGCCACTCGTGTAAAGCGTGCACATAAACTGCACGGACAAAAATTAATCGTAGCGGACCTTCGTAAACATGAACTCGCTGAACGCTCTGATATTTTCATGAGTCCAAAGCAAGGAACTGACCAAGTATGGCTTATGGCCGTTACGAAGTACATGATCGATCAAGGTTGGCACGATCAGAAATTTATTGAAGAAAACGTTCATTACTTAGAAGAGTTTAAAGAAGTACTTGAAAAATATACGTTAGAATATGCCGAGGAAATTACAGGTCTATCTCAAGAAACGATCATTGATGTGGCGAAAATGATTCGTGATGCAGACGGCACATGTGTCCTCTGGGGTATGGGTGTTACGCAAAACACCGGTGGAAGTGATACGTCTGCTGCAATCTCAAACTTACTATTAGCAACAGGTAACTATCGCCGTCCGGGTGCTGGCGCTTATCCTCTACGTGGACACAATAACGTTCAAGGCGCATGTGATATGGGAACACTACCCGCTTGGCTGCCAGGTTACCAGCATATTACCGATGACATTGCTCGTGCGAAGTTTGAAAAAGCGTATGGCGTAACCATTGATAGCAAACCTGGAAAAGACAATATCCAGATGGTTGAGGGAATCGGAACTGGTGAGATCAAATCGATGTATTTAGTCGGTGAAGATATGGCCTTAGTGGATTCAAACTCCAACCACGTTCATGAAATGCTGAGTCAGCTTGAATTCTTCGTTGTTCAAGATATCTTCTTAACAAAAACGGCGCAATACGCAGATGTCGTTCTGCCTGCAGCTCCTTCTCTAGAAAAAGAAGGAACATTTACGAATACGGAACGTCGTGTGCAGCGTTTGTACCAAGCCTTACCTACAACAGGTGGATCTCGTCCTGACTGGGAAATCATCCAAGCAATCGCCATTCGAATGGGTGCAGATTGGAACTACAGTCATCCGAGTGAAATTTTTGAAGAGATGGCGGGACTTGCTCCCCTGTTTGGAGAAGCAAACTATGATGTGCTAGAAGGCTGGGGCAGCTTCCTTTGGGGAGACTTTAGTGGTAAAAGCACACCGCTTCTTTACACAGATGGCTTTAACTTCCCTGATAAAAAAGCACGATTTGCACTATCAGACTGGATGCACCCGGCAGAGTTTCCAGAAGAATTCGACCTTCATATCAACAACGGACGCATGCTCGAACATTTTCATGAAGGCAATCTGACAAACAAATCAAAAGGCATCCAGCATAAAGTTCCTGATGTTTTTGTTGAAGTATCACCTAGTCTTGCAGAAGAACGCGGTGTGATCGATGGATCCGTCGTTCGGTTGATCTCGCCGTTTGGTGCCGTAAAGTTGAATGCACTCGTTACAGACCGTGTGAAAAACAACGAACTGTATCTTCCGATGAACTCCGTAAACAACGAGACTGCTATCAACTTTTTAACCGGTCCCGCTGTTGATCATCGTACACATACACCGGCTTACAAGCAGACGAAAGTACGTATGGAGATAATTAGCCGTGAAGGTGAAGTGAAACTTCCTGGCAACAATCCAAGAAACAAAAAACGCTATCCGCAAAACGGTGTTGAAGTACAGCGTAAATGGAACCGTCCGGGCTATGTTCACTTGACGGACGAAGTGTAAGGGGGCGGATACGATATGGCACAACCAACGACCGTTGTAAAAAAGAGTGTAAAAACCGAAGAGCAGATTCAGCAAGAGAAGCTAACTGAACTGCAAAAAGCATTAGCTGAAAAAGATGCTGCACTTACTAAGGCACTCGATTTTATTGGGGAGCTAGACAAGATCGGCGCATTGGAAGCGGCAAACTCCATGCTTGTCGCAAAAGATAAAATTGCAAGTATCGCACTCGGTCAAGCAACACGCGAACCCGTCACGAACATGATTAATAATTTAATGGGTGCAGCAGGTGTACTGACGAAGATGGATCCTGAAGTAACGACTAAACTGCTGGATAGTGTTGTTTCTGGCTTAAAGCAAGGGGAAGATTTTGTGGAGAGCGATAAGAAGGTTGGGGCGTTCGATCTTGTGAAGTCTCTGAAGGACCCTGATATTAATCGAGCAATCGGCTTTGGTCTTCACTTTTTGAAAGGCATGGGGCAGGAATTGAAGAAATGATGATAAGGAAAGGTGACGCTATGGTGGCGTCACCTTTTATAATGGCTGAATTGTCGAATGGACAGTATTAATGTTGCAGTAAAGCAACCAACCGCTCTCTCCCTACAGAATGAAGAAGTAAAGGTATGCGCGGACCACTATTGGTGTTCAAAACAAGCTGATAGATGATGCTGAACAACCTTTTTTGGTTGTTTCTTTTCACTTTGGGATCATCCACATGACAGATATCGTAAACTTTTCTCATAAACTCATCATCCTGTAGTTGTACTTCATCCTGCAGCACGCCTACAAATCCTACAATCCACTCCTTCTCCGTATCAGTCAGTGAAGCATAATATTCTTGGTTCTTTTGTTCATTAACTCCAAGCACTTTCTCAGGACACCAGTTCCTCAGCCAATATTCCGCTCGCGCACAAACTTCTCTTACCTCTTCCAACGCATACTCCTCACCTGTTCTTCCCAATACGTCACGAACTAAAGAAGCTTCGAAATTTACAAGTGGCAAGATGCTCGCCACATGACTAAACCTTGGCACTCGACGTGTTCCAGAATTCACAGCTGACAAATCTAGCGCGGATCTGATCTCCTCTTTCAGCAGACCCTGATTTGCCCGACTAAACCTCTCAAATTCCGTATAGTTTCGAATCACATCTTCATCCAACCCGATATGAAAGGGCGCATTCGGCTGATATTTTGCAAACATGAAAAATATCACTTCAGGTGTATAGACCTTCAACAGTTCTTCAGGTGTAATGTTGTTGCCCGAAGAACTGGACATTTTTGCACCAGTCCCTTTAATGCTAATAAAATCATACGGCTCATACTGGGGAGCTTGATGGTTAAAGATCTCAGCAACAATCTCCTTGGAAACATTAAAGCTTCCAGTCGCAGAAGAATGGTCTCTTCCACCTGGTTCAAACACCACATCTTCAGCCTTCCATCTCATCGGCCAATCCACTTTCCAATTCAATTTAATGTTTGTCGCTAGTGCTACCTCGATAGAGTTTGAATGACCACATGAACAAGTGTAACTTAATCTTTCATCTTGAAATCTGTGAATGTTTACCGTATCTTTCCTGCAAGCTTCACAATACACATTTATCGGATAAAAGCGTTCTCGCTCTTCTATACTGTGTTCACTAGATTTAAAGTTCATTAAAATATCATAAATCTGCTTGCGATTGTGAAGAGCATGAACGATCTGAGTATTATACCTTCCTGACTGATACTCCTTGCTCTGATAAATAAAATCAGGAACGATCCCGAACTCTCTCAATGACTGTTCAAACTCTTTTTCAAAGTGCACAGCGTAAGAACTGTGGCACCCAAACGGACATGGGATCTCTGAGTATGGCATTCCAATATATTGTTCAAAAGTCGGATCAATATTTTTCGGGACTTTACGAAAACGATCAAAATCATCCCATGAAAAGATAAAACGCGTATTCTTACCTAGGTGTTGCAATGCTCTTACAATAAAGTATGTGGTAACCACTTCTCGAAAATTTCCGATATGAACCGAGCCCGATGGACTGATGCCTGATGCACAAACAAACGTCTCTCGATCTGGGTGCTTTCTTATTAGTTCTTCTGCAATACGAAATGCCCAATGCATGTTTAAATCACTCCTCATTTTTTATGAAAGAAATACAAAAAAGCCCTCACCCCCAAGATTATTCATCTTGAGGACGAGAGCTTATTAGCGTTCGCGGTACCACCTCAGTTTGTTCATATGTCACCATATCAACCTCTTCAGGTACGGCAATGAAAATAATCACTTGCGTATACCCTATCTCTATAACGGGAGATCCCGTTGTAGTATCAGCAAAGATATCTTTGCATCCGTACAAAGCTCAGAGTCTTTTTTCGTTAAGGTATTATTGCTCTTTCACACCAACCAAGAGCTCTCTGGAAATAATGTTACTTAACTACTCTTCTCTTCATAGCCATAAATTGTTAAATTTTTAATAGTATAATCAGTTTTATGGAAGTTGTCAAAACTTTTTATAACAAACAAGAACCTCCATCTAGCGCATTCTTTAATGGTTCTCAATGAACCTTAAAACATAGTCACATAATTCATAAATGATTATTCCTGCAATTGTATAGAGAAATGCATATCCTAAAAGATAAATTCTTTTTACAAACCAATTATGATGATCAACTCTTTTCCCTGACCAATAAGCGATTCCCATAAACAGAGCTGAGAGTACATTCACCGTTTTAGTAAAAACGGTATCCGCGTTCCTAAACGTTCCCCATTCGTACCAATTAATCATTGTGTTTCCTGCTAAAAATACAGCTAAAAAGTAAGCTCCTTGCGTTCCTAGTATCGCCATCAAACCAATTCTTACTAGTTCGGTCATTACAAGAAAACATTCCTCTCGAGGTAAATGAGAACAGAATTAATCAGTTTAAAGGCAATCATTGCAAGGATAATATAAAGAAATAAATAACCGCTTAGTAGCACTGGTCTCAGAAACCATTTTCGCTTTTTTCTTTTAATCCTGCCCAATACGCGACACCAAAGACTAGAGCAGTTAGGAAATTAACAGTCTTCTCAAATATATTACTAGGATCCGGGAAAGTTCCCCATTCGTACCAATCCATCATTACTTGATATAAAACTATTAACGAAAAAAAATAGGCAGCTTGTGATGCTAAAATACCTGCTAGGCCAATCCGTATTAATTCTGTCATCCGTTACCTCAATGTTTACTTAAGTATACTTTTTAAAATAATAGGTTTAATACTCTATTAACCTTAAAAAATAGTCAACTGTCTGATAAAAAGTAGCTGAAGCTATAATAAATAATATTGCATACCCTAAAAGATACACTCTTTTTACAAACCAATTATAATGATCTACCCTTTTACCAGCCCAATAGGCAATACCAATAAAACTTGCTGTAAAACCATTAATGATGCTGATGAAAATATTCTTGTTTGGATTTGGTATTATGCTCCATTCATACCATTCTATCATTGTATGCCCAGCTAAGAAGATAGCTAGAAAATATCCACCCTGAGTAGTTAAAACAAATATTATTGCTAATCTAATTAGTCAAATGTTCAATTCAATATAAGTAAGGATTGAATTCAATAACTTATAAGTAATGATAGCAAGGATTGTATAAACAATTAAATAACCTATTAGATGCAACGGCCTAATATACCACTTTTGCTTTTTTACTTTTAGACCCGCCCAATAAGCTAAGCCGAATACAAGTGCTGTTAAAAAGTTGACTGTTTTCTCAAATACATTAGTTGGATTAGGGAAAGTACTCCATTCATACCAATGCATCATCGTACCATATATGAGAATAAGCAAAATAAAATATGATGCTTGTGAACCTAACATTGTCAATATTCCTATTTTAATTAACTCTGTCATGAATACTCCTATTTAATTCAATATTCAAATGTCATTTAATTCAACTTCCTTTATTATCAAATTCCTCCCTCAAAACGCCCATAACAATCGTGTCATAGTATTTACCATTGATATAAGCATCATTCCTGAGTCGTCCTTCAATCACAAAACCGCACTTCTCATAGGCACGGATCGCGCGTTCGTTACCACTCCATGTATCCAATTGCACGCGTTTTAAATTCATCGTATGAAATAGGTAGTGAAGCAAAGCTCTCAAAGCATCTGTTCCATATCCTTTGCCCCAAAGCTCTTTCTCACCGATTCCTATTCCTACTACACACCGACGTGAGATTATATCTAGGCTGCGGTACCCGATTGAACCAATGTGACGGGCGTCTTCCCCTATTGTGTAAATCGAGAATTCTCCTACTTCACGTTTATCAATCGTACGAATATCTTTTTCATAGCTTGCTTCAATCTGTTCCAGCGGCACATGACTGTATCGATAATAACCAGAGCCCGCATCAAATGTAGCGGTTTCTTCATCATTTCGCCAGTGGTATGTTCGCTTATGGTCTTCAAGTGAAACGGGTCGTAACTCTACTTTTTTTCCGGATATCATAGTGGTGATCCCTTCTTTCAGTTCTTAATCTATTAAAATACGCCTTATAAAAACCGCAGACACGTACCATTGGCATCACCCCTCTCATAACTATTTGTTTATTTTACAAACGCCTTAATCTTCGGGAAAATTTTTACCGCTGTGTTGTAAAAGACATCTTCATGATGCTCTTCAGGAATGATTTCTTTTATAAAGTCAATATACGGCTGTACTGGAACAAGTGGCCAGTCTGTTCCGAACAAAAACTTTTCGTAGTTATCCGTGAACGTTAAGGCATGACGCAAATGATTAAAAAAGCGTGGTGAATCTTTGTATCTCGTAATATCTTCTCTTGTTCCTACAACGAGCCCTGACAGATCGGCATACATATTACGATTCTTGTAAACAACTTCTGCTCCATCTAATGTCCATGGATCACCGAAATGCGCCATCATGAAATTTACGTCTCGGTGCATAACCGCTACTTCATCTAGTGTCAGGGGATGAGAGTATTTCAACAAACCGCGCTCTGAATAAGTATCACCTGTGTGAAAAACAACTGGCAATCCGTATTTAGCAGCTAGCTTATAAACCGGCTGATACACCTTATCATACGCATAATACGGGTAATAACCGAGGTAAATTTTGATACCCACAACTTCAGGAAGCTGAACCGTTTCTTCAAGCTGTATCAATTCACTTTCACCTAAATGATACGGATTGATGCCAGCACAATACACGACGTTTTCAGGTATGTGCTTATCCAGATCAATCCCCATTGGAGTTGGAGCTAGAGGGTCAGGAAAACCCTCTACCTCTTTTTCTGTTAATCCCATCGCGATGCCAAGCACAACGCCAGATTCTCGGTACTCTTTGATAATTCCTTCATACGAATAGTCAAGTTTAGAAAGGTTTATTGCCGTATGTTTAAAGCTTTCAATGTTTGAAAAATGCATGTGTGCATCGATAATTTTCATGAATTTGCCCTTTCTAGCTGAATTTTATTTTCTTCAGATCTTCTAAAGCTGTATCTGGAATAACTTTATCATTGAATACATAAAACACAGGGGAAGTGAATTGCTTAGCACCGTGCTTAAGGTTCATCTTTTCTGAGTACCCAAGCTCAATGACTTCTAAATTGATATAAGAATCAACTTGTGTAGCGTTTTGGTCCGCTACAATTTGAAGCTTGTTTTCATGATCATCAGATCCGTAGATTACGCTACGTTCAACAGTCATTTCCTGCTCACCTTTCGCACCAGAAACCATGGTCCAATCCCCATTTTCAGCCTGGAAGCTTCCCCAGCTCTTCGCAGGCTCTGTTCCTGGATTTAAAAAGCATCCTGTGTAAAAGTTCTTACCATCCAAGTAACTCTTCATGTTCTGGACAATTTCCGTTGTATGGCAGAGCACCGGAACTCCTGGCAGCATCAAGAAGTATTTATGAATCTGAATCCCTTTATACGTCTCGTGTTTTTTGTAGATGGTAGAGACTTTGAGACCTTTCCACACATTCCCTTTGCTATCTTCCTTTTCTACAAAGTCAACAGTGCTTTCCTCTTTTAATAAGGAATGAAGACTCATGCCTGTCAGAAGGCCTGCGATTCCGCCGAACCAAGGATTCCACCACGATTTAGGTGTCGGCTTTGGAAACGGTGAATCCATCCACTCTTGATCTCTGTATTGAAGAGAGAACAATGATGGTGCGAACTGTGCTGAAGCAGAAATCTTCATTTCTCCATTATCTACGGTATACACTTCGAGACCTTCTATTATCGACTTTTCCAACTGAACGGGTGTATTCTTCATCACAAAAGCGGCTGATTGCCGTGTAATATGAACAGCACCTAAATTCATTTTGGACGTTAAGACATGTACCCCTCTATCGTCAGGTAATTCAATATCAAACTCGGCCTGTGTTAACTCTTCATCTGAAGCGAATAGGTGACTCTGCAGAATCTCATCGTCTAACTTCATTTCAATAAACCCGTTAAAAAACGAAGACTTATAATCTCTCACAACAGCTTTGCAGTCACCATTATCAACAAAAGGATTTCCCCCGTTAACCGATACGTTCATATGATTGGTCAAACTGGCTGGTTTATCATTCTTTTGCGTCGCAAATTCTCTGAATGATTGCCAATCACGGAAAGCACCAATTGTCATCGTGATTGGTTTTGTCGCAACTGTTTCTTGAGAAGCAATCTTGCCTAACTTATTTTCAAAATACATGAACCAACCGGAAAAATTCACCTTCCCTTCTCTCGGCCATGAGATGCCTCTAGGGTTATCATTTCCACGAAGAAAAAGCCAGTTTTCCGTAATTTTACTAGGATCCCAATAGGATAAACCAGATCCCATTGAATCATTGAGTTCAACGTATCTTCCCTCGTAAGGCAATACACCCTTGTCTAACATCGGACACATAATCGGTGTATTCAGCCATACTTCTGCGGCAGATTCTACATCGCTAATATTTGTTACTTCATCGTATCTTTCTACTAGACCTTCACCGTACAATTTCACAACAGTTGCAAGCTGCAATTCTGGAAACGCTTGTGATTGAAAAGTTGCTCTTAATCCTGAGTAACCATCTTCCTCCAATGGTTCAATTTTTTCTGGACGAAGTCGCGTAATTTCCTCAGAGAAAGGTTTGCCGAGTTGAGGCACCATGAAAGCCAATTTATAATCCACATCACCTTTACCAGGTGCGATCCAGTTATTGAACTTATCTAGTTTTATTGAATATTGCCCGTTGCATACGTGATAAAAATCATCACACTCACCAGCAAATTTAGCTCCAATTCCCTGCAGTGCTACACCTAGCTTTTTCGTAAAAGTAACGATATCTCCATTAATTTTAGTTGCCGAGACTTTAATGTCAGCCGAGTAAAATCCGTGTTTTACTAGCGTGAAAGGAACAGATACCGATTGCTTTCCTTTCGGTGCTAGTGTAACACTCACCTTACGATCTTGAATGGTAGCCAATTCTGATGACGGAAGTTCAAAGCTAAACGTTACTTGTTCATCAAAGTTATTTTCAAAGTTAAAATAAAGATGAGAAGAACTCCCAACAAAACTAAGGTTACCTGGCGTGTTACAGCTTAACTTAACGGGATACTTAGGACGAATACCTACTCTAAATTCCGCTTTCTTCCCATTGATTAGTAATTGAGAAGTAACAGCTGGGTGCGTTCTCCATACACTTTGATCTTCAATAATCGGATTTACCACAAAAGGAATCTCAATCTCTTCTTCCTTTTGAACAGTGATTTTTTTTGAAGTAGCAAACTGAATGTTCTTATCGTCCACACCTTGAATCTCTACGGTTAATGGCTTACCTGTTTTATTCGTCATGTGGTATTGAATCTTGTATTCAGAGCCAAAAACAAGATTAAAGTGTTCAACAGTTGCTGAGATTTTATAGTCATCTGTTTCAATGTAGCGAAGCCCTCTTCCGAAACGCTCGAATTGCATCTTCAAGTTACCCAGAGTCTCGTGATTCCAAGCATACTCATAATAATGAAATTCATTTTCGTTGATACCATCCGGGATGGTTTCAATGGTACGTGTACTGTTTTCATACCATTTTCCATCCGTAAAATAATCCAAAACAGCTTCTGTTTGCATCACAGAAGGCATGAAGTTCATAAGGTGTGTCGTGTCATCCCGATCTTCCCAGAAAAAGCCACATTTTTTATACAACGGCACTGCCTTCGTGTTCCCTGGCCATGTATAGAGATCCAAACGTGGCCACTTCATTTCAACCGCTTTTTGTAGCGCTTTTAGTACAAGCTTTTTGCCGATCTTCTTACCATGATAATCTCCTCTAACATTTAACAACGGAATGTAGAGTGCTCCTTCATCTTCCCGATATTCGCCCAGACTGCAGTAGCCGACGACTTTGTCTCCATCGAGTGCGAGATATAAATGGAGGTTTGATGAGTTCGATTCTTTCTTCAATACTTGATCTTCCGTCATGATTGAGTTTCCGCCGCCCCAGCCATCTTGGCTCTTATTCCACATTTCAGCGACTGCTGCTGCATAGCTCGGATCATATTCTACTATCGTAATCTGATCGGTAATGTGCGTATTCAATACTTCCATTTTTTCTAACCTCCGCTTTTTCAATATTCAATATCGTACCGTTGTTCGTTCTACTCAGCTTCTTCAAAATAAAAAGCCACCCAGAAATAGATGGGTGACTTTTAGGTACAAAAATACATAAAAAGGCCCCAGAATGTATACACATCCTGAGGCTCTGATTCACGTATCAATGGTTAGATCGAGTTCTAAAAAAGAAGGTTGTGTATTGGACAATATAAAGTTGATTGTGTAGTGTCTAAAAATTTTATCATGTCCAACGCCTCCTTATCTTGAAATTTTTTCCTTACCTCTTGTATTGTAAAATATATGGATGTAAAAGTAAATATAATTTTCCGAATATTTATATATTAATTATTACGCTAAGATATTCGCTAAAGCTAAGCCAATAATTATTATTCCTGCTCCTTTATTAATGGTAGCTAAGTGCGGCTGAATACTTTTTGTTAACAGGCTTACCACTATGCTTAAGAACATCCACCAACAGGTAGCACCGATAAACACACCGCTTATTAAGTACATTCCAATTTGTAATGACATCTGACTCTCACCAAATCCTAGTCCTGCAAACATTGCCGTAAAATTTAATATCGTTACAGGATTTGTAATCATTAAGAAGAACGTAGAGAAAAACATCATCAACTTGCTTTCCCCTGCTAACTGAGCGGCTTGATTTGGTACTTTCTTCAAGAATGTTTTCACCCCTAGGTAGAGTAAAAAGATGGTACCCAATATTTTAAGTAACATTTCGTATTGGATCAATAATGATGACACAGCTGAAAAGCCTAATACTGCAATGCTTGCATAAACAATGTTAGCTGTAACTGCTCCAAAGCCAGTTAAAAATCCCGCCGACTTCCCTTGTGAGAGTGTTCTTTGTATACAAAGCAGACCGATTGGCCCAACTGGAGCGGATATAGAAAAACCTAGAATGATACTCTTTAGTAATAACATTAAAAACTCACTATCCAATCATTAAACGTATAAGTGAAACAACACCGAACAAACCTATGATAATTCCTGATATAACATTAATCATAACCATGTGCTTCTGATTCATCCTTTTACTCATTATGCTCACTGTAAATGTTAGGAACAACCACCAGCCAGCAGATCCGCAAAAGAGTCCAACTATCAAAGTTATGGAAGAAATAGAACTTGTGTGAGTGTTAACGATACCTAACCCCGCAAATATGGCAGCAAAAGATAGTATGGTCATGGGATTCGTTAATGTTTGTAGAAAGGTTGTAAAAAAGGCGGAGGAAAGACTACTACTCTTTTGAGGTGTGCCATCCACAGGTATCGCTTTAGAAGTTGAGATTTTCAGACCTAAGTACAATAGGAATACTCCCCCAATTAGCTGAATCCACGATTGTTGGCTCATTATGAATTGAGAAACCATAGTGAGACCAAGCCCTGCAATTAAACCATAAATAACATCTGCACATGTAGCACCCAATCCTGATACGATTCCCACCACACGACCTTGCGTTAATGTGCGCTGCATGCATAATACACCGATTGGTCCAACCGGAGCCGCTATTGAAATTCCCATGATTAAGCCTTTTATAAAAAGTTCGGTAAGCACCTTTTATTCACCTGAAAAGACATGCGATTGTAAAGGAACTTCGATCGACTCTTTTGTCGTATCCATAACAATCGTTGTTTTGGTACGAACAACCCCTGTTAGTCCTTTTATTTCATAGCTAATGATCCGATCTAAATCCTTTGTGTTTCGAGATCGAATTTTTAACAAGTAATCATCTTCTCCCGCAATATGATGACATTCCATCACTTCTATTAACTCTTCAATACGTGCTAAGAATGGAGCGCGATGCTCTGGACGTTCCAGTGAAACCGCAACAAAAGCTGTTAGTTCACTTCCCACTTTATCAGCTTCAATTCTTGCACCAAATCCCTTGATCACACCATTTTCCATCAAGCGGTTTACGCGTTCAGAGGTCGCTGGTGCGGATAGACCTACCTGAGTAGCTAAGTCTGCCCATTTCATTCTTCCGTTCTTCTGTAACAGTTCTATTAATTTCTTATCAAACGTATCCATAGCACAAAACCTTCATTTCGTATTATTTTAGTCTATATTACTTTCAAAAATAAATAAAATCAATGATTTTTATTAATAAAAAAAGAACCCCAATGCAGAAGAGGTTCTCTTGCAATCTATCCATTTAAAATGCAGCATGAATAAATCACTCAAATACTTGCCTTAATTCAATCTGACCTTCTCCATTTCCTTGTGGGTCAGGCATTTTCAGCGCCCATTCAACAGCTTCTTCCCTAGATTCCACATCGATCAGAATAAATCCAGCGATCAATTCCTTCGTTTCCGTAAAAGGCCCGTCCGTAACCACTGGTTTTTCTCCTGGGTGCAGATAAGAAATTCGCATACCATTTGAACTTGGATGCAATCCTTTAGCAAGAACTCGAACGCCAGCTTTAACTAATTCTTCATTGTACTTTCGCATCGCTTCATTAAGCTCTTCATTTGGACGGTTACCACCTTCCGAATTTTTTGAAGCTTTAACAATCAGCATGAATAGCATAGCCATTTCCTCCTTGTATGTAGAAGCTATTTTTTCTTCTTTTAAGTATACAACGAACGGAAATCATCAAAATCGACAACCTACTAAAGAAATTTAAAGAGCTGATCTGGTTAAGTCTTTCCTACGATAAACGCTCAGCACAACTCCAATCAATACAGCGTTTAATAGAATGGGAACTAACCCGTAACTAATAAACGGCAGTGACATACTAGTAAGAGGGAAAAATCCGAACGCCATTCCAATATTACTTACCATTTGAAAAAGTAATAAAGATAAGCTGCCTATGATCAGAAGTTTTCCAAAGTAATCTCTTACATGCTGTGTGGCGATAACCACTCTTGTAAGTATTAATAAAAGGATAAGTATAAGAAAAATCGCTGCTATCCAGCCATAACGATACGTGATGCTAACAAATGCAAAATCAGTGTGTGCTTCAGGTATGAACTGTTGAATACTCTTATTTCCTCCAAACCATCCCGCTTTTGACAGTAACTCTTGAATTTGAAGCACCTGATATCCTGCTCCATCAGCTACTTTTCCAGGATTCAGAAAACCTAGCATTCTATCTTTTATAAAATAAGATTGATAGTTCCAAGAGAAAATACCAATTAATAGTAAAGAACCCATCGTAATCCCTGAAACAACACCTTTTTGACGAGTCGAAAATTTGCTCCACCATAACATGGATAGCACCATGGCAAGATACAAGTAAGTGGTTGCAATACTTGGAATCATAAAGAATAATAACAGCGAAACAAAGAATAATAATATAAATTGATAGACTTTGAAAGTATCTCGATTAAAGGAACACGCCCAGGCAATCATAAAGAATGGAAGTGCAGCAATGCTTTCTATTGTTAGCCCTCCGATTAGTAAGAATGGCTTCCCATTAATCGTACCATTAGAAAAGAAGAGCAAAGATAGTAGCAACAAAATACCTACACCATAAAACACCCATCCCCACCTTACTAACTTTCGATAATCAACAAACATGAGGCCTAAAGCCACAATCATACCAAGGACAACCAATATCATCTTTCTCATTAAAAAGTAATGATTGCTATCATCCCCCAAAGAAAGTACAGGTAAAAAACCTAGTAAGAGTACAGAAGTCATTAACGAGAGCAAAATCCAATCAATTCTTGGACGATGAATCTTGTTCAACTGAATACCTAGCGTGATTGGACTTCCCATCTGCTCAATGGCTTTTTGTTCGGCATCCACATCAGAGTATCCTTTATTTACCCATCGCATTTTAGTTTCTTTCATATGGTAATTCAACTCAGCAGAAACTTGTTCTTTTGCTTCCTTTGAACGAATCTGACTTGTCACTTCGTTTAGAAACGACTTTCTGCGATTTTCCATTCCGCTCCTCCTATCAACTGCTGCAGAATGACTGATGATCGTTTTTCCTTATGCTCTGCTTGCTTTAATAATCTTTTACCTTTACTTGTTAACTGATAATACTTGGTTTTCTCTTTCAATAGCCATTCAGATTGAACGACCCCTTTACTCTCTAAACGATGCAACAATACATACAGAGATCCTTCATTGTCATCAAATTGTTTTACCCCACGTGCAAGAAGTAAGTTCGCTAACTGATAACCTGTCTTTTCTTCGTTCAACAACTGCAAAATATTTAATACAATCTGTTCCTTATCTTCTTGATTACTCCATTTACTCTGTATGGTTTCGCGATGCTTTTCCGTGAACCTTACTTGTGAAAAAGTTTTTTCGTCCATTAATTTCTTTAAGTTTTTTAAGCGGTTCTCCATCCCTAACCCTCCAAACGTATTTTCAATAGTTCTTTAGCTCGACGCATTCTTGTTTTGACCGTATTATCACTCACTTCAGTGACTAAAGCGATCTCCTTAATAGGAAGCTCTTCATAATAAAAAAGATAGATAACTTCTCTATATATTATTTCTAGTTGCATAATTGCATGGATTAAATTCTCATCTTCTTCTTTTTGAATGACTTCATGCTCAACGACATCCGCCTCAGTTCGATGAAAAGAAGATTCATCATCGGTGGTTACTACTTTATTGTTGTACCAACTTTTCAAAAAGTCCTTACAATGGTTAATGGCAATCCGCCATAGCCATGTTTTAAATTTGGATTTTCCGTTATATGTATGCAGTGCGTTGTAGCACTTAACAAAGATATCTTGTGTTAAATCTTCGGCAACACTTATATGGTTCACATAGGAATAAACCAACTGCAACAAGTCTTGTCCATGATCATTCATGGCTTCGTTTAAAATGTGCTCTTTATCTTCTGCAGAGATCACATCCACTAACATGTTTTCCATACCAATTCCCCCCTCTCTTATTATTAGACGACGAACGATGATTGCAAGTTTTTGTTAATCAAAAAAAAAACAGCATCATTATAACGCTGTTTGTTTCTCTATTACCCTTTGAAAGAATATGCTGGAATTCCTTTAACACCCGGTCTTACTTTAAACAACCCGCCCGCTTCTGGAAATCTTTCTAGGTTCTCTGCACTTGTATTTTTCCTAGCTGTTGTTACATACAACTCGTCCATATTTTCTCCGCCAAACGTGCATGATGTAACATTTAATGATGGAATGGGGATAGAAGATAGCTGTTCGCCTGTTTCTGGATTCCATCGGGAAACTTGCGCACCGCCCCAATGAGCAATCCAAAGCATACCCTCTTCATCAATCGTCATTCCATCTGGAGCACCTACTCCTTCAGGAAAAGAAATCACGTCTGTTGCATTTTGAATATGACCCGTTTTAATATCATATTGGAATCTCGTTACTTTTTTCGTTGGTGTATCAATTAGATACATATATGATTGATCAGGCGACCACGCCAAACCATTTGAAATCGTTAAATGTTCTCGCTTCTTTTCCACATGAAGATCGTGATCTAAACAATAGAGAGCGCCTTTTTCTGCTTCTTCACTTAAACTCATCGTTCCTGCCCAAAACCTACCGAACGGATCACACTTACCATCATTAAAACGATTTTCAGGAAGTTCATGTTCAGGGTCTACAATAGGTGTAAGTTCTTCGGTATTAAGATTTAGAAAATAAAATCCATCCTGAAGAGCTACGACTACACCTCCTGACTCCCTTGGCACAACCGTTCCTACCATTTGATCAAGTTGAATCTCTCGATTTTGGTGAGTCCGTGGATCGTAGACGTTTACCTTTTTATCTAATATGCTGACCCAATACAGAACGCCATGTTCTGAGTCCCAGCAAGGTCCTTCACCTAAAGATGCTTTTGCAGGTAGAACTAATTCTGTTTCACTATTAAACATAATCTATTCCTCCCTAATCTAGGATGTATGTAAAAGTATTGGTGAGATTATTACTTCCAAGTATACCACTAAAAAAAATCAAAATAGTTATGGAAACGGTAACAAACTTAATGTAGAATAAAACTTCCGCTTATTTGAAAGGAATAAATTGTTAGGAGCTGATTTATGTCTTCCCACTCGAATTCTTATTTGTTTAAAGTGTATCTTTGGGCACTTTCCTTCCTTCGTCCTTATAAATGGCTTTTTTTTTCATGATCACCACTAGCATTCTGGTCACAGGTATCGAACTTCTAATCCCTAAGTTTATTCAGTACTTTATCGATGTAATTGTTCCAAATAAGGATACTATGCTTTTCTTTACATTACTAAGTGGTGTAATCGGATTAATTGTCATTATGATCTACCTAAGTACTTTCAGAAACAACCTACAACGAATTGTCCAAGAAAAAGCTTCACGGGATATTCACTTCAAAATTTTTTCACACCTTAGAAAACTAGGATTTTCTCACTTTGAAAGAACCCCTATAGGAGAAACACTTTCCTTAATGAATACGGAAGTTACTGCCGTTCAAAATCTGTACCGTCATTTTATTCCGTTTATGATTCAAGAAGCTATCTTTTCTATCATTGCCATTTCGATATTGTTTACGATGAACGTTAAACTAGCTCTTATTATCATTCCTTCTTTCCTTCTTTATTATCTGATCGGACCTCGGTTTGAACAAAAAGCATCTATTCTCAGCAAAGAACTTAGTACCAACCGAATTACATTGAACAAAAAAATCTATGAAACAATCAGTTCACTGATTGAAGTTCGAGCCTACTCTTCAGAAAAGTGGGAGTATGAAAGATTAAATCAAGATGTAGAAACCTTAAATAAAAGCATGATCAAAGCATTTCTATATGCTTATATCAGAGGTACAGTCAGAAGGCTTTCTTATAACGCCGGAGCCATCGCAATCTTAATTTATGGATCAATTCTCGTTCAATCCAATGCTCTTAGTGTTGGAGAGTTTGTAGCTTTTCTGCTCTATTACTTTACAGCTATGCATCGGTTAACAGCAGTTGTTACCTCTTTAACTGAGCAAAGAATCTTGATGTATCAGGTGGATAAAATCTATCAAATGACAAAAATTGAACCAGAGATAAAGGAACAATCTCATCCCTTACATCTTTTAAATGTTAAGGGAAATATAGACTTTTGCAATGTACATTTCAGTTATCCTACTTCAGATGAGATCTTAAAAGGTTTTCAATTAACCGTTCAATCTGGACAGAGAATAGCTTTTGTAGGAACGAGTGGAAATGGGAAATCTACCCTCTTAAAATTATTAGGACGATTTTATGACCCTAACCAAGGTGAAATCTTACTTGATGGTGTGTCTTTAAAAGAATTAGAGCTATCACAGATACGTGATTCAATCGGATATGTGTTTCAAGAAACTTATTTATTCGGTACTAGCGTTAAAGAAAATATTCGTTTTGGAGATCCTGAAGCAACAGAGCAACAGGTCGTCGCAGCTGCCAAAGCAGCATATGCACACGAGTTTATTATGAAGTTGGAAAATGGGTACGATACAATGATAGGTGAACGAGGAATCAAGCTATCAGGTGGACAGAAACAGCGTATTTCTATTGCCCGTATGTTTTTGAAAAATCCTAGCATCGTACTTCTCGATGAGGCAACATATGCCTTAGATAATGTAAGTGAAGTAGAAGTACAGAGAGCACTCGACACACTATTAAGAGGAAAAACAACGTTTACAGTTGCCCATCGTTTATCGACGATTCAAGATTATGATCAAATCGTAGTAGTTGATAAAGGTAAGGTGGCTGAAAAAGGAAACTACTCGGAGTTAATGGCAATGCGAGGAATTTTCTATTCTCTTGCTGAAGGTCAAGAGGAAGCACGAGCCGTTAGAGTTGGGGGTATCTCATGAATAATATGAAATGGTTGTTTCATTACATAAGAAAGATTAAATGGTTATTTTTGCTCTCCCTTTCTTTACTTATATTAGAATCAATATCAATAATTGCAAATACAGCTCTGCAAAAATATATCATTGACGATGTATTTATAAATGGACACTATAATCGACTTGTCCCTATTCTACTTTTATTTGCCTTATCCTTTGTTGCTTACGCTTTATTATTTACGGCCGCACCACATACATTTCACCGGATTCAAGCTAAAATGATAAGCCAACTAACTTCTGATTTTATGAGTTATATGCAAAGGATACCCGTAAAAACGCTTCATAATGAACGCGCTACCAAGTATGTGCATTATTTCTCTAACGATGTCATGCAAGTTGCAGCAATAATCGGTGGTCATATTCCTCGACTCATACAGTTGCTTATTACTATCCTTTTGTTAACAGTGATTATATATCAATCTTCACCAATCATGTTAGGAGCTATCCTCGTATTCAGCATCTTATATTTTTTTATGGGGAGATTCTTTTCTCCTTTAATAAGGAAAGCAGGACAGGAAGCACAGAATCGTAGAACTGATCTGCTTATCCATATTGAAGAAGGTATCTCTTCTACTCGTGAAGTAATAGCATTCAACAGGATAGACTGGGAAACTTCAAAGTACAATCGATATTTTAAGCGTTATTTTAATGCTGCTATGAATCAAGCAAAAATTAACAATAAACAGTTATTAGTAAGCGAACCCTTAAAATGGGGTGCTTCCTTAATTGTGTTAGGATATGGCGGCTATCAGGTCATTCAAGGTTCATTATCAATCGGTACATTTGTGATTGTTTTTCAGTTTACTGGACAATTGATGGATGCCCTTCATCGATTGTTTACCTTTTCTATGGAACTATCTAATCTTTATGCAAACATAGACCGATTACGTTCAGTTATGGAAGGACCTATTGAGAAAGACGGGCATCTGTCTCTTTCAAACCAAATAGAAAGTATCACGTTTCAGGATGTATCATTCTCCTATGAAGAGGATCTATCTAAAAAGGTACTAGATAAACTTTCCTTCACGATAACTGCAGGAAAGAAGATTGCTTTTGTCGGAACAAGTGGTGGTGGAAAATCTACGATTGCTAAACTTTTACTTCGATTCTATCAACCTACCCAAGGAGCTATCTTTATTAACAAAGTTCCTTTAAAAAATCTTCATTACCAAGATTGGGTTAAACAGTTAGGTTTCGTTTCACAAGAACCCTACCTCTTTCCCGATACTATAAAAAATAACATTTTGTTTGGACGAAACTATTCAGATGATAGATTAATTGCAGCTTGTAAATCAGCACATATCCATGAATACATTGAATCTCTCCCAGAAAAGTATGATACAGAGGTTGGAGAAAGAGGCATCACTTTATCCGGTGGACAAAGACAACGTATTGCACTTGCCCGAGCTATACTATCGAATCCTGAAATTCTTTTATTAGACGAAGCCACGTCTGCATTGGACCTTGAAACAGAACGTCAAATTCAATCTAGTTTTGATGAGATAAGATGTAACAAGACCACCATTATTATTGCTCATAGACTTTCAACCATTCAGAACGCAGATGTCATATATGTCATGGATAAAGGTTGTATCGCGGAATCCGGAACACACCTTGAACTGATGCAAGGAGAAACGCTGTATAAAAAACTCGTACATGCTGAAAGATCTTTGGAAGTAGGAGCATAAGACAGTTATATATGGAGTCAAAATTAAAAAAGTGACGGATCACCATCCCCGTCACTTTCTTCATTTATGCTGTTTCTTTTCCTTCACTCACACGCTTATACTGACTTTCCTGAGTTAATTGATGGGACAGGCTCGATAACGTCGCTCCAACAAGATACGCCTGTTTAATCTTTTCATTCTGTTTTACGGAAGTTACAGACATCTCTTCTGAACTTGCTAGAGTTTCTTGAGAAATGCTTGAAAATTGAATAGCTGCCGTTTCAATTTCAGGCAACGTCACTTTTAACTCTTGAAGAGCAACACTCATTTCACCCATTCGTTCATTGTTGTCTACCACTGAATTCATTAAATATTGAATGAATCCAGTCGTATCCTTCACTTTCTGCACATGTGAGAGATTCGCTTCTCCAAGAAGGCGTGACTCCTGAATCGCCTGTAAGGCTGTTTGGTTCATTTGGTTTACTGTCGCAATGATATCTGCCGCTGCTTTACTCGATTGGTCTGCTAATTTTCCTACCTCATCAGCAACTACTGCAAACCCTCTTCCTGCTTCTCCTGCTCGAGCCGCTTCAATTCGAGCGTTTAGTGCTAGCAATTTTGTTTGTTCCGAAATCTCTTTAATCGTAGAGATGACATTTTGAGAGTGGCTCGAGTATGTACCCATCTCATCAATGATCTTGTTTAGTTGGAAGAAACGGTCATGGTTATCATGAATCTCACCAACTAACTTCTCTACTTTTTCTTGACCTGCAACAGCATTATGATTCATAGATAAAAATTCATCCATTACAGTCATCACCGTTTTGTTCAACTCACTCACTTTTTCTTGCATATCTGTGAATAGTCGCACACTGTGCTCTGAACTTATCGCCGTTTCTTTTGCCCCTGTCATCACATTCTCTATCTTTCTTACAAGTTGTTCGTTATATTGGTTGGCCTCGCTGTACGTATGTTCAAGTTTATTGCCTTGAACAGTTAGTTCACCTGATATTTGTTGAATCTGATCATGTATATTTCTAATAAACAACATCATCTGGTTAAAGCTATCAATGAGTCTCTGAATCTCAATATGTCTAGAACGATAATCCACATTATGTTTAAAATCGCCTTTTTGAACACGTTTCATAACTTGGTTGAGCGCCAATAATGGCGAAGTAATGCTTCTGATAACGAAGATAATTACTAATGCAGTTAAAAGAATACTAATGATTACAGCAACAGTTATAAAGTTTCTGAGTTCATAAACGGGTTGCATGTAACTTTCTGTTTCCACAGCTATCACATAGATTCCATTCAGCTCTTGGATCTGTTTCATTGCTAGTGTGTAAGGCTTATCCTGGATATACGTGTGAAGAACACCGTTTTCTAGCTCACTGATTTTCTTCATACCACCTGAGGATAAAGCAACTGGCTTTTTACCGCTCGTCTTATACGGAATCACCGTACCATTTTGTAGTAAGAAAATAGTTGCTTGCATATCATCTTGTTGAAGGCCCACATATTGTGAATTGATACTTTCAGCCACACGCTGATTAAACATTTCTTCATCTCTTATAAAACTAAATTTAAGATTCTTTGCAATGTCATATGTAGTTTCTGTTTCACGTTCTAAACGATTTTCAATAATTGTTTTAGTAGTTTCAGATGCCTTGTTATAACTAAAAAGACCTACGATCGAAATGGTTAAGATAAATAACGATAGCATCATCAATAATAGCTTTGTCTGTAAATGAAGCTTTAATTTCTGTGATGTAATTCGTTTCAGTTGTTCAGAAATCTTTACACTCTTAATCTGTGAACGCATTTGTTGAAAAACCTTCTTCAAACTTGCCACCCCTTTTGTCTATGTATAGAAATTATTACAATATTTACTAAGGAGTGGTGTAAAGGTTTGGTTAAGAGTTTGTAAAGGTCTAAATACCCATACGAAAAATCATTTCTATGCCATATTCCCCATTATAGTTTTCACCTTTATGGATGAATCCCGCTTTTCTGTAAAGAGATATTGCGGCATCGTTCGTTTCATGAACGGTTAATATAATTTCATTCTTATCTTTGTACTGCTGTTTCACAATATTCGGTAGTAATTTCAGAGAATCGAGCCCAAATCCCCTTTTCTGAAATCTGACATCGATTGAAAATGATTTTAATAAAATAGCCTGCTTATTATTCGTATAAATATTACCTGACTGATCTGTGTATAAAGCAAACCAACCTACAAGTTGTTGATTAAAATAAATAACAAAAGGCTGATTGAAGATATCACTTTGAAACGTTTTCAGTACCTCGTCAGGCATAGATGTAAATAATGATTGTTCTGGTGGTAAACAGTACTCCATTGCAGACTGAAAATCCTTACTCTCATACATTCTAATTTTCACGAATCGGCCTCCGTTCTAGAAATGATTGAAACAAGGAATTCACCATTAAATAAAGAATACACTGTTATGTAGTGGATGAGAGGAACGGTGGAGGATGAAAAGGAAGCTGATTTTAGCTGCTGTTTTATTAATAGGATTTGTTTCTGTTTTAACGATCTTCTTTAAAGATTCAGCTCCAACTTCAAGTACCAGGGGACCAACATCCAAAAATGACGCAATCATTTATTCTGGAGAAAATGACTACTGGCGAGCAGGGTTCTCTGTAGATAAAACAAATTCACTTAAGCTCACACATATTGACGATAAAAACAATCTGCCGAAAGAACTAACGTTCACGCTTAGTACAGCTTATGGTCAAGAAAAAAAGCAAACAGAGATTGGAAAATATACCTTTTCAATGAATCAGTTTCCAAACCAAATAGCCGTAACTTTTGATGGGGAATTTAATCGACTAAAAGAAAACAAGAAACTCGTATTAAAGATTACTGGTAAAGATCATTATCAATTTTTTAACCTTTATAAAGAAGAGTAATTTATTTATTCTTTATCTCTTCTAGTAGTGCAATCATTTTTTCATTCTGCAAAATAACGGTTTCATTTTGCTTACGGATTTTTGCAGCGTCGAACAAAAACACGATTAATATTATAAAAATAAAAAACTCCATAAATTTTAGTCACCTCTTTGTATGAAATAACTAAATATTAACATATATATGTATCACTTTTTTAGGAGAGATAAAAATGAAGAACCAGACTTTATTTACAAATCCACCTACTTTAGAAAGTAACGATATTAAGCTAATTCCTTTAGAATTGGAACACTCTTTACCACTATTTCAAATTAATCACTCTGAAAATTGGGCTTATATGTTGACTACAATCGACACTCAACAGGAAATGAAAACATGGGTTAATAATGCGATACAACATCGTGAAGAAGGTTTAGCTCTACCATTTGCTATTGTGAACAAGAGGAACGAGAAAATTGTAGGTACTACTCGTCTTTACGAAATAAATCCTACTCAACGTTCGTGTGAGTTAGGCTCCACTTGGTACGGAAAAGATTATCAGCGTACATTCGTAAACGCTTCATGTAAGCAACTGCTTCTCACGTTCTGCTTTGAAACTTTAGATTTTATTCGTGTGCAATTTAAAACTGACGAGCGAAATGAGCGCTCACAAAAAGCGATTGAACGATTAGGTGCTGTGAAAGAGGGACTTATTCGGAACGAACGCATTCTCTCAAATGGCTATATTCGCAATGCCGTTTTGTATTCCATTACAAAAGAAGATTGGAAAACAGTAAAACAAGGTTTTATTGAGAGAGAAAATCGATATATTCCTAAATAGTAAAATCAAACTTATTTAACAGGAATCGTTTTCCTTCAAACAAAATGTTAGTAAGTCAGTAAGTGAATCACCTCTTTCTCTATACCATGTAAGGTGGTCATTGAGAAGTTCAGGTTGATTTTCTAAAATCTGTATCGTTCTTTTTACAAAATTCCAATTTAAACAGCCCGATAGCCACAATAATGAAGATAATCTTACTTTTTCAGATCGTAGAATAGCTCTATCTATTTGATACCCTTTCAGAAATGCTGCTGCTACCTCTGAAGACATCTTTCGAGAATGGATGCCATTCGTTCTCGAGTACCACTTAATTAACCATGCTAATCCCTCGATTCGATCGGTATATCCAATAGACTCAAAATCAACAAATCCTTTAATGCTTTCTTCGGCATCCCAAAGCACATTAAGGGGATTTAAATCTGATTGAACAATAAAATCCAATTTTCTAGTGCTAGCGTTCTCCAAATGAAATTACACATCTCTAAATAGTATTTCATTTGATGAGAATGTTGTATCGACAATTCAACGTTTAATATTTTTTTATTGAGTTGGTCATAAAATGATGTATAGGCAACGGTATGAGACGTCTTACTAAAAATATCTGATGTGTACTGACTAGCTATCTCGTGAAATTCCCGAGCAGCTCGTCCGAATTTTCTGCACTTGTACCAACATAACTCGTAATATGATGACCCTCTATCCAGTCAAAAAGGACAAATCGATATATGATATGCTCAATCTCAACAATTGTGAACAATTCTCCTTCTATTGTTGTTCGCAACTTCATAAATGGTACTTCGTGCATATTAAGGAATAGACAAAAATTTAATTGTTCTACTAAAACATCATTAGTAAGCTCACCAAATTCCTGGTTGGGTGAACGATCATTCGGAAGAAAACGAGCAGCAAACAACCTGCCATTGATCCTAACTTTGTAATGAAGATCTTTGTGCCAACTCGTTTTGTGCAGTTCTTCTTCTATGGATATTCCATCAATTCCATTAAAATATTTTAGTAAAATCTTTGTTAAAATTGTTTTCAATTAAAATTTTCTCCTTTAATCATTTATTATTTTAAGCGTTTACTTTGTAATTTATAAGATTTACCTCTTTCTTTTTACCTCTCACACCAGTTATTGTAAAGAAAGAGAATATAGCGGAATGAATGAGGTGGAATTCATGATTAACGAAAACATCTGTAGACTTCTTGAAAAAGAACTAGTTGTTGCACTTGGGTGCACAGAACCTGTTGCAATCGCTCTCGCATCAGCTACTGCCAAAAAATATATTAGTGAACCGGTAACATCAATCTCTGTCAAAGCGAGCGGAAATGTTATCAAGAACGCTTTATCTGTAGGGATTCCCGGCATGAATCATACAGGTATCGATTTTACAGCGGCTCTCGGTATGATTGCAGGAGATCCGTCGAAAGGACTTCAAGTACTTGAAGGTGTTACGCGTAATGAGGAAGATAAAGCTATCGATTTAGTCCAGAGAGGCATTGTTTCAGTTGCAACTGCAGACGGTCCTGAAAAATTATATATTAAAGTCGAAGTGAAAACCGCAACAGAGAAAGCGACTGTTGTGATCTCTGGTGACCATACGAACATAAGCTTTATCTCTCAAAACGGAAAAGTGTTAGTAGATGTATCGCGGCCAGGTCCGTCCTCAAGTTCTAAAAAAGCTGATAATCCTGAGTTAACGATCGAAGACCTTTATACGTTCATTACTGAAGTTCCACTTCATCGATTGGATCTTGTTAAACGAAGTGTCGAATTGAATTCTGCAATCTGTAAAGAAGGCCTTTCAAATGACTATGGTTTAAGAGTCGGTAAAACGTTATACGACCAAACAAAAAAGGGCATTCTTTCAGATGACTTAGCTACGTATAGTATGGCGTTATCTGCTGCAGGGTCTGACGCACGAATGGCTGGTTCGACTATGCCGGTAATGGCAAATTCGGGCAGCGGAAATCAAGGGATCGCGGTTACGATGCCTGTTGTTGCGGCTGCAGAAAAACTAGGTGTAACTGAAGAAAAGATGTTACGAGCCGTGACATTGAGCCACCTTCTATCGATTCATATGAAATCGAAATTCGGCCGATTGTCTGCACTCTGCGGTGTGACTGTTGCAGGTGCTAGTGCATCAGCTGCTATTACCTACTTGCTTGATGATAACCTAGAAAAAATGAAGGCTGCGATTCAGAACACATTAGGTAACGTAAGTGGAATGGTTTGTGACGGCGCGAAAGCCGGATGCGCTATGAAGGTTGCTACTTGTTCAAGTGCCGCTGTCCAATCGGCTGTCCTTGCATCAAACGGTTTATGTATCCCTTCCACAAATGGATTTATTGAAGAAGATGTAGAAAAGACGATTGAAAACTTTTGCCGATTAGGTGCTGAAACATCTAGTACAACCGATTCTGTGCTTTTAGATATGATGGTGAATAAACAACGGTAAACACAATTGATTGAAATCAAAATGAAAAGAGCTGATCATGGATCAGCTCTTTATTGTTTATTCTGTAACTGCTTGGTTTGACGACATTTGCTCGCTTTCCTTGTTTGGATCGATCGGTTCTTTCTTGATACGACTGTTCCCTACCGATAAAGCAACAAAAATTCCAATTCCGATAAAGATAAGTCCCGTTAAGAATACACTCGAGAAAGAAGTTGACCACACGTCTTTAATCGTTTCAATGACAGGTGTTTTTAACTCAGTCGGAAGTGGCAACAGATCAGGATTGATTAAGATACCAAACATCGCATCTGTCTTCTTCCCGATCTCTTCAAGCGCTTTTCCAAGAATCGGGTTTGAAGCACCGCTTGCTGCTTCACTTATCTTATCTGTGAGTGAATGGTTCATTACGGCATTTAAGATCGTGATCCCGATCGTTCCTCCGATCGAACGGAAGAATGTAGAAGCAGACGTAACCTCCCCGAGCTGTGATTTTGGAAACTCGTTTTGCACCGCAATCATTAAAGTTGGCATAACAAGACCCATTCCAAACCCGAGAATAACCATATAAGCGTATGCTGTAAATTCATTAGAATCAACACCCATCGTACTCATTAAAAAGAACCCAACAGCTGTGATCACCATGCCAGATGTTAGTACTGTTCTGAATTTAAGTCTCAATAATAAGCGGCCACCGATTATGCTTGCTGTGATTAGCGCAATCATCATAGGCGTCATCGTTGATCCTGCTTTTGTCGGACTTACACCTAATATTCCTTGCATGTACATGGGAACGAACATGATAGCTCCAAACATACCTAAACCAAGCAAAAATCCTAAAATATTTGTTGTTGCAAACACTCTATTCTTAAAGAGTGACAGATTTAAGATAGGTTCTACAGCACGTTTTTCAATCGTGATAAATAATGCTAATAATACAATGACTCCACCAAACAACAAATAGCTTGTTGTAGACTCCCATTCAAATTTATCTCCGCCAAACGTAAGTCCTAATAAAAGCAATACAACGGCTGGAATCAGTGTAAAAATACCAAAATAATCGATATTTACTTTACTTGTCGCTGCTCTGATCAATTCATTCTTCATTCCGATTACGATCATTGCTGTAGAAATGATTCCAAAAGGTACATTGATCAAGAAAATCCAGTGCCAGCTAATATGATCGACCATAAGTCCACCGATAAAAGGACCGATTACAGAACTCAATCCATAGATCGCACCAAATACACCTTGCCACTTTGCACGCTGTTCAGCTGTAAAGATATCACCGATAATCGTTTGAGATAGAGGCATGATCATTCCTCCACCAATTCCTTGTATTCCACGATAAATGATAAGTTCTTCCATAGAATTTGCTGTTCCACAAAGTGCAGATCCTAGTATAAATATAAAATTCCCCAATAAATATAGCTTTCTTCTTCCGTAAAGATCAGAAAGTTTACCTACGATTGGTACTACAGTAGTTGAAGTGATCAAATAGGCTGTCGTCACCCAAGCAAAGATAGAAAAACCGTTTAGATCAGCAATAATCGTTGGCATCGCGGTACCAACAATCGTTTGTTCTAAGGCACTAAAAAACATACCAATGATCAAACCGGCCAATATCAATTTCGTGTTTAATGGCTTTTGCGTTGTCTCCATGTTCATCTTTCTCCTTATAAGCTGGACGTAAGCGTTTATCCCCGTCCATGCTTTTAAATTCGTTTTATATGGTCACTATTTCCTTCACAAACTAAATCCTTCACATGATTAAGTATTGCCCGTGCCTCTACTTCAAAGACTTCTTTGTTAGTCACGAGTTGCACTTTCAACTATATAAATACTACCACTGAGTTATAACTACTCATTATACATCTATCATATGACCACTTAGTCACGATTACCATTAGTTAGTATACTTGGGACATGACCAGTCAGTCAAATAAAATATTTGAACTTTTATTCTTGCTAATTGTGTTAAAATTATCCATATAGATAATCAAGCAGAGGGGTTTAAACTTACGTGGAGCACAAGCAAATAATAGGCGAGGGTAGTACCGCTCGGGTAATTATCTTTTCTCCTAACGAAGTTGTTAAGCTTTTTCATGGTCACATATCTGATGATTTTATCGAGCATGAGCATAAGGTCAATAAAATGATCAACCAGTTAAGGCTTTCGGTTCCTGAGGTTAGGTGTAGTAAACCGATTTTTGGAAAAAGAGCGCTGATATATAAAAGGGTCGAGGGTACCACGTTAACGAGTTTATTAGAATCTCAACCTAGAAAAGCACTTCATCACTTGAGGAGGATGGCGACTCTTCAAGCAAGTGTTCATGAAAAGGAACTACCTACTCTTCCCACACAATTTGATGTGTTGAAACAAAAGATTTCTTCAGTAAAAGAACTAACTCAAGATCAAAAGAAAAGAATTCTTGAAGAGTTAGAAAAACTCCCTAAAGGCAAATCTCTGTGTCACGGTGATTTTCATCCTGACAACATTTTAATCACAAAGGATAATGCTGTAATCATTGACTGGGTTGATGCTACATGTGGCAACCGTATGGCAGACTTAGCTCGAACCCTCCTTATCTTGCGTTACGGCGGATTGCAAGATCGCACATCTTTTCTAAATTTTAGAACTACTTTATATGTACGAAAACTTTTAGCTATGTATTATAGAAAAAGTTATACTAGACATTACCAGTTCTCCTTAAAAAACGTTAGAGAGTTGGATGATTCCGATAGCGGCAGCACGATTAAGTGAAAATCTTCCTGATTTCGAGAAAAAGTTATTGTTATCAATTATTAATAAAGGAATAAAGGTATGAATAAGTAATTAAACGTTATGAAACCTCTGCCTCACTAAAAACGTTGTTAGTAGATAACAAATGAAGTAAAGGAGAATTACATATGATATATGAAATGACAGTTCAAGTTCGTGTATCGAACATGGAAGATGGTCAAAAATATTATGAAACTCTGTTGAACCGGGCACCTGACTTCACTCCACATGATGGGTTTGCTGAATGGGAACTGCTTCCTAACTGCTGGCTGCAAGTTGCTGAGGGAACACCCACTGTTGGAAATGGACCTCTTCGTTTAGGTGTTGTTGATATCCATGCTGAGCGAAAACGATTAATGGATGTTTTACATATTGAAGAGTTTGAAATTTTTGAACGTGTCGAAGTTCCTGTTAAATGGGCTACGTTTTCCGATCCTTGGGGAAACCGCTTAGGATTATTTGAATATAAAGATTCAGAAGCCTTGAATGAAAAGCTTCAACAGGTAGTTAGGAGATAGTTATGAGAGTCATCATTTCATCAGTAATATCGGTACTTTGTGGAGCACTGTTCTTTTTTGCTATTCCAGGTGGGAATCCATTTAAGCTTGATCTACAAGGTGTGTTATTCGGTCTATTCTTTGGGATTGTTACAGCACTTCCCTTTTTTCTTTTTTGCACATTGCCTATTGCATTTATTATTGAATCTTCTAAAGATAGAATGAGGTTAAAATTTAGGTTTCATCTTCTTTTATATGTAGCACTAAGTATTATTTTTCTTTTGATATACCGTTTCACTATCTTCTATTGGGCTAAGTTTGAAGGACTGAATACTTTTGCTGTGTTTGGTTATGGGATCACTTGCTCGATTGGTTTTTGTTTAAGTTATGCTTTATTCCGACCAAGAAAAAAACGTGATCCGAATGAGCCTAAAAAGCCTTCAGGGCCATCTGACGCAAGAAGATACAGAAGTAAAAGTACTGTTTAAGGGAGAGGAACGCGGGGATGAAGAAAAAAAGAATCCGATGGACCTTATTTGGATTTGCCCTCCTACTCTTATTGATTAATTGGGTATTTCCATTCTCACCTCTCAGCCTAAAAAAATCCATTCGTTATGGTGGAGATCAAATACTCGTAGATGATTATAGATCGGAATTAAAAACATTCAAAATGGAGTATGAAACTCGTCTCAAACAACAAAGGAAAGATGAATTCATTAAAGACTTAACCACGAATGATGTTGAATATCTATTACAAATGTATGAACTTCCTTGGTTGGTCAACAAAGATTCAATAACCATCACCAAGAAAACCTTAACTGATATGGAGTTTGAGGTTAAGGAAGCAAAAGATACACTCATCAATCTCGCGTTTCAAGAGGAATATTCAGAAAGTACTAAGGAATATTTGCACAGCCTATTAACGCAAACATTAAGTCTTGAAAAAGAAATTGATGAACTAAAACACCATTCGAGTCTTCATCCACGAAGTATGATTGATTTGCAACTACGAAATCTGCATGTTCATTTTATCTCAAATTTCCGGATGCTCTCTACTTTCTATCAGGAACATCTAAGGTCAAAAAAAGAAGCTTGAGCACTAGCGCTCAAGCTTTTCTCTATTCGACCACTCTAACTTTGTACCAAACAGCTTCCCAATTCTTTTTCTTCACGCGCTCTATATATTTTTTTCTTCGATCTTCAGTGCTTCTGTAGCTATCCGTTGGTCTTACCTCCATGCATAAAACATCTTCAATTCCACATGGAGCAGCAAGAATTACTTCATCCTGTTCATTTAGCTTAACACCTAGAGCTGTTACCGTTTCAGGAAATTTGGAGATCGCATCTACTGTTGACGTGTACGGTTCGAAATCATCATTGACGAGATGCATTCTCGCTTCATTTTTTACAGACCACGGCAAGTCTGGAATGAGTTCTAAAAGCATTTCCTCATACTTTCTTTCACTCTCTTTTTTGAGGTCTTCAGGATAGAAATAAACAACATCAATATCTGCTATTCTCGTTCTTTCTTGAAAGTCATGAAGTGTATCCCAAACTTTAGATCGAACAAACCCTGCACATATCCACCAATCTGGTAAAGCTAACGTTTTGGCAGCACGTAAAATCTCCATCATCCAATCATCATTTTTTATCATGTCTATTATGTATTGATGTTGGTCCAACTTTCATCCACTCTTTTCCTGTATATATGTTAAAGATACTACAATTAGTTGTGTCTACATTTTTCCTGACATAAAATAATTGACAATTTCCAAGAGAGCATAATATGATAATAGTAACTTCATAACTCCTAAAGGGGAGTAGCTTTTACAGTATAGTCGTCATTTCGGAGCTTCGTGCTCTCGGCTATATTGGCAACCTTTTCGTTGTTAGCAAGACCTTTACCGTTCGGTTGGTAAGGGTCTTTTTCTATGTAAGACCTTTGCCTGCTATTGGTAGAGGTCTTTTTTTATTTGTTATCAGGAGGTCGCTTCATGTAAATCATTCTCGCTTCATTCATGCATCTATCATTTTAAAGGAGGAACCACAATGGAACTATCTATCTTGTTAGAATATGGTTGGATCTTGTTAGTGCTAATCGCATTAGAAGGCTTATTAGCGGCAGATAATGCACTGGTCTTAGCCATCATGGTAAAACACTTACCAGAAGAGCAACGAAAAAAAGCATTGTTTTATGGTTTAGTCGGGGCTTTCTTCTTCCGTTTCGCATCACTATTTGCTATTTCGTTCTTAGTCAACGTGTGGCAGGTTCAAGCTATAGGAGCTGTGTACCTTCTGTTTATCGCCCTCAACCATATTTTCAGAAAAGTGTTGGTGAAAAAAGCAGATGAATCAACTGAAACGTCTAAAGCAGCAAAGAAAAAATCTGGTTTTTGGACGACAGTATTGAAAGTCGAATTAGCTGACATCGCGTTTGCAGTCGATTCAATCCTAGCAGCTGTAGCATTAGCAGTGGCACTTCCCGATTCAGGACTTCCTAACATAGGCGGCCTAGATGGCGGAAAATTCCTAGTAATCTTTGCCGGAGGGTTGATTGGACTCATCATCATGCGATTTGCGGCCAACTTTTTTGTTAAGCTCTTACAATCCAAGCCAGGCCTTGAAATTGCAGCCTTTCTGATCGTAGGATGGGTTGGTGTAAAATTAGCTGTTTATACGCTAGCACACAAAGACCTAGCTATCCTTTCTGAAGGTTTTGCAAAGTCACCAGAGTGGAAAATCACTTTTTATGTTGTATTGGTCTTAATCGCTGTGGGCGGTTGGTTCCTTTCAAAAGAAAAATCACCACAATCACAAGCTGAATAAGCTGAATAACTCAAAAAAAGAGGAGCTGACAATAGCTCCTCTTTCTTCTTTATCGTTTTCGAACAGAATCTCCTTCAATCAGGCTAACGTTGATTCGTTCATGTTCAGGACCTTGCTTTTTTTGGATTAAATTCAGCAGTAGTTCAGAAGCTAATGCTCCCCACTTATGCTTTGAATAATTGATCGTCGCAAGTCTCGGTTGGATATATTGAGACACTTCAATATTATCAAAACCGATAATATGAACATCTTCACCAATGCGTAGATTTGTACGGCTGAAATAATTATACATACCGATCGCCATCTCATCATTCAAACAGAATACACCTACAGGTTCTGTAAAGTCTTGATGAATCTTCTTTCCTGCTTCTTCACCTGAATGCTTGTTAAAATCACCATCGATTTCGATGTACTCGATATGCGAATAGCGTTGTACCGCTTTTTGTACAGCTTCTAACCGCTGCCTCGCATCAAACGAGATATCTGGACCTTTAACAACACAGATCTTTCGATGACCTTTTTCAGCCAGATAATCAATCGCGAGGGTAGCCCCAGCTTTATTATCAAGCAGTACTTGAGAGATGTTCGGATGATCCATTCTGCGATCCATCACGACCAGCTTATGTCCTCGTTCTGCGTGACTTAACAATTCTTTCGTTTCATATGTGGCATCTAGAATGATCGCACCATCAATCATGCGCTCGGGAAGAAAACGATGCGACTCTTTTCCGCTACAGACGATAAGCTCATAGCCGTTCTCGCTTAATGTCTCCATCATTCCCTGCAGAAGCTGTCCATAAAAAGCCCCACTATAGTTCGTTAAATAGATTCCAATGATTTTTGTTTCTCGTTTTTTCAAGGAACGAGCGGCTGCGCTTGGGATATAATTAAGTTCTTTAGCGATCGCTAGAATTCGTGCTGATGTTTCCTTCGTAACTTTCGGACTTCCGTTCAAGGCATAGGAGACCGTGGAAATGGAAACACCTGCTTGTTTTGCAATGTCTTTAATACTTACCAACGAACTTCTCTCCTATCTCTCATGTTGCAAACGTTTCCTTTATTATAACGAAAGGTTATGAATAAATCTCTACGGTATTCACGTCTGCTGACAATTTATTTACAAATTCAGAGCGGTTCACGCTCACTCCACCTTTTCGGTAGATATTTTGATATGTGCTGCTCTCCACTTCTTGACCATTAACGACGAGTCGCTTCGTTTCCCCACCGCGATCTCGGAATACCATTTTGACAGGTTTGCCGTCGATCATATACTGCAATTCTAGACCATTCATTTCTTCTGTTAATATTGGATCAATAATTAGGTTCTCCCCTTGTGGGCGGATACCTAAACAATTTGAGATCAACTGGTTCATGTAAATTCCCGGACCAGAAGAATAGATTCTCCATCCACCTTTAACCTTGGCTTCACCATCTTTTAGTTCACCAAAACGTTCTTGCGCTTCATAGCGAGTTTTAAAATCACCATCAGAGCTTGAGTAATAAGCATTACTCTGACGTCGCTCTGCGTTTGGAACTTTTTCTTGAATCATAACAGGATTGATTTTTTCTAGTCCACTCCACACTTCTTCTTTTTTACCTAGCTTCGCCATGGCTTCAACAAAACGAATATGAGCATGAACATATTGAAGTCCGATCTCACGTCCGAAGTTCGATGCTTGTTCAGCACGTTTGAAATGCGTACTCACACCGCCTTTATAATGAGCAGGTTTGTCCATCAACCTTACGCCATCTGGGCAATAAAACTTTTCCATGATCAGATCAAGGTGCTGTTCAGCCTGTTCAGGTGTTAACAATTCTGCAATCATACTGCGCGTCATTGGTAATAGACGATAGTTAATACCCGTTGTGTTATCACTAGGATGAAGCATCAATTTTGGTGATTTTGGATCCTCCATGTAAACAAATCCAGGGATTACATCGGTTCCTAACATATGCTCTTGATAGTCTGCCTGAATATTTTTAGCGAGCTCGCTTAGTTTAGAAGCCTCTTCTTCGTCAACATGCTGTAACTGTTGGGAGAACTGAGTCATAACTTGATACGTTAAGGCAACCGTCCATGAACTCAACATGAATTTTTTAAGCTGTGGATTTGCAGGTTGAAGCGTATCATCCCAATCACCGTCTCCATATGAGGAAAGGTGCGTATCATGTAAAAAGTTCTCTTTCATGTAGCGGATCTGTTTTTGAATATGCTGTAATAATGTTTCTTTTTTCTCAGTAAAGTTAAAATCAAGGTTAGACGTGTAAGGTACTTCCTCACGTAAAATATCAAAATCATTCGTAGCTGCAAGGTAATCTGTCACTAACTTCAGTGGCCATACAATGATATCTCCATGTGAATCATCTTGCTGAATTTTGAAATATTGATCAAACATAAACCATTGTGGCCAATTACCCGTCTCGTCAAACTGATGAGAATATACTGTAAGCAAGATGTCTTTTACTGCACCATAATGCTGAGTTGCTAAGAAGTATTCAGCAGGTCCTTGGCAAACGTCACGCGTTCCCCAAGCTGCACCACCATATTGCTCAAGACCATGTGGTACCGAATAGTGAATAAGCATGTTATGGGTATACCAATGAGCTAAGGCATTCATCTTCTGAAGCTCGTGTGTCTCAACTCCATCCTTAGTCAAACGGAATCCGCGGTTCGTGTTTTGAATAAATGTACGGTAGCGCTCGATTTCCGTTTCAATCGTCTTATTTGTGTACGGAATCTTGTTCCCGTCGATTAGACCTTGATGAGAGATGCCCCACTCATGTGTTGGTTCAAGATCGCAAACCACGAGAGAAGCAGATCCACGATCCATGTTATCCCCAAAGATTCTCTCGTCTGTTACGTTCCACTCGGTACCCGTAATCTTCATTCGATAGCTTAAATTTTCATACGTTTTTGCACTGTCAGAAGCATCATCTGCAAAGAATGAAAGGATCCCATCTTCTTTTTCCATTTTAAATGGCACTTCGTATTCTTGATTATTCATGGATACTTGGTTCGTTACAACGAATCGATATGATCTACCGCTAAGAGCCTTAACATGCAGCTCAACTTCAGGGGTATCGACTGTTGTGTAATTTGTGATAATAAACGTCTCACCTTCCGTTTTATAGAACCAACGCGTATAGTTAAAGCCCATCTCGAACAACGATGGCATCGTTAATAGTTTCAGCTTCCCATCTAACTCAACATAGATTCGTTGACCAGATGTTTTCATAACATTCAACGCATTGCGTGCATTTGTCATCATCTTATGAAACGAAGTGTTTCCTACTACTAATTGAGAATTGAAAATGCCATACATATAAGAAGTAGTCGTGATTGTGTCCTCTTTTAATGACACATTATCTCCCGTAACGAGAATATGTCCATGAGGTCGCTCTACGATTCTTTCTTTTTCTTTTAAAACGATATGTTCATAGGTCGGTGTAAAAAAGGATAGCAGCGTATCTCCTTCATACTCTTCTAAAATACGCTCCGGGAAAAGAGCTTCCACTTCTTCCATTTGAAGATCAACTGTTTTTAATGTTCCGTCAAAATGGTCATTACGATTAACTTTTTCAAGCGCAATCGTATCTTCAATTAGCTGAGCTTGAACTTCATTCCAAGCTAATTCAATCTCATCCTTATATTCAATAGATGTAACAGCATCCTGATGATCCTCTTTAAAACATCCATAAAAATTGATGTGATGTTTACCATCAAGTGCAAATCGCTCTGATTGAAGTGCAATATAAGCGAATTCGTATTGATACACTTCACTCGCTAAGTTCTCGTTATAAAGCGCTTGTGGTACATCTGTTTCTTTATATGAAGTACCGAAGAACTGAAAACCATCAGTTATATAACCAACAGATTTCGTTAACGATCCTTGTTGCAGGTATGGAAAGGCTTTTCCATTCGGCTGATTTTGACGTGAACAGATCACATAACCTAGCTTTTCATCTTCAAACACACCATGGTCTACATACTGAGCGATGAATGCTTCATTTGTTCGAACAGCTCCGATATGTGCAAGTCCCACGTCTTGGCCGTAAATAATATCAGCCTTCTCAGCTTTTCCTTCGAGTTCAACATCCCAAAACCAGATACCACTTTCTTTTAATGAAAAAGTGACTATATAAGAGATGTCTTGAAACGTACCACTCCAATAAACTTGATTCTCATTATACGAAACGGTGCTGTTAGATTTACTACCCAGAAGCGGAGTTACATGGATACCCTCACTGTTGAACACACGTAAATAAAGATTGTTCAAAGACCCATCGATCGGATTACTCATCCATTGATTGATCATCGTATCATGGTGGGAAGCTTTGTAGATATCACCAGTACTTAAGAACGCAAATGCAAAGTCACCAGCTTTAATCGTGATGTTCCCTTTCGTTAATGTTGTCATTGTCTATCCCTCAATTCTTTTATGATGTCTATTTTGTTAATAAAGCTTAATAAAGTAAATTCTGTTGATATAAACATGAAGTTTTCATCTCTTTTAACATAAATGAAAGCATTTTATCGAAACGTTTCAATTAAATTCAAGAGAGTTCCTAGGTTTTTGAGTTTCATACTGTTATCTTCTTCATTTCCTTTTGTAACAAGGGAAATAGTATATGAAACCTTATGTTTCCAACAATTTATGGTAGGAAACCTCTTTTTGAAAATTCCATGTTGTAAACGATTACAACTTGAATTATAATGTGCTTATCGAAACGTTTCAACAATAATCTCAAAGAAAATTCGGGAATAATAAAAATTGATTGCTTTCACAGGCAAATTATAGGGGGAACTCACATGAAAAAACGTTGGTTTAAAAAATCGATGGTTACGTCAATGGTTGGTGCACTTGTACTATCCGGCGTCTTAACTGGCTGCTCTTCAGGTTCAGAAGACGGAAAAACAACAATTACGGTTTGGGGAATGGGTGAAGAAGCAAAGTCACTTCCTAAGATCGCTGAAGAATTTGAAAAAGAAAATCCAAAGATTGACGTTAAAGTACAAGCCCTTCCTTGGGATCAAGCACACGATAAGCTTTTAACAGCCGTTGCTTCTAAAAAAGGACCTGATGTTGTTCAGATGGGTACAACTTGGATTCCTGAGTTTGCATCCGCTGGAGCATTAAAAGATTTAACACCTCATGTTAAAGATTACCCGGAACTAGATCCAAAACATTTCTTTGAAGGTTCTGTTGAAACGACAAAGTTTGAAGACAAAATGGTCGGTGTACCTTGGTACGTAGATACTCGCTTGCTCTACTATCGTACAGACCTGCTCGAGAAAGCTGGATTTAAAGAAGCTCCTAAAACGTGGGACGAGTTGAAGGAAGCCGCTGATAAGCTAGCTGACCGCGGAAAAGGGAAATATGGAATTTCGATCGATGCTAAAGAACAAAGCTTGTCATTCATGTTCGCACGCCAAAACGGCGCTGAACTATTAGGACCTAACAATGAGCCTAAATTCAATGATCCTAAGTTCGTTGAAGCGGTTGAGTACTTGAACAGCTTCTATGAGAGTGGAGCAGCTCCAAAAGAAGAACTAGGAATGGACATCGTTCAAGGTTTCCGTGGAGACGGGATCCTACCAATGTTCATCAGTGGTCCTTGGATGATCAAACTGATCAACGACCAAGCTCCTGAGCTTAAAGGTAAATGGGGTACGGCTGTTCTTCCGGCAAAAGAAAATAATATTTCAGCACTAGGTGGATCTAACCTTTCTGTATTTGAACATACGAAGCACGAAAAAGAAGCGTTAAAATTCGCAGCATATATGAGTAAGCCTGAAACACAATTAAAATGGATGGAGATGACGAATTCCCTTCCGGCAACCCAAAAAGCATGGGAAGACGAATCTCTTACTGGAAATGAATTTTACAAAGCATTCGGAGAACAGATGGAAGCTTCACAACCGATGCCTGTTATTAAGCAATGGGAAGAAATCGCTCAATCTTATTTAAAGAGTTTTGAGAAGATCTACAGAGGCGGAGCAGATGTTCAGAAAGAATTAGATAACTTCGACAAAAAAGCTGAAGAGATCTTAAAGAAATAAATCCTGTTGATCCGGGGTATAACGAGCAGGTTATCCTGCTCGTTCCCTTTTTATCATCAACACGGGTAACGATGAAGGATGTGAAAACATGAAAAGCTATTCAAAAACGACTCCTTACCTCTTCATTGGACCAGCGCTTGCACTATTGGCTTTATTCTCTCTTTTTCCCATTGTTCTTGCATTGGTGATTAGTTTTACAGATATTGACCTAGCTGGACTTGCAGACTATTCAAATATTAGCTTTATTGGAATCGAAAACTATATCAATATCTTTAAAGATCCTATTTTTCTAAAATCGATCGGCAACACTGTCTTTTATGTCGTATTCGGTGTTCCTCTCGTTATCGCATGTTCACTTGGTATCGCTCTTTTGATCAACTTTGGTACAGCGCGTATCTTCAAGGCTTTTCGTCTTGTTTTTTATATGCCTTCGATCACAAACGTTGTAGCAGTAGCTGTTGTGTGGACGTATCTATACAACCCACAGTTCGGTCTGTTCAACTATCTACTCGGTTTAGTCGGCATTCCTGCTATACCCTGGTTACAAGACCCAACGATTGCCAAAGGATCATTGATCGCATTAGCTGTTTGGCGCGCGATTGGTGTGAACATGATTATTTTCTTAGCAGCTTTACAAGGAATTCCGAAAACGTATTATGAGGCAGCTCAACTAGACGGTGCGAACAACTGGAAACAGCTCACAAAGATTACGATTCCTCTTCTTCGTTACGCTATCTTCTTCGTGTCGATCACAACGATGATCGGATGGATTCAGTTCTTCGAAGAACCATTCGTTATGACGAACGGCGGACCTTTGGATAGCACTACATCTGTTGCCCTCTTCATCTATCGCAACGGGTTCCAGCTAAGCAACTTTGGTTATGCCGCTGCAGGATCTTTTGTCCTGTTTGTAACAATCATCATCATCACGATGATTCAGTTCCGATTGCAAAAGAAAGATGCCGACATTTAGGACGTGAGGTGAGAACATGAAATCAAAAGTATCTGATGCGAAAAAAACATACAAAATGCAGCAATGGATCGCAGGAATCGTCTTGACGCTTGGCGGTCTTTTGGTAGCCATCCCCTTTATTTGGATGATTCTTTCTGCATTCAAACCTGAAAGTGAAGTCCTTCAGCTCACACCGACTCTGTGGCCTGAAACCTTTACAACAGAGAACTTCATCTACCTGTTTGAGAACATGAACTTTGGTGTTTATTTACGAAATACGATCGTCGTCGTCCTCTGTTCTTTCGTCGGACTTTTCTTTAATGCGATGGCTGGATACGCATTTGCGAAGTACAAGTTTAAAGGAAGAGAAAAGCTTTTCTACCTTGTACTAGCAACAATGATGATTCCTGGACAAGTAACGATGATCCCTGTTTATTTAATCTTAAACCAGATGGGCTTGACGAACACGATGGCTGGTGTTGTTCTGCCAGGATTAGTTGGTGCATTCAGCATCTTCTTGTTCCGCCAGTTCATGTCTACTATCCCAGACGAATTGCTTGAAGCTGCTCGTCTAGATGGAGCAAGTGAGTTCCGCGTGTTCATGCAACTCGTCCTGCCTATATCTAAACCGATTATGGCCGTTCAAGGTATTCTAACGTTTATCGCGGGCTGGAACAGCTTCTTGTGGCCGTTAATCATCGCGAATGACGAAAGTCTGTATACACTCTCTGTCGGATTAAGCCTTTTGAAAGGACAATACGGAGGAAACTTCGCGTTGCAGATGGCAGGATCAACGTTCATGGTTGTTCCAATCGTCATCATTTTCATCATCTTCCAAAAGCACATTATTGAAGGCTATACCATTTCAGGAATGAAATAGAGTGACTGCTGCAGAACCCCTGATTCGTATATGTAATCGGGGGTTCTTTTTGTTTTATTTGTCTACTTTTTGGAGCTTGCTTTGCTTTCTATAATGAAGATGGATGAGGATTGCAAATATGAACCCTAAAGCATAAACAATATCATTTAGGATGCTGTTGAAATGATACATTTTTGAAAAGATAGAGTACAGAAACAGGATTCCAGTTAATAGTAAAAAAGCGTTTAATCTTTTCTCCGATGTTTTCTTCATATGTACCTCCACTATCATTCATGTAGAAATGTAGATTTTTGTCGAAAAGCCTATAAGTTATTTATTAGGGCCTATAAACAATTTTGAAGGCCCATAAATCGATTTGAAGGACTATAAATTTTCTTGAAGGACTATAAATCAAAGACTACGGCCTATAAAGCAAAATTGATTGCTTTCAAACTTCACAATACCGCAAATCCATTATTTACTTCATCCCCAACTCTCAAGCTCTGACAATAAAACTCCTTTTTTCTTTACCAAAAAACTTAGATTACGCTCAAAGCCCCTCTCTGTTGTTATCAACAGATCTGAGAAAGAAAACCTATAGATTTTATTGAAATCTCCTTTAAGAGAAAAATAGATGTTCTCTTCTTCTGGACTAAATATTGTAGATAACTGTGTAGGAAAGTCCCCTTCTCTTTGAGCGGTTTGCTTCAGGATGGATAGTCCTTGTTCAACGGAAAAGTCACCTCTTCTGTTTACCAATCCACCATATACTAGCTGATAACGATCACTTCCTGGTCCTTGCAAGGTCATATCTTCATGTTCCATGGCATCTCGAACTGAAAAATTTGTAAGAACCATAAAGTTATCCTCTAGCTGATCTGTGTCTATATATTTTCTTCCAGGTTCCACAAGGAACGACTTCTTGTTAGGACCAACTATTAAACTTTGAACACTATAATCAGGAACATTCACGATTTCTTTTTCTTGAAGATAGGTAGGCAGCACTGATGTTTTTACTTTTTCAGACAACACTTCATCAAATAACCTCATCATATGTATACTGTTTTTGTTCCTTTTATATTTGCCCTCTTCATTCGGGTTCACCATATGAAGATTCATAAAGATTCCTTTTTTATTAAAGCCAATGGCTGGTAGGAAACGGCCGCCTTCTTTTTGCAAAATAAGGAGCTGATTATCACCTGATAGAGTCATTTTAATCGGCCGCTCAGACAGATCAAAGTTCATTCCAATATACGTCTCTTCTTCATGCAAAACAAAACTCGTGCACATCTCTTCTTCACTTCCATTTTTAAATTTCCAGCTGAATAAATGATAGGTACAGCTGTCAGTAAAAATAGATTCTACATAAAGATCCTGGACCCTTTTATCCTCGTTTACGGTACGTGTTTTTATTTTTCTTACACGTTCACCGCTAAATTGTATCTTTTCACCGATAAGCATCTCGGTTTTACTGATAAACTCATACAGAGCACCTATGAATCACTGCTGACCACCGCTAACCTCTACACTTCCACCTGAAAGCCCACAAAACAAGCTAACTCCAACAAAAAACACCCTCATCCATTTGGAATCGGGTGCTGCGTACAATTATTGAATAGAGAACTTTTCTTTTCTCAACAGATCCTCAGGTTTCTTACCAATGGGGTCTTGGTGGAAGTAATCGCGAATCACACCATCTTTTAGATAGTTAGCGATTGAAACCATAATCATTCCTTGGTCGAGCGCGAGATAAGCTTTAGCGATTTCACCTGTTTCCACGTTTACAGAATCATAGAATCCGTACTTGCTATACGTATTGAGCTCTTTTAATGCTTTGATGTTTTTTCGAACAGCTTTTGGATCATAGTCTAGTGCTAAGAAAGATGCATGAGCCGTTACGGTCGCGCCATCTTTGTATCCAGAAGTTCCTAGTGGTGTTGCTGCAAACTCACTGTAACCATCTGGTGTTGCAGATGGAGAGAAGCCCCATGCTTTATATCCTTTTTCTTCTGCAAAAGCTTGCTGTAACTCAACATGACGCTTGTTGTTCAGCCCAAGCGCATTCTTGCCAAGTTCAACCTCATTTAATACGATTCCAGGCATAAGACTTTCAAACATGCTTCCGCCCCAGCTCGGAACGAATTTTACACCTTTGTATTCATAATGGCCTTCAAATACAGAAACGCCATCATATTCATGAGTTTCACCTTCTGGAATTTGTGCTTGCCAATCCCATTCTTTTGGCATCGTACGATACATCTTCCACCAGTGATCGCTTGGCACATCACCTTTACCAATCGAGATATAACTTGCTACACGTGGTTCTGTGTTAAACAAACCGTAGTGATGATCGGTTAATTTCCCTTGTGCTACATCATATCCACCACGGAATTGTCCCACTTCTGGATCATATAGTGTCGTATAATTCATGTCTTCAACGAGCTTACTCGTTTGTGGATTCAGCTCATCATAAGCTTGTCCAACTACTATCAGCCCTGCAGACAGCCAGCCGTTATCCACTTGTGAGATGAACTGTCCCCAATCCTTTTTAACCGAACCATCTTTTGTGTTATACCAGTTGTAGTATAAGCCATTCCATTTTTCTAAATCTTCAAGTGTATTCAACGTGACTTGTATACGTTTTACCGCTTCCTTTTTAGAGATGATACCTAACTCTTGAGCGGAGATTGTACTCATCATATACATCCCAATGTTTGTAGGAGATGTATGTGTTGCGTCTTTCTTACCTTCTGCTGTATATCGAGTCTCATCATAGGTCAAACCTGTTTTTGGATCAGTATGATCTTGATAAAATTTGTATGTCTTCTTAGCAATTGATTTTAACTCCATTTGAAATGCATGATCTTTTCCTCTGTCAGTTGCGGACGCAGATGATGTTACAAAAACATTCGCAAACAAACTGAACATTAATACAAAGCTAATCATTTTACTTGTTTTCATGGATGCATTGCTCCTCTCCATACTTAGAAATCATCAGTCGAAACGTTTCACCAATAGTTTATCACGTTTGAATGAAATAAATAAGAAGATTACAGTCTTTTGCGCCAAAGGTTGTATGCGCTTTCATAATAAACGGTATAAAGGTAGGAGAAAACTGATAATAACAGGAAATCAATCCGATTATTAGGGAAATAAAGGATAATGGTTTTTTTACTAGAAGAAAGTAGTAAATAGTCTTAAAAAGGGGTTTTTGCTATGAACAACAAGGCAGTTTATGAAACACCAGTTGTAAAAGAACGGAAAGAAATAAAGTTAGTTGGATTAAGGGTGCTATGTGAGGGAGATCAATACATTCACGAAATTCCTAAAGCTTCAACTACGCTGCAATCACAATTACCGTCCATTCAGCATGTCGTGGATCCATCAAAACAAATAGGTGCGTTCGTCGTTGATGCACAAACTAAACAAGAAGATGGATACTGGGTTTGTGTTGAAGTAGAAAAATATGAAGATGTTCCGGCTGGCATGGTGAAGTTAACCATACCACCTCAAAAATATGCAGTGACCAAACATATGGGAAGAAACGATGAAATTAAAAACAGCTATGAAATGTTGCACAACTGGATACAAAAGAATGGATATAACAGACTCCTTAAAAACTGGCACATCGAGATATTTCATACCTTTGATGTAAGTAATCAATTAGAAATTGATTTGTACGATACCATTCAATAAAATAAAACTGGAATACACCCTGAGTTTGGCTCTATAACCCTACACCAATTACTCTCAACCTGGGCCGTTCATGATCTTACACACATTAATCAGATTACTAGAATTCTGGCTAAGCGTTATGCTTGTGACGTCGGTCCATGGAAAACATACTTAAGCATACTCAAATAACGTTCCCCAAGTGGGAGCTTTTTTTATTCTCTTTAGAGGAAAATAATGGATTATGTCGAATGATTATAGTTAACTTTATTAGATAAAAAGAGATAAAGAGATTTAGGGGGAAAATTTTATGTATTTGCTTGTCCTTCGGCGCATTGTTTATTTTTTGATGCCGATCGTAGGTGTTTTTTTCATTGGTGCACTTCCTTATCTTTTCTTCAGCAATGTTCAAGGTATTGAAGCTGTTGCTCGTTTACTAGATTCTGGTGCACTCGAGAATGCACTCTTTTTAAATCAGGATTTGGGATTATTTTTCGAGCCTTATCTTGATAAGATATGGGATTTGTTCATAAACCTCATAACGTTCTCAAACGTGACTTTTTATGAATATCAACAAGAGAAGTTATTATTCCCAACCATTTTAAAACCTTATCTGTATTCTATAAAACTAGTATTAGGTGCATTCTTTCTAGCCATAGCTTCATCGATCATACTAGCTTTAATCATCAAGATTTTACCTGACCGCATTCAAAAAGGAATTCGTTTCTTGTTTTTTTCACTCGAGTCCTTACCCGATATCTTTATCGTTGTTATCATTCAATATAGCATGATTCTGTATGTTAGAAATACGGGAAATCTCTTGTTCCCAATCGTACATAGCGATCAAAATCCTAGCTATTTCTTACCGATTTTTTGCTTGAGCATCTTGCCAACTCTTTTCTTAATAAGAACGTTGCTGTTTCTACTCGATGATGAAGATTCGAAAACGTATGTAGAATTTGCTCGCGCAAAAGGAATACGATATGCGCTGATCCTTTATATTCACATGCTAAGAAATTCACTTTTAAGTCTGTTCTATTATTCAAAGAACGTGTATTGGTTACTAATCTCTACACTCTTTATGGTAGAAACCATTATGGCGATTCCCGGCATCACTGATTTTATGCTAGATAACGGTCCTACGACACCGGATGTCATTACAGTTAGTGTTTTGCTCATGTTCGTTCCGTTTTATCTATTATTTACACTTTCCTCTTACGTTCTGGAGTATAAGCTAGGGCGTAATGATGAGGAGGTGGCGTAAGATGTCTGTATGGAGAAGTCCGTTATTTTTAAGTGGCTTTCTAATTATTGTCACCTTGTTTTTCGGAAGCATTATCTATTCACATTTTGTACCGAATGAAAAACAACCCGTGATGCAAATTCGATTTGACGAACAAAAACAACCTGTTGATTCAGCACCAATCGCTCCTTTTAAAGAAATGCCATTTGGAACAGATCGATTTGGTGTCAGCATGTTGCACAAGGTGATCGACGGCGCAAAGTATACACTAGGATTTGCCTTCTTAGTCGCATTCGCTCGCCTATTTTTCGGAACGATACTAGGATTAATCTTGAGTCAGCTGCCAAAACCTATACTTCGGGCTTCAAGCAAACTCTTTGAATCCTTTTATTATGCTCCTGCAACCATTGTTGCCTATTTACTTATCTATCCTGTTCTCCAAATTTTCACTTGGTCTGTTCCGAAGAATCAACAAACCATATTTTCTTTGCTGATTCTCATATTAATTGCAGTCCCTACCGTGATGGTAACGGTAGCCAACGAAACGTCAAAGTTTTTAGAGAATGAATTTATATCTTCCGTTAAAGTTCTTGGTGGAGGCAGAATTCACAAGCTTCGGAAACACGTATTACCTTATCTAAAACCGCGATTAAGCATTCTATACAGCCAACAGCTAATCGCAACCCTACTACTGGCAGCACATCTTGGCATTTTACAAGTTTTTATCGGTGGAACTGACTTTATCACTCTCGATCCACTAGAAAATAATACGGTGCCTGTTGCTATGATCAATGAATGGTCGAGCATGATTGGTGCTAACTACTATCAAATTCGTGGTGATCGCTGGATCGTATTTGCTCCTCTCGCAGGATTTGCAATTACCATTCTCGCGTTGAACTTTATGGTTGAAGCCATGAAACGTCAATACCTCGCAAAAGGTGCTTACACGAAAAGAACAAGAAGAGTAAGAAAGACAAAAACTCCTGTACAAGTTAAGAAATTGTCTCAAGAGCAGTTTGATAGGATTATGAAAACAGGAACGGACAATTAATGTATAAGAAGGACTCGATGAGGCAAGGATTTACCTTATCGAGTCTTTTATCATTTGTCATGTTTTTCGTTCTTTTTGAATAAAGGAGTATTACACAATAAAAAGGAGTGAACCCTTTGAGTGAAGCAGACCTTAACGTCATTTTTTATACCTTGTTTCTTCTACTAGGTTTACCGATCAGCTATAAATACGCTAAATTCACAGTATCACATACGGGCATGGTGCTTCCCCACTTCTTTGTCAGCCTAATGCTTAACTTATGCATAGGTACAGTAGGCATTGTAGGATGGATTTTCTTTTCTGTAAAAATTTCTAGAGCATTTACGATCGGTGGTATCTATTTAGGGGCATGGATTATTTCAATAAGTCTAATGGCCTTATTGGTTCTCCTCTTAGTGAAACGCAAATCGATGATACAACGTTTTCACTATCATTACGGTAGATAGCAAAACACCTTCCGCGTTCAGGAAGGTGTTTTGCTTCTTTATGACTTGATACTTTCCTTCTGTAGATCAGAGGCAGGTCCAAAGAATTCAAAATGAATGTTTTCTTTTGGTATATTCAACTCTTGCAGAGCTGTATTTATCACTCTCATAAATGGAATCGGGCCACAGAAATAGTATTCTGCATCATCTTTTAAAGGTAAGATCTCCTTCAACCAACCTTGATCGATATAACCCCTCTTTGTGTAGTCTAGATCTTCATCTAACGGACTTTCATACACAAAGTGTGTAGTGATATGATCTGAAGCTTCTGCAATATCTAGTACTTCTTTCTTTAATGCGTGTGTTTGGCCATTGATCGCAGCATGAATAAATGTAACTCCTCGTTCCGGTTGCTCACTTGCTATAGTTTTCAACATACTTACCATAGGAGTAAGTCCCACACCACCACTTATAAGGACAACGTGCTTTTCACAATCTGTATTTAAATAAAAATCACCTGCTGGAGCGCTCAAATGAAGGATGTCTCCTTCTTTAACACTCTCGTGCAAATAAACGGAAACCATTCCATCGACAGTATCTCTACCGATTTCTTTTTTAACAGAGATCCGATAACTGCTTTGTCCTGGAGCGTTAGACAAGCTGTATTGTCTGATATGTGTGTGTTCCTGACCTGGTATATCCATCTTGATACTCACATATTGGCCGGGCTTAAATTTTGCAAGTGGCATGCCATCTTCCGGTTCTAAATAGAAGGACGTGATAACAGAGCTTTCTTCTACTTTACGAGTTATGGCAAAAGGTCTGAAACCTTCCCAACCCGCATCACTATACATGTTACGTTCAATACCGATAAAGACATCCGCGATCACACCATACGCTTCTGCCCAAGCGTTGATGATCTCATCTGTTGCAGCATCTCCAAGAACATCTTTAATTGCAAGTAGCAGGTTTTCACCGACCACAGGATAATGCTCCGGCTTCACGCCTAGACTCCGATGTTTATGGGCAATTCCTTTTACGACTGGAATAATGGTTTCAAGCTTATCAATATTGGCTGCTGCTGCGTATATTGCGTTTGCTAATGCGGCTTGTTGACGTCCTTTTTTCTGGTTTGCGTGGTTAAAGATATTCAAAAGCTCAGGATGCTTCTGAAACAGCATTTCATAAAAACGGGAAGTAATCGCTTCTCCGTGTACTTGCAAAACAGGTACGGTTGACTTAATAATTTCAATGGTTCTTTGCTGTAGCATGTCAATTCCCCCTTGTATTCTTCTTACAACTCTATCGTAAAAGAATGATAAAAGAGAATGTGTGATTTGAATCACTTTTCTTTAGGACGTTTTGTGAACATAAATAGTGCTATTTTCTTAGCCACATTTCTGCTTTTTGCTTCATTTCCTCTTGAAGATCTGCTGAATTTTTCGTGTCTTCTAATGCTTTTCCTGCGTATTTTCTCGGAAAGATTTTATATAATGATCGTTTAAAATCAGCTCCATCCCGCGGTTCCTCATAATGTGCGATCACATACTTGCCGCCTTCACTCCTGAGTTTGATTATGGCAGGAACGGAATGGCCGGACTGCCCCTCAGTCTTCGTTTTTTCGTTAAAGCCCAAAAACAAAGAATATAGATAGACCGATGTTACTCCTCCAGTTTCTTTCGCTCCATAGATCTTATGAACTTCAAACTGTTTATCCGTTTCGGGATATACGCCATCATAATGTTGGATGATATAATCCGAGATCAACTCATTCATTTCAGAAGTCACTTTTACTTCATTAGAGGAGCGGAATGAAGTACACCCCGCTAATAAGAATAGCAGACTCCACGTGATCACCGTTATTCTCTTAAGACACGGTAACATCTAATCCCCCGCTTTCTTTACGTTAGATCTTGCCCCCATAATGATTGTAAGAGAATCATGTATACAATAAGCAGCACGGAAATTATCATAAAGATAACAGAAATGAATCGATAGCTATCCACTTTAGAGAGCGTGATTCCAAATACAATCATCCCTAGTATAGCTGCTGGATAATACACAAAAAACATAGAATAATAATGCAACGGCCCTAAAAACAAACCTAAAACTGCAAACTGAACACAAAACGCTACGATTGAAAGTAAGACCCACTTTTCTTTTTCTTTTGTTTTAACGGCACCGGTTAAAGACATTAAACCTGCTCCAAGTACAAGCACTATTAACGTCCACTCATATAGAAAGAACAGATTCTCATGATTTACTGCAAAATAATACCCCACCATTAATACAGGAATTATAGCTAACAGCAGCAACGAACATCGCTTTACATATTGGCTGCTATTCATTTTAACCGTCCTCCTCTATTTAACTTAACACTATCATATTACCATTTAATGGTTCTATATCCTTTAGTTCTTTTCAAACTATTCAAACGATTTTATAATAATATGATACTATTGAAAGATACAAAACTTCACTAAGTGAATGAAACGGAACACTTATCGATTAATCAGGAGTTGGAAAAGTGATGAGAAGATCTTCAATCACATACAAAGAAAAAACAGTCCACCTTACAGAATGGGGTGAAGCTCACAATCCTACTATTGTTTGCTTACACGGATTAGGAAGTACGAGCCTTAGCTTTCTAGAAGTTGCCGAGGAGTTACAGAAGAATTTTTATATCATTGCATTCGATGCTCCTGGACACGGGAAGTCTGAGCCCTTTGACACAGCTGTGGATTATGAGATGCCTAGACTTGTTGATTGGCTTCATGGTTTGTTTAAACAATTAAATGTAAGCGATTTCTATCTCATATCCCATTCATGGGGAAGCTTTCTAGCTCTACACTATTTGGTTCGTTATCCTGAACACGTTTTGGATACGATTTTAATCGACGGAGGCTATCAAACAAAGCGTATATGGTCTTCGTCTTTAGAAGAAGAAATGGATCATTATGAAAATGATTTTGATGAGTATGTGTTCGATTCTTGGGATGACTTTTTCCAAGCAGAAAAAAAGAACTACTTGATGTGGTCACCGTTAAAAGATATTGCTGTAAAGGATCTAGGTGTCGAAAGAGAAGGTAAGGTTTGCTGGCATGCTAAAGGTGAAACTGCCCGTCATATCATTCGTGGCATGCATCTGAACGAAACAGAAGATATCTATCACCTTCTTCCGCCAGGCATCACTCTACTTGTCGCCACCGTACCTGAGCGATTGTCTGAAATGAGATTGCAGACCGCTGAAACGTTTAGAAAGAACGCGAACGGCGAACTACATATAGTGCCAAATACGACACACTTATTGCACTGGGACAGACCCAGAGTTGTAATCGATGGAGTTTTATCAAAATGGCTAAAAAAATCGGAGGTTAAATGATGGCATACCTACTCGTATATTTTTATAAATTGAAACCTGAAGTGAAAGAGAAGTTCCTTGAAATATCGTCAAGATCGAATAAAAAGTTTCAAGAATACGGAGGTGTAACAGAACAGATATTTAAATTATCCACTTCTCCAAAAAATTATGGGTTCTCCTCTATTTCTGAAAAACTACAAGTTGATGAAGGAGAAGAACTTTGGATCGGCCTTCTGCGCTTCCAATCTGAAGAACATGCACGCATGACTATGGAGGACTTCGATCAAGATCCAGAGATGAAAGAACGTTTAGACGAATTTGTAACTCTTGTAGCACCACTTGAAAAATTAGTTTTTGGTGAGTTTGTTTCTGAAACTGAGGTAGTGAACGTATAATTGAACGACCAGCACTATAATGAAAAAATGCATCTCCTTGCTAGAAGGAGATGCTTACCCAAATTCTTTTTGATGTGCTTTTTTCATTTTTAAATATTCTTCATCCGTCCGTGCTAATTTCCACTTTTCCTCAAAGATTGACGCTGATTTTGCTTTTACAGGATCTATTTTTCGTTTGTTCACCTCACCTTCTTCATTATACTTCCTTCCGCCTTTATAGTTCGTGTACCGTCTTGCGCGTGTGTATCCCATCTGTAAAAACTTCCTTGCCATATCCGCTCCAACAAAGTCATTATTTTTCTTATAGTCTAGAAACTGTTCATAGATTTTCTTAGAAGATTTTTCTGCTTCTTCTGGGGTCTTAAAGCGCCAATGCGGCAAGATCTCACTCTTATAAGGTTCCACTAATAATACCCCTTGCTCACCACGGCCGACACGATACTTTTCAGGATGTTTTCGAAAATCGATAGTATCAAAGTCAAGATCATAATCAAAAGCCATTTCCTTTTCCTCCTTTTTGTTATCGTTACCCTAAAAGAAAGAAATCAAAAATAAAGAGTGTTTTCGTATTCATTGTTGCTTTTGAAAGTAGTTGGTTTCCGCTGCAGATTGTTCGCTTTCCACGGGGCGAACGGTGAGCCTCCTGCCACTTCGCGCCCTTAGGAGTCTCACCTGACCGCTCGTCCCGTAGGAGTCGGCAACCTTCCGCTACAACCAACTTGCAAAGAAGAAAGGAATGGATCAATAGCAACATATTAAGATAACAACAAAAAGTAACAGGTTTTATGAGAGAAAAAAATCCGCTGCTTCTTAAAGAAACAACGGATCGATTACTTTTTACTGAACAACCTCATACAAACTCTTCGATGCACCTTCTACAAATGGACATGGTTTCCCTGAGTAAAAAACTGTTAATTCATGCATCGCTCGAGTACAAACCGTGTAAAACAATTTACGTTCTCGTTCAATTTGATAACCAGATGCATCAAAGATCGTTACTGCGTCAAACTCGATTCCTTTGGCTAAATAGGATGGGATGACGATTACTCCTTTTTGAAAAGAAGCATCCTCATCAATCATGAGCCGCACATCTAGATTAACTTTCAGCTTCTCATAAACTGCCTTGCTCTCTTTAGCCGAACGACAGATCACCGCTATCGTTTCATGGCCTTTGTTCAACCAATTCCCAACAAGATCCTTCACCTGATCAAGATGATCTTCTTCACGTTCTACTGCTGCAATAACGGGTTTTTCACCTGAACGATTAAACGGAATAATCTCGCTTCCGTCTTTCAATAGACTTTTCGTAAACTCTACAATTTCTTTTGTAGAGCGATAACTTCTCTGCAAAGTAATCGTTTCAGGATTCTTCTTGTTTAATAAGTTTTTGAGCATACTGAACGTTTCATCTGACGCATGCGCGTAAATCGATTGGTTCAAGTCACCTAGTATCGTTAGATTTGCTCTTGGGAAAATACGCTGAATGAAAGCAAACTGAAACGGCGAGAAATCTTGTGCTTCATCAATAAAAACATGACGTACTGCTGCATTCGATTGAAAACCTACTAATAGCTCTTTTACATATAATAGTGGAGTGGCATCTTCATTCGCTAAATGGTTTTGTTTCAAGTTAAACAACGTTTGATTGCAGATTTCGTTCCAAGTGTTCACGTCCTCCATCAATCGTTTATTCTTCTGAAACAACTTAGCATATAAGCTCTTTATATCAATAAACGAAAACTGTTCGATGCTCTCTCTAAGTGATTTAAAGGCGATTCGTGTCACATATGCCGAAAGCACTTTTTGTTCACTTGCAAGATCGTTGAATGAGTCAGCTCCATATTTATTGCGTTCCTCTAACTTCTCATATAGCCTTGTATAAACATTTTTATCAAGAAGCTGTATCTCTTTTTCAACCCATGGTTTCTTGCGTTCTCTTCGTTCTATTTTCTTCAGCTCTTCTAAAATCCATGCCACCGTCTTTTTCATTCGATAAGGGACGGTTTCTTTCTGATCGAGAGAATAGAAGTATTCACTGATCTGTTTAGCACGAATCACGATACGGTCTCGAAATTTCACATTTAAAAATTGAATGCCCGATGTACTTAACTTCTCAGCATAGCGATGGATCGCTTTTAAAAATTCAACTGATGCTTTAAACTGTATCGCTTCTACACGCTTTGAATCTTCTCGTTCAGATAAGAGCTCCTCCATCTGCTCAAAAGGTGTTTCTATCGAGTAGTCTCCTCCTAAGTGATGGTCCACATAAGCATGAAACGTGGTTTGTTCCATGTTTTCTTCACCAAGTTCTGGCAATACGTTTGCTACATAGCTGTTAAACATATTGTTTGGTGAAAATAAAACAACATGGTGCGACTGAATCGTTTCTCGATCTCGGTATAACAGAAATGCTACACGCTGAAGAGCCGCTGATGTCTTACCACATCCTGCTGCACCTTGAACAACAAGTAAATCACTTGCTGTATTTCGTATGATAGCATTTTGTTCTTTTTGAATTGTCGCCACAATGCTTTTCATTTGTGTATTCGCTTGGTTTCCTAATACGTGCTGTAACAATTCGTCCCCGATCGCTTCTCCCGTATCAAACATTCCTGTTATATGAGCATTCTTAATCATAAATTGTCTTTTTAGTTCTAACTTTCCTTCAATGGTACCACTCGGTGCACGAAAATCAGCTTCGCCAAGAGAGTGATCATAATACAGACTCGATATCGGCGCACGCCAATCATGAACAAGAAACGTACTTGAAGGTTCATCGTAATAAGATGCTATTCCAATATAAACTTGTTCTGTTTCCTCTTCACCGTCTTCTTTAAAATCAATTCGACCAAAGTAAGGGGAGCTTTTTAATTTTTCATAAGTTTTAAGTCGCGCTTCTGCAGAAGTGTGACTTCTTTCAATCTCAGATAATAACTCTGACTGCTGTTTGATGCTAGCTGCCGTTTCAATCGCATCGTCGGCATCTTCTAGGTTAACTGTCACATCAGACCAAAAATTCTTTCGGATTTGAACAACATCTGCCTTCTTTCCTCCGAGATGATCTTGAAGTTTATCTGTTGCATCAGAAAGTTTATGAATGACTTGATCTACACGCTTTTGTTCATTTCGTTGTTCCTGATCCCATGTTGTCATCCGATTTCCCCCTACAAAAAAATTTATTAGTTAATCGTTGACACACGTTCCTGTTTTATCGTATAATAAAATTAGGAACAATTATAATTAAAATTAATGAGTTAGTGCGTCTTTTCTATAATAGCACATTTCTGTATATAAAGTACATATATAAAAACAGTGAATCCCTAAAAGGTTTTCACTGTTTTTTTGTTCAAAAAAACTATGCTTGTTTAGCTGTTTGATTTTCGATGACTCTTTTCATCGCATGCATTTGTCCGAGGTGATACGTTTCGTGAAAAACAGTGAAATTCACAAGCTCACCAAAAGTAGTAAAATTGAATACTGGTTTCTCTAGCTTTTCAAACAAGCGTTCTTCTGGCATCTCTTTTACACGCACTAACTGTTCTTCTAACTGCTGTTTGAGTTCTTTAAGTGTAGGAACTTCACCTTTCCAATCTGCAGGACTTGTACCTCTATTAAATAGCTCAACATAGTGCGTAGGTAGATTAGCAGAATGTTCCGGGAAACCGAACATAAAGTATTCCGCCGTCGTGAGGACGTGTCCAATGTGCCAGCGGATATTATTATTGAACCCATGGGGTTGGATATCTGCTGCAGACTCATCCATACCATCCAATTGCTTCAGAAAGAAACTTCTCGCTAGTTCAAAGTTTTGAATTGTTAATTGATTCATAATAAACCTCCTTAGAATTTGCTCTTTCACCATTCATCATACGTATACACTCACTTCAAAACAAACGTTTTGCTATTTGTTTTATCGGTAATTATCGTGAATAGGATTGAACAGATCTTCCTCTGTCTTGCGTACAACTGAAAAATGATCGACATTATAGTGGCCATGCAGAACTTTATTGTGATGGCTTACGATCTGCTCTGCTTTTAACACTTCTGAATCTGAAGTAGAGTGACCATCTTCAACAAGGGTGACATCGAAGCCAGAGACAGTTGCGAATCTTACAGCAGTATCGATGCAATGTTCTGTTTTGCAACCCATTAGAACAAGATGGCCGATATTTTCATCTTTTAGATAACTTAATAAAGGTGTGTTGTAAAAGGCATTCGTTGCTTTTTTATCAAAAACTTCAGCATCCTCTGGTATATTAATGACAGAATGAACCTCAAAGCCTGGTCCCCTTCCCTCAGAGACATCTAAGTCTCTAACAAAAACAATCGAAGCTTCGGCTTTCTTCGCTTTTTCAATTACATTATTTATGTTTTGAAGCAATCCCTCTTTGTTATAAACTCCCTGCTCACTCTCATTCCCCTCGATCAGTTCTTGCTGTGCATCAATAACCAATAAAGCATGTTTCAAATGATCCGCTCCTTTTTCCTTTTATCCCATTAATACTTCTTCTAAAACAACTAAAATCCTTGCAACTCAATTATTTATTTCGTTTAATGGTTAATACTAACAAAGAAGGAATTTTTTATAGTTGCGAAAAACAGGATATTATCTAATAATAGTAAGGTTCAACAAGTGAGTTATTTAGGAGGAAAGAAAAATGAAGTACATCATCTTTCTGGCTGGAGTGGCAGCAGTTTTCTTGTTAGCCTTTCTTGTCAGCAATGATCGCAAAAAGATCAAATACAAGCCGATCTTGGTTATGCTTGGGTTACAGCTTGTCCTTACATACTTTCTATTAAATACAGGCGTTGGCCTTGTCATTATAAAAGGTATCTCAAAACTGTTCGAAAAGTTGTTAAGTTATGCAGGTGCAGGGGTTGAATTCGTGTTCGGCGGCCTCGCAAATGAAGCTGCGATGCCTTTTTTCTTAACTGTTTTATTGCCGATCGTCTTTATTTCTGTATTAATAGGAATCGCACAGCACTTTAGAATTCTTCCATTCATCATCAAATGGATCGGTTTTGCGCTAAGTAAGGTAAACGGCTTAGGAAGACTGGAGTCTTACAACGCAGTGGCTTCTGCTGTTTTTGGACAATCAGAAGTATTTATCTCTGTAAAAAAATTATTAGGTCATCTACCAAAGCATCGCCTATATACGCTTTGTACTTCTGCCATGTCAACTGTATCCGCTTCTATCCTAGGAGCATACATGGCTATGATCGATCCAAAATACGTTGTAACAGCACTCGTACTCAACTTATTTGGCGGATTCATCATCGCAAACATCATCAATCCTTATGAAGTAACTGAAGATGATGACATCATCGAAATTGAAGAAGAAAAGCAAACCTTTTTCGAGATGCTTGGTGAGTACATCATGGACGGCTTTAAAGTAGCTGTAATTGTCGGTGCCATGCTTCTTGGATTTGTAGCATTAATCGCGTTAATCAACGATGTGTTTGATATGATTTTCGGGATTACGTTCCAAACGATGCTCGGATATGTATTTGCTCCCGTTGCATTTTTAGTTGGTATCCCTTGGGCAGAAGCTGTCTCTGCAGGTACAATCATGGCAACCAAACTTGTTTCGAATGAATTTGTAGCTATGATCGATCTAGCAAAATACGCGAAAGACATGTCTGATCGAACGGTCGGGATCGTCTCTGTCTTTCTTGTTTCATTCGCCAATTTCTCTTCTATCGGTATCATTACGGGAGCTGTTAAAGGGCTGCACGAAGAACAAGGTAATACCGTTGCTCGTTTTGGATTAAAACTTCTATACGGTGCAACTTTAGTAAGTATCTTATCTGCTGCAATTGCGGGTCTGTTTCTATAAGGAAATTCAAAAAAAGAAGCCGTCGGCTTCTTTTTTTGTATCCAAATATAAAAAACAGCTGTCTCTTTAAGAGACAGCAATATCAACTATTATTGAACTTCTTTAGCAAATTGACCTGGGATCAACTTTAATTTTTCGTGAACTGAATTCAACTTTTCTTCAAAGCCTGTGAACAACTCATCAGCTTCAGTTGCTTTAGCTTCATCTTCTAAGCCAGCTACACGAGCTTCATAAGATTTTTTAAGCTCTTCAAGAGAACCTTTTACAGCTTCTTGGTTTTCTTTTGAAAGATCTGATGGTACTTCAATGGATGGAATCTCTGCAACTGCTTTTTCACCGCTTGCTTTTGCATCTGCTTTTAATTTATCAAGCTCTGCTTGCGGAAGTGCTTCTTCGCCTTCTTTTTCAAGACCTGCAGCGTATGCGTTGAATGGAGCATGGTATCCACGAAGCTGGTTCATAAGATCACCTTCAAAGTTAAGAAGTGTGATTTTTTCAGCATTTCCATCTTCTTTCTTTTCTGCAGCCGCTGGCTTAGCCTCTTCTTTTGGTTTCTCTTCTTCCTTGCTGCAACCTACGCTAAGCGCAAGTACAGCAGCCGCTGTTACCGCTAAAAACTTTTTCATCGAGAAAGCCCCCTATATATTTCTATTTTTTGGAACTTTCTCATTTTAATACTTTTTCTTACTATTGTAAATTAAAATGTATCCGTTTTCTTATAAAGGGTTAAAAATAATCCTGAAGCCTTAATATGATTGAATTATCTAACTATTCTTGTAATTAACATTCTTATTTCTTTTAATATAAAAGTTATCTTTCTATACTAATCGTGATTCTTTAACCTTTTTCTCATGATGTAATAGCCATTCCTTTCTCCATAAGCCTCCCGCATAACCTGTTAGGCTTCCGCTTGAACCTATTATTCGATGACAAGGAACCACAATACTTAACTTGTTCTTGCCATTGGCATTCCCTACCGCCCGAACCGCTTTTTCTTTTTGAAGCGTGATGGCAATATCTCGATAAGAGGCGGTTTCTGCGAACGGAATACCAATTAGTGAATTCCAGACTGTTTGTTGAAAAGGAGTACCGCTATATTGGAATGGAAACGTAAAAGTTTGCCTTACACCTTGAAAGTATTCTATAAGTTGATTTCTGCAGTCGAGTAGAACTGCAGAAATCTCCTCTTGGTTCTCAAGCGCCTTCTCTTTTTCTAAGAAAAGAATGGACTGAACGACGTCTTCGGTTCCTAAAATCTCGATAACGCCTATAGGAGAATCTAACTCTACTTTATAGTGCTTACTCATATAACGACCTCCATAAATAAAAAGTGGCGTATGCTTCCCATCCACTCCAATTTTCCGCATGTTTCTTTAATTCATTCTTTGTTGGCTTTTGCTGCCATTCTAACTGTTTCATCACGGCATTCTGCAGCCCTACGTCAGCGACTGGAAAAGCATCGGGCTTTAGTAAGCATTTCATCAACACATAATCTGCTGTCCAAGGTCCGATCCCTCTGAGGGAGATAAGTTGTTTAGCAGGATCTTCAGAAGATCTCAGTTTTTCCTTTGACAGACGACCTTCCACTATTTCTTTTGCTATACCAATCACATATTCCGCTTTTCGCGTTGTAAATTGGAGATTTCTTAAATCATCAACCTGGAGATCTGCGATGATTTCAGGAGATGGGTATGCCCAGTATTCATTCTCATGAAGGACTAGCTTTTTCCCAAAGTTCTCAACCAACCTCTTCTTCAAAGTATAGGCAAAAGTCAAGTTAATCTGCTGTCCCATGATTGCCCAAGTCAATGCTTCAAAAAGATCAGGAATACCAATCATACGTAAACCATAATAGCGTTCTATGAGCGGCTGTAATAGGCTGTCTTCTGAAACAGCTTCATAAAATGATGAAAGATCCTGATTCAAGTCAAACCAATTCCTTATATATTCAACGACCGTATCCATGTTAGGTGGCTCCCTATCTGGGAACTCGATGATAAGAACGTGATCTTTGTAGCTGATCTTGATTAAGACCAGTTCAGCATTCACAATTATTAACTTATAAATATATTTATCATGTATGTGGTGAAGAACTTCTACTGGTGATCTCTCAAGAAAAACAAGGCATTCGCTATAGGAGAATTCCGGTGGCAATTCTATCTCCAATGTTCCATCTAATTCTTCAGTCCATCTCATGATTCGTAACCTTAGCTTCTCTGGACTTTCGGTAGTCACTTGGTGAGCAATTCTTATACGTGCGAAACGTTTTGTAAAAGTTAGATGGACTCTGAAATCCTGATTCGTAGCATATCTCCAGGCTGGTTTTTGAAGTGTTACTTAACAGATAAGCCGCTTTATCTATTCGAATGTTCTCCACATATTCTCGGGGCGTAACATTCAATTCTTCTTTAAATAATCGTTCGAGATAAAATGAACTCACTCCAGAATGTTCGGCTACATCTTGTAGAAGAATTCTTTTTTGATGATTGTTTACTAAGAAACTTGTAGCTTTTCTAATCAGATTTATTTGTGGACAATGTTCGATCTCTGGCTGACATCTTTTACACGCTCGATAGCCTGCTTCCTCACATTGAGAAATTGAGTCATAAAATACTACGTTTTTCTTTTTAGGTTTTCGCGAACGACAAGATGGACGGCAATAAATCTTTGTTGTTTTTACTGCTGTATAAAAAAGGCCATCATATGACCTGTTACATTCCATAATTTTATCCCACATCTCATCAAAAGACATTTGTATCGTACCCACAGACCACACCTCCATCAATCATCTTTTTATTATTTTAACCATTTTAACTGAGCAAATCGTCCTCAATCTTGCTGTTATGGTCCTATAATTGAAACGCTAAACCCAGAACCAAAGTATTAAAAAAGAGTGACGATTAGCCACTCTCATTCGAACCCGTATTTATTTAATGGCTGCCATTCTATCATTCTTATTTGATCCACTCTTAGTCTTATATTGATAATAGATGACTGTTGCAATGACGAAAGATGTAATACCAAACCCTATGACCATTTTATGAAATCCAATTGTGTCTAGGAACAAGCCTGTTAGCAGCATCAAAACCTGGAATATAATATTATCAACCATTCCTTTAATAGAGAAAAATCTGCCGTGATAGTCTGATGGGACATCTGTCTGGAAAATGGTAGTAACAACAGGAAACAGCGTTCCAGCAGCAAGACCAAACAATCCGAAAGAAAGAACCGACATGATTGGATGATCTGCTAAAAACAAAGATGTGTGTGCAGCAGCGATAACAAAGGTAATGGCGAACATATAGCTTAACTTCGGATTATCTCTAAAGAATTTCTTTGATAAAAATGTTCCAATGAATACACAAACGCCTTCAGTCGTATAAAGAATTCCTTTAATACCGGCATTATCCTGCAACTCACTGATCTCAATCACCATTAAGTTAAATCCAGATAAAAATAGGTAAGCAGGAATTAATAAAAAGATACCATACACAACTTTACGTTCGTTCTTTATAATGGGATACAATTCCCCAAGCGTTCTGAAGAAATTATCCTTTCTACCTGAGGAATCTGCTTTCTTAGGCTGTTCCTCCACATCTAAAAAGAAAGTAGATATAAGAAGGATTACATATGAAATAAGAGTAACCGTGTACAAAGAAAATAGCGACATGCCAACTAGCATCACTCCGCCGAGTGCAGTACCTACGATCCTTGATGCCGTAAAGATGTTCATGTTGACACCATTGGCATCTAAAAGTTCTTCTTTTTTTACGATTAAGGGCAACATGGTTTGCATAGCAGGCTGAGAAAACGTTCCAGATATACCGATAACAAGCGTATAAACGACCATCCACCAAACATTGTTATAAGCGATTGCCAAATACATAAAGAAGATAGCCGCACATCGAGCAAATCCAGCGTAGATCAGTATCTTTTTCTTATTGCTGCGATCAATGATTCGACCCGCCATCGGTGCAAGAAAGATTCCTACTAGGAACCCAGCCAAGATAATTAGTGCCTGTAGAAAAGATGATTCAACATTCATCTGTAAAAATTCAAGATTCCCAATAATACCTACCCATAGACCTGTGCTAGATACAGCAAGTCCAAACATCAAAATTAAAAAATTCCGGTTTCTCCACATGTTCCCTTTCCCCTCTCAGTTATACCGAAACTGTGTCACTATATTGATTAAAAAATACTTAACAAAGTAAAATAGACTCACTATTCAGTATACAGTATTTAGAAAACATGCAGGAGATATAAATCTTCATTTTTTTCTTATTTTTACACTCTGTTATAATGACTAAAGTAGAAGTTTGAAAGGGGTACACTATGAAACAATTAATCCTTGCTGAAAAGCCGAGTGTGGCACGTGATCTTGCTCGTGTTCTTGGCTGCAAGCAACAGAATAAAAGTTATATTGAGGGACCGAAACACATCGTTACTTGGGCACTTGGTCATTTAGTTGAGTTAAAGATGCCAGAAGACTATGACAAGCAATATAAACAATGGCGCTTGGAAGACCTTCCGATTATTCCAAACCATATGGGACTAAAAGTAATCCGACAAGTTAGTCACCAGTTTCGTGCAGTTGAACAACTTTCTAAACGAAAAGACATTAGTGAGCTTGTAATCGCAACAGATGCTGGGCGTGAAGGCGAACTTGTGGCTCGCTGGATCATGGAAAAAGTGAGATGGCAAAAACCTGTGAAACGATTATGGATTTCATCTCAAACGGATAAAGCGATTCGTGATGGATTCAATCAACTCAAACCGGCTAAGCAGTATGACAACCTTTATCAATCTGCTGTTTGCCGCTCTGAGGCAGACTGGTTGATCGGACTAAACGTAACAAGAGCGTTAACAACAAAGTACAACGATCCGCTTTCTGCAGGTCGAGTGCAGACGCCAACACTTGCGATGATCCTAGACCGCGAGCAAGAGATCAACGCGTTCCAACCGAAGGATTTTTGGACGATTGATGCGACGATTGGTATGTTAAAAGCGTCTTGGGAACATAACGGTGAGAAGCGTCTTTTTGAAGAGAAAAAAGCGAACGACATCGTAAGCAAAGTAAAGGGACAGCAAGCAACAGTCTCTTCACTTCAAAAGAAAGAAAAAACAGAAGCACATCCGATGCCTTATGATCTTACTGAGTTACAGCGTGATGCCAATCGTCGTTTCGGTTTCTCTGCTAAGAAGACCTCTTCTGTACTACAAAAACTTTATGAACAATACAAGCTCGTTACGTATCCAAGAACAGATTCCCGCTACTTAACAAAAGATATGGAAAATACGATGTATGATCGTCTTCAAGGGATGTCTTCAGGTTATCGTGAAGAAGTGCAGCCCTTGCTTAAGCACAAAGGAAACGTAGTAGCTAAGAAAGTATTTAACGATTCAAAAGTAACGGATCACCATGCGATTATACCGACAGATGAACCATTGCACTTAGGTGATCTCGATAACGATGAACGCAAATTATATGACATGATTGCGCGTCGCTTCCTTGCTCTTTTTTACCCTGTGTATCGATCGGAAACGTTGACCGCTACATTAAACGTTGCAGGTGAAACATTTATGGCCCGTGAAACGCTAGTCCTTGATCCAGGGTTTAAAGTGCTGTCAGGTAAAGAAGAAGAAAGCCCGCGTGCACTTGCCAATCTAAAAGAAGGGCAAACCCTTTCTGTTAAAGATGTGAATGCGGAGAAAAAGCTCACTGAGCCACCTTCCCGTTTTACTGAGGCCGACCTTTTATCTCGTATGGAAAAATACAGTCTAGGTACACCTGCAACACGAGCTGATATCATTGAAAGACTTCTAGGATCTGAAGTACTTGATCGTAAAAACAATAAGCTTCATCCTACTCCAAAAGGAAAACAGTTGATCGATCTTGTAAATGATGAGCTGAAGTCACCTGAACTGACGGCTAAATGGGAGCAAGAACTTGAAGCCATAGCACGTGGTAAAGGAAATCCAAAAGAGTTTTTAGAGAACATCCGTAAACAAACAAAACAGCTTGTAATGGAGATCAAGACGAGCTCGCAGGAATATCGCGCACATAACCTTACAGGTTCAAAATGTCCTGAATGCGGCAAGTTGTTGAAAGAAGTTAAAGGGCGGGACGGCAAGGTGCTTGTCTGCTCTGATCGTGAGTGTTCATATCGCCGACGTAAAGACCCTAAACTATCGAACCGACGCTGTCCTCAATGTCACAAAAAGATGGAACTGCATAACGGAAAGGCTGGGACTTATTTTCAGTGTAAACCATGTAATGTAGTGGAAAAAGCAGAAGACAAGAAAAAGAAGGTTACAAAGCGAGAAGAACGCCAGCTTCTTAAGAAATATAGTAACAACAAAGAAGATGAAGGCTTTGGAAACAGTCTAGCAGATGCTCTAAAAGCAGCGATGAAAGATAAAAAATAGACGAAAAGCTAACTTCCGAGAACCAAAACTAGCATGATATTGCAGTTTTGACTCGTGAAGTTAGCTTTCTTTAATTAGAGTAAATTGGATTTGTACGCTTTAAACGTTAATCTGTCCGATTGCATAACGAATCTGTCTGATTAGAGTGTTAATCTGTCCAATTGAACGAGTAATCTGTCCATTTGAACGAGTAATCTGTCCAATTCGAGCATTTATCTGTCCGATTGAACAGTTAATCTGTCCAATCTCAAAGGAGCTCTTCTTACTTACCCTTATATGTGGCAGAAGCTTCTAAGTCACAACCGCATCTAACTAAATTTATTGCCCAGCTTCTACACCGATTTTCTTCATCTGCTTCTCATGTGCTTTACCATGAGCTCTGTTTCGATCTTCTTCTACCTCACGAGATACCTTAACTCCTTCTGCAACCTTCGCTGCCCCGATCTGTTGCAGACCGTTTTGATCTTTTTGATAGACAAAGGAAGCACGCGTTGAGATAGCAGCACCTGGTGAAGTGACAAACGGAACGACTTTATAATCTGTTCGCCATTCTTCTGGTGTAACCGTACATCGTACATACCCACGGTAATCATTGAAGAATTTAATATGAGGATTCAATCCTAGTATTTTATCAGTATCAGAACGTTTATCAGCACCATTTCCACCCGAGGTGATGGATGTACCTACAAATTCAGCTCCAATTACATTAGATGATGAATCATTGTAATCCACTTTCAGGTCACACGCCCAGCTTGCATGTACATCGCCTGTCAGTACAATAATATTATTTAAATTCTTTGATTGTATAAAATTTGTGATACGTTCACGGGATGCCGTATACCCGTCCCATGCATCCATACTCAGCCTAGGCGCCTCAGCTGTCCCATAGTTTCTTTGTGCAAAGAATACTTGCTGAGCTAGAACATTCCAATGCGCTTTAGAGTTCCCTAAGTTTTGAAGCAACCATCGTTCCTGTTCTATTCCTGTTAACGTTCGATTCGGATCTTGAGATTCAGGAGTAGGCGGCTTACTTCCGTCTCCATTTGCTTGATCATCACGATATTGTCGTGTATCCATAACGTTGAACATTGCCAAGTTTCCATAAGTGAAGTCTCGATAGAGCAGCATGTCAGCTCCGTGTGGTAAAGAAGATTGACGAAGTGGCATGTGCTCGTAATACGCTTGATAACCCGCAGCACGTCGTTTGACAAACGCTTCAACAGACTGTCCTTTTTCGGGAATCATGTTTGCATAGTTGTTCTCTACTTCATGATCATCCCATGTTACGACCCAAGGGAATGCTGCATGAGCTGCCTTCAAATTACCATCTGAACGATACTGCGCATGTCTGTTTCGATAGTCTTCGAGTGTCATGATCTCAGGACCGCTATGTGTTCGAACATTGCCAGACGGTGATACATATTCATTCGGTCCGTACTCGTATATGTAGTCACCTAAGTGAACAACAAAATCTAGCTCTTCTTCTGACATATGCTGATAGGCTGTAAAGAAACCATGTTCATATTGCTGACAAGATGCAAATGCAAAAGTCATACTTTTCACATTCGCACCTTTTCTAGGAAGTGTCTTCGTTCTTCCTACAGGGCTGTACTCATATCCACTTTTGAATCGGTAGTAGTATACGTGGTTTGGCTTAAGCCCATCTACTTCAACGTGGACAGAGTGCGCGAGATTAGGACGCGCTAGCTCCGTTCCCTTTTGCACAACCTTTTTAAATCGTTCATCTTCTGCGATCTCCCATTTTACAGGTACAGCTTGATTTGGCATTCCTCCGCCATTCAATGGATCTGGTGCTAATCTTGTCCATAAAACAACGCCGTCTGCTAACGGGTCACCTGAAGCTACACCTAGCGTAAACGGATAATTTCTAAATTTTGGTGCCGCATTCACTTCGTAGCTGCCTAGCGACTGAGCAATTGTGAGTCCCAGTGAAATTCCTGCAATTTTCCCGGCACCCGATAGAAAAGTTCTGCGATTCAGTTTGTTTTTTTTTAAGCTGTCTTCCGTAAGCTTCTTAATCCATTCATCCATCGGTCTTTCATCCATGCTTGATGCAACCCCTTTTAAATGAATTTAGTACAACGTTCATTATAGAGAGGAAATGTTAAGAAACTATTTTTTTATGTAAACGTATAAAGGACTACACATAGGAACAACTTACTAATCTTAATAATGCAATGAAAGAGACGAACTGTTGCATTAGTTATTAATCACAATTCGCTAAAATACCTTATGCTTCTTATGTCCTGTTCTTCTTTATTAAATCTTTACTTCATAAACATAATCTATGATATTTTATCTTGATTAAAAGGAATTGGTGATGGCAAAATGGCACTCAGACGGAGAAAGAAAAAGAAGTCCAACAATGAAACATACACATGGGTAGACTTAATTATTGATCTTGTATTAGTAATTCCTGAGCTTATTTTTTGGCTGATTCGACTGCTTGGAAGAAGTGTTTTTAGGCTGTTTGACGGAATTTAAAAAGACTGGACTCTCTTTTCGAGTTCAGTCTTTTCCATTCAGAACCTTAAGCTCTAAATTATTCCGTTTTTCGTAAAGTGATAGAAACGGTTGTTCCTTTCCCTGGGTAACTTTCTACTTTTAGATGGCCTTTATGCTCTGTAATAATTTTATTACTAACCGTAAGGCCGAGGCCAATTCCTTTTTCCTTATTTGTAAAGAAAGGGACGCCAATGCTCTTTAATCTTTCTTCTTCAATTCCAATCCCATTATCTACAAAGATAAGTTTAATTTTCTGATCCGTCGTTTCTTCAATGGCTATCGTGAGAATTCCGCCATCATTCATAGCTTCGATCGCATTTTTAATCACGTTGATAAAAACTTGTTTAATCTGGTTCTTTTCACAAGAGACAAAGAGATCTCTCTCTTTAAATAATAGACGAATTTCTACATTGTACAAATTAGCTTCAGACGTTAGTAACATTACAGTGTCTTGCAGAAGTTGAATTATGTTCACATTCTTCATATATTGAGTAGCGTCTGGTTTTGCTAATGCCATAAACTCATTCACGATAGATTCAATCCGATGAAGTTCCTCACAAATTACTTCATTGTATAAATAGAGTTTGTTTTGATCGATCTCACTATTTTTCATTAAAGAAAACAGTCCTTTAATGGATGTGAGTGGATTTCTGATTTCATGAGCAACACCTGCTGCTAGTTCTCCCAATACGGCAAGTTTTTCACTATTTCGTATATATTCATCTGCTTTTTTCTTTTCCGTAATATCTCTAGAGATAAATACGAGACCTTCTATGTCCCCTTCATCAGACACCATCGGCATGCCCTTCCCCTCTAATAAAACAGGATGACCTGAAGCATGTACCTTGCGATAAACAAGAGGTAGCGGATTTTCCAATGCGGCAACTAATTTAATATATTTCTCTACACTCTCATGATCCTCCAAATGAACACAATTCAATGCGCTCGTACCGAGGAGTGAGCTTGGTTCGATTCCTAGTACATTTTTATAAGATCGTGAGGCATATAAATAGTCTCCATTCATGTCAACTGAGCAGATTAAATCATTGCTATGATCCAAGATAATCTTATGTTTAAATTCATTCTTTCTTAAGGCAGCTTCTGCTTCTTTTCTCTTTGTAATATCTCGAGAAGCTACAATCGCAGAGAGGTTGTCTTTATGACTAATAGGGGTCCCTTTAGACTCTAGCCAAATATAACTCCCATCTTTTTTCAAGTATCTATACTCAATCGAAAGAGGTATTTCCTTCATGATCATTCGAGTAAACTCTTGAATCACACGGTCTCTATCTTCAGGATGAACAAGGTTAAATGGAGTGGTACCTATCGCTTCACTTTGAGTGTGACCAGTTACCCAAAAATAGGACGGTGTCAAATAGGTGAAGATCCCCTCATGACTAACAATTCCAATAATATCTATCATGTTTTCAGTTATAAGCTTTAAATGATCAAGCGTTTCTTTCTTTTCAAGATGCTGCTGTGTTAAATTTCGAATAATTATTTGTGTGGCGTGTGATGTAAACATTAGGGGAAATCCGATGACTTCTAATTGAATAGAATTACCTTTTTGGGTGATCCATGTTTGTTCACTTGGCTTAGGGGCAATACCTTTGTCGCATGTTTGAATTCTTTCCTCCACTAAATGATGCAACTCATTTGGGAGGTTATTCCATATCGGCTGACCGATTATTTCTTCTTCCGCTTCTAATATCTTTCTTGCTGCGGGATTTACATATACCCAAGTTCGATCTTTCTGGATAAGAAAAGGTGTTTCAGAATGTTCAAATTGATTGGCGTATGTTTTCATTTGATTAATGAAAAGGCTGTCTCCTAATACTTGACCATCTGAAGTTTCCATACCCACCCTCCATTAAAAACGTTAATCAAAACGTTTCGTTCATGATTACCTAAATTATAAACACATGTCCTTTTACAAATAAAGATATTTTTTAAAAAATATTCTTACTATAAAATGATTAATTTTTTCTTTTAGTTAATTATAGATAGTTGTTTTTGATCATATATGAATTTAGTTTCATAAAAAGTATGGAATGCCTGTTTCAAAGCAGTTTTTCGATCCGGAGCTGTATGAGAGGACATGATAATATGTTCTTGTTTGTAATAGAGCATACTTACCACTACAGTTGTTTTGTTGGTATAGAGAAATAGATCAACATCCATTATTTCATTACCTGTTATCACACGAATAAAGCGATATTGCGGTGTTCTTACCATATCCCTCAGCCCCCTTTTAATCTTTCATCCCCTTTTACTTTTGTATTAAAAGTTTAGTTATTTAAATAGTAAATAATCACTATAAATTTGTCAATATATTCTGTCAATTTAAGTCGATTTCCTGGGAAATTAGAATGATAAAGAAAAAAGACGGGAAATCCCGTCTTAATTTCTGTTAGGTGGCTTTTCATAATCAGGCGAAGTTTGTCCACCAGCTCCTGTAGTGTCTTTATCTTTAATCCCGTTAGTCGTATTATGTTTTGAAGATGAGGATAAGGAAACTAATTTAAATCCTGTTCTAGAAAGTGGTTCTTCTAATAATCTTTCTATATTTTGCGATGCTTGGATTGTTGTTTCATCGTATTCTAGTTGAATAGTAATAGTTTTCAAAGTAATCTCCTCCTTTACCTTCATTTGTTCCCTGCATAAAAATAATAAACAAGAAAAGAGACCATCTGTTAACGATGGTCTCTTAAAACTTAAGCTTCTTTTTCAACTAAGTTGTGCTCTAATTCTTTGGATGAAGAAGAGGTTTCGTCATCCTGATTAAGCCTTTTCGTAATTTCGATTTTTTTAACTTGATGTCCATCAATCTCAATCACCTTGAAATCATATTCATCATACGATATGACCTGATTTTCTTGTATTTCTGAGTTCTGTGAAAGGACCCAGCCACCAATCGTATCAAGTTCACTATCATCAATTTCAAATCCATAAATGTCGTTCACTTCTGCGATCAATACTTTACCGTCAAAGTGCTTAACATTTGGACTGACTGCATGAATCATTGGTGATTCATCGTCATCAAATTCATCACGTATTTCACCAACAAGCTCTTCCAAAATATCTTCAATGGTAACAATACCTGCTGTTCCACCATATTCATCAACTAAAACTGCCATATGAAAGCCTTTTTTCTGCAGCTTTAATAGTGTTTCTTTGATCGGTGTGTTTTCAAATACGCTCAATGTTGGTCTAATGTAATGTTCAAGAGGGTATTCTTTTCCTTTAATCAAGTCAAAAAATACTTCTTTCGCATTCACCATACCAAGAACATTATCTTTATCTTCCCCTACAACAGGGTAACGTGTATATTTTTCTTCTGCAATTATATTAATATTTTCTGCAACGGTATTATCTTCATAAAGACAAACCATTTCAGTACGAGGGACCATGATCTCTTTTGCAGTTCTGTCGTCAAATTCGAATACCTTTTCTACATAACTGAACTCAGATTTGTTGATTTCACCACTTTTGTAGCTCTCACTTAGAATTAAACGTAGTTCTTCCTCGGTGTGTGCCATATCATGCTCTGACGCTGGTTTTAATCCAAACATTCTTACTAAAAGCTGCGCACTTCCGTTCAAGAACCAAATGAATGGATACATAACTCTGTAGAATCCAATCAATGCAGGTGATAACAATAAGCTGATTGTTTCAGCTTTTTGAATAGCTACTGTTTTTGGTGCAAGCTCACCAAGAACAACGTGTAAAAAAGTAATGGATGCAAAAGCAATTGCAAATGATAATGTATGAACAATCGCCGGGCTTAAATCCATTTTTTCAAATACTGGACCGAGAATTGCTTCTACCGTAGGCTCACCTAACCAACCTAAACCTAATGCTGTAATTGTAATACCTAACTGACAGGCAGAGAGTGATCCATCAAGGTTTGAAATAACCTTTTGTGCTGCAATCGCTCGTTTGTTGCCTTCTTCAGCTAATTGGTCAATTCTTGATTTACGAATCTTAACAATCGCAAATTCTGCTGCTACGAAAAAAGCGGTTAGTAGAATAAGTACGGCTACTGCAAGTAATTTCAATAAGGTCAAACTGTCCAAAAAGACTCCTTATACCCCAAGTTACTGGAATATAAGTTGTCACCTCCTAAGTGTTATAAATTTTTATAATCAAGAAAAAGTATATCATATAATTGAAGAACTTACTTAATAAAACAACTTACTTGTATTTTACATTTACTTTTGTGATCCATAATACCCTTTCCCATCATTCTGAAATTTCTACTGTGTCTAAGTCTTCTTCTTTTTTTAACACAAGTTTATTTTCTTTTTCATCATAATAATAAATCTTCATTCCATGCTCCGAACCAGTTTCTTCAAAGTTGGAGTACAGTCCAAAATACCCGTTACCTAATGGAACAAGATTATTCTCTACATTTGTTGTAATAACAGGATAATCTTCATTCTCTTCGCTACCACCATTATTGATAGATCCGATTACAAATAATAACAAGATTCCTAATACAATCAATGTCCTACGAATGCTGCGCAATTCAGAAGCTGTATCTGAATACATAAAAATCACTCCGTTTTTTATATTCTTTTCCTGTTAATTATCACATATTAACAAAGAGAAATGATACTAAATATGGGAGACTTACCCATTTTTAAGTGGTATTCTATAAATGAGAAAACACTGATTTAAAATGCAGCAAAGAAAGGATGAACATCAAATGGATTTTGTACTGGATCATAAATGGGTATTTCTAATTCTGGCAGAAACCGTATTTTGGGTTTCTACATTATCTTTTTTAGTGGTACGTTATTGGTTCAATCTAAAGAAATTAAGCATTGCATTCTTCGTTCTTTTTCTCTTAAATGACCTATGGATTGCTGCGATGGGATATTTCGATTATTTAAGAACAGGAGAATTCTCTACATATCAAATCATAATTCTGGTTGTCATAGCTTATGCCTTTTTGTATGGGAAAAGCGATTTTCAGAAGTTGGATCGCTTTATTCAGCGAAAGGTCGCAAAATGGCGTGGATTGCCTGAACCCGAACAGCTCGATTCAAAACCACTGTATGGGATGCAACACGCGAAGCAAGAAAGACGAAATCTTTATAAGCACATTTTTTTATTCAGCACGGTACAAGGTGTTTTTTGGCTAGTATTTGGACTATCAGATGCCGTATCATCCATACACCTAGACACTTTTTTAAAAGATTGGTATGACACAACAGACACAGATCTGTTCTACAAAAACGATACTGCTAATAATGTCACACGTATTTGGGCTCTGATACTTGCGATTGATGTAGTCGTATCGTTGTCCTATACGGTTGCTCCAAAAAAAGAAAAGAAAGCAACGCGTGCCGCTTAACCTAAAAGAGCTTGGGATATTATCATCCCAAGCTCTTTTATAATATTATTTTGCTTCTTTATGTTGTTTCGATGTCTCTACTCGTTCATTACCCATAAACAATATGACAACAGCCGAAATCGCGATTGGGATTAGTGCATATGTGAATACTGTTGTAATGGAGTCAGACATAGAAGCTGAAATTCCATCAAGTATTTCAGGTGGTATTTTATCACGCTCTCCGGACTGAAACACTTTTTGTGGATCAAGATCTTTAATAGTAGCAGACCCTTGACCTGCAAAGCCTTTTAAATTCTCGCTTATTCTTTCATAAAAAATTCGGTTTTGAAGTGCTCCAAAAATGGTTACACCAAGTGTCATACCTAATGACCGTAAAAAGGCATTTGTAGAGTTGGCTGAACCTCGGTAACGAAACTCCATCTTATTGATAGTTGCTGCAGGTAATAAGGAAAACGAGAACCCCATACCAAAACCTACAGTGACCATAAAGAATGTAAGCATCGTTCTTGAAGTATCTGGTGTCATACCACTTAGCATATACATGCCAGTAAAATAAGAAATTACAGATACAATCATGAGGTTACGGAAGCTGGTTTTCGTTTGAAAAATACCACCGATCATACTTCCAGCAACAGAACCTAACATCATTGGTGTAAGAATTAAGCCTGCACTTGTTGCAGAACCTCCATAAACCGCTTGAACGAAAATAGGAATAAAAACGGCTAGTATAATGAATGTTCCACCGTATAGAAAACCTAAAATCTGTGAAGTAGCAAATAGTCTCTTCTTAAACATCCAAAATGAAATAATAGGTTCGGATGCTTTTTGTTCTACAGCAAAGAACACAATGAAAAAGACCGTGAATATCGTAAACAAAGCTACGATCTGCGTTGAATCCCATGCATATGTCTTGCCACCAAGTTCAAGGGCAAACATCAAACTAACGACTGCGATCACAAGTGTGATGGCACCCCACCAGTCAATCTTTTGCTCACGGTGTTCCAGTGTTTCTTTGTAATAACGGAAGATCAAGTAAAACGAAGCTGCACCTATTGGAACGTTAATATAGAACACCCAATGCCAGCTGATCGCATCTGTAATGAACGCTCCGAGTAAAGGTCCGAGAACACTCGAAGTTCCGAAAACCGCCCCAAGAAGCCCTGTCATCTTCCCTCTCTTTTCTGGAGGAAAAATATCAAAAACAATTGTAAAAGCGATCGGCATCAATGCCCCACCACCGATACCTTGAATCGCTCGAAACGCTATCAGCTGCTCCATACTTTGAGCAAGACCGCAAAGTGCAGAACCGATAAGAAAAACGACAAGTCCAAAAATGAAGAATCGTTTTCTGCCATACATGTCGGATAACTTTCCGTAAATTGGCATCCCTGCCATTACTGCCACCATATAAGAGCCAGTAACCCAAACGAATTTATCAAAACCACCTAGGTCGGCTACAATCGTCCCCATCGCAGTTGCAACAATGGTATTATCCATTGCAGCCATTAGAATACCTAGCAACAAACCAGCTACGACTAACTTTAGATTTGTTTCTTTATGCACCATAGCGCCATCTCCTAACCTAACACCCTCATGTATACTTAATAAACTTAAGTATACATGAGGGACAGTCCCCCAACAATTTATTTCCTTCGCTATTTCTCTCCATTTAATTAGGGTGTTTTCTACATATCAACCTATAAAAATAGTTGAATTTCGAATTTAATAAATTATCCACACCTCTTATTCCTATTCTTTCACATAGAAAAAGAGACAGCACGTCTGCCGTCTCTTTTTAGCTTACCTATTAAAGTTCTAAGATAGAATCTTCATTATCTTGTCCTTCATACATTGCATCTAGCATTAAACCTGTCCAAAGATCTAGATTCAACCCACGGTCTTCATCATCGCCTTCAAGTCCAAGTTCAAGACCAGCGTCTAATGAAGAGTATAGAGAAGAACGATCTTCATCTTCATCAAATGAGCTCATTAAGTCTGCCATGATTGAAGTATTTAACTTAAGAGAAGTATTTTCAAACTCATCTTCAGAAGACAAAGAAAGTGCTGTATCCGTGTTAAGCATTGAGCTTAAAGAAGAACGATCTTCTTCGTCTTCAGACATAATAGCCGCCATCACGTCTGTGCCTAGATCTACTTTTGCACTTGACGCTTCGTCTTCCTCCGTTGCTTCTACTCCTGCCCATAGACCAGCATCAGCCATCAAAGAAGAGTTATTCTCTTCATCTTCAGAAGTAACGTTCGCCATCACATCTGTGCCTAGATCTACTTTTGCACTTGACTTCTCGTCTTCTTCAGATGCTTCTACTCCTGCCCATAGACCAGCATCAGCTATTACAGAAGAGTTATTCTCTTCGTCTTCAGAAGTTACGTTCGCCATTACATCTGTGCCTAGATCTACTTTTGCACTTGACTTCTCGTCTTCTTCAGATGCTTCTACTCCTGCCCATAGACCAGCATCAGCCATCAAAGAAGAGTTATTCTCTTCATCTTCAGAAGTAACGTTCGCCATCATATCTGTGCCTAGATCTATTTTCGCACTTGACTTCTCGTCTTCCTCCGTTGCTTCTACTCCTGCCCATAGACCAGCATCAGCCATTACAGAAGAGTTATTCTCTTCGTCTTCAGAAGTTACGTTTGCCATCACATCTGTGCCTAGATCTACTTTCGCACTTGACTTCTCGTCTTCTTCAGTCGCTTCTACTCCTGCCCATAGACCAGTGTCAGCCATCACAGAAGAGTTATTCTCTTCATCTTCAGAAGTTACGTTCGCCATTACATCTGTGCCTAGATCTACTTTCGCACTTGACGCTTCGTCTTCCTCCGTTGCTTCTACTCCTGCCCATAGACCAGTGTCAGCCATCACAGATGAGTTATTCTCTTCATCTTCAGAAGTTACGTTCGCCATTACATCTGTGCCTAGATTTACTTTTGCACTTGACGCTTCGTCTTCCTCCGTTGCTTCTACTCCTGCCCATAGACCAGCATCAGCCATTACAGAAGAGTTATTCTCTTCGTCTTCAGAAGTTACGTTCGCCATTACATCTGTGCCTAGATCTACTTTCGCACTTGACGCTTCGTCTTCCTCCGTTGCTTCTACTCCTGCAGTTACACCTGCATTCACAGCAGCCTCTGTATTTGATTCTTCCTCATCTTGAGCTACAACAGCTGTATGAACATCTGCTCCCGCTCCCGCATTTAGAGAACTAGAATCTTTGTTATCTTCTTCATTAGAACGCACTTCCGCTTCAACGTTTGTATCTGCGTTTACAGACGCTTTACTTTCATCATCAGAAGAACTTTTAACTGTAGCATCAGTTCCGACTGCCGCATTAGCTTTAGCACCGTCGTTATGATCTTCAGTTTTTGATTCCGCTTCAACTCCAGCAATTACAGCCGTACCTACTTGAGCTTTTTCTTCTTCTTCACCGGAAGCTTCAGCATTCACATTTGCACCAACGTTTGTTTTTACGGAATCATCATCTGAGCTCTCTAATTCGATGCCTGTTACGGCACCTAGATCAAGGTTAAGATTAGACTCTTCATCTTTTTCAGAAAGCTGAATGTTACTGATCAACCCTGTTCCGATTTTAAGACTCGATGACCCTTCATCTGCAAATGTTTCACTTCCTCCAAAAAATAACCCAGCAGCCGCAGCACCTGTAATCGCAAATGTTCTAATAAAGTTTGATCTTTTCATTGTCATTTCTCTCCTTCTTCTTCTTAATTTTTTTGTTTTACCAAATTTGAATTAGAAGAAGAAAGATTGTGGTGGTTGCCCAGGTGGAGCATTTAGCCATTGATCATAATAGTGTCGAACTCCCTCACCAAGCCGACTTCCTGTTTCAAGCTGAGTATCATTTTGTCCACCATCTAGAATAGCCAAGAACGTAACAGTGCTTGATGAAGTCATCGGTCCATTGGATGAACCTGAAGGAGATTGTCCACCTTGTGATGATGGAGTTAGCATTTGTGTTTGAATTGCCTTTTGAGTTACCGGATAATCCGTACTTGTTTTTTGCCGTACAGGTTTCTCAGTTTCTTTTTGATCCCTGCTCTTTTTAAGTACTTCTCCACTCGTAATCGTACTAACGGGATTCTCTATGTCTTTTACAAAAATTTCTTTTGTCTTCACAACAACCGGCTTTTTAGTTATTGCACCTTTTGTTTCATTAATCGTTTCACTCGTAATCGGTTTCTTCTCCACAACAGGTTCAGTGACTGGTGTTGGGGTAGGAGCTGGTTCTGGTTTTGCTTTGACCACTTCCTCAACTTCCGGATTAGTAGTAACAATCTCTGAAACGACTGGAAGCTTCACGTCTACTTGAGGTTTTTCCGGTGTAACAGGGACCGTAACGTTCACCTCCTGATCTAAAACATCAACTTTTATCGATGGTTTTTCAGTAAGGTTTACATCTACGATCGGTTTAGAACTTTTTAGCTTTTCTGTCGGAACTGCTTCTTTTACCGTATCGACTGTTTTCGTTACCGTTTTGACCGCTTGATCTACTGGCTTTACGGTCTCGGTAACTTTGTTAACCGTTTGATCCACCTTGTCGACAGCACGAGTTGTGTCTTTCACAATATTTGTAACTGTGTTAAGAGTAGGTCTCACAACCTCATCGGTAACTGAATGATTTTTCGTCGAAATGTTCACTTTGTCTGGAACCCTTTCAACAATCTCAGTTGTTTCTTTTGTAAGGTCTGTGACTGAAGAAAGAATACCTCCGCTATCAGCCGATACGATTGCGGGAATACTCATACCCGCTGCGAATACAACCAATTGTACAAATCGTTTCACCTGGTTATCACCTCCTTCTGTAAGTGTTTTCAAATAGCTAACGAAGACAAATTTGATTTGGATCACTAAAAAAACAAAAAAATTTACATTTTGTACACTTTAAACAGGAAATGTGACGTAAAAGCTCGCTTGCTTTACACTTAAAGAAGTAAAAATTTGAGGTGATTTAAAATGGCACAACACGTTTTTTATCTGAATGCGCATTGGCCAGGGGGAAGAAATAATATAGGAACGATAGAAACACAGAATTTGAAGACTAAGGTATCGATACCTCCTGAGATGGATGGACCAGGTATTGGAACGAATCCCGATGAGATGTTGCTTGGAGCAGCGGCAACTTGTTATATCATCACACTTGCTGCCATGATAGAACGAAGTAAGATAGACAACATAAATTTAACGATGAAGTCTGAAGGATATGTCGATGTTACAAACGGAGTGATTACGTATCAAAAAATCATCCATCGACCGGTCGTCACGATCAAACATGGCACGTCAAAAAACATTTCGACACTTCTTCAAAAACTCGCCATTAAAGCTGAGCATTCGTGTATGATTTCACGAGCATTGAAAGGTAATGTCGAAATAGAGGCGATTTTGACGATAGAAAAAGGATGAATTTAGAAGAACAGTCCTTTCGTTATCTGTACTTAAAAAAATACTTATGTTAGCATAAATGTTAAGGAAGGAAAATAATTTATTATTTGGGTTCCTAACAAGTTCCCCCATAATAGAAAGGGGACGATGTATCATGAACCAACAAGATGTGAAAACCATACTCTTAAATTTACAAAACAAACAGTATATTGAATCCGATATTACACACACTTTTAGTGAAAACAATTCAGCTGTTTTTTCTGTTAAGTATTTAAAGAACGATCAATCGTTCGAAGTGATTCAGATTGAAACTAACTCCCTGAAGCGGTTCGATGATGTCGATTCTGCCGTTCATTGTATAAACAACTTAATCGCTAAATAGAGATTTACTCTTTTTCATAATAAAAGAGGTCAACCAAAGTAATGGTGACCTCTTTTTTGTTTATCTCTGGAGATATTTTATCCAATCATTTTCCTCAATTGAAATAAAGTCATTCGCTTTAGTATTCATTACATACATCAGAGCTTCTTTATCTCCAATTGATGTCTTTATTTTAGCAACGATGCGATCATATAAATTATCAGCTCTGTTTTCAACAAAATCTTCAAGTTCGTCTAAACGTTTTAGTTCCTCCTTGGTTACTTCATATAACTCACCTGTTACCCATTTATCTTTCTCAAGAATTAATGCTGGGTAACCAAGACCCGTATCGTATAGTTGTCCCTCAGCGTAGCATCTATGTTCTATGTATGTTGCATTCTTTAAAAAGTGGGCATTACTTCCCTCTTTTCGAAGCGTTCCGTAAACAAACACTAGTTGTTTTTTCATAAACTCACCTTCTTTTTTACAAGCATTATCCTTTTGAAAAAAAGACAGCCCAGACCAGTAAACTTAAAAATAGAATTCCAGCTATTAAAAAGAGGAACATTACTATTAACAACGTCCATCCTAATCCTTTTCGATTTGTTAGAATAAGAAAAATACTTAATGTGTAGGGACCAAACATTAAACCTAATATCGCCCAAAGCCACCGATCTTTATTATACAGCGGAGCTTGAACATATAAATAATAAGCGATAGCAATCTGTGTTATCGCATAGAATATGAATCCCAATCTTTTTTCATCCTCTCTAATCTGAAAATACTCTTGTCTAACCAAATATAACCCTTTTTTCTCCAACAAAAAACTTTCAACCACTGTTTGGCTGAAAGCTTTCATGAAGAGTTAAGCCTTTAATAACCTTTTCTTACATCAATGATATGCTCGTTCTTCCGTTTTCTGCTCCCTCTTGCAGCGTCAAAAAATAAAACAAGCGCTGTAACGATGTGCATGATCATTCCGATGACTGGCAAGTAGCCAACAATAGAAGTAATAAGACCTAACACACTTCCTGTAAATCTTTCTTTTTGAACGATACAAATGATGAGTGTGATCAAATGAAAAACAAACATGAATTGAAGTGGTCCCCATGCTGAAGCAAGAATGATGGCTCCTCCTAAGAAAGGAATGCCAAGGAAAGCCTCAATACCGCCTGTTACCATTTTCAAAAGTCTCGATATATTCATGAGACAGCCTCCTCAATAATTTCTATTATATACTACGTGATTACCATGAAAAAAGTTTCCTTTCAAAACATTACCTCTCCTTTTAAACAAAGAAACCTCCTGGTGTCGAGGTTTCAATCTCTATTCCTTCATTTTCTTCGCTTCGTTAATAAATGTAGTAATGATTGCCATCATATTCTCGTTTTCATGTCTCAATTCTTCTGGATGCCACTGTGTTCCAAGCAAGAATGTTTTATCCTGATCTTCAAGTTCTAATGCCTCGATTATACCGTCAGATGCTCTAGCTGCTACTCGTAATCCTTTACCCACTTTTCCGATCGCCTGGTGATGAAAGCTGTTTACAGCAACCTCTTTTTCTCCCACAATTTTGTGCAGTTTACTACCTTCTTCAATGTTAACGGTGTGAGAAGGTTCTGTTCGTGTTGCAGATGATTGGAAGTGATTAATACTATCTGAATACTCGCTTTCCACATCCTGTATGATTGTACCTCCATAACTGACGTTCAGTAAGTGATATCCTCGACACATAGCTAGAATGGCCTTTTCGTTCTCACGTGCCTTTTTCACGAGTTCAATCTCAAAATCATCACGGTGTTTGTTTACCTTTTTCACCTTTGGATGAGGTTCTTCGTTATAAGTGATCGAACTGATGTCTTCTCCACCAGTAAAGATTAATCCATCACATAATTTCGCATAGTATTCAGCTTCTTCAGGCTTTCCCATCGGAATAACGATGGGGATACCTCCTGCATCTCTAACGGTTTCTGCAAATTTATTATAAACAACGATCGTATCAACGTTTTCATTTTGAGTTTCAATCGTATTGATTGACATGATTGTACTTGTTAAACCAATTAATGGCTTTTGCGTCATATATAACTTCCTCTCTAGTGGCTGTTCAATCATGTTTTACCTTAATCACCTAATCATAAACACCCATAATTTATCATCCCTATTACTATTAACCATATTTTCATACCTATTACATTTTTCTTTCCCACATAATAAAAAACAGCTCACTAAACGTGTGAGCTGTTCCTGCTATTTATATCGTATGCTACTGCATCGGTGGTCTCTGCTTTTTTACAGAATAAACGAGTTCAATATCACCGTTCTCCTTCACACGCTTCACCGTGTAAGTTTTCTCAACACCCTGCTCGGTATTGTGAAAGGTGATCTTGTCGCCTTCTTCAAAATCTGATGTGCCTGTGTCCCATAATTTTTCGTCATCGGGTTTTCTCATACCTCTCACCCCTCATATTCCGACTAATTTCCCATAACAATATGCCATTTAACTTTATTTTCCCCTACTTAGGAAAATGAATCCTAAATCGTATGTTAAAACGTGCATATTTTGCTCTCGTTATTGAGAATCCAGCATACAATCTCCTTTGTTCACTGGGAATAGAGTCCGGCTCAATATCGGAATCGGTATGTCGGCAGTGCAATGAAATACTTTCTCACCAACCGGTTATGACAAGAATTTATGGACACCTCTTTATTATTAATTGATTTAACATTTCTATATAAAGTGCGCCTTTTCTAATAGTTCTACTAAATAGATAGAAACCCTTTATATTGTTTAAATTCTTTAATTATTTATTTCTTTACCTAACTAATGGATAGCAAGTTAAGTTCTTTCGCAACAAACTCCATAAGCTCAGCAATCTTATTAGATGAAAAATCCAACTCAATCCCTGCAGATGCATAAACTTCCGGAAGTGACTTAGAACTTCCAAGTTTCAATGCTTCTTTATATTTATTGATCGTTCCCTCTGGATCTTCTTTGTAATTTTTGTACAATTGGATAGCTCCAAGTTGAGAAATCGCGTACTCAACAAAATAAAAAGGAACTTCGTATATATGAAGTGTATAGAACCATCCTTTTACTTTCCATTCTTCATATCCATTCCAATCTACGATCGAAGCATCATAGCGATCTTTCAACTCACCAACCTTCTTTGTGCGTTCTTCCCAAGTATGATTTGGATGTTGGTACAGCCAGTGCTGAAACTGATCAATGACCATAATATACGGAAGACTCATTAAAGCCCCCTTTAGCTGATCTTTCTTCGCTCGGTTAAGTTCCTCCTCTGTCTTGTAAAACTCATTCCAACGATCCATCGTGAAAAGCTCCATACTCATACTCGCTAGTTCGGCCGACTCCATTGGAATTTGTTTATAAGCATATAATTCTTGATCACTCTTCAGTAGATCATGAATCGCATGTCCCATCTCGTGCATAAAAACAACAAGATCACTATCCGTGTTGGACATGTTCATAAAGATAAACGGAAGTCCTGTTTCAGGTAGCGATTCACAGAATCCCCCCTGCGCTTTTCCTTTTCTGCTCGTTAGATCAAAAAGTTTCTTCTCATTCATTTCATGAACAAGTGAACCAAATTCAACATCAAGTTCGCCTAAAACCTTCGCTGATTTATTGATTAACTCCACATCGGAACTTACAGGTTGTAATGGTTTTCGACCGATTGCTTCTGCTTGAACATCCCATGGCTTATAAACATCAACACCTATTTCAGCTTTGTGCTCTTTTTGAAGTTGTATCGTGATCGGAAGAACATGCTCACGTATGGATTCAGCGAGTTCTGTACAATCCTCTGGCGTATAGTCGAATCGATTATATTTTTTAAACATATAATCGTTAAAGCCGCTCAAACCAGCATTCTCTGCTTTCTTCACACGAAGTTGGATCAACTCGTCAAGAATACTTTGAAGTTTCTCTTCTTCTTTTAAGATAGGTTCATACAAGGCTTTCATCGCTTTCTCTCTTGTGTCACGCTTAGAATCTCTAACATGAACAAAAAGCTCACTAATCGTAACTTCTTTTCCTTCCCAATTTGAAGAGAGACTTCCTGTGATCTCAAAATATTGATTTGTAAGAGCATCTTCTTGTTTTTCTATATCTAGGTTAGCTTCTTGAAAAAGAGCAAATTGCGTTCTCAGCTTCTTTTTATATTCTCCAAATTCATCGTCAGGAAGTTCTGCCATAAAGGGTGACTCTAATACTTTCTCGTCCAATATAGATTGGTATTTTTTAAACAATGGTTTTATGTGCTGCTGATCAAATTCATATTGCTGCTTAATTTCGTCATGATTGCTTTGGCATTGAAAAGCAATATAATGTCGAAGCATCTCTTCTTCTACTTTTTCGTAGGTGTGCTTTTGTTGATTTAAAAAATTCTTGAGATCATCTATGGAAGTTATGGTTAAGCTTACAAGATTCTCGAACTCTTCTTTAAGTGCATTTATTTTCTGCTCGTTCATACCTATTCCTCCCAATTCATTCTACTATCCACTTTACCACAAATAGGAAAATGCTTGATAGATAGAATGTTCAGTTTATATACTTTTGCAGAAAAAAAACTGACTCCTACTAGTACCAAGGAAGGCTAGTAAGTGCCAGTTACTAAACATTTAATTTTGTTAGCAATTACAAATCATAACTACGTTTCCATCTGGATCTTCTACATTAAACCAAGCCACTTCACCATGCCACTGAATTTCTTTAATGACTTTCATGTTTTTTTCTTGTAGCTCTTTGTAAGCTGCATCAATATCTGGTGCAAATACATTAAACATAGGACCTGAACCAGGCGTCCGGTGGAAGGACGGGTCAAACGTATGATCATCTAGTGATAATCCAGTTTGTCCTGTCACGGGAATGTTATGTACAGGGGATTGTACTTCACTTGAATCAATCGTTACACCCAACAGATCTGCATACCACTCTACAGATCTTTTCAAATCAGTAACATGTACGAATACATTGTTGACGTGGCTCTGTATAACAGAGATACTCTTTACTTTCTCACTCATATAAAACGCCTCCTAAGATTTACATTCTTCATATGTTCTTCGATATCCGTAAAAAGATCTAAAGTTTTGCCCTTCATAAAAAGTGTGTGATGTTCGTGATGCCAGCATCTCCATACGTGCTGTTGGATACTTTTCTTGAATGCTGTTCAACAGCTTTCCACCTAATCCTAGTCCTCGATAAGGCTTTGATATCAGCAGCTCGCATATATAGAGTGTTACGTGTTCATCTGTCAACCCTCGAATATAACCTATTAACTCTTCATTCTTTAACATGACATAGGCTACATTAGACTTATTCCATGCTTGTTTTGTTTCTTCATATCTTTCAACTAATTGCGTCCAATTCTCTTTTTTGTTCAACTCTTGAATTCTTTCAAAATGCACCTTTTCTATATAAAGAGCAAACGTTATATCTTCCACGACTGGGTTCTCCTCTATAAAAGTGCTTTGACGTTCTGCACACCTTTTTCTACTTCCGAAAGAAGATCTCCTTCAAAATGTTCTTGCTCGATCACACAATAATCCACTTTCTGTTCATCTGCCAATCGTAAGAAGCTACCGATATCAAGCATTCCTGTTCCCGCAATCGTGCTCTGTTTTTGACCGTTTTTCTCTACCATATCTTTCAGGTGTAGTGACACACAACGGAAGCGATACTTATTAAGCAGCTCTTCTGGCTCATACCCCGCATATTTTGCCCAATACGTGTCGAGCTCCATCTTTACTAAATCAGGATCTGTTTCTTGATAGAGCAAATCGAACGGCATCTTTCCATCAAGCTCGTAAAACTCAAAATCGTGATTATGGTATGCCACACGTATCCCATACTCTTTGCTTCTAAATCCTGCTTCGTTCAACACTTCTGCTACACGCTTGTAATCATCGATTGATTTTCTTTGATCTTCTGTTAAGTAAGGCATGATCATTAAATCGTTCTCTAAGATAAGCTGATCTTCCATTTGCTTTTTAAATGCGTCTCCCGAAAATTGCTGAAGAGGAATATGAGCTCCAGCAACAGTTAAAGCATTTTCGTTCAATATTTTTTTTACATCCTTAGCAGATATTCCAAACAATCCAGCAAACTGAACACTGTCATATCCGATTTCTTTCACTTTTTCTAATGTACCTAGTAGATTTTTTTCTGCTTCTTGTTGGATGGAGTACAGTTGCAATCCAATTTTTCTCATGTTTATCTCTCTCCCTTTTATAACGTTTACAAAACTTTGTTCATCGATATGGATGCTTGTTTGTAGCCTAGCTTTGTATATAGTGCAATTGCCTGTTCATTCGAACCAAAGACATGAAGGCCAACATAATCAGCTCCTTCATCTTTTGATTCATTTTCAAAAAAACGAAGAGCATCTTGTGCAATCCCTTGTTTACGGAATGCATCCTTCACAAAGATATGATAAAGGAAAGCTTTTTTCTCTTCTTTTGAAACATGAAACCAAAGGTAGCCTGCTAGTTCCTTATCGCTTTTGATTTGAAATAAATGCTGTCCTTCTGTTTTTTCCTCATCTGGGAGCAGTTGTTCCATTTGTTTCTCTGCTTTTTCAGTAGCTAGCTCTGTATCTAGTTTATAATGTTCAGCTGTATCACGAATATAATCAGGCAGCATAAACTTCATATAATCTTTAAACTGCTTATTGTCCATTCTTTCAAATGTGATCAACGTCTATCTCCCCTTTACTTCATCAGGTAATCAATAATTTCAGGCATTCTTTCACGCCATGCGCTCTCATGATGTTTTCCATCTTGTATTAATTCAAATTTCAGGTCGACGTTCTTTTTCTTAAAGACTTCATAAACCTCTTCAGAGGACCGGATGTAATGAGCGGCGTCCACTTTTGATGTGTCCTCTTCAGTTCCAACATCCATATAAAATCTTTTTATACTCGTGAGATCACTTTCTTCGATCAAGCTCTCAATCTCGTTTTGATTAAACCAATAAGCGGAAGATAGACTTGCCACCCTGCTAAATACATGAGGGTAACGACAAGCTGCATACGTCGATATGAGACCACCCATCGAACTGCCTGCCATTAATGTTTCGTCAGTCTTTGTTCTGTATTTTTCATCGATCAGCGGCTTTAGGGTATGAAGAATGAACTGAATGTATGCGGCTCCTTTTCCTCCATAAACCCCTTCACATTTTAAAAGTTCAGGTCCTACTGTCGGGTTTTCCCATGGTGCGTATTCATTAAAACGCTCGAAGCCTTCATGATTACAGTCGATTCCAACAATGATAAGGGGTGCTTTACTCCTCTTTAGATAATCAGCTAAACCCCACGAGACACCGTAACTGGCGTCTTCATCATTAAACAGATTTTGACCGTCATGCATATACAGCACAGGATAATGGTCTTGTCTGTCACTATAATCGCAGGGCAAACACACCCGGATCTGTCTTTCTATTCCCCCGAATTGTTCAATAGTCACTTTAAATTCTTGTAACATCATACTCTCCTATTCTATTTATGCAAGTTAAGACTGAAACCGTTAACAAAAAACTGTAAGGTCTCACGTTCATCTTCAGTTAGCTCCCGTTTGACCTGGACTTTATATTCTTCTTCAATAGCTTGTTGATTACCTTCAAACTTTTTCGTAAGGTTAGCGAAACTTCGTAACATGGATGTTTCAGTTTGAAACTCTTGCTTTGTCGCAGCTTTCCAATGAGAAAAAATATAAAAATCTGCGTCAAAGGACTCTAATTGATCTAACAGATTCAGCGTTCGATCTACCGTATAGTTATTTTTAGGTGCATACATATTTGCGTAGAGGCAATCCGATAAAAATAAAACTTTTTCTTCCTTTATGTACACAATGATCGAATCTGTTGTATGGTCTCCTCCTACATGTTGAAGAACACACGTTACACCACCTAGATCGATTTCCAATACTTGATGAAACGTAATCGTTGGCAGCTTTATGTTAATGTTGCGGTGATCTGGAAATTCTTTTTTTATGGCTTCTGCACAAAATTCGATTTCAATACCTTTCTTGACTCTTTCATCCAGATCTTCATCACTCCAAGAGAAAGGAAGGAGTTCTTGCATTTTTGTTTTTGTTTCTGCCGAAGAAATAGAAGGAATGTTTAGCGCGGGCAATCCAAAAATATGGTCCCAATGCCAATGTGTGATGACGACTAAACTCGGTCCTTTGATACCCTTTTTGCGCAACTCATCTAAAAAGTACTCTGCATGATTCTCTGAATTTCCACTATCAATCATCAAAGTCATATCGTTTCCCACAACAGCTCCTAAAATAGGACGATCTGTCTCTGAAACAGGTGTTTGGTACCAAAAACGCTCTGTTAGTTTTTCTAATGTTTGCATACGATCCAACTCCCTATTCAAACACATATGTTACTTCATTATTGTACTTTATATTATCTGCTAGGGTTAGAAAGATGCACATTCTGTTCAGTCTTAATTTCTTCAGGAATATGAGTTGGTGCGTTCGGTACTGTCCGTTTTCTCTGATCAAGGATTTCAGACGAATAGAGTTTAATGACTAAAGTTCCTCCATAGCGCTTAGCCCGGATAAGGATAGGCTGATTGTATTTGTTTTGAAATTGAAAATCGGGTCCATACCAACTGACGGTAGCATCTCTACCCGATGGTACGTATGGTACACGTTTGCTGTGCGAATAACGTTGAACGATTTTTAGTCCTGCACGATCTACAGCATTAAACAATGTGGAGGATACTTGGCAGATTCCTCCCCCAATACCTTCTGACAATTCACCTCTAACGATGATTGGTGCTCTCATGTATCCTTTTGCAGTCGTTCGTCTGCCTACCACTTGGTTGAATGAAAACGTCTCATTTGGAAAAACAACATGACTATCAAGCGCATTGGCAGCAAGCTCAATATTTGTTGTTCGGCTCTTATTATTTGAATTGAAGTATGTAACGTATTGCCCAATCTGCTGATTTTTAATATGCGCCAGTACTTCCGTATCGACTTTAGGATAAATATTCATTTCTGGTACATCTATCACTTTGGGTCCGTTTTCAAAAAAATAGGTGTAGAACTTTTCTCGAAATAATTTCCGATTTAATTTATAACCTACTTGTCCAGGTATGATAGCACCATAATCATTTAATTTAGCGTTAACAGGCGCTTTGTATGATCTCTTATCAAGCAGATCAACAAATTGATTATATTTTGTGTCATCGATCATTGGAAATCCAGGTATAGAGCCTTCGAACTGTTTGCGGCTTACTTCAGCAAGTTTTTGCCCTTCCTGATTTACTATTAAAGTTTCAGCGTTTTGTTGACCAGTTGTTGATAATAAAAGCAGTCCAGCTAACCATACTTGCAACATTTATCGATCACTCCGGTTAATTATTTCTCTTATTCATAAAAACAAAGAGATCACGGGAGCTGACCTCTTTGTTATTTTCATTTAAAATTTTGTTTTCATACTATACTTTTAGTCTTTTCCATTATCTTTCATTCCTGGTGATGGGCTGCTTTTCCCAGGTTGAACACTTGGACCTTGTTTTGAATCTTTTTGTTGCATATCTTGTTTAGGTGCTTGTGGTGCTTGTGGAGTCTCACCTTTTTGTTCTTCCATCTGCTTAGGACCTTCCTGCTCTTGTCCTTCTTCTTGCTGTTGCTGCTGACCTTCACCTTGTTCAATTTGGCCTGCTCCGCCACCTTGGCCTGCTCCGCCGCCTTGGCCTGCTCCGCCACCTTGACCTGCTCCGCCACCTTGACCTGCTCCGCCGCCTTGACCTGCTCCGCCGCCTTGACCTGCTCCGCCGCCTTGACCTGCTCCGCCGCCTTGGCCTGCTCCGCCGCCTTGGCCTGCTCCGCCGCCTTGGCCTGCTCCGCCGCCTTGGCCTGCTCCGCCACCTTGGCGAACTTTAGGTAATTTTAACGAAGAGTAAGCATACAGAATCGATTGATACGTACGAGCGTCAACAGATCCTGTTACAGGTAGTCCGTGACTTTTTTGAAAATACTTTACACCCTTAACCGTTGATGCGTTATAGTAACCATTTATCTTTCCAGAATAACTGCCTAGGGATTTAAGCATGGATTGAATCGCGTAAACATCTGGACCCTTTGCATTCTTCCCAACTGCAGAAGCTGCATTTGAAGTACCTAAAAGTAGTGCTAATGCCAATACAAAAGCACTCACATATTTTGAAATATTCTTTGCATTTTTTTGCCAATACATCTTGTGACATCTCCTTCATGTTTGTTTATTGTTGTAACGCTTTTTAATTTTTCCCAAATTGCATTTTTTATGACCAGTTCTTGCTCAAAAAATAATTTCAATAACTCAGCTTTTGTCGTGCATCTACAGTTGTAGTAACCCCTAAAGTCGCTCATTTGTATTAATGGAAAAAATTACCTAAAACAAAAATGCCTGAATCCGTTAAGATTCAGGCAAAGAAAATTTTATTGTTTTGTTTGGAGAGGTTTTAATTTCGCTTCAATATCCTCACGATGAGGCTCTAAGAACGGAGGTAATGCAAGTGACTCTCCTAGATGTTCCAATTCTTCGTCCGTATCAAAGCCCGGACCGTCTGTTGCAAGTTCGAATAGAATTCGGTTCGGTTCACGGAAATAGAGAGACTTAAAATAAAAACGATCCACAAATCCAGAGTTTGGAAACCTAGATGTTTGTACTTTTTCAATCCAATCACGAAGTTCTTCTTCATTATCTACTCGAAAGGCTACATGGTGCACGCCACCCCGACCAAGTCGTTCTTGGGGAAGGTCATTTCGTTCTTCTACATGAATTTCGGCACCACTTCCACCTTCACCCGTTTCTAATACAACAATATCAGTTTGACCTGCCACTTCAGGTGAATAGCTTCCCTTTTTCCGAAAACCTAATAGTTCTGTTAGCACTCCAATAGTTGGTTCAGCTGCAGGAACTGTTAACCTAACAGGTCCAAGACCAACAATTGCATGTTCTTTTGGTGTTGTACTCTTACTCCAAGGCTGACCACCTGCAACGCCTCTGTTGTTTTCATCAGAAACTAAGATCATCCTCTGACCTTCAGGATCTCTAAACGCCAGTGTACTTCGACCTGCCCGATCTTTAATATCTTCTGTTTCGATTCCATGATCCTTTAAACGACCCTGCCAATAGTGAAGAGCATCATCATTATTTACGCGAAGCGAGATAGCGGAAATGCTGTTGTTTCCATCATGGTTTCTTCCAGCCATCGGAATTTCAAAAAACGTAAGCTCCGTTCCTGGATTTCCTTTCTCATCACCATAAAACAAATGATAAACGCTAGTGTCATCCTGATTTACAGTTTTCTTGATCAGTCTTAATCCCATTACTTCTGTATAGAACTTAAAGTTTTCAGGTGCTTTTGCAGTAAGCGCAGAAACGTGGTGAATTCCTTTTAAATTCATGATTAACCTCTCTTCTATGCCATTTTCCCCTATTATCTCCCTTTGCTATAAAAATGCCCAATAAAATGCTTTGACACGTACTTATGAACGTAAACCTGCTGAGGAAGAAAAAGGTTTGGGACAAAAAAGGAACCCCTAATATAGGAGTCCATTCGAGTCTATTCTACAACCAAATAATGCATACTGAACCAGTTCTTATCATCACACCATACTTTTTTAGGTGTGAACCCACACTCTCTTGCCATATTTTGAAACTCTTCAATTGTAAACTTATAAGAATTCTCAGTGTGAATAGTCTCACCTTCAGTAAAGAAGACTTTTTCATTACCAATGGTGATCGTCTGATCTGACAAGCTAACAAGGTGCATTTCAATTCTGCCTTTGTCTGCATGATAAAAAGCATGATGCTGAAATTTTTCAAGGTCAAAGTTTGCCAAAAGTTCTCTGTTCAATCGGTTTAGTAGGTTTGTATTGAATTGACTTGTAATCCCTTTACTATCATTGTAAGCAGCATTCAAAACAGCATGATCCTTTTTCATATCTACACCGATCAATAGGCCGCCATCTGGCTGAAGAAAATCGGCTGTCATCTTTAGAAAATTCATTCTTTCTTGTGGCTCAAAGTTTCCAATAGTAGATCCAGGAAAAAACACAGCTTTCCGTTTAGATGTGAGCTCTGGTAGCTCAAACTTATCCGTGTAATCGGCAGAAACCGCATGAACGTCCAGATGAGGATATTCTATAGAAAGCGCTCGTGCTGATTGATACAGAAAATCTTTTGAGATATCAATCGGTACATATTCTTTAAGTTCAGGCATCGCCTCTAGAAGCGTCCTCACCTTTTCACTGCTGCCACTTCCAAACTCTACGAGTGCTGTATCCCTTCCAATTGCATTGGCCATTTCATCTTTAAATTTATTTAATAGAAGCAGCTCCGTTCGGGTCGGATAATATTCCGTAAGCATCGTAATCGCTTCAAACAGCTCAGAACCTTTTTTATCATAAAAGTATTTGGGTGAAATGAACTTCTTTTCGCTTTGGAGTCCATGTAGTACCTCACTATACATATCTGTTTCAGGTTCGTTTCCAATATGATAATGAACATTCGATCTTACCGTTTTCATGAGAGGTCCCCCGCTAAGCGAATTCCGCTGAACTGCCATCTTTTATCTGCTTGAAAAAAGTTGCGATAAGTAGGTCGAATATGCAGCTTTGATGTTACACACGATCCACCACGCAGAACGATCTGATTGCACATGAACTTAGCGTTATATTCTCCGAGCGCACCCTCGAGTGGTTTACTTTGAGGATAAGAAGTGTAAGGACTACTGGTCCATTCCCATACATCTCCAAAAGCTTTTTTTATTGGTGATTTTGAATAAGACTCACCGACAACCGGATGAAACGATTCATCCTCAACAAAGTTCCCTTCTATTGGGATGGAACTCATTGCATGCTCCCATTCTGCTTCTGTTGGCAGCCTTTTTCCACTCCACCTAGCAAAAGCATCCGCTTCATAAAAACTTACGTGGCAGATGGGTTCATCAAGATTTAATTTCTTTTCACCTGTTAACGTGAACGTGTACCAACCATCCTCGGTTTTACGCCAATAAAGGGGATGTTTCCATTTTTCTTTTTTGACTGTTGCCCAGCCATCCGACAACCAATGCTCTGGCTGCTCATATCCACCCGCTTCAATAAAAGAAAGATATTCTCCGTTCGTAACTGGATGGGAAGATATCTGATAAGCATCCAACCAAACCTTGTGACGCGGCCGTTCATTATCAAATGAGAACCCCGTTTCTGCAAAACCGATTTCAACGAGTCCCCCTTCAAACTTAATTTCAGTAACTTGCGATTTTTGATCTGTATTTGTTGATTTGTTTGAGAGTGAAGGTTCTGTGTACGATGGCAGCATCGGATTGCAGCTGAAGTTATATTTTACATCTGTTAATAGAAGTTCTTGGTGCTGCTGTTCGTGTTGAAGACCGATCTCGATCAAATCTTCAACCTCTTTAGGGAGCTGATCGCCATAGTCCCTAAGCAGACTCAAAATTTCTTCGTTAACATAGTTCCGATAAGCATAGACTTCATCCATTGATGGCCTGGACAATACGCCCCTAGAATGTCTAGGATGATAAGAACCGATCGTTTCATAGTAGGAATTAAAGAGGTAATCGAACTTTGGATTAAAAGGAACGTATGAAGGATTCTTTTCTTTTAAGATGAAACGTTCAAAAAACCACGTCGTGTGCGCAAGGTGCCATTTTGGTGGACTCACATCTGGCATCGCCTGAATAATCGTATCTTCATTTTGTAGCTTTGATGCCAGTTTTTCAGATAATGACCTAATTCCCCTGAATTGCTCACATAATCGTTCCACTGCTACTTGATCGATGGCCATAAATATCCTCCCTTTATTAGCTGTTGCTTTCTACCACATTGCCTTCTGTCGGAATAGGATGTTCTTTTAATAGCTTTGCAAAGTGAATCAGATTGTACGTCATTATTTTATTGTGCTGCATCGTAAAATCATTTTTGTTTCCTTCCGCTTCAATGTAAGAAGGTCCTGGACCTGCTTCACCAACCCAATATGTATCCACATTTGGTGGTAGTGTAAATCCAATATGAGACAGGCCATATAGAATGGATGCACTCGCGTGTTTCGCTCCATCCTCATTACCTGTCACAACTACACCTGCCACCTTGTTATAAAATATATATTGGCCTTTTTCGTTTGTCATACCACTCGCACCGTACAGCCTCTCGATTGCTTGTGTTGCTAAGCTGCTCTTTTCACCAAGCCATAGAGGTGTTCCGATAATGAGGATATCAGCCGCCTTCACTTTTTCAAAAATCTCAGGCCACTCGTCGCCATCACCTTCATCTGCCGTAACACCATGTGCGATTCTGTAATCAGCAAGCCTTACCATCTCTGTATCTATGTTGTTCTTATTAAAAATATGCACCGCTTCGTTCATCAAACTTTCCGTATTGGAGACTTCTTCACCACTTTTAAGAGACGCATTAAGTAGTAGTGCTTTAATCACAAGCTTGTCCCTCCTTGTTAAAAACCATATTAAAGTATAAATAGCCTAAAATTAGAAAATTAAAACAATTTAAACGAATTCTTAACATGAACGGTTTGGTTTTAAGATTTTGTTGAGATTTTATTCTAATGGGGGGTTAGTTGTGTCTGAGGAGTACAATATCAGGCGAAGTGTACATGTAGAAAGTACACCCATGAATGTGATTTAGGTGCGGCGGGATAATTAAGTCGGAATCAGTAGTAATTAAGTCTAATCTGCTAATAATTAAGTCTAAATCAAAATAATTAAGTCTAAATTGAAAAATATAGACTTTTCGACAAATCCTGATACATCTCTTCTATCTTTTTTACCTAACAAAAAAAGAGAGCCTGTGAAAAGTAGGCTCTCATCTAACAGTATTAATCTTTTAAAAACTTACGATCGAAAATGAACGGGCCAAACGGCAAGACAGAAGAAACTAGCGCCAAGAACGCGCGCATGATCGGCCACTTCTTCACGTTGTACACATAAAGGATGACGAGAATATAGAGAACGAACAATAGACCATGAAGAGCACCAACGATTGATACGGCCATCGGCTGATCTAAAAAATACTTCAACGGCATGGCGATGAAAAGAAGGATCAAGAACGAAGCACCTTCAAGATAACCTACTGTTTTTAACGTTTTTATCGGATTCATAAATGAATATACCTCCATTATCACATAATGACGATTCTATCTTTAGTTTTATCATAAGTAGGTAGAAGTTAGACTTCCAAACCATAACTATTGTGTGAACAAATGAATAAAAGAAAAATAGTTTGGGGTCAGACCCCAAACTATTTTTCTTTTCCTTCGCTTTTCGTTATTCCACTAGGGTGTTTGCTATATTCTCACTATGTAATACAGCTACTTTACTTTTTTAGTCTATTTTTCATATCTGCAATGATCTCTTCGTACGGCGTATTCTCTACTCCATCATATCTAGAAACTACTTTTCCTTCTTTATTAACTAAGAAAAATGCAGTCGCATGAATGAATTGATCTGAGTTAGGATCAGCTACTACAGGTGTTTTAAATGAATCTCTTGCTAACTGTTCAATCTGTTTCTGTTCATAGCCTCCAAGAAAGTGCCAGTTGGAGAAGTCTGCGTCATAGTTCTCACCAAACTTCGTTAATGCTGAAGCATCATCTCTTTTTGGATCGATAGAGAAAGAAACAAATTCTACGTCCACATTCTCTTCTTTCGCCATTCCTTGAAGTTTAGCCATATGTGCAGTCATCGGCGGGCAAACTGTTGTACAGTTCGTGAAGATAAAATTTGCCATCCACACTTTTCCCTTTAAGTCTTCCAATCCAAATTCAGCATCGTTTTGGTCTTTGAAAGAAAACGACTGAACGTCCCAGTCTAATGACTGAGACGTCTCCTTGCTTTCGCTATTATGTTGTTCGTGGTTCTTATGATTCTCGTGTTCGTCCTTTGATCCGCCTGAACCGCATGCTGATAAGATTGCCATCGTCAGCACTAGACCGAAAATTATCATCATTTTTTTCATAATAAGTTCACCTCTAATAAAATTTATATTATGATAGCCAAGCCTGTAGCGGCTTTACTCTTGGTATAACAAAACGATCAAGTAAGAATACGAAGACGAAAGATATACCTGCAAGTGGCATAACAATACCTGTTATGACCATAAGGAAAATGATCCACGGCTTTAATTTTTTGTCAGATTTTTTTGGCACTCCCAATTTCCCGGAAGGTTTACGCTTCTTCCACATGATAAGTGAGAAGATGACAATTGCAACTAAGCCTAGAGCAGCTATTGCTCCTAAAAGCTGATTAGCCAGACCAAAGTAATGACCTTCATGCAGTGCGATTCCGATTGAAATAGCTTTAGCCATCCATCCGTAATCGCTAAACCTTACATCCTCTACGATATCACCGTTATACTGGTTAAAATAAACGGTAGCTTCATTTTCAGGTTTATCTCTTGAAGAAGCAACAGTAAATACTCCATCTTCTCCTACTGGCATTGAAATCGTGAAAGGCTTTTGAATCTTGTTCTCTTGAGCTAGGTACATCACTTGATCAACAGAGAGTGATCCGTCATCTTTTTTTGATGCTGGAGCAGGATTGTTCTCCGTTGCCCAGGGTATATCTTCTGCGATCTCATCTGTCGTCTTTTCTGCTGTTGGTGCCATGAATGCATAAGTTGGATATCCCGCTTTTGCATTCGTCGCCAACTTGTTGATCTGTTCTCCCATCACACCTGACCACGGCAGACCCGTTACGATAAGAATTAAGATCATCAGTGATAGCCAGAATGCAGTAACTGCATGAAGATCTCTCCAGAACATGCGGCCATTTTTCTTCAGACGAGGAAAGATCGTCCCCATGAATGTCTTTTTGTTCCTTGGCCACCAAATATAAAGCCCCGTTACTAAAATGATGATCGTCCAACATGCAGCCAGTTCAACGAATCTATTGATGAATGTTCCACCAACGATCCATTCACTGTGAAGTTTAGCAACAACGTTTTTGAAATGATCTTCATCTAGAATCGTTCCGGTTATTGACGCTGTGTATGGGTTTACATATACCTGTGTAACAACGTCATTTTCGATCACTTTTACTAAAGTAGCTCGATTATCTTCTTTCGGAAGTCTGACAGAACCTATTTCAGCTTCTGGGTACTCTGCTTTAACGGTGTCGATCTGCTGTGAGAGCGGAAGAGATTGATCGCCTTTTTGAACAATAATCTTGTCTTTGTAGATCATCGTCTCAATTTCAGCTTGGAATAAATATAGTGCGCCACTTATGGCAAGTAAGATTAAAAAAGGTGCAAAGATGATTCCGCCATAAAAATGCCATCTCCAAAAAGTTTGATAAAGACTATTGGATTTTTTCGATGGATTTTCATTGTTTTCTGGTAACTTATAAGCTGTTGCTTGCATAATTATTTTCTCCTTATTCGTACTCAATATGGAAAAGTATAAACAACAAGCATGAAATGGTAATCACTCTAAAGGGTGATTACGAAAATAAAAATGTGTCAATTGTATGACATTGGAAGTTAAACGATTCCATTGTCGTAAGCATAACTCGCTAATTGTACACGATTTTCTAGATGCAGTTTTCCTAGGATGTTCTTCATATGTGTTTTAACGGTATTCTCAGAAATAGTAAGTACTTTTGAAATGTCCTTGTTCGAATGTCCTTTAGCTACCAACTGCAACACTTCCTGCTCTCTTAAAGAAAGAGATTGCTCAGCTTGTCCATCCTTCTTAAATTCCTTCCATATACGAAAAGCCATCTCTTTCGACATCGGTATTTCATCCATCGCATATGCTTTTAATCCGTTCAGCATATCTTCTGTGTTCAAATTTTTGAGAAGGTATCCTTGTGCACCACGCTTTAAAGCTTCAAACCAGTCCGTAATGTCATAAGAAACCGTCATGATGACTACTTTTACGTTTGGAAACTGCTTCTTAATTTCTTTAGTCGCTTCAAAACCATTCATCTTAGGCATAGAGATATCCATGAGAACAAGATCTGGCATAAGAGCTTCAGTCTTCTCTACGGCTTGTATACCGTTAGAGGCTTCACCCACAATTTCAAACTCGGTCTGATCCTCAAGAATCTCTTTGACTCCTTCTCGTGCTAGATGATGATCATCAACAATTAATAAACGAATAGGCTGTGTCGTCATGCATTTTCCTCCTTTTCAACCGTAACCGTCGTTTTTCCTTCCGTACTGGCGATCCTTAGTTTCCAGTCCATAGAATACGCTCTGTCTTGTAAAATTTTCAGACCAAAGCCGTCCGTTGGCTCTTGTGAATCAAATCCTGATCCTTTATCTACAATGGTACAGATCCATCCTTTTGGAGTAGTCGTAGTATTCAACCATACTTCGTTCGTATTAGCGTGTTTTATAACATTGATAATTGCCTCTCGTACACATGCAAACAGCTCAATTTTTTCCTTTGAGGTAAGATCATCGTCTTTTAAACGCCACTCTCGATGAATCTTTAAGTCATGCTGACTCTCCATTTCATTAAAAAATGCATTTAATGCTCGTGTCCACGAAATATCAGCTTCTGCCGGAACGCTACGTAGATTTTGAATAGCACTTCGAGTATCGTCATGAATGTGCTGCAACGTTTTTTTTAACTTATTATACGATTTATCATCCTTACTAAATTCATTACCCAGCTTGTTCACTTGAACAGAGAGAAAAAATAAAGACTGGGCGATGCCATCATGCAGCTCTTTCGCAATTTTTTCCCGCTCTTCTAAGACTGCTTTCTCAGAACGTTCTCTCTGAAGCTCCTGCTGCATTCGCTCTAATCTTCCAAACAAGATATTCAAAAAGTAAAGCGTAACAAGAAATACAATTATGGCAGAGAGCCAGTTTCCCGTGTTCATGGATATATAAGGCAAGAGAACCGTATGTCTAACGTATTCCCATAAACCAACTGAAATCGTTGGAATGAGCAGGATCAACCATTTAATCTGTCTGTATGTCATCTGCCAGACTTCCCTTCATTTCTTACAAATTCTATAAACATAATAAATCATACCATAAAAAAAACCGACGTATTGTACGCCGGTCGATCAACTTATTCCTGCATTCTTCTTCAGTCTTTCAGCAATCTGCATAAAATCTTCATGAGAGATGCCTGGAGCAAACTCTTCTGAGATGGAGCGCAATTCAGGCATTGGGGCACCTTCTGGAGCACCGATTACCGTCTCAAGTGGTCCTCCTAGCGGATGCTGACCAGCCCAGATTAAAGCAATATCTCGATAATCGGTATCACTGAACGTATATAATTTTCGGTGTACGCCTTCTGCTTCAAACTTTCGTGTCGTTTCAAAAGCTGAGTTCTCTAGATCAGGAACTGGCAGCATCTTCTTAATGTCGACGCCTGTAACCATCTCGATCGCTTTTGCATATGCCAAAACATGCACACCACCGCGTACAAGAAGATAGCCGATCATCTCTCGAGCAACAGGGTTACTCGTCATCTCATAAACTCTCATCTTATGTGTTCTGGCTCCACACTCTAAGAAAAAGTTGTGCAGGAGATCAAGGAGTAAGTTTCCGCTGCTGAACACATAATCACCGTTCCAAGCTTTCCCCATCGAATCAAAAGGGAAGGATGTTTGTGCGGTCCCAATAAAATGCTGTGTGTTCCTCTTGTCAGTAGCAGCTGCCATTGGCGCATCATTGACATCACCTGGATGTGTCGTGCCATAGATCATCATATTAATGGTATGTGAAACAAGCTCAACGTGCCCAAATTCTTCTGCAGTAATACTTGAGACGAGATCAAAGAACGGTTTTAATTTCCCTCTTTTTCTAAAGTTAAAAGATTGATACATATAATTATTAAGTGTCGACATCTCACCAAAACGACCGCCTAGCAATTCTTGAACCGCAGCGGCCGCATTCGCATCAGGATTCGTAGGTGTTGGTAGTTCGATCGCCAGCCGGTTATAGCGTTTAAACATAGTGCTCCCTCCTCACGATTGCATGTCGTTTAAGGGTATGTGATGTCAAGATTGTACTATGCTGGTTAATTTTGAATATCGATGAGATGAAGGAAAGGGACAAGATACGAGCACCAACTCCGGAATCGATCATAAATCTCAAGAATCGCTCACAAACCACTTGTATCCCTAAAAGAAAAACCCTTTGCTTAGCAAAGGGTCTCAACTCCCGTTCTTAAAACTTCGGTTTTCCGCCAACTCCCCAATGCTTATTTGGGACCTCTTGGATCAGCACGCGGACTTGTTCTTTTTTTACATCCAATGATTCAGCAGCTGCCACTGTTAATCGTTCCATCAAGGTGCTCAACTGTTCATCTGTTCGTCCTTCTATTACATGCACTTGAATGATTGGCATAACTCTTCACCTATTTCACATATCTCGAAGATAGTGTTACAGATCCTAGACAATCAAACTGTGCAACAATCGTATCATCCATATCAAAAGCAATCGCTTCAGATAATGCCCCGCTCAAAACGATATCTCCTTTTACTAAACCTTCACCACGCTCGGCTAGCTTTTGAACAGCCCAAGCTACCGCTTCTGCTGGATGACCAAGAACTGCAGATCCCGCACCGGTTGTCATAATCTCTCCATTCTTACTCATCACCATTCCGATATTCGCCATATCAAGTTCTTCTGGCCGAACCATCTTGCTTCCTAAAATCAATTTGGCGGATGAGCAATTGTCTGCCACAACATCAGGAAGTGTAAAACGAAAGTCCTTGTAACGGCTGTCGATTACTTCGATTGCAGCTACCACATACTTTGCCGCCCTCATGACATCTGATGCTGTCACATCTTTTCCCATCAAATCCTCACCCATAATAAAAGCGATCTCTGGTTCAGCTTTTGGATGGATGAGACGGTGTTGCTGTAAGGGTTCCCACTCGAATGCGAGCATATCACTCAAAAGATAACCGTAAATCGCTTCATGAACGCCCATCATCTCTTGTTTCGCTTTACTCGTTAGTCCTAGCTTAACTCCTATACGCTTTGTTTGTGTCTTCTCCATGCGTCTTTCGATCAGTTTTTTTTGCATATCGTACGCTTCTTCTAAAGAAAGCTCAGGATATCGGTCTGTTATCTTGACCACTTCTGTAACATCACTTTCCGCTCTTAAAAGATAATCAACCCATTCCACGTTAACCTTATTCGTAACCGTCATCTTCTACACCTCCAGTTTGGCTTTTAGGTCAGCTGCCACTTCTAGGATAAGATCCTCTTGTCCACCTACCGCTTTTCGTTTACCTAATTCTATTAAAATATCTCTTGAATCCACACCAAAGCGTTTACCCGCACGTTCTGCATGCAAAAGAAAGCTTGAATAAACACCTGCATACCCCATGGCTAAACTTCCTTTTCGAATTTCCTGTGCACCCGGCAGCATCGGTCCGATCACATCTTCTGCTAGGTCCATCATTTTGTAGAGATCAATACCTGTGTGTATTCCCATGCGCTCAAGTACAGCAAGCAATACCTCTGTTTGCGTATTTCCTGCTCCTGCACCTAAACAACGCACACTTCCATCGATGCGTGTCGCTCCTTCTTCAATCGCAACAAGTGTATTAGCAACAGCTACCGATAGATTGTTATGTGCATGAAATCCGACTTCAATATCAAGTGATCCCCGCAAAGCTGCAATTCGTTCTTTTACTTCGTTCGGCAATAATGCTCCCGCGGAATCCGTTACATACACACCTTGTGCTCCATAAGACTCCATCAACTTTGCTTGTTCGACAAGCTTTTCAACAGGCGCAGAATGAGCCATCATCAAAAACCCCATCACTTCCATACCAAGTTCACGTGCCATATAGATATGTTGAGCGGATACATCAGCTTCTGTCACATGTGTTGCCACACGAACAAGACTCGCTCCTAATCTTCCCGCTTGCTTAAGCTCATGAACCGTTCCAATACCAGGCAGCAAAAGAACAGCAACTTTCGCCTGCTTACACACACCCGCAGCTGTTTCAATCAACTTCATCTCATCTACAAGCGATCTTCCATACTGAAGCGTAGAGCCTCCCAAACCATCACCGTGACTGACTTCAATGTAATGCATACCTGCTTCATCAAGTGCTTTTGCTGCATCATACACTTGCTTTTCTGTGAACTGATGAGCCATCACATGACTGCCATCACGAAGACAGACTTCTGTAAACTTTAGCGGCAACGTGCTATTTCGTTTCATATGCTGTCACCGCCTTATCCAGTTTCCCTTGCCCTAAGTGATGTTTAGCAACCATTTCTCCAGCTTGTTTAGCGGCTGCAGTCATAATATCAAGATTACCGGCATACTTCGGAAAATAGTTGCCAGCTCCCTCTACTTCAACAAAAATAGTGATGCGATTCCCATCAAATAGCAGCTCCTGTTTTAATCTGTATCCAGGAACATAGCTCTGTACCTTTTTCTCCATATCTAAAATAGCCGTTCTAATTTTCTCAACATCAACAAGCTTTACTTCGCAATAAATCGTCGCTCTCATTAAAATCGGAGGATCAGCCGGATTTAAGATAATAATGGCTTTTCCGATATCCGCTCCACCAACTTCCTCGATGCCACGCCGTGTTGTGATTGTAAATTCATCAATATTTGCACGCGTACCTGGACCTGCGCTTAAGGATGAAATCGTTGCTACAATCTCACCATATGAAACGTCAGCAGCTTCATTTATTGCGTGAATCATCGGGATGGTAGCTTGCCCGCCACAAGTAATCATATTGATGTTCTGAGATTGCATATGTTCACCTGAATTAACCGGCGGACACACGAAAGGTCCAACGGCAGCAGGCGTCAGATCGATCACTGTTTTTCCCATTTCTTTTAAAATCTCAGCATGCCGTAAGTGAGCTTTAGCTGAAGTCGCATCAAAAACAATATCAGCTAACTCTGGACGTTCAACAAAGTCATTAATTCCGTTCGTAAATACTCTGTACCCTGCAGAGTTCGCTCGTCTTAGTCCGTCAGAATCTGGATCGATTCCAAACATTGCCGTTAGTTCTAAATAGTCACTTTTTTGAAGCTTGTACATCAGATCCGTACCAATATTCCCAGAACCAATTATGGCTGCTTTCATCTTTTTCAATGTATTAGGTCCTTTCTGCACAGTTTTTAATCCCGAAATGTGATGGTTACTGAACCTAGTTTTCCAAAAGAGGCAGTCACTTCATCGCCTGAATCTATGTCTATCGCAGCAGACAGTGCACCTGGCAGAATTAACTCTCCCGCTTTTAATGAAATGTTGTAGTCTGCTAGTTTATTAGCGAGCCATGCGATGGCATGTGCTGGATGCCCAAGAGCCGCAGCTCCGGCTCCAGTCGCCGTCACTTCACCATTCTTTAAAAGTGTCATGCTCAGTGTACGCAGATCAATTTGGTCCATCTCGTAAAATGGTTTCCCTACAACTGCTCTAGCCGATGAACCGTTGTCAGCGACAGTATCCACAAGCTGAATCTTCCAATCTTCTATTCTGCTATCGATAATTTCAAGTGCCGGCACAATCGCTTCTGTTGCCATCAGTACATCCACGTATGTCACATTCGGCCCCCGTAAGTCTTCTTTTAAAATAAAGCCGATTTCCGCTTCTGCTTTCGGTTTAATAAAATCTTTTCTGCTGAGCACACTGCCAGAGTCAACCTTCATATGATCTAGCAGATGACCGTAATCAGGCTCATCAACCCCAAGCATATTTTGCATCGCTTTACTCGTGAGGCCAACTTTTTTCCCGATTACCACACGACCTTCTTCAAGCTTTCTCTCAACCCACTCAAGCTGAATTTCATATGAATCCTTTATCGACAATTCTGGGAAACGTTTGGATAATGGCTCTACCGGACTTAGCTTCTCTTCTGCTTCTAAAAGTTCTTCCGTTATTCTTGAAATCACTTGCTTTTGCATCTTTACTTCCTCCTTTCTTTTTTTCAAAGAGCAAAACGCGACTGGAGTCCAATCACGTTTAACTAAAAGCTGTATACATACAATTTTACACATGGCACAATCGTAACTTTCAAAGTGTGCTTTAAAAACACGTTGAAGGTAATTGGGTGGGTGCTAACCGTTTGAATCCTCTTTTCAAGACATGCGACGAAAAGTCACTTTCGAAAGTAATTGCTTGTAGACGAAGGAACACCATTGCTTTCTATAGGATTGTTGCTTTTGTTTTTTCTCTCATCATTTGCAAGTTGATTGAAGCGCAAGGTGCGAGACTCCTGCGGGACAGGCGGGCAGGTGAGACACTTAAGAGTGAAACGTACAAATGTGGCTCACCGCCTGCCCCGCGGAAAGCGAGCAGCCTGGAGCGGAAATCAACTACTTTCAAAAACATCTGGAGAGTAAACCACCTTCTATAACTTCATCGTTATCGTCTTAGCCTCTGAATAAAACTCAAAGCTGTGTCTCCCGCCTTCACGCCCGATTCCGCTTGCCTTCGAACCACCAAACGGCGTACGCAGATCTCGTATGTACCAGCAGTTGATCCAAAGCAGGCCAGAATCTACTGCAGTGGAAACACGTTGAGCGCGGCGCAAATCATTCGTCCAAACGACTCCCGCCAACCCGTACTGTGAATCATTTGCAATAGCTATCGCCTCTTCTTCTGTTTTAAACGGTATGACCACAAGCACCGGCCCGAAAATCTCTTCTTGCGCCACACGCCATTTGTTGTTCACATCATATAAAACGGTAGGTTCATAGAAGTTTCCGTTTCCAAGACCCTCAACCCGTTTACCCCCATAAGCGAGTTTGGCACCTTCTTTAATACCAATGTCCACATACTTTTCTACGGTCTCTAAGTGACATTTTGACACGAGTGCACCCATGTCCGTATCTTCCTGTGTCGGGTCGCCTACTTTAATGTTTTTTACAGCATCCACAAACTTGTCCATAAACTGATCATAGATGCTTTCTTGTAAAAGCATACGTGATCCAGCCAGGCAGATTTCCCCTTGATTTCGATAGATCGCATCAATCGATCCTTTAACTGCTTCATCCAGATCCGCATCTTCAAAAACGATGTTTGCTGACTTTCCTCCTAATTCCAGAGAAACTGGAATCAAATTTTCAGCAGCGTTTTTCATAATCGTTTTTCCAGTGTTCGATTCACCCACAAACGAGATGCGGCGGACGTTAGGGTCAGTCGTCATCGCAGCTCCCATCGTGCTTCCTGGTCCAGTGATAATGTTTAGTACACCTGGCGGAAGTCCTGCTTTATTAGCGATGTCCCCAAACATAACAGCAGAAAGCGGTGTGTAAGATGCGGGCTTAACGACAACCGTGTTTCCAGCCGCTAGTGCTGCGGAAGCTTTCCATGTCATCTGCATGAATGGCAGATTCCAAGGGATGATCAGACTTGTAACCCCAGCTGGACTGTATTTGGCATACGACATGATATTGTGTTTGTCATAATGCTCACTCACCATGTACTTGGACATCTCAGCAAAAAAACGGAAATTGGAGGCAGCGCGAGGAATATCAAACCCACGGCTCTCTTTGATCGGTTTTCCTACGTCGAGTGTCTCTACCATCGCAAGTTCATCCACGTTTTCCATAATAAGGTCTGACATTTTACATAAAATTTCGGATCGTTCTTCTACAGGCATCTTGCTCCAGACGCCGCTATCATAGGCACTTTTGGCAGATTGAATCGCTCGTTTCGCATCTTGTTCACTACCGTTTGCAACAAGCGCTAACCTTTCATTTGTTGCTGGGTTGATGGATTCAAAGGTTTCACCCGAAAGTGCATCGACATATTCTCCATCAATGAACAATTTTGCGTTATTCACTTTTACATGTTGCGCGAGGGTTTCTGTTTTCATTTGTTAGTCCCCCTTCTCTTCTTCCACTTCAACAATCATTTCAATTTCGATCGCCGTTCCGCCTGGCAACTGGGCCATGCCAACTGCTGATCGGGCATGCTTTCCTTTCTCGCCAAAAACATCAACAAGAAGATCTGACGCACCGTTAATTACTTTTGGCTGATCGATAAAATCCTCCGTGCAATTCACGAATCCAAGAAGTTTTACAATGCGTTTTACTTTATTTAAACTGCCAAGCTCGTTCTGAACGACTGCCAGCAAATTCAGCATGGATTGGCGAGAAGCGGCATACCCGTCTTCTAAGGATAAGTCTCTTCCTAGTTTGCCGTGGTATTGATCGACACCTTGTCCGGCTGTAAATAGAAGATTACCCACTCTTACACAGCCGACATAGTTCCCTACAGCTCTGCGGACTTCTGGCAGCACGATTCCTAACGCTTCAAGTTTATCCTCCGGTGTTTGAATGACTTGCAACGACTGCACCCCGCTTTCTTTTACCAAGACTTAAAAATTCAGCAGCGTTTCCGCCAAACATCGCTTTACGCTGTTCATCCGTCAGCTCAAGCGTTTCATCCAGGACTTTTCCGGGATTCACTTCACGTAGCAGAAACGGATAATCTGAACCCATAAAGATCTTATCTGAACCGAATCGCTCCATCATATAGCGGATGTTCATCGGATCGTAATTTAATGAATCAAAATAAAACTGCTTTGCATAATGACTTGGGGGATGTGTTGTCAGGCGAAGATGCGGCCACACCTGCCATCCTTGATCAAGACGCGGAATCAAGTAAGGAAACGAACCTCCTCCATGAGCAAAACAGATCTTAAGCCTTGGAAACTTCTCCATCATCCCACTCCAAATTAATGAAGCTGCGGCTAATGCCGTTTCACTCGGCATCCCGATCGTATACATAAAGTTATGGTTTGGCATACGCTCTTTCCCTAGCGTTTCCCACGGATGAATAAAAAGCGGCACTTCCCACTTTTCAGCCATCTCAAAAAATGGAATAAAGTCAGGATGATCGAGGTTCTGTCCATTTATATTTGTTCCAATTTCGATCCCATGAAGGCCAAGGTCATTCATACAGCGGTCCATCTCACGTATCGCCGTTTCTGAATTCTGCATTGGAACCGTTCCTAGACCAGCAAAGCGGTCGGGATATTCATTCACGGTTTTGGCAATAAAATCGTTCTGTATCCTTGCCATCATTTCCGCTTGTTCAGGTGGAGCCCAGTACGAGAATGTAACAGGGATCGGGGATAGCACTTGAATGTCTACCCCTTCACGGTCCATGTCCTGTATTCGTTTTTTCGGATCCCATACTTGGTCAGTTACATCTCTAAAATTTTTCCCGCCTACCATAATGGCTGCGCCGCAAGCACAAGTCCGGTTTAACACCGGCCACCTTTCTCCACCATATTTTTCGGCAAAGTCAGGAAACGACTCTGGAATGATATGTGTGTGAAAGTCAATTCTTAGCACTTCCATTCCTCCACGTTCTCTGGCATCTGATAACCGCAGTCTTTGCATAGACGAACTCGTTCATTGGAGTTAAAACTGTGGATTGCTTCTTTTACTTGTTTCTCAATATCACTCAATTGAACGGTCACGCGATGCATCTCAGAATCACAGCGATCACAGAACCAAACGAAGTCTTCAAGCTCACCTTGTGCACGTTTTCGCTCGATTACGAGACCATACGAATTAGCCACACGATGCGGGGAGTGCGGAACCATTGCTGGAAGCATGAATACGTCTCCTTCTTTTACTTCAACGACTTCACGCTTTCCGTGTTTATTGATGATTTCTACATAACAGCTGCCTTTTATCTGATAAAAAAATTCATCTGAAGGATCAACATGAAAATCACGTCGCTTATTAGGCCCGCCTAAAATCATGGCGATAAATTCGGAATCCTGCCAGATTACTTTGTTATTTACAGGTGGCTTGAGCAAGTCTTTGTTTTCGTCGATCCATTTTAATAAATTAAACGATTTTAAAGTTGCTGTTGTACTCATCTGAGTTCCTCCTTTTATTTAGCGAGCTTAGGCTTGTCTGCTACAAGGTCATGTGTGACTGAGAGAGCATCCTCAACCATCGAAAATTTTGCGTTTCTTTTATATCCGTTGTAGAAGATCGCTCTCTTACGGATCGGATCTCCCGTATAATAGCGCTCATATTGTACGAGGCGCTGGCCGAATGCTTCTCCACAGAGATCCCAAGCCAGTTTAAAAAGCTTAACGCGCTCTAATGAATCAACACCTTCACGACCTAAATAATATTTATCAATCTCACTTCGAATTTCTGGAGCATTAAAGTCGTTGCCTGTCGGTGACATAAGAAGCCCGCCTGCTCCAATAATCTGAATCACTTCAATCGCTCTAGGATACATTTTAGGAAGCATTCCTCTTATTGTTTCTAGCGCGGCTGCATTTGGCATCACTTCACCAGATGCTGTCGTTTCATACTCATATTCAGCTACTCTCAATAATGAGCGGATTACTTCCACGTTCTGTACGAGTTCACCCAAGTCGTTCTGTACATTCAGATATCCATCGACACCAATTGAGTCTGCTAGTTTACAAGCGACTTCTGTAGCAAATGCTAGTTTCACATATCCTCTTACACCAGACTGATGAGCAGGCTGCTGAGCGATCCCAGTCTTAGGATAAAGAAGATTAGCTGCCTCCACATTGTTATAAAGAAAGACACGATCCCACGGTACAAGAACATCATCAAAGACAAGCAATGCATCCATCTCTTCAAAACGGGATGCTAACGGATGATCGAACTGCGAACGTTTTCCATCTTGCATAGGTTCACGGCAAAGCAATTTAAGTCCAGGCGTGTCCACAGGAACTGCAAAAGCTAGAGCATAACGTTCATCACCAGGCGCAAATCCTGGGAATGAATAGATGATGACTTCGTCAGTAATCGGCGCTAATGTAGCGAGCATTTTGGCTCCCCTAACGATTAAACCATCAGGTGTTTCTTCAACAGCACCTAAATGTGTATACATATCTTTTTGTCCATGAGAATTCTTGCTGCGGTCATTTTGAGGGTTGATGATGGCGTGCGTTAAAAACAGATCGTTGGTCTTCAAGTAGTTGTAGTAGTTCTTAATATTCAGCGACCATTCGGGATTATATTGATCGAGGAACCATCCGTTATTGGCCATACCTGTCACTACCACGTTAAGAAAATCGGGTGTTCTCCCCATCAATCCGAAGGTGGACCTTGCATAGATCTCAAACAGCTGACTTCTTGCCATCATCTCTTCATAAGTTGTAGGGTGAAGAAATGAATTGTTGACTCGTTCTCCTGTCTCTTTACAAATATGAGTGATGTCATTTTGATATTTTGGATCATGTTGCATATCGTACAATTTGGCGATCTCAGCTATCGGTTGTTTAAAAACAGGTTCGTTTACAATGTCTGCAACTCTCCTGCCTTCCATCCAAATCTCAGGTGAACGTGACTTGAGCCCATCTATATATTGAGCACCTGTTCGAATTCCCATCCAATCTGCCTCCTCTATTAAAGATATGTGAATTTGTTTCCACTATAAAAGAAAGCGCTTTCAATTTACTACCACGAAATTTCACATTATGAAATCGTCAGAAAATTTTATTAATTATTCTCACTAAAATCAAATATTCAATATGCTCTGAGGTGCAATGTTCGAAGAAGCTATTAGCTGAATGAATAGACATTTGGAGTAAATGTGGAAGAATTTTATATACCGTGTAGCGGATAGAAGGATAACATTATTATAGAACGCTTATATAGCCTAATTCTTTTGAGATAGACTCTGCTGTTTTTACAACATGACGAATCATAGATTGAGTATCCTGCCCGACCATATAGGATACAGGTCCTACCATGTTAAGAGCAGCAATAATTTGTCCTGTATAAGACTTAATCGGGGCAGCAATCCCATATAAGCCCATCTCATTTTCATTGTTACTGATGGCATATCCATTTGAACGAATAACTTCAAACTCATTCTTTAATTTTTCAACACATGTAATCGTATTTGGAGCTCGGCGAAGCAAGCCTCTTGAGATGGTCGGCTTAATCATGGAAGGATTGAATGCAAGCAATACTTTACCTGTGCTTGTACAATAGGCAGGTTTTGTATCACCTATAAAAGTAGGAACTGAAACTGAATTTGAAGAAGCTACTCTGAGAACAAAGCGGACTTCTCCACGATCAAGCATTCCTATATGTACAGTCGCATTAAACCTTCTTACAAGGCCTTCACATAGTGGAAGTGCTTCTGTGTTGATATCTTGCTGATACATCACGTGGTTGCTCCATTCTAGCAATTTCCATCCTAATCTATATTTTTTCTGGCTGTCTTGAATCAATATGCCCTCTGAGCACAGTGTACGAACTAAGTGATGTACTGTGCTTGCATTCATGTTTAACTTTTCTGCAATCTGCAAGTTTCCTAACGCGGGTTCATCTTTGGTGAAACAATTTAATATCCTTGAAATTTTTTGAACAGATGAAATCACAATTTCTCCTCCTCAAACGAGTTTGATACAGATGAAATCACTAAAATATATTTCGTATAGTACGTAAAATTTAAAGGATAGTTTTTCTTCTGTAACGAAGATGTATAAACAATAGGAGTTTATGAGATTATGAATGATTTCGTTGCTCTCTGCCCAAATACCTACATAATTTTCATAATTTAATGAAAAAAATGTAAACTGCATATGGCATTTAGTCTATATTTCAATTACTATATGTAGTATAAATACTTTTATATATCAAATGATTACTGATTCAGTTCTTTATTCTTTCCATGATTTTAATGGTGAAAGAGGTGCGAGCGGTGGACATAACAGAAAGTCTAGTCACTTATATGGATGATAACTTGCCTACATACTTACATGAATGGCACCAGAGAATCGTGATATCGAATCATGATGTACATAAAGAAAAAGTGATAGAGAATGCCTTACATATGGTTGAGCTCGTTAAACAATCCTTACGAGGCGAGCTATCTCCTGAAAAAATTATGCACCTCGCACATGAAGTAGCGCTTCAACGGTTAGAAGCCAAGATTAATATTGGTGAATTTGTTTATAATGTGAACCTTGGACGAAGTGAAATCGTCCGTTTCGTGACGGGCTCTGGCATATCCATTGAACAGCTTCAGCCTGTAATTGAAACGATCAATTCACTTTTTGATGAGTTTTTATATCACGCGGTTAAGAAGTATACACAGTTGAAAGATATCGAGATTGAGGAAAAAACAGAATTCATCGATCAAAGTCACAAAGAACGTTTAACCATTTTGGGGCAGATGTCATCTAGCTTTGTACATGAGTTCAGAAATCCGTTAACAGCTGTTATGGGATTTGTAAAACTCATGCAGCAAGAAAATCCAAACATGAAATACATTGATATCATCAGTCATGAATTAACTCAATTAAACTTTCGAATCTCTCAATTTCTTCATGCCTCTAGAAAAGGGGTTCAAGAACGTGAAGCGGAGGATTTTGCTTTAGAAGATTTATTCACGGATATCTTAGATTTTATGTATCCAAGTTTAGTCGATGCAGATGTTACGGTTATTCCGCGTGTTGATCCTACGATTACTTTGCGGGCACACAAGGATGAGTTGAAACAAGTTTTGCTTAATCTCATCATGAACTCGATCGATGCGTTGCGCCAGATGAAACAGAATCGCCGAATCATGATCTTTAGCAAGATCGAAAATAACGATAACGTACATATCACCATTTCTAATAATGGCCCAGCTATTCCACCTGAAACAATCAGTACAATCTTCGAGCCCTTTTTTACTACAAAAGAATTGGGGACAGGTATAGGACTATTTGTGTGTAAAAAAATTATTGAAAAACACAATGGTTCCATCAGTTGTTCATCCGATGATAACATAACGACCTTCACCATCGTACTTCCTCTTCAAGGTACTATGCAGGAAGAAGAGACTTCTCAAATAGAAATATAGAAAGGAACTTGGAAAACGTCCAAGTTCCTCTTTAATATAGAAAAAGAATTTTCCACTAGCAAATACTACCGCATAAACCCTTAGTGCATCTCTTCACGATATAAAGGCATTGAACAGCAGCGGAAAGATCCACCTGATTTTATGATCTCAGAAATGTCCACTTCGAGTATTTCATAACCTCTTTCACGAAGCGCCCTATTTACGTTTTCATTAATAGGAAGACTCAAAACCTTTTTGTTTCCTATTGATAACACGTTCGTACCCAACGTAAATTGTTCTTCTTTCTCTACTTCAATCACATTAAACGTAGAAGCAAGCATCTGATAGTCTTTTTCTTCGAAAGCTGGTTTGTAAATCAGAGCATCTTTTTCAGACAAAATGTTAAATACACAATCTAAATGTAGATAGATAGGATCAAATGGAACTGCTACGACATTCATATGAGGAACCTGTGATTGAAGTTCTTGAATGGTTTCCTCAGACGTTCTTCCACTCACCCCGATATAAACGGTATCACCATGGACGATTACGTCTCCACCTTCAATCCTGTCTCCTTCGATCAATGAAAGATTGATCTGGTGTTCTAACAACCAGTTTCGCAAGACCTTCTCTTCACCATCTCTAATGTTGCTTCCCATCCGGGAAACGAAGACGGTTTCACCGATCGTAAACCCTATATCGCGAGTGAAAACTTGTTCTGGGAACTTTTCCATCGCAGGAAGCTTATAAACGTCTACACCATTTTTTTTCATCGTATCTACGAAGAGTTGATGCTGTTTCATCGCTCGTTTCATGTTGATGTTATCTTTAGCAAAATGGCGCTGTGTTTCATTAATAATTTCATCGATCTTCATATATCTCGGTTCACACACAATTACTTTTTTTAATGTGCCGTATTCACTATCACAGTTCACGTATTTGTATTCTCCTTTTATTACGGTAGCCATCTATAATCCTCCATGCGCTCATAAGGTATTTATAAGGCTCTTCCCTAAATCAATAGTCCCGTAAACGTTTTTTGCATCTTTCATTAGTTTATTTATATTTTTTCCAAAAATAGCTAAAAGTTAACTTCTTTTAAAAATATTTAGGAAAATACAACAAAACAGCTGACTCAAAGGTACCCTAAGTAAGTACCTTTTAGAATCAGCTGTTATTATTTATTTCCACCATTCATCATGAAGAGATGCGGGAAGCTGTCTTTTATGTTCAGTTTGAAGATAACGTTCTTCAATTCGCTTTGCTGTTTGATCAGCAACGACTTTTCCTTCTAGATAATCGTCTAATTCATCGTACGTTATACCTAATTCTGTTTCATCGGCTTGCTGTGGTTTTTCATCTAATAGGTCAGCCGTTGGTTGTTTGACAAACAATTTTTCTGGCGCTCCTAATTCTTTTAACAGCATTTTACCTTGACGCTTTGTTAAACCGGCGAGTGGAAGGATATCTGCCCCTCCATCTCCATATTTCGTAAAAAATCCCGTTATCGCTTCAGCGGCGTGATCTGTTCCTATCACTAATAAGTTTGCCTGACCAGCTACAGCATACTGTGTGATCATCCTTACTCTTGCTTTGACATTTCCTTTATTAAAATCAGAAAGCGGCTGTGAAACATACGTTTTATAGTTTTTTGAAAAAACATCTACTGTTTCTTTAACATTGAAAGAAATTCGTTCATCAGGGTTAATAAATGACAGTGCAAGCTCAGCATCCTCTTCATCTCTTTGTGTTCCGTATGGCAGGCGAACGGCAACAAATTTCACGATGTAACCTGATTCTCTTAGCTCTTCTACTGCGACCTGTGCCAGTCGCCCTGCTAATGTAGAGTCTTGGCCACCACTTATCCCTAGGACGAAACCTTTTGCTTTTGATTGAACAAGGTATTGTTTTAAGAAGTTTAATCTGTTTCGTATTTCAGTCGAAGCTACTATATTTGATTTTGTATGGAGATCACTCATAATTCTTAACTGCAAAGACATTAATCATTCCTCCTATCACTTGTACAGATCATGTTTTTTTATATATTCGTAACAAGCGTCAGGCAACAGATATCTTGGCTCGCCACCTTTAGAAAATTCATCACGGATATAAGTGCTGCTGATTTCCATAGACAGTCCTTTATCGATCAGATGAAATTTTGTACCATCATCATGATTTCTTAGGATTGGAGAGCGAGAGATCGTTTTCACCATATTGATCTCGTCCCTTGCCATCACAATAAACTTATTGTTTGAGATTAACTCTTGGTCATACTTCCACTTACCATCTGCAATATCAACCAACAGATCTGCTCCCATAATGAAGTACACTTCATCATCAGGATATTTTTCTTTAAAATGTTCCATCGTGTAATACGTGTATACTTCCCAAGCTTCTTGAAGCATTTCATGATCATCCGCTATAAATGTATGATTATTAGATATTGCGAGTTGAAGCATCTCCCAGCGATGAGCATCTGAGGTTTTCATCGTTTTATCTTTTCGTTTACTTGAGCATGGTAGAAAAATCACTTTATCTAGTTTACAGCGATGTGCAACAGTACTTGCTGTCCATAGATGTACATTCGTTATCGGGTCAAAAGATGATCCATAGATTCCAATCTTACCCATTGTGAGGTTCTCCTTTTTCCATGACTAACATAACTTTTGTTTGTACTTCCTGTATGTTCTTCATCTTGTTATCCCAGCATTCTTGACTAAGGTCAACAGGATATTCTTCCGGATGCATCGTGCGTTTGTATTCGTCCCATAGCACTTCAAGGTTTTCTTTTGCAAAGAGCTGTATCTCTTTAAGAGTGGGAGTTTCGTAGACTACATTACCTTCTACAAAAATATCTTGATGAAGCTCTTTCGCTTTAAAGTTTGTTACAAATTTACTGATAAACGTATGAACAGGATGAAACATTTTGAGTCTAGGTTCTTCTTGAGGCGTTTCATTGTCCAGTGCAATATAGTCGCCTTCAGATTTATTATTCAATGTATTAATGATTCGATAAACTTTTTTCAAACCAGGAGTCGTTACCTTTTCAGGATTTCCGCTGATTTTGATCGTGTCTACCATATTTCCTTGTTCGTCTTCAATTGAGACGAGTTTGTAGACCGCTCCTAAAGCTGGCTGGTCATAAGCAGTGATTAGTTTTGTACCGATTCCCCAAGAATCTATTTTTGCACCTTGGGCTTTTAGATTAATAATCGTATTCTCATCTAGATCATTTGAAGCAATAATCTTAGTATCTGTGAATCCTGCCTCGTCAAGCATCTTTCTAGCCTCTTTTGAAAGGTAAGCAAGATCTCCACTATCTAAACGAATTCCCTTAAAGTTGATCTTGTTTCCTAATTCTTTGGCAACCTTAATCGCTGTAGGTACTCCAGATCGCAATGTATCATACGTATCGACTAAAAACACACAGTCTTTGTGACGTCGAGCATATTTATGGAAAGCTGTGTATTCATCACGGTACGTTTGGACGAGAGCATGAGCGTGAGTACCTGCAACAGGTATACCGAACCGTTTTCCTGCTCTAACATTAGAAGTAGCTTCAAAACCACCGATAAACGCGGCTCTCGTTCCCCAAATCGCTGCATCCAACTCTTGTGCTCTGCGTGTTCCAAATTCCATCACTCGTTCTTCTCCAACTACTTGTTTAATGCGGGATGCTTTTGTAGCGATGAGTGTCTGATAGTTTACGATATTCAAGATAGCTGTTTCAATTAGCTGTGCCTCTGCTAATGGTGCTTCTATTCGTATGATAGGTTCGTTCGCAAAGACCAGTTCTCCCTCAACCATTGAGCGAACAGTACCCGTAAATTTCACTTGCTGCAGATACTCCAAATAATCTTCTCCGTACCCTAGTTCCTCTTGAAGGTAATCAATATCAGTTGTTGTAAACTTAAAGTTCTTCAAATAATCTATAATTCTTTCTAATCCAGCGAATACAGCATAACCGTTCCCGAAAGGAAGTTTACGAAAGAAGACTTCAAATACAGCCTTTTTATTATGAATGTTGTCCTCCCAGTATGTTTCCGCCATATTAATCTGGTAAAGATCTGTGTGGAGCGTTAAGCTATCATCAGCATATTGATTGTTCATTTTCATTACCTCCAAGTGAATGATTTTTAGATAACTTTTGCGTTCAAACAACTCTTAAAATGTCCTAATGCCCACTCATGTCCTGCTTGGTTGAAGCTCGCTACCCCTTTTTCATGAACAACGATCTTAAGTCCAGCATTGTAAGCATCGACAGCTGTATGAAGACAGCAGATGTCTGTGCAAACTCCTACGATGTGAACCTCTGTAATACCACGTTCGCGAAGCTTCATTAATAAATCTGTTCCCGCGAAGGCACTGTATCGAGTCTTATCCATCCAATAAACATTCGATTTTGATTTATGTGTTTCATAAACTTCTTGAAGAGATCCATAAAGCTCACGACCATGTGTTCCTTCAATGTTATGTGGTGGAAAAAGCTCGTTCTCCGGATGAAACTTATCATCTCTATGATGCTGATCAATGGCAAAAACGACAAAATCATCGTTTTTAATAAATTGTTCCGTGATAGAAGTAATCTCACTTTCAATATCCTGACCTGGTTTCCCACAAGTTAGTGCACCTTCATCTGCCACAAAATCAAATGTGTAGTCAATATTGATTAAAGCTTTTTTCATCATAAATTCCTCCTCATATTGTTTTGGTTAACTATTAACGATTCGTTAATTATTATCCGTAAAAAAATTTGGTTAATATCGCGCTGTATAGATCGGCTTTAAAATATCCATTTCAATAAATGTATAAAGTTTTGTCGCTCTCTTTGATGTTCTGGTGGTTGTTTTTCCTTGTACTTCTTGAATAAAAGGAAGAGATTTAATCTTTCTTGAAAATGACTGATCGCTTAAAATTGCAGGATCATCGGTTACAGTTCTTAATACGGCCTGTAGTTCAGAGTAAGTAAAGTTTTCAGGCAGAAAGTTTTTAGCTACAGTCGTTTGCAATAAATCGTTTGTGATCACTTGAATCGCATCTCCAATGATTTGTTCATGATCGAATGCCAGGTCCAGTTTCTGCACATCTTTTATTGAGAACAACTCAATATCTGCCGCATCATCTTGTGCTTTTCTTAGCGATAGATACGTATCAGGAACAATCGCATAATGTGCGTTCGAGATGATCCATCCTCTAGGATCTCGACCAGGTTTGTCGTAAACGCCAAATTGTTTAATATGAATTCCAGAGATATTCGTCTCTTCTTCTAGCTCTCGTTTAGCTGCTTGAAAGCCTGTTTCATCGTCTTGCACGAAACCTCCAGGAATCGCCCACTTGTTTGCTTCGATGTTCAAATTCCCTTCAGAATCAAGTCCCGCTCTTTTAATCAGCATGATTTTAAGGTCCATCGTTGGAGGTTTATACGCCTCATTTTTTTCTGAGATTATTGTAAAAACGCAAATATCGGAAGTGTAACCATCTGGTGTACGATATTTTTTGATGTCGTATTGTTTCAAAGCTTGCTTATTAGACAATGGTGTACCTCCTTTTTTAATTAACAAAATGTTTATTGTTAATTTATTTATATTCTATTTACCTCTTTTTGTCAACGGTTAAACTTTATTTTTTTTGTTGTATCGATTTTTGTTCACGTTGCTCGCTTTTTGCGAGGCAGGCGATGAGCGTACAAAAAAATAAAAAACCACCCGAGAAGACGAATCCACCCGGATGGCTATTTCTATTGTGTGTGCATAACTGCTTTTTTATACTTGGAATCAGCCTTTATTTTCCGGTCGAACAAAGCTCATCTTTTCTTTGTAATCCGGTAAAAATGGAAGGTCAGGGTAATGTTTCTCCACGAGGTTAAAAACTTCTCGAATCAACAGTTCTAATTCTTTTATACTCTCATGAACATTTTGAATGAGAATAGAAGATAGCCGCTCATCTAAATAAACTGGCTTTATTGTGAAGATCTCGCTATATTTATGCATCCACTTAAAGGACGGATGATGAATATACAATTTATTCATACCGAATAATGTTCCAAGAAGTTTCTTCTGAACACCCACCATCAAATCATACAACATAATCCACTCGTTCCTATCCAATAGAGCATAACGGTTATTCCACCTACTCCATAAAGCTAGATTTTCTTTGATCATGTTTTGTGCTAATTGATCTGGATACACTTCCACTTCTTTTTTCATTTCACTAATCACGCGATCTCCGTACAAACTCACTCCATAAAATAGGGATGAAGCCATGCACTGTTTGCCGTAATCCACTTCAAACTCTTTCACTACTTCTTTTATCCACGTATTAGCTGTAGTTGTTAAGAAACTGCTGATCTCAAACTTTACATTTTGAGGTGTTAAATAGCTCTCTGCCCATTCTTCCTCTTCAAACGGATGAAACTCAATGATTGATCCATCTACCTCGCGAATAGGAAACATTCTATCGTCATCAGTCGGAGGTTCTGACCAGAAAATATTTAGTTCAATATCTGAATGCTTGTCTTCCCAGCCTCTTGAAACAGACCCTGCCAATAATACAGCCTGCACTTTTTTATTTTCTTTATAAATAGCTGCCATTTTACTAGCCTTATCTTTTAGATTCAATATCAACTCTCCCACTTTCATCTATCTTCACTTGTTTCTGAAGTCTACTAACATATGTGAATTATTGATAGTATTAGATTATCATAGTTTAAACATTTATCTGCTACTTATCTGTTAAGTGAAGAACATGCATTTAACAAACATGGTCAAACGATGTTTAACCCTTGGCAAGTAATTAGAATTAGCGACCTCAAATAGGCGTGGGCTGACTTTACATGTAAAATTTATAGAAAACTTTAACAGAGAACGGTGGGATCAATCGATGTTACATACAAAAAGAATTTCTTTTCGAGAGATGGTAGCTGAAGATTGGATAAATGTTCATAAGTATGCCTCACAAGAAATTGTGTCTCAATACCAGCCATGGGGACCGAATGACGAAAATGATTCTATTACTTATGTGAATGAAGTTATTAACGATGCAAAGAAAAATCCTCGTGGACGATATGCGTTTGCAACTGTTGAAAATCAATCACAGATGTTGATCGGAGCTGGAGAACTACAGATCACCTCTTTGACAAATCGTGTGGGTGAGATCGGTTATGTGATTCATCCTGATTATTGGGGAAAAGGATTCGCAACAGAAACCGGGCAACTATTGCTTAAGTTCGGTTTTGAAGTTCTGCTGCTTCATCGCATTTTTGCAACATGTGACCCCAGAAATAGAGCATCAGAGAAAGTTTTGATGAAATTAGATATGAAGTTAGAGGGAAAAATGCGGCAAACCATCATGCTAAATGACGGATGGCGTGACTCTTTGTTATTCAGTATGCTAGAGCACGAATGGACAAAGAAAAAAGGACTCGGTTAAGAGCCCTTTTCTACGTTTTATTTATGATGAAACGGACATTTTCCCGCTATCGGTTCAACATCGTCTCCAATAAAGTATTGTTTCCATTCACGGTGTTCAGGGTCCCCATAATGACTGATGTTCGGGTGTTTCGGAAGATTATCCCACTTCTCTACCCGCTCTCGAACTTTTTCCCGAGACATCGCTCCGCCTGGTGAAGTACCTTCTAATCCTTCAAAAATGCGGCGAGGCTGGAATCCGAGAACTAAGCTATTCCCAAGATCTCTTGTTTTTCTTTGTTTGTATGCGGGCGCGTTTCCGAATACGAAATAAGGCTCATTATCAAATGAAAAAGCGAATAAGTGATGGTCCGGATCTTTCGGTATATGCTCTGGCCAAGGTTGATTATCTGTTTCGTGCAGTGACTGAAGCATTTTCCAAAAATAATCGCGGTAATACGGAATGTCTTTCTCTTCTTTCTCCGGCTCAACAAACACAAATAGTCCGTGACGAATCAATTTAGGTGCGTCAAAAAGTTTGTTAAACTCTCGAATCGCTTCAGGAAGGTTCGACCAATCATCATGCGTCACATAGGCATAACGAAGCTCCCCCTTATTCTCAGCAGCCATTCCAAAATAACAAGGAAAGGTCTTGTTGGTCACCGTCTCATGAAAAGTCTTATACTCTTCTATCACCCAAGCTGGTACTTTTTCTGGATTCGTCATATCTTCTTTTTTCAGCAAACATAATTGTTTCGTCTCCACTCAACCACTCCTCTAATCTGTTAATGAGGAATTTCCCTTAAGCTACTTTGTTAAAACATGAATGTTACTTCTTCTTTTTTCCAGTCCATCATTCGCTCTAATTGTTGTAGATGACGGGCTAACCAGACCATTTCTTGCTGAAATCGTTTCGGAGGCTCTCCTTCATGAGGAGTGACATCGATCCACCACGTACTTTCCATGTACCATACTAATTTTAAAGCTATCACTAATCTTTCAACTGATAATTCATTTGTATTATTGTATCCTTTAAGAAATGCCTGGACAGCTTTACGATTTAATGTATTATTTTGCAGACATGTTGAGATGATCAGTCTGCCTATATCCAATTCTAAGAAGTCATAGTTCATTCGATCAAAATCGAGAATTGCCGATATGTAATCACCCGAAAACAGCAAGTTATCTACCCAAAGGTCACGATGGCACCAGCCAGGGGTGAGATTTCCAAACAGCTCTATATTAAACGCTAAGGTTGCAGCCATTTGAAGTTCCATCAAAGAACGGACATGATCTAATCCTTGTTCATCACACTTATTGATTTCAGATTGCCAATATTCCACACGTACTGCTATAGAAGGAACCTTAAATACCGTTTCTGATTTTGCTTCTAATGTTCCATCATTTAATAACGCGTGCAGCTTTCCAATTTCTTCACCGACAGAATGCATCTGTTCACTAGAAACATTACCAGGCGGATTTAACATTCCTTCCATAAAACGCATAACGGTAAAGCGTTCACCTTCTGTCGACTTCTGTAAAAGATCACCTTTATATGACAAGAGCTCAGGACAAACTAAACCTAATGAAAACAACCGATTTTGTGTTTGAAGGGTTGATTGTATCATTTGAAGGTCGTACTTTTTCATCCGCTCTTTGTTGTATTGCTTGATTAGGAAAACGCCTTGGTTCGTTTCTATCTTCCATTTTTGATTGAGCCAACCTCGATCGATCGGTGTACATTTATCCACTTCAAAACCAAAACGTGCTTCTGCTTCTTCTTTTAAATGAGTCCAAAGACTTTCATTCGAAATACCAGTCTCCACTTCATTCACTTCTTTCTAACTGTTACTAGAGTTCTTGCCATTTTGTCCAAAGTGTTTCATCTCTTTTTATGTAATTTCCCGCATCTCGGTCCATGTATCCGTTCACAATAAATTCTCTGCGAATGGTACAAAAATCTTCATGATACGTTTTAATAAATTCGTTGATCTCTCTTTCCGTATAGGACTGGTTGTCATTCAGCTGCTGAACTAAATATTCTAACACCACTAGCTTTTTCTTCTTTTGTGAAGGCATGTTTTTCAATCGTCCTTCTTTGTTTAGAAATGCGTTTAATACACTCTTTTGGTAGCTATCTAGACTAGTTGTCATTCTGGTAATTCCTTTCTTTACAGTGATTGATCGTCCATTTTTCAATGTCTATAAAACCTAACCGCTTGTAGATGCGGCCAGCCTCTGGATTGTCATAGAATAAAGTAAGTGTCTTGTTTTCTTGAAAAAGGTTATGCATCAGGTGTTCTACACAGATGCTTGCCAATCCTTTTCCCTTTTTTTCGGGTAGTGTGCAAACTCCTGAAACCATTGCTGCGACAGATGTCTCGCAAACTGTAGATGCTGATGAAATCAACTTGTCATCTTCTTCGATAACAAATATCCTAGACCACCCATTACTCATCTGATCCATAAAAGACTCAGGATTATATTCTCTCTTAAATTCAGGAACTTCTTGATAAAAAGAGATGAGCCGAGGAACTTCTTCTTCGCTTAAACATCTGACTGAATCAGAATGGTTATGATTCGGTGTGGGGTCACATTTTGCATAATAATAACTTTCGCGTTTTGAGTAACCTTCTGTAATCAAAGGTTCTATCTCTTTCGTTAACCGTTCTATTCCATTAACTTGTTTCTCGTTTGTATCGGCATTGATCATGTCCGCAATTACCTGCACATTACAACCTGTTTCCCAATACGGTGTATATTTGTTCTTAAATTTACACAGCACAGCGTTCAACTCACCATCGGAATCGAACTGCCCCCATAGGGTTTGAATATCTGCTTCGTATCCATATGCTTCTATTCCCCACAATGTAAACAGGTTCTCTGCTGGTCGTTTACTTAGAAGTCTCATTACATCTTCATGATCACTTTGATTTAATCTTCTCATATTCTTAAACCCTCAACTTATACAGATTGGGATGGGCTATTACGTTCAAAACCTAGATAACGTGCGCCTTGAAAAGTAAGTGTCCCTTGATCACCTTCAACTAACATGCCATACATGGAACTCCATTCGGATCCCACTTCCACATGAAACGAGGCGTAATACCATATTGAAGCAGACGTTTCGTTAGAACCACCGCTTCTTTTCGTTATCCCTCACAATACCCACCTACCATAATATTACATACAGGAATAAAAAAACAGAAGGTTCAGATTAAATACTTGCATTTTACGGTACGTGTTTTTATTTCGGTCACACGTTCGCCGGTAAATGGTCTCTTTCTACCTGTAGACATATCGTAACCACCTGTAACTGTGAACTCACCACCCGAACGATCGCTCTTTCCACCGGTAAATCGCAACTCATCACCTAAAAGCACAAAAAAAGGACTTCCCGTTTACCAGGGAAGTCCTCATTTTCTAATTATTGAACAGCCATCTCTTTGTTTTGGCGAATTTCATAAAGTGCATTTCGTACTTTTCCAAACTCAGAGGCATGTGGACGGTCATCTCCATCTCCATATCCGTAATCTACCATTCTATTTCGGTTCAAACATAGCTTTGTAAGCTCTGGCTTAAAGAAATCAAACAGCTTAAAACGATCTTCTAGATGTGAGAATCTTGCTTGGTACGATTCAATACTGTCTACCAAATGTGACCAGAATGCTTTTTCTTCTATTAAACCGTTACGTACCATTACGTTTGAGAGATAACGCAGATGACAGATAAATAGTCCCGTGAAAATAAATTGCGTTAAACCTTCAGGTGGTTCACTTCGTAATACAGCGCGCAGCTCCTCTGTTACACCCTCTAACTCTTTGAAAGGCTGATCTGAAATATTCACGTCATCTACATAATCTTTTACTGCTAACCTCTCAGGCTGGTAATCTTTTAAGATCAGTATCGTGTTCTGACCATGCGGTGAAAAGACTGTTCCATATTGATAAAGGAAATGAAGCAACGGTGGCATCACAACACCAAAGAACTTCTTCATCCATTCGTCAGCAGTTAACCCAGACTTTTCAATAAGACTTTGTACATAAGGCTTTCCGTTTCCATCAACATGATGAAGGGCAGCAAGCGTGATCGGTTGTTCACCGTCTTTTAGATACGTGTAGATACTTTCACGCCAGATTGTTCCTAACATCTCCAGATATTGATAAGGTGCTCCTTTTAGCTGGCTATAGTGAGGGTGATCTACATTAATGCTCGCAACCTCTCCCGGAAGGACCACTTCACATTCGTCACGTAAGAAACTGTCACCTTCAAAAATTCCTTTGATGTGCTCTGTAACGCGAGGTGCGATCAGTGTTCGTTCTGACGGAAGTCCACGATACACAAGCGTGTTTAAAATACTCATCGGAAGCTTGACATGAGATTTCAACGGGTTTGTCACATTAACAAACGTTCGAACAGACTGTTGTGGCAAGTAATGATCCGTTCCTTCTTCTAAAGGAACAATCATGCCTGTCGCTAGATCCTCAGCAAAATTTTGAACTAAAACGTTATTCCATTGCCATTCATGTACTGGCATAAAATAATAATCTAGCGGTAATTTCCCGTTCTCTCGTAAAATCTCGTTAAAGCGCTGAACAAGAACACCATCTAGTTCTCTCATTAAAAGTTTTTCATAATGAAGTTCTTGTACAGATTGAAACTGAGCACGATCGCGATGAACGGCAATCCAGAACAGCTTTGTTTCATTCTGATTTTCAGGAGCGTATTTGTTATAGTCATCGAATCCAAAACCGATACGACCTTTGTTGTACGTGATCCATGGATGACCTGACATCTCTCCCTCAAGCTCGGCATAATCAAGATCTACTAATTGGTCAGACGTTCTTTTATGATTGTTTAAAAGATTCGCATCGGCAATAAGTGTATGGTTTAGTTCCTTGATAAGGTGACCCGCTGTTTCGGAGGACATGCCGATCATCGGCTGAATATCCATCAAAAAGCGAATCGCATGGATTGCAGATTTCCATTCACCATTCTCAAGCACTTCGATTGATTCCGGATCTACATCAAAGCTTTCAAATAAACGTTTTTGGGCAGTAAAACGATATTTGCGTTCTTCGTTCACAGTAAAAATGTATCCCCCATCTTCTTGCTCTGGGAAAATCATCTCTTCATACATATATTCTGCAAGCATCTTAGCTAACAAATTTTTGTTCACTTTTTCCCACGTATCTTTTTTTAGCATGGACTCTGTTTCATTTATATAAAGCATGTTCTTCCTCCTTATGTAAGTGCAATTTTGCTTTGTTTCTTTCTCTCGAGTACGTTCCCCATAAAAAAATAAGTAAGTGGAGAACGACGAACAAACTAGCAAAAGTAAATACTGCTGATATTGAACGGGTGTTAACAATGGATGATGCCGCGACTGGAGCTAGCAGCAACCCTACATTTTGAATCGCTGAGATTTTGCTATAGTCTCCATGCATATTAACACTCCACTTAAAGATAAATACGTCTATTTTTGCAAGACACCACGCAGCACCTATACCGAACATACAGCGGAAAAAGATGAGTCCCGCGATACTCGTTTCGATTCCTTGAAGAAACAAACCGACAATAATCATGCTCGCCGCACCAACATAGCCGTACCATCCTAACCGTTCACTGTATTTTTTTGTGAGAGGCAATGTGACGATTGCCATCAGACTCGGAATCAAATACAACCAACTGCTCATCATCGTATTCGTGCTGTAGACATTTTCCGTGTATGTTGTAAAAAATGGCCGGATCATATTTACTGCAAGATGAAGCGTTAAAACGATAATTCCAAAAAACAAGAATTGAGTTATTAAGCTTCGATGATTTGTTTGTTTTAAATCTGATTCTACAATTACGTTTTTGTTTACTTTTTTTAAGAAAAATAGACTAAAGACTGCCATTAAACATTCAATAATTCCAACGATCCAAAAGATCAGTAAAGGATTATCCATTCCTATAACCCATCCAGACAGAATAGTCGCTGTAACGATCGCACCTTGTAAAACGGCATGATAGCTGGCTGCTGCCCCTGTTGTAGAATTTCGATTCTCAGAGATTAAAATGGTATACAACAGAAAGTAGCTGCTCTTAAAGATCAATAAAAGTACACTCGCTGCTACAAACATTTCAAAGCTTTGTGAGATCGCCATCAGAAAGCAGGAAATTCCTGTTCCCCATTGTCCGATGATCAATAAGGTAGAGCTGTTATTACTTTTGTAGGCGATCAATCCCCAGATCGGAGTAAAGACTACAACGACGAGTCTGCACGTCATAATGTAGAACCCTGTCAGGTCCGGATCATTTATGCCATATACCTTTTTAAAAAATTGAGGATAAAAAGGCGATAGTAATACTTCTGTGCATACGAATAGAAAGACACAGCTTAATAAAAAAAGGTTTAACGAACGGTTGCTGGTTTCCATGAAGGTTCCGTTCCAAAATTCTGAAACACATTTTTTGTAGTAACAGGATACATTTCCTTCTCAAATAGCGTATTGATAATAACTGCGTTTCTATGTGCGCCGAGACCAAGATCTGGAGCACCTACACCGTGAGTGTGAAGCTCTCCGTTTTGAATAAAGATGTGGTTATTTTGCAGACCCTTTGTCTCCAAACGATAATCACTAGTAATCTGATAGCGATTCTTAGAATCCCATTGAATCTGATCCTGCATCTTCATTAAGAAATGCGGAAATGCTGGAGCATAGCCTGTCCCTAACACGATGACATCAGATTTCAATTCAAACACTTCCCCTGTTACGTTCTGACGAAGTGTAAGCAAGTGAGTATCTTCACTTCTTTCAAGATGAACAAGTTCGGTCATCGCCTGTAGGTGAATATCAGGCTTATGTTGTCCAACTGATTTTTCATAAAGCAGATCATAAATATCCGCGATCGTGTCCATGCTGATCCCTTTGTAGAGAAGGTCTTGCTTTTTCAAAAGCTCATCCTTCTTTGAAGAAGGGAGGTTGTAAAAGAAATTCGTATAATCGGGTGAAAAATATTCAAGACCAAGCTTCGAATATTCCATTGGGAAAAATCCTTTTGATCGCGTGAACCAGTTTAAAGAATAAGAGTCATTATCCTGATGCTGTGCTAGATCATAAAACACTTCTGCTGCACTCTGACCAGAACCGACGACTGTAACTGAATTTGCGTTAAGAATCTCTTCTTTTCGATCTAAGTATTGTGAAGAGTGGATGACCTTTGCACCAAGTTTCTTCTCTATATGCGAAGGTATAGATGGAATCGTACCGATGCCGACAGCAAGATGCTTCGTATAGTACGTCTGTGTTTCCCCGGTTTCTAAAGACTCTACACTCACTTCGTATACCGAGCTCTCCGCATCTTCAACCGGTTGAATGTGTTCAACTCCCATACCAAATGAGCAAGAATCAAGCTGACTCGCTACCCAACGGCAATAGTGGTTGTATTCTTTTCTCGGGATATGAAAGTTCTCTAAGAAATAAAAGTGGTATAGTCTATCATGTTTCTGCAGATAGTTTAGAAACGTGTATTTGCTTCTCACATTAGCCATACTAACTAGATCTGCAAAGAATGGTACTTGTAGTGTCGTACCATCGATCAGCATTCCTTTATGCCAGTTGAATTCTGTTTTCTTTTCAAAAAAGAGCGCTTTTTTACCTTCTGTTTCATCTAGCATCCCCGCTAGCCCAAGGTTGAATGGACCGATGCCGACACCGATGATGTCATATATCTCTTTATGTTGTGATGGTTTGAAAGACATCTCTCCATCTCCTCTCGAACGTTTCTCTATGACAATACATGAGCATCCCGGTCTTATCCGGCAATTCGATCGGCTTCACTTTTTCAAAGCCGCACCTTTCAAACACATGTATCATCTTCTCATTTTGAATATCAGGTTCAGCGATTACTTTCTCAGTCCCTTTTGATAAAAACTGATAATGTACGATGGCACGTAATAAGGGAAGTGCGTAACCCTTCCCAATAAAAGATTCTTCTCCGATCAAAAGATGAATTCCCTGGTCTTTAGGATGTGGATCATAGCTCTTCTCTACCACATCTCCTTTTACCCAGTATGCTTCCCAATAGCTCATCGGAACTCCATCTATTAATCCCATATACAGCGTTTGATGCTGATCAGCCAGGAAAGTTTCTAAGTGCTTTCTGTATTCTTCAAACGAGACATCCAGTTTCCAGTATGGAATCACATACGGTTGCTGCTGCCACTTATGGAGAAGTGATACATCCCGCTCCAAATCTACTTTTACATACGATAACGTCTTTTGGATGGTGTGATCATAGAAACTAAATTCTGGCTGCATCTGTTTTCATCACCTTTTGTAATGGGTTTGGGATCTTTGTGTAGACAGACTGTGTTTCCAGAGAACCAACAAGCTCATCCATATCATGAAAACGAGTAAGTAAGTTCGCTTTACACGGAAGTTCTTCCGCATCTAGTAAGCTTCTGATCAGGCCTGACTTTCCGTCTGTTAACGTATCATGGTGTTTCAAACGATGACGTAGCATGTCCATAAGTTCTTCTTCTGCGACAAGATTTGCGGTTCCAAATCCGTTGATGAGACCAAAGAGATGGTTCATGAAGAAATAATAACGGAACCGTTCGATCGCGACCTCGTCACTGCAGATCGTTACACTCTTACGATTTAGGCTTGGAAGCTGTTCAACGAGCAGATCGGCTTTTGATTCGCTGTAATAGTAACCTTGATTATCACGGTAATAAAAACGCTTCGGATAGCCATTCTCCATTTGGACGATCGAGTTCTGCTGATGCGCTTCAAGTGCTACACCGTATCTTTCGTACAGCCACAGCATCGGATCTAGAGCGATTGATAAATATTGCTGGAACCAATCTTTACTGACTTCTTCTGTCGTTCTGTTCTCTCTTTGAGCGATGTCATGAATGATTGAAGCAATTCTAGAGTTCCCTCCAAAACCGTGGTCCTGACAAAGACCTGCTACTAAACTTGCATTTCTATCATTCTCGTAAAAAGGATTCTCTCTGATCACCACTTCAAATCCAGATGTCTCTTTATTTGTAGGGATATTTAAGAATGCGGGATCTTTTATGATCTGAAACGATGGGTAGATCTCCTTCATCTCTTGTCCGATTATCGATTGCATGAGTCGAGAAACTTCTACCCCTCTATGCAGTTCTTTTTCAAGATTAACGCGCAGTGAATTTGTAATCTTCACAGGTACAGAGAACTTGAACATATATTTAAAATTGTGGCTGTAAACAGAACGCATTGATGATGTTGCCGAGAACAGCTCACCGAATGGACCGATGTAGCTCAACTTACCGTCTTTGATTAAAGTTTGAACAAACGTATCATTCAGTAGAACTTGAACTTGTAAAGGATGAACAGGTATGAAGACTGACTCATCATTAATCTCTATCTGTTTGACGAACTCCTCATCCCGTTGTAGTAGCGTCCGAGTTATTTCTTCTGCTGTCACTTCATCTGCAGTATCCTGATCGACGATCGACTTGTCCGCTTGAAAGAAATGGAGCTGGAACGTTCCCTTAAGTTCTGGGGAATAGAGAGATTCCTCTTCATCACTCATGCCTTGCTTGCTTTTTGGAGTCGGATGAAGCAGATGACCAAACAAAAGCGACTGCTCTGCTTCAATGAATGTAAACTCACTGCTTTCTAAATTCACGGAGTCACCTTCACGTGCTTCTAGGTACCGTTGTATGTTCTTTTTACTTAAAATCGTCCGCAGCATCAATTCATCTTCTGCATCCTCACGATCTTGTTTTAGCAACAATTCTTTTGAAAGAATGGCAACAAGCGAAATGTAATCGAGTTTTATCACGTTTTCATTGTTTTGATAAAGAATAGGAAAGTGAAACAAATGTCTGCCTGTTAAAGACCAATGCTTGATTGCCGCAAAGATTGCTGAACCTTGATTCCTAAGTTCAATCTTCACCCATCTGTCCGGCGTCTCCCCACTCCATCCTAAATGATCAACCGTATCTTCAAAGGTAACAAATGCTTGTGTTTCTCGAAGATAACAATTTAAGAAGCTCTGTATGCTCGCATTTTCTGCTTGTTGTTTATGATTTGTCATTGGGTGATCCCCCTGTTTTCGTACTCTGCTGCAAATTGAGTAATGCTATGAAGAATATCTTCAATATCCACGATTGTTGTACGTGGATTCAGTAAAGTAAACTTTAAAAAGACTTCATCCTTCACTTTTGTTTTCGCGACTAAAGCTGTTCCTGTATGAAGAATTTTTTTGTAGATATAAGTATTCAGTTCATCTAATGAATCAGTTGGTGCGTCAGTATAACGAAATACAATAGCATTAATTTCGGGATTTACGTTACACACTTCAATCTGTGGGTTCTGATCCATTACCCCTGCTGCCTGATTCGCAAGATGAAGCGTATAATCAATCATGCTGGCAAAGTTCTTTTCGCCAACGATTCGTAATGACATGAAGAGCTTCAACGCGTCAAAACGCCTTGTCGTTTGAACCGATTTGCTCACTAGGTGAACGAGTCCATCTTGTTCGTCGTTCTCAGGATTCAAATAGTCTGCATGATGTGCAATATATTTGAAATTTGCTCTATCTTTTACGAAGAAAGCTCCACAGCTTATTGGTTGATAAAACTGCTTATGAAAGTCTATCGTAATGGAATCTGCTCGCTCAATTCCTGTTAACTTATGAAAATGCTTTTTACTAAGAAGTAACGCACCCCCGTAAGCTGCATCAACATGAAGCCATAATCCATGGTTTTGAGCAATAGCTGCAACCTCTTGAATCGGGTCGATACTGCCGAAATCCGTTGTCCCGGCCGTTGCAACTATACACATCGGGACAAGTCCGCCACTTCTCAAGCGCTCAATTTCTTCTCTTAATTTAGCAGTATTCATCTTTTTATTTTCATCCGTTTCAACCGTTACGACTGCCTGTTCACCTAGTCCAAGTTGAAACGCTGACTTCTTCACGGTAAAGTGGGCATCTTCTGAACATAAGATACGAAGCTTATGCGACTCTGGTGGCAATCCGTGAACTTTAACATTCCATCCCCATCGTTTATCACAAAAGAAATCACGAGCGAGTAGAAGCCCCATATAGTTCGATTGAGTACCACCACTCGTAAATGTCCCATCTGCTGAAGATGAAAGGATAAGCTTGTTACTTACCCATTTGATCAATCGCTCTTCTAAATAAGTAGCCGTTGAGCTTTGATCCCAAGAATCCATTGATTGATTTAGTGCTCCGATGATCAATTCAGCTGCAATGGCTGGGATAAGAGGTGGACAATGTAGGTGTCCCATGCTCGTCGGATGAGAAACATGTATGCTGTTTCTCACAATTTTCTCCATAACATCTTTTAGTACGGTTAACGGTTCTTCTCCGTCACTCGAAGTGAGAGATAGTTCATTTATCTCTGTCTCGATCTCAGTAGGAAATAAACCGTTATAAGCATCTGAATTATCTTTATAAAATCCACTTAACAGATGCTGAGTTTCAAGAATGGTTTGCTGAAAACTTTGTATCCCCGCTCCGCTATCGTTAAGAAAAAAGCGATCAAAATCAGTTGTATTCATCTAGCACCTCTATTTTAGTGCGGCTCTTACCGCATCTGTGAAAATTGCGATTACTTCATCCAGTTGTTCCTCTGTAATGATAAGCGGTGGCAAGAATCGGACAACGCTGCCATGCCTTCCGCCTACTTCTAAGATCAATCCTCTGTTAAAGCATTCTCGTTGAATGCGGCTAGCGAGTTCAGAGTTTGCGGCATATGTTCCTTTTAATCCAGTTGGAATGCGCGGGTTCACAATTTCTGCCCCTACCATCAAACCTCGGCCTCGAACATCACCGATCTCAGGAATTTCATTTTGTAGGATTGAAAGTTCAAGCATAAGTTTCTCGCCAAGTTCAGCAGCATGCTGTGATAAGTTGTTTTCTTTAATATGACGCAGTGTTGCTGTTCCAGCTGCCATAGCCATCTGGTTTCCTCTGAACGTTCCGATATGCGCACCAGGTCCCCATTTATCCAGTTCACGATCATAGATCACAACAGATAAAGGCAAGCTTCCACCGATCGCTTTAGACAGAACGACTACATCCGGAGTGATTCCAGCATGTTGAAAGGCAAATAGTTCACCAGTGCGTCCGATACCTGTTTGCACTTCGTCAATGATTAATGGAATGTTACGCTCTTTCGTGATGCGGCGGATCTCACGCAGCCACTCAACTGGAGCAGGAATAGATCCACCTTCTCCTTGTACGACTTCTAAAATCATGGCCGCTGGAGGAAGGATTCCGCTTTCTGGATCATATAAAAGATTCTCAATATAGTTAGCGCTGATTCTCCACGTATCTTCTCCACCCATTCCGAACGGGCAGCGATATTCATATGGATATGGCATAAAGTGTACATCTGGCATCAAGCCTTGCACGCTCTGTTTCGGCCCTAAGTTACCAGATAGCGCCATCGTTCCGTGCGTAGCGCCATGATAGCCTCCTTGGAAAGATAGGATGCTTCTTCTACCAGTTGCTGTTTTTACAAGCTTGATCGCTGCTTCGATGGCATCTCCGCCAGTCGGTCCGCAGAATTGAATCTTTGCACGTTTTGCGAATTCTTCTGGTAAACTATCAAACACTTCACTTACAAATTCCTCTTTTACTGGCGTTGTTAAATCCAGTGTATGTAAAGGGCGCTTGTCATGAAGCACTTTCTCAATAGCGTCTATCACTACCGGATGATTATGCCCTAGCGCAAGTGTTCCTGCTCCTGCCAGACAGTCAATATATGTCTTCCCATCAGCATCTTTTACATAGATTCCTTCCGCTTCTTCAATTGCGATTGGAATACGACGTGGATAAGATCTTGCGTTAGACTCTCTTTTTTCTTGTTGTTTTAGATATTTTTCATTCATCTCTATTTGTAGCATGCTCATCATTTATTCCTCCTAGTGGATTATCCGACACATCAGTGAAAATGATTCTCATTATTGATTACATGTATAACCTTAATTGATAATGATTATCATCGTCAATGATAAATTGTCCCTAAATTCTTTCCAGTTATATTTAGCGCTGGGTATGAGTAGTAGGTCTTAAGTCCTTGTATTTGTTCCTGTTTAAACGAATTTCTTAAGAAGATTCATTGATAATTGATAATCAGTGATATTTTTTTACAAAAAAAACGACCAGCCTCGGCTAGTCGCTTCCGTTCATCTTTTATTGTTTATCCAACACTTCAATCATTCGAAGTGCTACACTTCTACTCGATTGAGGATTCTGTCCTGTAACAAGTGTGCCGTCTGTTACCGCAAAATCTTCCCATTTTCCTGCCCGTTGAAACTCTGCTCCAAGTTCACGAAGCTTTGTTTCGAGTAAGAACGGTACTTCTTTCGTCAGCTGCATCTCTTCTTCTTCTTCATCCGTAAATGCTGTAACCGTTTTACCTTTTACGATAGGTGTACCATCTTTAAGCGTTGCTGTTGTAAGTCCTGCAGGTCCATGACAGACACTTCCGATTACTTTATTTGTTTGTGCCATCTGACTTACTACTTCTTTTAATGCGTCACTTTTCGGGAAATCAAAAACGGTACCATGCCCGCCAGGTAGATAGATCGCGTCATAGCTCGTTGCATCATCAGGAGTAAGTTCTGCAGTACCTTCCAACTGAGCCAGTGCTTCCTTATATGTTTCTTTATCTACACCTTCTAAGCTGTTCGGATCTAGCGGAACATCTCCACCTTTAATGCTTTTTACCGTAATATCATATCCTTTGTCACGAAACTCATTGAAAGGAACCGCAAACTCCTCTAACCAGAGCCCTGTCTTATTATTACCAATGTTTTGATGATTCGTTACGACGATCAATACTCGTTTTGTCATTGTTACACTCCCTTTCATTACATTACGTTTATCATTTTTCCCGAATCTAATGATTTAAAACACGAAGAAATAATGAATGTTTTGAAGGTAAGGTAGGTAAGGTAGTTTTGTAGAAATTTAAGACGGATTTGTCGAAAAGCCTATAAACTAATTTTTAGGGCCTATAAGTTTTATTGAAGGACCATAAATTAATCATGAGGGACTATAAATGATTTTGAAGGACCATAAATGGTTGTTTAGGGACTATAAGTACCAAACTAAAAAAAAAAGCCTTCCAAACAACAGGAAGACTTTCACTTACTTCATACAAACTATTTATAAAACTCCGGGTCATCTGGATCTGCACCATTACGTTTATCTTGATTTAGTGCAGATATACGCGTCATATCTTCATTTGTCAGTTCAAAGTCAAAAAGTTCAATATTTTCTTCGATTCGATGCTGTGTGACAGATTTAGGAATCGTGACTACCCCGTTCTGAAGATCCCAGCGCAAAATGATTTGAGCAACTGACTTATTGTATTTATCGGCAAGTTCTACCAATGTTGGGTCTTCAAAGATTTCTCCTTTTAAAAGAGGTCTCCAAGCTTCCAGCTGGATTCCTTGCTCCTTACAGAACGTCAATAATTTTTCCTGCGACAAACGAGGATGGTATTCCACTTGGTTCACCATCGGCTTGATCTCTGCTTCACTCATCAAATCTTCAAGATGGTGCTGTTTGAAGTTGCTGACACCAATCGCTTTAGCTCGTCCCTCATTATAAATTTTTTCAAGAGCTTTCCATGTTTCTTTATACTTTCCTGGCACCGGCCAGTGAATAAGGTATAGATCTACATAGTCTAGCCCTAGTCTCTCTAAACTTTCATCAAATGCTGATAAGGTTTTTTCATAGCCTTGGTCGGTGTTCCAAACTTTTGTTGTAACAAAAAGTTCTTCTCTTGGAACGTTTGATTCAGCAATCGCCTGACCTACACCAGCTTCATTGTCATAAAGACTCGCCGTATCAATGCTTCTATAACCTGAATCAATCGCCCATTTTATGGACTGGATGACTTCATCACCATCTTCAGCTTTGTAGACTCCTAATCCAATCCATGGCATTTGAACACCATTATGTAGAACTGCACGATCATGAATACTGCTTGGCATATTGAATCCCTCCTTGTACACATTGTGGCACAATTTATATAAAAGTAAAAAATATTAAACTTTTTGAAGTTTATCTGCTGTTTCTTCTAAACGTTCATGAGCATTATCTATGATCGTAGATTCGCTCCAGGTAAATCCATCATTTTCATATCTCGGAATCACATGCATATGAAAATGAGTAAGATCACTAAACTTACCCCCATTTTGGTTAATCGTAATCCCATCAGGGTTAAAACAGTTCTCTAGCTTTTTTGATATGTATTTTGCAGCTTCCATTACAGCATTCGTTTCTTCATTCGTCAGCTCTGTTAATTCCTTAACATGTCTTTTAGGAAGAATCAGCGTGTGCCCCTCATTAAAGGGATCAATATCGAGAAAACATTGCACCCACTCATTTTCATAAACCGTATGTATAGGTAATACTCTATTCGCTAATTCACATCCTAAACAACTCACCTAGATCCACCCTTTCAGCCTTGCCAATAATAAGCCATGTGCAAGTTCACTATCTTTCCAGATCCCTTGTTCAATATTTCGGAATGCTCGCTCTATAGGGATATGAAACGCTTGAATCGTTGCTTCCTTTTTCTCTAGCATTTGAGATTTGTATTCCACAATATCTTTAGTAAAATATACATGCGTAACCGTATTACTCAAACAAGCACTAGGCTGTATACTCCCTAAGAAAACCGTTTCTCCACACACGATACCCGTCTCCTCAAGCAACTCTCTTTTTGCAGCTTCCATCGGATCTTCATTTTCGTTCATTCCACCACCTGGAAGTTGGATAATAACTTGATCTACGGCCGGTCGATATTGGCTGATCAATATGAGAGAATCGTTCTCTAACGCGACCATTACGGCTGCTTCATAAGGTATTTCTTTTAACGTAATACTTCCAAATTCATCCTCGAACACTTCAACATCTTTATCTCTGCTCTGATATACAAGTTCCTTTTTCAAAATTACCCCACCCTTTTACATCAGTTTCCTCTTAACATTATCCAAACTTGGAAACATTTTCAACTATGAGCTTATTGGAAATGTCACCCAGTTAATAATTAAATAGCTAGTGGGAATATTTTCTAATAATTTGGTAGAATAATGAGATGGGAACTTTATCTCGTTTTTTTCGTATTACTTGTAATTAGGTACGGAGGAGATTACTTTGAAAAAGAAAATCGGAATTATTTTTATTATACTTTCGTTTGTTTTGTGGATTCTAATACCGGTCATACCGTTCTTATCATTCGGTGCCGGTCTTAAAACTGCCATTGTTAGTGGATTATTTATCGGTGGAGAAGTATTCTTTTGGCTAGGTGCGCTATTAGCTGGAAAAGATATTGTGAAAAACTTTATTAAAAAGTATTGGAGAAGAGAGAAGAAAGACGACGATCTATCTTAAATGATTTGACGTCGAATGATGAACTGATTCAAACTGCAGACTCAATAAAATAGGTGGAAAAATGGAAGAACTTATTCTAGGCTTTATTTTTACATTCTTGGTTGTTATATCCTTTGAAACTATTTTTACTAGAATATTAGGTAACGGCGTAAAGCATCCTGGAAAAAAGATTCTAGTCCTTGCCATCCAATGTTTTGTTATTACTTGGCTTCTCTATCAGATGTATACGTAAAGCCCGTCAGCTAGAGCTGTACGGGCTTTTTTCTTGAATTTTGGATGTAGTGGTGACTGACTTTAAAAGCAGTCCGCCAGCGATCATGTAAAGAAATGATGCAATATAGAACAAGCTTCCTATCGTTAAGAAGTCTATCAGATAACCTGTCAGCATCACAGCAATCGCCCCCCATACACTTGTCCATAAATGATAGCTTCCAATCTTTGTCCCCGTCTGTACACCCTCTGATTGCCTTGCTAGAACGGTTTTCTCCGATGTTTTTTGTACAGCACCTAATATCCCCATTACGATCTGCACCAAGTAAAGAGCAGTGACTGTTTCAATGATAGGAACAATCAACATCATCCCAGCCATACCCCATGTATGTAAAAGAATAAAGGTACGGTCACCAAATTGATCAGAAAGCCTGCCAATTATCGGATGAACAAGTGCTCCAGTCAGAGCAAAAAGACCGTATGCCAATCCGAACTGCGAGTAGCTGTCACCGATGTTACGGATGAGGAGCAGATAGAAGGGAAAAACCATTGAGCTTGCTGTCATTAAAAGGCTTTGAATCGTTACAAATGTACGATAATTCATTGTGAGTACACCTCGTAGAAAAGATTTTTGAACCGTTCTTTAGGATCGAGCTCGCGTTTTTTCTCAAAGAACTCATCGATACGCGGGTATGATCGTTTCAGTTGTTTTTCTGTCGGATATGAATAGTAAGGTAAGTAATAGCTTCCATCGTGATCTAACGTTACGTCGATCATCTTCTGAATGACCTTCTCTGTTTTCTTTATCTCTTTTTCAGATCTGCCTTGATTAATCAATAACACAAGAGCAAACATATCATCCTTTGCATAGGACAATACAGCATCCTCGTCATGCTCAACGTATCGGATCGTGATGTTCAACAGGTTCAGATCCTCTTTTTCTAACACCTTTCTTAGATCATCTATATATGAAGCAAACTGCTCAACAGGAACAAAGTACTCTTGCAATACTTCTGTTCGATTGGCATTTTCATATTCCATAAACGTACTGTCTGATCTCATTACGTTATTTCTCGATTGATATCTGCCATTACTATTTTGAAAGTGTTTCTTCTGCGTCTCCCAAAATACATCTTTTCCCCATTCACTATAACGAGACAACCCTAACATAAACTTTGGTAGCACCACGGTTTCTTCTTCATTTAACTTTGAATATCTATTTAACTTCCTTTGATTTTCTGCCAATACATAGTCTGTTACATACATTTCTTTTAAAAAGGTCTTAGGAGCAACAGATAAACGAGCAAGATGCATCTTTACATGCTCATCATTCTTAACCTTTTCCTTAAAGTGGTCTTCGTATTCTTTGTAATCCATCGTGGATATGCGATGTTGATACAGTTCATCCTCAGCCAAATGAAGTGTGACATCGAGTATGACTCCAAAAAGACCATAACCACCTATCACGTATGAGAAGTATTCACTATTCTCTTCACGGCTCACAGAAATGATTTCTCCATCTGGCTTAAGTAAGCGAAATGAATTTACCGTATCGATTAGAGAGCCATACCTTATATCACGTCCATGAACATTTACACTTAGAGCACCTCCAACCGTAAAAATATTTTGCGACTGCATGACTTGAATAGATAGACCGTACGGATTAATCTTCTTTTGAATATCTGCCCAGGTCACGCCACTTTGAACCGTTATCGTTTTTTCTTTAGGGTTGAAATTCAATATCTCGTTGTATCTCTTCATGTCGAGAAGTGTTCCATATGGATAGACAGTATGACCTCCCTGACTATGCTGCATCCCAGCGATTGAAATCGTCTTTTCTTGTTTGACCCACTTTTGGAGTTCTTTTGTAGAATGGGAGCTCTTAACCTCTTTCATTTTTGTCGGTAAAAGTTTTCCCGCATCTTCTACTACCACTGTTTGTTGTTGGTGTGAATGGATGGAGGTGCTTGTGTAAAAAGCAATTCCATATAAAGAAATCATAATTAAAAGATACTTTCCTTTCATAACATCACCCCACTATAAAAAAAAGTGTAATTTTACACATTTATTATAAAATGATACTTAAGTGGTTGGCAACAATTTTTTTCGAAAATCAACTGTAGATTTTTCAATAGCGAAAGAATTTAGACGCTTCTTCATCTTAAAAATGGTGATTCGTACAAGCACTCTTTTACGCATTTCATATAGTAATAGTGGGGGTGATACGATTGGGTAAAAAAAGAAAAGAACTTTTGGAAGCTTTTAATTCTTTAGATGCAAACGGCACAGAGACTGAAGCTGAAGTAACCGCTGAAAACGGTGCTGAAGCTGGTACTGTTGAAGCGTTACGCTCTCTTTTAGGTGATGGTCTTAAACGCAAGAAGTCTAAAAAGGGTCCTGCTGTAAAGTCTAAGAAATCTTCTAAGAAGTGCAAGCAATCTAATGGAAATGATTCCGGTGAAAATGGAACAGGTGGATCCGGAAGCGCTCCTGACAGCTGTTGGGAATAATTCTTGAATATAAAAAAAGCTCCCTCTCGTAAGGGAGCTTTTTCATGCTTTTATTAGTTAGCTCAAAACTTTTGTTAAAGCCTTTTGTTTTAGATAAGTAAGTGTTGCAGCCCCGAGTAAATTTGCTGCTATTAATAAAGCATCTTCATTAATCTTAAATTTTGGGTGATGGTGCGGATATACTTCTTCCCACGCTTCGTCAAGAGCGCCTGTAAAAAAGAACGTGCCCGGAACTCTTTCTAAGTAATATGAATAATCTTCCCCACCCATTTGCGGTTCGATTTCTTCGAGTTCCATAACACCTGGAACTTTTCTCGCTACATCCACTATGAACTCCGTGTCGCCTTTATGGTTAACAACAGCCGGATATCCTCGTTTAAATACATATTCATAGGAAGCATCAGATGCGATACACGTTCCTTTTGCGATGCGATCGATCTCCTGCTCGATGGCAACTCGAACATCTTCCTTAAATGTACGGACCGTTCCTGTTAATTTTGCCGTATCCGCGATCACATTAAATGCATTTTTTGCTTCAAAAGCACCTACTGAAACGACTGCAGCGTCCAATGGATTAACTCGGCGGCTCACAATTTGTTGAAGATTTGAAACAAGTTGTGCACCAATAACGATGCTGTCTCTTGTTTTATGAGGCTGAGCGCCATGGCCACCTTTACCTTGTACTTTTATTGTGAACGAATCGGCTGCTGCCATAACTGGCCCTGTTCGATAACCAATTGTTCCTGTTGGCATCGTTGCCCAAAGATGTGTTCCGTAGATAACATCCACACCATCTAGACAGCCATCTTCAATCATTGCAATAGCTCCACCTGGAGCGAGTTCCTCAGCATGCTGATGAATGAACACGATTGTTCCTTCAACTTCGTTCTTAAGTTCCGCTAAAACTTTTGCGAGTACTAGTAATGACGCTGTGTGGCCGTCATGTCCACAAGCATGCATAACACCAGGCACTTTGGATTTGTATGGAGATTCATTTTCTTCTTGAATCGGAAGTGCATCAAAATCTGCTCGAAGTGCAACTGTCTTTCCTGGTTTTCCACCTTTTAATGTAGCGACTACTCCTCGCCCACCGACTCCCGTGCGCACATCTAATCCTAATTTCTCATGATACGAAGCGATAAAGGCTGGTGTTTCGACTTCTTCAAATGACAGTTCAGGATTTTGGTGAAGATGTCGCCGAATCTCCACCATTTCATCTTGATAGTTTGCCAAACGGCTAAATAATTGTTCCATTCCTGCTCACTCCTCTTATAATCTACATTTTTATATATTCGCCAGGACCTAATGGAAGTCCTAGCACATACCAGACAGCAAATAAAACACACCAAAAAATCGTATAAGCGATCGTATAAGGAAGTAATGAGGAAATCAAAGTTCCCATTCCCATATTTTTATCAAACTTTTTCGCAAAAGTTAGCAAGATGGCAAAGTATGCAAGCATCGGAGTTATCGTATTGGTGATCGAGTCACCAATTCGATATGCCATCTGGGTAAAAGCTGGACTATAACCTAAAGCCATAAACATCGGGACAAATACAGGTCCTAAAATGGCCCATTTTGCTGAAGAACTAGCTATGAGTAAGTTTACAAGAGCTGTAAAAAGGATAAATGTGAGCAATAACGGAAGTCCCGTAAACCCTGATTCTTTTAGAAAGTCTGCACCTGTTATTGCAATGATCGAACCTAAATTGCTCCAGCTAAAATAAGCAATCATCTGAGCTGCAATAAAAGCAAGTACGATATAGTACCCCATGCCGCTCATCGCTTTTGTTAAATGTTCGGCTACGTCTTTATCGTTTTTTAAGACCTTAGATCCAAATCCATAAGCCATTGCTGGAATCAAGAAAAATAGAAGCATGATCGGAACCAATGAATCCATAAACGGAGAATCGATCAGTTCTCCAGTTTTCGGATGGCGAAGCATAGCACCTTCGGGAACCGTTACCAGTAGAATGATCGTTGTATAGATGAATAGGGAGATCGTTGCCCACTTTAAGCCTCTTCTCTCTTCAGAAGTTAAGGCTTGTTTCTTCACTTCAAGATCATCAGGAATTTGGTAATCCCCTAGTCTTGGTTCTACAATCTTTGTCGTTACCCAAACAGCAACAGGTACTAGCACAAAAGTTGAGGCCAGCATGAAGTAGTAATTCATAGCAGGATTTGCTGTATACGATTTATCTTGAAGATGTGCTGCTGACTCTGTGAAACCAGCAAGCATTACATCGAGCATACTAATGATGATATTTGCACTAAATCCACCAGCAACTGCTGCATACGCTGCTGCAAGTCCAGCGATCGGATGACGTCCAAGAGTGAGAAACACCATTGCTGCTACAGGCGGGAGTACGATTAAAGCGGCATCAGCGGCTGCATTTCCTACGATTCCTATAAAAATGATGATCGGTAAGATGAGTGCTTTTGGTGAGGCTAATACAACCCTTCGCATGAAAGCTGAGATCAAACCTGTTGATTCCGCCAGCCCTACTCCTAGCATAACGACGAGCACAAGGCCCAGCGGCGGGAAATTCACAAAGTTACTAACTAGCTCACTCAGCATCCTTATGATTCCATCTTCGTTCAGAAGGTTGACTGCTGTAATTTTTTCATTATTAGCTGGATTCACTGCACTCCATCCAGCTACTCCAGCTATGAATGAACCTAGCAAGATAACAGCCGTAATGATGACAAACAAAGTAAGAACATCCGGAAGCTTATTTCCGTTTTTCTCTACCCAGTCCAACAGTCGATTAAAGATATTTTTTTTGCTGTTCTCAGGATCTGGTGTATTTGGTGAAGGTACTGCTTTCAGCGCTGAACGTGACATGGATATCCTCCCTTTGTTATGAATTTTCAGAAAAAATATAAATTTCTTCACATTCTACCGTCTCTATCATTCGGTTTCAAGGGGTCATATAGAACACTACTTTTTTACTAGACAATAGATTGTGTAAGGACTGGGAGGGATGTAAGGGCTTTCCTTTGCAGAATATTCTTTCATTTTGAAATTTACCTAACTCTTACCTTTCGCTATAATAAATACATTGTTGCTTAGAGAATTGATTTTCAGATAAGGATAAGGGAGAGAACATCATGGATCTTTTATTAAAAGAAAGTCTGAAAGCAAGCTATAACGAGCAAGCTGATTCACGTGATCGATCAGAGATTCAGAATTGGAAAATTGACGAATTAAATGCCTTTGTTGCCGCTCTTACATCTAGTCCGAAAAATGACCAACATACTGTTCTTGATCTTGGAGCTGGATCAGGTCAGCATGGAAAATACTTATCTCAACATCACTTGGATGTAACATGTATCGATCTCTCTCCTAACATGGTAGAAACGTGCCGTGCAAAAGGTTTAAAAGCAGAAGTAATGGATTATTACAAACTACAATTTGATGATGAATCTTTTGATGCGGTATGGGCGATGAATACGCTTCTTCACGTTCCAAAGGTAAGCCTGCCTGCTGTTCTTAAAAACATTCATACCGTATTATCAGAGGATGGTTTATTCTACATGGGCGTTTACGGCGGTAAAGATTCTGAGGGAGTGTGGCAAGAAGATTCATATATTCCAAAGCGATTCTTCTCCTTTTATACCGATGAAGATTTACTTGATGTGGTTGCTCCTCTTTTCGACGTACAAGATTTTCACGTTGTAACAGAAGCTGGACGAGGTATAGGTATGAACTTTCAATCCTTGCTTTTACGTAAGAAAGCAATCGTAGACTAATTACAGCGTTGTTTTAAGAGATTATTTGCTTGCTTAAATTGTTTGAAGCTCAAGATAGGAAAAGAGTGCTAGCTTAAAAATCTGTTCAAAAAAAGCTCCTCTGCTTGAGGGGCTCTTAAATTTCTCGCATATATCGAATAGACAGGTGTTTTCCGCTTCCTTCACTCCTCTTTTCTGACTGTTTTACAAACCCTTTTGCTTCATAAAAAGGAATCGCTTTTACGTTATCTTTTTGCGCAGTTAGCCATTGTTCTTTAATACCTAAATTCTTCTGATAGTCTGTGTAATAGTTTAACAGTTTCGTTCCAATTCCCCTGTTTCGCTTGTTCGGATCCATATACAACACAAAGATCTCACCTGTTTCTTCACCAATCGTTCCACCGCCGATTGCACCTACTACTTCCCCATCCTCTTTTACTACGAAATATCCGTGCCAACCTTCGGTGAACTCGGTCACTTCTTTTTCAATTCTTTTCTCGTTATAATATTCTTCGATGACTCTGTTCACATACGCTTCATCTTCTAAGTATCCATATGTTGCACGCCATCCTTCTGAGCAAACTCTGGCTATTCCTTTCACGTCTTCTGGACCAGCTTTCATAAGAATTAAACCTTCTGTAACCGCTATTTTATCCATTGTTTCACCTCACTTTATTTATCTTAAACACCTCTATTATAGCCTATTTTTTGGTAAAATAGAGGTAGACAGCTCAGTCAGTCAGATGCTCATTTTGAATGAGAAAGGCGGAAGATCATTTGACAAATTTGATTACAAAAAATGAACATGTTTTTAACATGCTAGATTCTCTTTTACGTGATGAAGGCGCGTTCTGGAACTCTTTTTATGAAGATCGAAATAAAAGGATTCCTTTTTTCATTGACGCTCCAGATGAAAATCTTGTGAACTACGTGGAACGTGGCATGATTCAGCCTGGCCGCGTGTTAGAACTTGGATGTGGGCCTGGTCGAAATGCAATCTTCTTAGCTCAACTCGGGTTTGAAGTAGATGCTGTAGACCTCTCAAGCGAAGGACTAGATTGGGCTCGTGAACGTGCTGTTGAAAAAGGCGTTGAAGTGAAATTTATACAAGGAAATATCTTTGAGATTAACCTACCACACAAAGAGTATGATCTCATCTATGATTCCGGCTGCTTCCATCATGTGCCTCCCCATCGTCGTGTCAGTTATTTGAACCTTTTAAACAACTGTTTAAAAGAAGGCGGACATTTTGCTATAACGTGCTTTGATGCTGTGGGCATGGGATTAGATATACCTGACATGGACGTGTACAAAGATCGCTCGATGCAAGGAGGATTAGGGTACACGTTTGAGCGGATGCGGGAGGTCTTCTTTGAATTCGAAGAGGTTGAATTACGCAAAATGAAGGAAATAACGCAGCCAGCAGATACATTCGGTTTGCCATTTTTAAATGCAGGGTTGTTTAGGAAATAAATAAAAACACTTGGAGTTCCGTCTCCAAGTGTTTTTTAATGGCTTAGGAAGTGTGTGATAGTTATCGTGACTCGTTTCTAGGCCCTAGTTTTCATTTTATAGGCCATCAGCCAATTTTATGGTCCTTCAAATCTATTTCTAGGCCATCAAATTACTTTATAGGCCTTCAAAATGTTTTATAGGCTTTTCGACAAACTCACAAAACACAACTTTACATAAACGACCGATCCAACACCACAAAATCGCGCCACTCTTCTGGCAGCATCTCTACATACTTCCTTGTTAGAAAGCGATCATCTACTAAAACGAGCGTTCCCTGATCTTCTTCTGATCGGATAACACGCCCTCCTGCCTGCAGAACTTTATTCATTCCAGGATACACGTACGCGAAGTCGTAACCATTCTTGCCTGCACGCTGAAAATAATCCTTCATCGTATCACGCTCTAATCCTACTTGAGGCAATCCAACACCAATGATTACAGCACCAGTAAGTTTATCTCCTTTTAAATCAATTCCTTCAGAAAAGATGCCACCCATGACAGCGAGCCCGACAAGGGATTTCTCACCTACAGAGTCATAATGAGCTAAAAATGTCTCTCGCTCTTCTTCCTTCATAGCAGGATGTTGAACGATGAGCGAAAAGTCTGGATCGACTTCTAACATTCGTTCATATATATCTGTCATATACCGATAGGATGGAAAGAAAACAAGATAGTTGCCTGGTCTGTTCACGACCAAGTCTTTGATCATACCCACAATTGGATCTATCGTTTTTTCCCGATCTCTAAAGCGGGTAGACAGAGGCTGCACGAATACATCCAGCTGCTCTTTTTCATAAGGAGACGGCATCCGAATGATGTAATCGTCTTTCTCTCCTCCGAGCATTTCTTGAAAATACGATAGTGGTGAGAGTGTTGCTGAAAAATATATGCGTGAACCATATTTCTTACCAGTCTGAAAAAGCAGCTGTGAAGGATCCATACAAAATAGCCGAACTTTGACCTCACTTTTAAACGTCGAGATGAACGTAACGAAACGTTCATCGTAAAATTGTGAAATCTTGACCCATTGCAGCGCTTCAAAAAAAGTCTCTAATAGTTGTTCGCTGTTATCACCACTGGCTAATAGCTGCTCTGCCTGTATTAAGAAAGCTTCTAAACTCTCAAGTAGTTTTTCCTGCAATTCTATGACAGCAACATCTTTATCTTCATGTTCTTTTTTTATCAAAAGAAGTTCCTGGTTAACGGCTTTTGCCGTATTCCAGACCCCGTCATGTTTTCCCTTATAATTACGCGCAAGTTGTAAAAATGACGATTTCATAATCTCTGCAGAATACATTCCGCGAGCTCTGTCCACTAGATTGTGCGCCTCATCCATAAGCAGAACCGTCCGCTTTTTTTGTTCTTCAAACAAACGTTTGAACGAGACTCTAGGATCAAATACATAATTATAATCACAGATTACGCTGTCTGAAGCATACGCAAGATCAACAGAGAATTCAAACGGACAAACTTTGTGTTTCTGTGCATAATCTGAGATTACTGCTCGATCCATCACGGTCTCATTTTTCAAGATATCAAGTACTGCTCCATTTATCCTGTCAAAATATCCATCGGCAAACTCACAATACGAGGGTTCGCACCGAGTTTCTTCTTTAAAGCAAACTTTGTCTTTAGCCGTTATGGTCGTGCTTTGCAGAAACAATCCCTTTTCTTTCATTAACAAAAGTGCTTCTTCTGCGTTTTTTCGATTGAGTGTTTTAGCTGTTAAATAAAAAATCTTTTCTGCTTTTTCTTCTCCGATCGCTTTGACGGCTGGAAAAAGAGTCGAAATGGTTTTTCCTGTACCAGTCGGAGCATTCGCAAATAGAGTTTTTTTATCCATAATCGTTTTATAGATAGCACCAGCAAAGTTACGTTGACCATTCCGGTATGATGGAAATGGAAAAGCTAGCTCTCGTATACTGTTGTTCCTTTTTTGCTGATTTTCGAGACGCAATTCAGCGAATGGTGCATACGTTTTTATTAGTTGAGACATGAAATTCTCTAGCTCAGTAAATGTAACATCTTCCTGAAATTTCTTCTGCTCACTAGAATCAATATGTACATAGGTCAGCTGGACCGTAACTTTGTTAATATTTTCTCTTTCCATGTATATGTAGGCATACACCTTTGCTTGAGCCCAGTGAACGAGGTAGGAATCTCTTGTAATCTCACTTAAATTTCGAGCAGTTGATTTGATCTCATCGATCGTGACTATATCATTACGCAAAAGAAGACCGTCACATCTGCCTTCTATCCAATATTCAAGGTTTTTATGAAGATAGCTCGTTTGCAGAAATACTTCTGCCTTATCGGTCTCTTCATACGTTTTTTGTATGGTTTGATGTGCCTTCGTTCCTTCTATTAAGGATGAGGTTGATTTAAATCCGGATTCAATACTTCCGGAACGGTATACATATTCGACTAAGGACCGTACAGAGATTTTAACCGCTTCAGGCATGGTTTCACCTACCTCTAGTTTTCACTTGTTTTTATGTAATAATTGTAGCACAACTGCTTCTATAAACTTTTCCTACAATAAAAGACAGCCCCCTTATTCAGAGGACTGTCTCACTACAGCATCATCGTTTAAATCTGCCGTACAGCTTTGGCATTTAACGGCTCTCAGCGGAATTGTAGATAAACAATATTTGCATTCTTTTGTATCTGGCGCTTTTACTTCTTCTTTTCTCTTAAGACGATTTATCTGCTTTACTACCAGAAATATAACCAATGCAATGATACAGAAGTTGATCAGCGTGTTAATGAACAATCCATAATTAAGTGTAGCGGCTCCCGCCTTTTGCGCATCTGCTAATGTGGCATAGTCACCTTTTCCTAAATTTATGTAGAGGTTGCTGAAATCTACTTTTCCAAGTAACAGACCAATCGGAGGCATGATGACATCATCAACAAGTGAAGTGACGATCTTGCTGAACGCTGCCCCGATAATTACGCCGATGGCGAGATCGATCACGTTGCCACGCATGATAAATGTTTTAAATTCGTTCCACATGTACGATAATTCCTTTCTGTATGACTAGTATATGTATAACCATACAGCATCAACTTTCAAACGTCATCCGATATCAATTCACGTCTTCTTTTTTTAATTTCACAGTCAGAATATCCTTCACATCAATGCATATATCAGCTTCATACGTTAGTTGTATAAGTGCGACACTATCAATCGTAGCAGGAAAAGGCTCTAGGTTCCTTGCTGAATAATCAAACGCTTTAATTAAGTCTTCATGTGATAAGTCCATTACGAGTGTGCAATGCGGCACCCAATGAGTTGGGATATATAAAGATTGTTGGTTTATCTCTTTTTTAAAGTGGTCATGATAACGCTGATGAAAATCTGTCAGCACACTGTTTTTAGTCGGTGCTGCATATAGTGTTCCGCTGTTTAAGAAAATGGCTAGAGATGGGAAGAATAGAGGTACAGCAGCAAGGTCTTTAAAATAATTTTGAAAAGATATCTTAAACGATTCAATATCTACTTCTGGATGTGTACCAAGAGTTACATGTGGCCGCATACCATGACCAACGATTCCTTCTTTTATTAGTCCATCCCTAAGTTCATTTATCTTTGTTTCAGTTTCACTGTTTAAATAAGCAATTACACCGTACATGTTATCAGCTCCAAATATGGTTTTGTTCATAAAAGTCAATAATCTTGGTAGGTTTTAGTGTAATTATACATGAAACCACATTTTGGTAAATGCATTACTTTATAAAATAAGGATTCCGCTCTTGTCCCGAAAAAATGGGCTAATTCCGCCCAAACCTTTAACTTGTACCTCTAATATTCTGTCATTGTAAAGAAGGAGGTGGGTTAAATGGGATATAAGTCTTACGGAAACAGCTTCGCTTTAATCGTAGTTCTATTTATCTTGTTAATCATCGTTGGGTGTTGTTGGTGCGGTGGTTACGGCGGCGGACACGGCTGGTGCTAATCAGTTCATTTCCTTTAGAGGAAATGAGTCCTTGATTCACCCGATGTGATCAATTGCATGAAAACCTTTTGCTTTAACAACCCCTCGTATGATAACAGAGAGAGAGAACCTAGAGAGAGAAAAGACCTGCGCTCGTCTGAGTGCAGGTCTTTATATGTATGGCTACAAGAGAACTTTTGCCCTATTGTAACAACTACTTTAGTTTTCTAGTATAACTATAAACACATATTACAAAATACTAACATTAAATTAATATTTTTCCATTATTGTAAACCTGTACACCAAAACCCTTGTATCAAAATAATGTTTACAGGAGGAAAAGATGAAAATTAATTGGAAAAATCTATTAACCTCTGCCCTTGCCCTGAGTCTCGTGAGCAGTACATTAACACCCATTAGCACCTCTGCTTTAGGTGAGTTCGATCTCGTTTCTGAAGTTGTACAAACCCCCATTAATGAGTACCGGGCAAACCTCGCACCTGGTGTAGAAGAAAAGCATTACAGCTTTGAAAGCAAAGAAGGAAAGAAGATTGAGAGTTACGTAGTAGAAGTCGATGTACATAATCCAAACGTTTCCATTGAAGCCGGGACGCCTAATGATGGAGATTCATTTGGCTTACAGCCTGTGAGAGCACAAGCGAACGCGGCCAATGGAGAAAACCACCAAGTGGTTGCAGCCGTAAACGCTGATTTTTATAACATGGCAACAGGTGAACCTCATGGCGTTGTTTATAAAGAAGGGCGCTCAATAAAAGGGACAAGCGGACGATCGTGGAACTTTTTCGGCATAAAGAAGGATGGTAGTGCTGTTATCGGTAACCCCTCAGATTATGAATCGATTAAAACAGACCTTCAAGAGGCTCTCGGCGGTAACGCCATCCTCGTTAGGAATAGTCAAATCTATCAAACTCCTCAAACAGGTCAGGATAAAGAGCCTCGAACTGCAGTTGGCATTAAAGAAGACGGTGATGTTTTCTTTGTTGTCATCGACGGGAGACAAGAACCTTATTCAGCAGGTATTTCCATGAAAGATCTAGCTCAATTAATGCTTGATCATGGTGCTGTTCACGCTCTTAACCTCGACGGAGGCGGCTCCTCTACTTTTACGACTCGTAAACGAGGTGATGATGTATTAGAAGTAGACAATCAGCCTTCTGACAGAAATGAAAGAAGTGTTGCCAACTCTTGGCTTGTTGTTACAAAAGAGCCTTCTGATCGTGTCTTCCATTCCGCGCACATCGATCCATACGACATATCGTTCACTCCTGGCTCAACGATTCATTTTGACGCAAAAGGAATGGACAAGTCTAAAGCATCTGCCCCACTCCCAAATTCAGGTTTAACGTGGGAAGTGTCTGAACCTTCTTATGGAACCATCAATAATGAAGGTATTTTTGTATCGAGTGGAAAAACTGGACAGTTTCACGTTCTTTTAAAGCATGATGGTCATGAAGTTGGCAAGAGTATTATTGAGATTGAAACACCTAACGAAATGCACTTTACATCTTCTGAATTGACAGTTGCTAAAAACAGCCAAGCAGAGATTAATCTCATCACCAGTTTCGAAAAAAGGAATGTAAGATGGAACACGCAAGACATTACATTTGAGATCCCTGATGGTATGGGAACTATTGATGAAAGAGGCATACTTCATACTGGAGATCAAAACGTAAAAGGAACAATCACGGCTCGACTAAACGGAACCTCTCTTGAAGCACAGATAAATGTAGCGGTTGGACAGCTTCCTATCGTTCTTCATAATTTTGAGGATACATTAGGCAGTTGGAAAACATCCACTGCCGGTCGTGGAGAAAATGGAACGCTAGCACTTTCTGAATTCCCAGACCCAGTTCGTTTTGACAACCAGTCGCTCAAACTTGATTTTGATTTTTCAAGTGCTCAAACAGGGACGACGCTCGGTGTTTATGCTGGACCTGGAGCACATACTCCTATCGACGGTATTCCTTCAAGTATAGGCATGTGGGTGTACGGAACTCCTGAAGCACAAGGCTATTGGTTGAGAATGATGATCGTGGATGGCAACGGTAAGAATCAGACGATAAATCTGACAAGTGAAGATCCCGGAATCGACTGGACAGGTTGGAAATACATCGAAGCTGATATTCCCTCCTCATTTACAGGACCGTTCAAGTTATCAGGAACACAAACGATTCGTTTGATGTCTACAAAATCCGGTATTACCGGTCCAATGACAAAAGGTTCCATCTATGTGGATAACATACGTGCCGTATACGGTGAAAAGGTAGATGACCTCTACCCTCCTGTCATTCAATCTGTTAGTACGGACGACAAGAATTTCACAACAGATGAAGTAACCATTACGGCAAGAGTAAACGAATATGAAGATGATTTGTTTAAAACAGGCATTGATTGGGACAAGATCCGTATGATCGTAGATGGTAAGAATTATGAAGATGCAGAAGGTCACTTTTCTTATGACATGGATGGTTCCATCTCATTAAGTGGGTATCGTTGGGCTGATGGAACACATAAAGTAACGTTGATCGTTCCTGATAAATTTGGAAACCAAGCTGTTCATACCAGTTATTTTTCAGTAAATACTGGATCCGCAAAGGTTGTACTAGTCAAGTCACGAGAAGAAGCTTATTTAGGCGATCCCTTTAATCTCAAGGTAAAAATGACACAGCTCGATGATATTACTTCTGCTGTTATTCAAATGCAGATGGATAAAGAATTTCCAGTTGAAGATGTAATATTTTCAGAAGCTTTTCAGTCGAGCACAACAAACTTCGACTCACAGACTGGTATCTTAACTCTCAATCTAATCAATAGTGGTGAGACTTCTGAAACTGCAGATGCTGCAACGATTCAGATAGATATTCCTGCTTCTACAAAAGAAGACAGCGAACTAAAATATGAAATAATTAATGGAAACCTAGTTTATAGTCAGCCAAAAGCAGAGAATTTCATTTCAAGTTTTTCGATCAAGCCCGTTCGTATTCCTGTTAAATCTGCAATCAGCTTGACACATGATCCAATATTAATTGGAGAACCAACAAAGCTTTTTGTAAATGATAGTAACAAAGAGCCCGTTGTAAATGCTGAATTGTTTGCGCATATTAGTGAGCAAGATCCTGTCTCCTTAGGGAAAACTGATCGTAAAGGAAAGATAATGGTTGATTCTTTCTCAGATGAAGTGAAGAAAATCACGTTATATGCAGTAAAAGATGGTAAATATTCCTTTAAGGTCAATACACAAACATACCCAGCGCTTGCGACTGAAACTGAATTCAAGAATATTATCTCGACTCCGACTGGCAATCCTTATAAAACGAAAGGCTTAACCTGGATGTCTAGTCCTCATGCTGGAAAACAATCAGCAATTGTTCAATACGCTAAAAAGAAAGACTTTGAACGTAAAGGCAGTTCTACACTAAAGACTCAAAAAGCAAGGGGAAGTGATCAAGTCTTTTCTGGAGAACTAGACCTAACTAAGAATGGAATAATCCGTGTAAATGAGGTGAAGCTGCAGAAACTAAAACAAGGTACCACTTATATTTACCGTGTTGGTGATGGTGAGCACTGGTCAGAGTTCATGGAATTTACTACTTTAAAGCGAAAACAGAGCTTTGAGTTTGCAGTCCTAGGCGATACGCAATCACCCTCTGATCTGTCTCATTTCAACAAGATATTAGGAGATCTAGACAAAGAAAATCTATCGTTCATGGTTCATGTTGGCGATCTAATTGATGAATCTTCCAAATTTCATCAATGGGATGATTCGTTAGCTGTATTGAGCAGTTATGACAAGATTCGTTCTACTGATTTAGTCACTGCCCTTGGAAATCACGAGTACATGGGAGATGCTGATGCGTCTCTAGCAAAATCCATCTTCAATCTACCAAATAACGGACCAAATGTTGATAAAGGCGGAACATATTCAGTAGATTATAATAACTTGTATATTGCTGTACTCGGATACACATCTGATGCAAAGGTACTGAACCAACAACTTAAGTGGTTAAAACAGGATATGAAAGGTTCTGATAAACCTTGGAAAATTCTTGTGACTCACAAACCCCCATATTATACAAACCCGTTCGGCGGTAACGAGATCATGAAAGAAAAGATACCTCCTGTAGCTGACGAACTTGGTATCGACCTTGTTTTCTCGGGTCACGACCATAGTTATGGCCGGACAAAGAAATTGAAAGATGGAAATGAAGATGAAAACGGAACCGTCTATGTCGTAGCTGGAACAACAGGCAACAAACATTATGACGCTGTAGCAGATGAAAAATTCGAGTTTGTAAATATGGACAACATCGCTGTATCCATGCGTGCAAAAGTAAACAAAGACAAAATTACATTTACGACTATTTCTTCTGATGGAGAGTTGATTGATGAGTTCACGGTAATAAACGAGGATTATAGTGAAGAGTAATAGGAGTAAATAAGAAAATAAGCTGGTTGAAAGCAGTTGTTCGATGACCTTTCATCCAGCTTATTTAATTTTTGTGTATGATTTGTGCTTTTTGCTCGTTCACGGAGGTTTATGCTCGGTCACAGACTTTTATGCTCGCTCACAGACTTTTATGCTAGCGGCATTACAAAACCCACACACTAAAAAACATTGCAGGAGCCACTCTGCAATGTTCGTCTAATACACTTGATGAAGCAAACTTCTCTCATTCTATAAATTGATCACTTTCTTTAGCAGCGAATCTTTTTGCTCAGCCCTTCCCTCTGTCTTCCTCACCTTTCCTGCTACTTCATAAACAACAAGGTCCGGATTTTCCTCTAACAAAAGGGCTGTACTTACCTGACACTCGACCAACAAATAAACAAGATCACCTTCTACTTCTTGCTTTAAGATCTCTACTTCATCTGTTCCATGAAATCCTACAGAAGAGCCAATGACAACATATTCTCCAATAAGCGTCGTATTTGTATCTTCACTACTTACTTCTTCAGCAATAGTAGCTGAATTTTTCTTTCTTAATAAAGATCGAGGCTGAAGCACATAAGTCAAGTCTTCCACCATGGCGCTTGCTGTTGGAAGTTTTCCTGCACCAGCTCCTTGGATCGTAACTTTTCCTGCTAGGCTCGTGTCCACCATAATAGCATTTTGAACATCTTCCACTCCGTACAATGGATGATCAGCATCGACCAACACGGGTTTTACAGATGAAATGAATTGGTCGCTGTCACGGCGGATCCGCGCCAAATGCTTCACCTTATATCCCCAGTCTTTAAACACAGAGATTTGCTCAGCAGTTACTTCTGTTATTCCTTTTCGTTCTACGTCCTCCCATTTCGGCGTCTCACCAAACGACAACTCGCTAAGAATCATTAACTTATAAAAAGCATCATAACCTTCTATATCACTTGCCGGGTCAGCTTCTGCATACCCAAGTTCTTGGGCAGACTTTAACACATCATGAAAGGGAAGACCTTTTTCCCTCATATTCGTTAAAATGTAGTTGGATGTACCGTTTAATATAGCTTCAACTGTATGGATCTCATTTACTTGAAGAAGCTGCGAGATGCTGCGAATAATCGGAGTTCCCCCGGCAGTTGTCGCTTCAAATCCCACAAAGCGTTTCAGTGTTTCCGCCTTATCAAGCAATGTTCTCCCATGTCTCGCAAACATGACTTTGTTAGCTGTAATTACATGACAACCTTTATCAAGAGCGCGGCTTAAGTAAGTAAAACCAGGCTCTTCTCCCACTATTGCTTCAAACACGACCTCTAATCCTTCAATATTGAGGATTTCATTAAAGTCAGTAGTAATTAAAACATGATCATCCACTTCACGTTTTTTCGATCCATCTTTTACTAAGATTCCTTCGATCACAACTTCTTGACCGAGCACGGCTTGAAGCTGTTCTTTATGTGTTTTCAGCGCTTCATATACACCTTGGCCAACTGTTCCAAAACCTAGCAGCGCCGCTTTAATAGGTGCCATATTGCAGCCTCCCTTCTTGTCTCAATGCTTCCCTCACATGTGGTCCCCACTTTTCAAATTCAACTAAAAATCCATCATGACCGAAGTCTGTTTCTATAGAATAGTAGGTTCCGAATCTAGTATGTTTAACAAAATTCTCAATCACTTCAGGTGGATATAGAAGATCCCCTTCATAACCAAAAGCATGAACTTCAGCTTGAATTTGTGATGCTGCCCGCTCCCAGCCACCGAGCTTATCCCCAATATCAAAAGCGTTCATAGCGTATAGAAGTGAAACATAACTATCCACATCGAATCTTTTCGTCAACTTTTCCCCCTGATACGTAAGATAAGAATCTACTTGAAAGAACGGTTTACCTTCATCATCTTTTTCTTTGATCTCTCTATTGAATCTCTCGTTAAATAATTTAGGCTGGCGGTACGTTAATAAGCCCGCCATACGTGCGATCTCCAAACCTGTCAATTTATCATCGCCTTTATAATTGCCGCTCTTATAAACAGGATCACTTTCTATCGCGTGAAGAGCGAGTCTATTATAGGCAACTCCATAATCACTTAAGAAGGGAGTTGCCGCAAAGATAAATACTTTTTCTAAAAAGTATGGAAACTGCACTGCCCATTCAAGTGCCTGCATACCGCCAAGAGATCCCCCCATGACGGCTAGAAGTCTTGGAATTCCTAAAATGCTAAGTGCCTGTCGCTGTGCGCGAACCATATCTCTTACCGTTACAAAAGGAAATGACTTTCCATAGATTTCTCCGGTTTCAGGATTTGTACTTGCTGGACCTGTAGAACCGCTGCATCCTCCGAGCACATTAAATGTGATGACTTGAAATTGGTTTGTGTCGATATAATGATCAGGACCAATTAATCCACGCCACCATCCTGGATCTTCCTCTTCACCAAATGCATACTGATTTCCAGTTAACGCGTGGCAAAGTAAGACAACTGGACCTTTTGGGTTTCCCGTTTTTTCAAAAGCTAGTTCTGCATTTAGGATTATCTTACCTGACTCTAAAGCAAAGTCACCGATTCTTATCTTCCCTATCTTTCTCGTGGTCTCAAGCAAGTTTTTGTAACTCACGGGCTTTCAGCTCTCTTCGCAATATTTTTCCGCTGATCTTTGTTTTAGGGAGCTCTTCCACGATTTCAATTTCACGAGGTGCAGCATGTGCAGCTAACTCACCTCTAACAAAGATTCGGATTTCTTCCAAAAGCTCTTTACTCTCGCTAAATCCATCTTTTAACACGATGAAGGCTTTCACGATTTCTCCGCGAATAGGGTCAGGCTTGCCTATTACTCCAGCTTCGGCCACTGCTTTGTGTTCAATCAGCTTGCTTTCAACTTCAAATGGTCCGATTCGTTCTCCTGAAGAATTAATCATGTCATCTGAACGTCCTTGGAAAAAGATATAATCATCTTCGTCTTTTATGGCTAGATCTCCAGAAACATACCATTCACCCCAGCTAAAATAAGAATTATATTTTTCAGGGTTCTGCCAAACCTCTCTCATGATTGCTGGCCATGGGGCCTTGATCGCTAAATGTCCTACAGCGTACGGAGGCAATTCTTTTCCCTCTTCATCCAATACAGTTGCTGTTATTCCAGGAAAAGCTTTTCCCATCGAACCTGGCTTGATCGGCTCTGTTGGAAGGTTCACGATAAGCTGCGCACCAGTTTCAGTCATCCACCATGTATCATGAATTCGTTTACCAAGTACGTTCTTACCCCAAAAGATTACCTCTGGATTTAATGGCTCGCCTACACTCAAAATATGACGAAGCTTTGAAAGGTCATAGTGTTCTGGAAGCTGATTTCCTTTTGCCATCAACATGCGGAACGCAGTTGGTGCACTATACCATACTGTGACACCTGTTTTTTGTAAGGTTTCATACCAGGTTTCTGCTTTAAATCGCCCACCGTGAACAACAATGGTGGCTCCGTTTAATAATGGTGCAAAAACGCCATACACTGTTCCTGTCACCCATCCAGGATGAGCCGTGCACCAATACACATCATCTTCTTGAATATCTAACACCCATCTGCCTGTAAGATATTGCTGAACCATCGCTCGATGAGCATGGATGATTCCTTTAGGTTTTCCAGTAGAACCGGATGTGTAGTGGATGTTTAAACCATGTTCAGGATCTACCCACTCAATCTGACTCTCAGTGTTCTCTACATTCTTCAATTCTTTTGGAAGCGAGATTTCTCCGTTTTCTCCTTCAGCATCTGTTAAAAAAACCGTATGAAGACTCGGAATATCTTCTCTTGGTACTCGCTTATACAACTCTTCATCTGTAATTAAGAACGTTCCTTTACAATCATTGATTCGGTCTCTTACAGCATCTGACATGAATGCTTCAAATAACGGACCCACGATCGCACCTAACTTAATAGCAGCTAACATTGCGATATGACAATGATGGTGTTTTGGCAAGAATACGAATACAAAATCTCCTTTCTTTACACCATGCTTTTTCAAAACCGCCGCCCATTGATCAGTCGTTTTCTTTAACTCGTTATAACGAATTTTAATATCCTGTGAGTCGTCAATATAGTGAAGAGCTGTTTTCTCACCTCTTCCTTCTTCAACATGACGGTCTACACATTCATACGCCATATTCGTCTTACCATCACTTCGCCTATTGAATTCTTTAATAAAAGTTTCCCAAGAAAATGCTGTATCCCTTTGGTCTTCTGAAATATTATGATTTCCTTCGACTGGATGAATGGTGGCTAGTTTTGTCATTTCTGTTCACCTGCTGCTTTCTTTTCAACGTTTAGTAAATTTAAGATGTGTGCTTTTTGTTTAGAGAGGTAAGCGTCTCCGCGGGTTCTCGGTTTTTGTTTTTCCACTGAAACTTCGCTATACACTTCACCTGGCTGCCCTTTTAAGATAAAGATTCGATCACATAAATAAAGTGCTTCATCAATATCGTGAGTTACTAAAATCATCGTCGTTTTCTTTTTTTGCCATATGGATAATAAAAGATCTTGAAGCTGCATTTTTGTAAAAGCATCTAACGCACTGAATGGTTCGTCTAATAATAGAATCTCAGGCTCAGTGATAAGCGCTCTTGCTATTGCTGTCCGCTGTGCCATCCCCCCTGATAAGTCTTTCGGGTAATGGTTCTCAAAATCCGTTAATCCTACTAGATCCAGATACGTTTTATATTTATCCGTATTCCTTTTTTCTTTTTCCAAACCGAATGAAATGTTTTTCTTTACAGACAACCATGGAAGAAGGCGAGGTTCTTGAAACATCATACCGATCTGGTTGTTCGATCCATTCTCTATCGAAATCGTCCCTTCATATTGTTTATCAAGTCCTGATAGCACGCGAAGCAATGTACTTTTCCCACAGCCACTCGTTCCTAGAATTCCAATGATTTCCCCTTCCTGTACAGAAAAATTAATATCTTGAAACCCAGCTGTGTCATGATTAAACGTACGTTTTAAACGATTCACATTCAGCATTTGTTTCCCCTCCTTCTATCCTTGATTGGTTATACTATCTTGCCATTTTAACGAACGGCGTTCGATCCATTTTAGTACGGCATCCGTTATCTTTCCTAAGATTGCAAATAGCAAGATGCTCGCAATTACCGTATCAGGTGAGTACGTGTTCTGACCTACCACAAGCAGATAGCCTAATCCTTCACTTGCACCCATAAGCTCTGCGGCTACTACAAACATCCACCCTAAACCTAAGCCGCTGCGCATACCTGTGATGAATGACGGCAATGCAGCAGGCAGAATAATGCGTTTCGTTAGCTGATAAGGTGTTAACTTATAAATTCTTCCTACCTCGATGAGCTTACGATCCACCCCTTGGATCCCTGCCACAATATTTAAATAGACAGGGAAGAATACACCTACTGCGATTAAAGAAATCTTAGAAGGTTCGCCAATCCCCATCCAAAGAATAAAGAGTGGTACCCAGGCAAGAGAAGGGATAGAACGAATCGCTTGAAACAACGGATCTAAAAGTCTTTCTGCTGTTTTTGCATAACCAACAATCGCACCGATCACGACCGCCGCTACCGTTCCAATCGCAAACCCTAAGAATACCCGGGTCAGTGTAATAGAGATGTGACCAAACAGGGAGCCATCTTGATACATGCTAATTATTTTCTCTAAAATAATGGTTGGTGCAGGCAGCAGGTGCGCAGCTAGTAGTCCCATTCTAGCTGCTATTTCCCACCCAACTAATAAAATGATAGGCAAGATAGAACCAATAAGAATTCCTCTACCTAATTGGAATATGCCTTTAGATGATGAGAGCTTTTGAGGGGAAGCTCTCTGTGCTACTTTCCACTTATGTGTTTCAGAAATCATCGACACTTCCTCCTCTCTCTCCTTATTGTTTGATTACTTTTTCTGCGAACTTCGGATTGATTAATTTCTTTACAAGATCTTCGATGTTAGTATCTTTTTTGACAATCTCTTCTGTTTGGAGAACTTCGCCTGCAGCCGATATAGCTTTTTCGTGCTGTGATCCTGGAACAGGTTCCTCGAAGTTGTTTCGTTGCAGTTGTTTTTTTGCGACATCTTCTTTAATCCCCGCTTCTTCAGATAAAAGTTTTGTTGCTTCCTCTGGATTCTCAATCGTCCATTTCCTTGCTTTTTCGTAAAGTTCAATGACTTGTTCTACTTGTTTCGGGTGGTTCTTTGCAAACTCAGAGCGTACGTTTAACGTGCCATACGTATTAAAATCTGGATTGCGGTAAATATATTGAGCACCGGATTCGATTTCTGCTCTCGCCATATGTGGATCTAATCCAGCCCAAGCATCCACTTGCCCTTTTAATAGAGCATTCGCACCATCTGCATGTTGTAAATTTACGATTTGTACATCCTTTGCAGAAAGGCCGGCATCTGCAAGTGCTCGGAGTAGAAAGATGTGCGGGTCTGTACCAAACGTCGCCGCTATCTTTTTACCTTTCAGATCCTTTACATCTTTAATCTTTGATCCATCTGCCGCGACAAGTGCTGTCCATTCTGGCTGAGAATAGATATAGACTGACTCGATCGGAGCACCCTTGTCTTTTGCGATTAAAGCTGCGGCACCAGCTGTCGATCCAAAATCAACGCTATCTGAATTCAAAAATTCGAGCGCTTTATTACTTCCCTGACTCTGAACCCATTCCACTTCAATGCCATCTTTTTTGAATGTCTCTTCTGCCCAGCCAAACTTTTTGAGTGCTAGACTTGTTGGAGAGTAAAAGGCATAATCAAGTCTAATCTTCTCCGGCTTCTCACCTTCTTTAGCACTGCTGGAACAGCCCGCTAACACTAAAGCGCCTGCTATGCTTAAAGCCAGTGCTGCTTTTTGCCAAATCTTCATCATGTATTTCCCTCCACGTTTCTCTCTTTTTGTATGGCTATTTTTTGAGTTACTCTTGAAAGTCGTTGACTCCCGTTCCAGGAGTCTCACACCTTGCACTACAATCAACAAGCAAAGAATCATTAAAGCAAAACCTAAAAATGAATCGGCTATCTCTATTTTTAAAGTTCACACGCATACGTTGAAATGGTACCTCTTAGTCGTTGTGCTTCTTTATACGTGCATCTGTTATGCACCACATCAATACCAGCTTCTTTCGCGATTTTTGCAGCCTCTGGTGAGATGACACCTTCTTGCAGCCAGAACACTTTTGGTTGTGTGACCGCTGCTTCTTTTGCGAGCTCGATCGCTGCTTCTGGACTTCTAAATACTTGAACAACATCTATCGGAAACGGAATGGATTTTAAATCTGGATACGCTTTTTCATCAAGCACTTCGGTTTCTCTTGGATTAACAGGAACGATCTTATAGCCAAGTCGCTGCATCTTTCTAGCTAATCGATGGCTAGGTCTTGCAGGATTGGAACTGAGTCCCACGATCGCTAGCGTCTTAGGTCGTTGAATTTCCTGTCCATTCTCAACTGCTCTATAAAGTGATGATTGCAATGCCCAACGAATGACACCTTCGTCATTAATCGTGATTTCTGTTTTATCCGCTCCGATTCCTGTAGCCGTTTGTATCGCACGATCAAGATCATTCGTAAGATCTTTTACGGATTCAAGTCCGATCGACAACCGAATTAGTTCTTCTGTTACGCCTGTTGCTACTAATTCGTCTCCGCTCAGCTGTTGATGAGTGGTAGAAGCAGGGTGGATAATCAATGATTTTGCATCACCAACATTTGCAACATGTGACCATAATGTGATGTTGTTAATGACCTTACGTCCTGCATCACGCCCGCCTTTAATTCCAAAGTTTACGATCGAACCAAAACCGTTGCTTAAATATTTTTTCGCAAGCTCATGACTTCTGTGCGAAGAAAGACCAGGATATGAAACCCAATCTACTGCTGGATGTTTTTCCAGATGCTCCGCTACTTCTTGTGCGTTCTTCGCATGTTTTTCCACTCGTAGATGCAGTGTTTCTAAACCTTGTAGAAGGAGAAATGCATTGTGTGGACTTAAACAAGCTCCGAAATCTCGTAAAAGCTGAACGCGTAATTTAGTCGCGAAAGCCAATGTTCCAAAATCATTCGCGTATCTTAATCCGTTATAGCTGTTATCTGGCTCAGTGAATCCTGGGTATTTATCTGAATTCCAATTAAAGCGTCCTCCATCCACTACAACACCGCCAATTGCGGTTCCATGTCCGCCGATCCATTTTGTAGCTGAGTGGATTACGATGTCCGCTCCAAAGCTTATTGGCTTTGTGACATATGGTGTTGCAAATGTATTATCGATAATTAGAGGTACATCGTTTTCATGCGCAATATCTGCCACTGCCTCAATATCTAATACGTTAAGACTGGGGTTCCCGATCGTTTCAGCAAAAAATGCTTTCGTGTTTGGAGTAACCGCGTTTCGGAAGTTCTCTGGATCCTCTGCATCAACAAACTTTACGTTGATTCCGTATTTCGGAAGAGTAGTAGAAAATAGGTTGTAAGTACCTCCGTATAGATTCGTAGCTGCAATAATTTCGTCTCCTGCGTGTGCGATGTTTAAGATGGCAAGCGCGATAGCTGACATACCAGAAGAAGTAGCTACAGCTGCAACACCATCTTCTAGAAGTGCAACTCTTTTCTCAAAAACATCAACAGTTGGATTTCCGATTCGGCTGTAGATGTTTCCTGGCTCATCAAGCGCGAAAAGGCTTTGCGCATGGTCTGTATCAGAAAAAACATAGGAAGTAGTTTGATAGACAGGTACCGCTCGTGATCCTGTCGTTGGGTCAGGCGCTTGGCCCCCATGTAATAGCAATGTTTCAATATCGTATCCGTCAAAAGATTTTGTCATTATAATCGCTCCTTCTCATTATTCAAATAAAATCTATAGGAAAACTAGGGATAAAGATTAATGCTTTTCCCTTTTGCTATATTCAATTTTTAAAATGAAATAAGTGACTAAGTGATGTTTGTGCTTGAAGTATGATAAGGGGAAAAAGAAAAACCCCCTTCCTAAGAAGAGGGTTTTGGTCCTCCTCTTATCTTTCAGATCAAAAAAGATCTGTAGGAATTGGCACCTTTCCAAACCAAATGTGGTTTGTTGGTTGCCGGGCTTCATCGGGCCTAGTCCCTCCGCCTCTCTGGATAAGAGATATTCAAATTATGTTTAACACATTAACGTGCTGATGTTTACTTTGTTCTTGAATAGGATTATAGAGTAAGATGTTTTAGAAAGTCAACCGTTTTTTGAAAAATCATAAAAGTTATACAAATGAATGAGTGTTCAACTGTCAGCTTTGAATTAAGATTATGCCCATGCTATGCCGGTTATGCTAACTTTGTTCCACTTTTTTCATCAAACCATTGAAACTCTTCGATTTTTTTTACAAGTTCCGCTATTCGATTGGCAATGGCTTCTCTTTCTCCGTAACGAATTTTCTGTTCGGACGATAATTCATCAATCTGAAGTAGTTGCCAATGAGTTACAGTTAGATCCGTAAGTTGAATAAACTCTTCTTGTTTCACTCGACGCTTTACATCTAGATCTCCGTTAGAATAACCTTCTAAAAATCCGTCAGCTATTCTTTTCAAACGGTCTTCAAAGCGATCAAATTCATGTCGTGCATAACGCGGTGCATTAAAAAATGTTGGAAACAACGTCCGATAATTATTAAGAAAATTCCCAGCAAGCGAATCTCCGCTATATAAGATTGGTACAGGATCAATCAAACAGACAGTGCCATCTGAATGCAGCAATATATTCTCTGGAGATGTATCTTGATTAGTAAGTACAACCGTATGATCCGTAATCTCTCTATCCTCCATGCAAGCTTGTAGGTCTACTAAAGCTGATGAAGAAATGGCCCCCTCATACGTTTCTATAAATTTCTTGAAATCATCTATGTATTCATTGTTTTCTTCTTTCATAGATTCTGAAACATCTGATTGAAATTTGCCTGCAATATGTTTACCGTTCCATGAGAGATAACCAAACCCTTTTAAGCCATGATGTGCAGTATTCATCTTGCGAAAGAACTCACCAACTTCCGCTCCAATATGAAACGCTTCTACAACCGTTAGTTGATCTAGCTTGATTGCTTTTCCCGCATAAGATTCCACGGTAAACGTTCTGCCTTTTTCTACATGATAATTGAAAAAGGCAGGGCAGATTCCTGGTTTAACTTGGTTTGCTAGCTCATAGTATGCTCTAGTCGCTGCATATTCTGAGTGCATGGTTTCTTCATCAAACTCAACGTTCTTTCCATACGCCTCTGTTTTCGGAAAACGAACAACCACAGCATCTCCAGTGCGTAGCTGAACAAGATAAGCAAGATGCCAAGCCCCTTCACCTAAATACTGAACCTGAGTCGGATCTTTAAGTTCCTCTAATCCACTTTTTTGCAGTGCATAATCAATCAAGTCAAATGTCTCTTTCATAAGAAGTTCCTCTTTCTATAATTGAAAATACGTTACATGAAACATATATTCGGTATATGTCGAAAAAAATCCTTTTTTCTTAAGATTAATTGTAGGTCTGAAGTCTTATAGAGGGGTATGAGAGGGGTTCAAGGGGGCATTTCAAAGCGGTGATCCTTGCGCTTTTCATATGGCGCTCGTCCAGTGTGCTTGTCAGCCGCTGGACGAGCTTTTTAAGAATTTTACAGAACCAATTGTCATCAATCTACATATGTGACGATTTCTTCTACAGCTTTTCTTGCGAGTTTTTTCGGTTGATCTTGTGGATGTCCTAGTGAAATAACCATGTTGATCTGTTTCTTAGACGGAATTTCTAAAAAGTCTCGAATCGCATCTTGCGCAAGCAATACGGGACCAGTCATCGGGCAAGTCCCTAGTCCGCGCGCATGGGCTGCGAGCATCAAGTTTTGAATCGCCAAGCAGCTGCTCTTGATTCCTTCTTCTTCCCAGACTGATTCTTCGGCAAGTTCGATCGGATCAAATATTTTTTCACGAAACTTAGATTCGTAAGGAGTGGCTAAACAGATAATCAGCACAGGTGCTCCAGAGAACGCCGTTGCATAAGGGCCGAAAGAGCGCGTCAGCAATTTCGCTTCCTTCGTTTTGCCGTTCTCTTCAGCTCTTGCAGCCAATTTATGAATAGCATCCCACGTCATCTCTTCAATTTTCTTTACTTTATCTTTGTTTCGGATCACGATAAATTCCCACGTTTGTGAGTTCGTGTCGCTCGGCGCATAGCGGGCGCAATCCATGATTTCATGAATGTCTACTTCAGCAACTGCTTCATCCGTAAACTTTCGGACACTTCTTCTGCCGTGCACGATTTCTTTAAAATCTTCGTATTTCATGATTGTCTCCTCTGGCACATGTATTAGATATTCTAAATGTATTATACAAAAGATTGGAACTCTCTACAAAATACGTAAAAAAACAGTGCCTATTTTGCACTGTTCTCTGGTTCAATTTCTTTTTTAGTTTTTATTCTTAATCCGATTAAAATGAGTGAAGCTCCTAATAATACACTTACAATATGGATAGGATCCATATTAAGTGACTCTTTTTGAACATTTAACTTCTCAACATACATTCCTAGCAGATAGGTACTGATCAGAACGATTAACCCGGCGGTAATTAAACCTGCTTTCACATATGGCTTCATGGTAAAACCACCTTTTCCCTTTTACATTTAACATATTCTTAGGAAAAGATAGAATACCTTTATTCTTTAAAACAAATTTGCATAACTAATTAGCTTTTGCAAGATTCATACGCTCTTCAACAAACGAACGCACTTCATCCTCAGCTTTTTTCTTGATTACAAATTCTACATATCTTTCACCCGTATGAAAGCGAACTAAACCCCAGCTTGGATACCCTGGGTTTTCAGCTTGAAGTCCCGTGATCCAATCCACTGAATCAATCTGATTCCAATCATAAAATTTTGTTGCCGATACAACGCCTTTCTTGCCGATTGCACCGCGCCATATTTGAGTAAAATAAAGCAGTGTTAGGAACACCAGTAAACAAATCATTAAAACATTAACAGGCATCGAAAGTTTCAACAGACCGAATCCTTGTGTGATGATGACCACAATCATAATCTCATGCGTCCAAAAGTTTTTCTGTGTATACTCTCCACTATAAGAAAGTCCATAGACCGGAACAGCTCTTTTTTTGTCTTTCACATTTTTCAAAAGGTAATAAACGGCTGCAATGATTCCTATCACGATTAAGATTCCAAAAAACACATTTAAGAAGAGCTCCATGTTTTAACACCCCACATATCTTATATATATAAATACGATTAAGTACTGGAAAAAGTTTCAAAACAATAAAAAAGACACCTTCTGAAGGTGCCCTTTAAATCGTGGTTTTATTTTCGTTCAACCATAACTAAGATCTTACCATCTTGTAAATCTTGCATATAACTTTCCGCATCACTTTCAGCAACGTCCATGTTTTGAAGAATTTCCTTCATATCCGCTTCATCATGATCAAACATGGAAGCAAAAGGTCCAGCTGCAAGAAGTGGTCCGATACCTGGTACTCCGAGGCCAGGGACTGCAATCCCTCCGCCAATACCGGTTAGAAAACCAGCAATCGTACCATATGTTGCACTATCTGCATCATCTTCAGTAATTTTTCTTTCGTTTACATGTGTTTCGTCGGCAACATGATCAACCATCTCATCATCTTTCGCAACGATTGAAATATCAGATGGATGATATCCTTTTTCGACGAGAGCTTTGATTGCGCCAACCGCTTCTTCTTCTTTTAAATATGTACCGATAATATCTTTTTTCATTTGGTTTCCCTCCAAACGGTTCTTTACAAGTAGGTTCCCCTGTTAAGCATTTTTTAAACGAAACTCAATCCTGCTCGAACCAACCTTTTTTCTTAAACCAAATGGACATAATTCCCCCTAATAAGACCATGAAACCTAGTACATAGAAGTAGCCATTCTTTGTTTGCAGCTCTGGCATGTTTACAAAGTTCATTCCATACAGACCTGCAATAAATGTTAACGGCATGAAAATAGTTGTGATTACAGTTAATGTTTTCATAATATTATTCATACGGTAAGAGTTAAGAGAGATGTAATTATCACGTATATCTGATGTCATCTCTCTGGCTGATGTCATCATATCTGTCAAACGCAATAGATGATCGTATATATCATGAAAATAGGATCTTTCATCCGCATCTAAACCTACTCGTTTTGACTCGAGCATACGATACAGCAACTCACGCATAGGTACAACTGTTTTTCTTAATGTTAATAGGTCTCCTCTTATATCAAAGATCTGGTTAATGATTTTAGGTGCTTCGTCATCTTCATTGCTTTCAATAGAAATTACTCGTTCTTCTAATTCATGCATGATAGGAAAATACATATCTACCAGTTTATCCATAAGCTTGTGAACGAGTTCATTTTTACCTAGTTCAGGCGGAACACTCTCTAGTCTACTTAAATAATTCCACACAAAATCAATCTCTGGTACGTTTGTTTTATGAAAAGTGACAACACAGTTTTTCGTTGTGAAAATATCAACCTCAGTTGCTTCGAGTGTCTTTTTGTCAAGAGCGTGCACCACATAAAACAGGTGATCTTCATAAAATTCAACCTTTGGTCGTTGCAAGGCATTCACACAGTCCTCAACAGCAAGAGGATGGAAGTCAAAAAAAGTGCGCAATAAATTGGTTTCACCTGATGTCGGACAGTCAAAATCCACCCAGAACCAATCAGGCTTCATTTCATTGATTTGTCTAAACGGCGGATTAATGATTACTTTATGATCGATGATAGCGATTGTTCGGACCATGATTACACCTTCTTTCTCTTATTATCATTTCCCTAATTTCTTTAACTTTTATCAGTGATTTGAAACATTTAAATAGGAATGCGGCATTTATATACAATAAGCTATGCTTTTTATTTTGACAATAAAAAAACGGTCGACTAAATGGTTAATAAACAAGCTGTATTTTTCCTTATTATAGTTATGTATGAAAGGAGCGATCGTGTTGAAAAAGAGGATCGTGATATCTTTTGTTTTCGTTTTGTTGGTATTTTCAAGTGTCACGATTTATCAATATGTGGTGAAGAAAGATCGTTACTCATCGGTTTCAATAGTTCCCGAGCAGCGCAACGACCTTCCTCTTTATGAAGGATTAGAATTTCAAGAACATCATTACTTGATGAAGGGTAACCATTGGTATGATATCTATGAATTTTATAGAGACTCTCTACCTAGTCATGGCTGGAAGCTCGTTTTTAAACAAGCTTCTATAGAAGGCTGGGGAGGGTTTATGTTGAGATTTGAAAAAAATAATAAAGAACTACATATTGATGGTGGCTGGAACCCATATGCTAACGAAACAGAAACTATCTTTGACCTTAACCCTGTTCAACATTAGAAGAAATAGATCGATTTAAAAAATTATTAGCAATAAACAGTATTTCTGTATGCTTTAAAAATCCCTTAGCCTTAAAACGGCCAAGGGTTTTTACTACGCTTCTTTTTGACTAGTTTCTAGTAATGGTTCATACATCATGATGGCATGATTCTCTGTTACATATTCATCATCGATCTCTTTTCTTTGACGGTTAAAAACTTTGCGATGAATGGAGTTATGCCTTAAATATCCACCCCAGTAAGCCGGTGTGATCCAATGTTCTTTTTCATACACTTGATACGATAGCAAAGGTTCTTGGTCTGTCCGCCATTCTCCTACGAGATGAGTATCGGTTAAATATAAGTGAAGCTGGTATAGCTGATTAGTCGTGTTCTTAATTTGAAGGTCTAGGTAGTTATAAGCACAAGTCGCTCCGCTTCCAAACGGCTGGGTGCGTTTCGAATCTGGAAACACATCATAGCTGTGACGATGTCGCTCTGTTACAGAGAGCGGAGTATGCAACGTCATCCAATAAATTAAGTTCGACAGCTGACAAAGCCCTCCCCCGGTTCCCTTCTTAAACTTTCCGTAAAACAAAACCATACCATCTACGTACCCTTTCGAGCGTGTTGTCGTTCCTATGCTTTTCCAATAAGAAAAAGTCTCCCCAGGCTGGATCACGGTTCCGTTTAACTGTTTGATAGCAATCCTCAGGTTTTTAACTTTGTTATGCTGATACCACATGTCTACATCTTTTAATTTGCGAAGAAGAATAGTCTGATGCGAAAAATGAACAAATGGTAGCTGTTCGCTCTTCCTTGTTTTGGCATAAGTCTTTTCATCGGTAATCCATTCTATATACCTTTTAAACATATAATATTTTTTTCCTAGCGAGATTCGAAAAGCCGAACGCCGCTTCGGGCGCAGGTCAAAATGGTTCATTTATTTACTCCTTTTGCTCAATCTCATTATGGGAAATAAATTGTTTGGGGTCAGACCCCATTTCCCATTATCTTCTAATTCTTCATTTACCATTTATTTTCCTGTGGATTTTGCGTTATAGTGTGGATATTACTTAATAAAAATTTACTTCATAAAGTTTATATTTTATGATGATAGGTAGTTTATTGATTTGGAGGAATTATCGGATGCTCGACAAATCGTTTTTACAGATGAATACCGTGTTTATAAGCATCCTCATCGAAGCACTTCCATTCGTTCTTATTGGTGTTCTCATTGCAGGTGTCATACAGATGTTTGTCACTGAGGAGATGGTGGCACGCATCATGCCCAAAAATAAGATAGGTGCTGTTTTGTTTGGAGCTGTTCTAGGTGCGATTTTTCCCGCATGTGAGTGTGGAATCGTTCCAATCACAAGAAAGCTGATCGAAAAAGGTGTTCCTGTTTTTGCGGCTATACCTTTTATGCTTACCGGTCCGATCATCAACCCCATCGTATTATTCTCGACGTATGTTGCATTCGGCAACAGATGGGATGTCATGATCTACAGAGGTGGACTGGCCATGATTGTTGCTGTCTTATTAGGTTTTATTCTCGCCGTTCAATTTAAAAATGTAAAAGTACTAAAGAATGAAATAGGTGCTGTTTCCCGTCTACCGTTTAACGACGAAATGGCAGCAACAGTTACAGCAACAAAAGGTTCTTTTTATAACAAATTGAAAGGTACGTTCGTACATGCTGTAGAAGAGTTCTTCTCTGTCGGAAAGTATTTAGTGATCGGTGCATTGATTGCAGCGAGTATGCAAACGTACGTGAAAACATCGACACTTCTTGAAATCGGGCAAGGTGAAGTATCATCTTCTCTTGTGATGATGGGACTAGCGTTTATACTCTCTCTATGTTCAGAGGCTGATGCTTTCATCGCGTCTTCATTTCAAAGCACGTTTACCATCGGTTCCATCGTTGCGTTTCTTGTTTATGGTCCGATGCTTGATGTGAAGAACGTCCTGATGATGCTAGCTGCATTTAAGAAAAAACTAGTGGTTAGCCTTGTTGTATATATTACGATCCTTGTTCTACTCGGATCTCTATTTCTATAAGGGAGGTGCACATCCATGATTCGAATCTTGATTTTGATCGGATTCACCTTTTTGTTCATGCATCTGCATGCAACAGGTGATATAAGCAAGTACATTAACATGAAGTATTCGTATATTTCATTCTCAGCCATATTTATTCTTGGCTTTCTTACGCTCGTTCAGTTCTACATTTATGGGAAAAGTGATGATGATGAACATGCACACGATGATTCATGCACCCCTGATTGTGGTCATGATCATCATAAGAAACCTTCCCGTCTAAAGAATGTAACTGTGAACAGCATACTCATTTTCCCGATCATTTCCGGGTTATTCTTTCCTATCGCTTCTCTTGACTCTGAAACCGTAAAAACAAAAGGGTTCCACTTTAAAGGCCTTGAGAACGAAGGGGACTTTGGTGAGCATCAGTTTCTAAAGCCTGATACAAGTGTTTATTATGGAAAAGAAAGCTATAATTCAATCATGGATAAAGAACTGAAGCCCTTTACTAAAGGAAATCAGGTTGTGCTGAACGATAAGAACTATCTAAAAGGCATGGAGAGTATCTATTATAAACCTGGTATTTTTCTCGGGAAGGATGTTCAGTTTAAAGGGTTTACTTACAATGCAGAAGACGAAGCTGCTAAATCAAACGAACTTTTTCTTCTACGTTTTGGAATCATTCACTGTATTGCCGATTCTGGCGTTTTTGGCATGATGGTGGAATTTCCAAAAGGTACAACATTTCCTAATGACAAATGGATCGAGATTGAGGGAAGTATAGAAACCCAATATTATCAACCATTTAAAGCCGATATCCCTTATGTAAAAGTGAAGGACTGGAAGGAAATCGAGAAACCAAATGAAGAATATGTATATCGAGGATACTGAGAAAAACCGGACATCTACGTCCGGTTTTTATTCTTTCATTATATATTTTGCGATCGTATTAAATTCACTACGATATCTCCGAGCTGTCTTCCAAGTGATAATCCTTCATCATTATCTACTTTAAAATGAACGCCTGCATATAATCTAGACATCGCACACTCTTCCATGAGCAGGTGGATGCGATTTCTTTCTTGTGGAAAATAATAGCTTAGTATAGGTTCTGAAACTCCAGCCATTACAGCATGTGCAGAGGGATAACCCGGAAACCTTGGAGTCATTAACACCGTTCTTAAGTTTGGGTCATATTGACAAGGACGTGCTACATCCCAAAGATATTTAAAATGCCACGTAATTACGAAAGCATCATTGATTGCCGCTTGATAAAATGCTAAAAATCTGGCCGCTTTTGTTGAAGCCACCCCATATGTTTCCATCATTTGAAATACGATTGGAATAATCTGTTTATTCACTTCTCCAGCAGCCCACATTTGTGCAATGCGTATCTGATCTGGCGTTATCTGCTGCATCATCTGTTGCACAATTTGAAGTTCATTGGCCCAATTAATTGTATTAGGATCTTTGATTTTCCATGTGATCTGGTTTCGAAAAGGGTCCAAAAACGCATCACCTTCTCGAGCGATGAAAAACATCGGCCAATTACCTGCTTCTGGGGTTACAGGAGTCGGGGGATTGCTCTCGCCCGGATAAGGTATTTTTGACCACCTCAAATAACTTCTCATTTCATCCCCCCTGTTTCATGTATTACCTCATGTTATGTCAATGGACAAAAATTTTAGAACAAGGTAATTGTTTAAACAGTGGTTATACAAACATTTTTTTGCAATTAAAGAGATTAAGAGTAAATCAAGTTCCTTAAGTGTCGTATAAACATATAATGTTGTATAGTTGGCCAAGCTCTTACAGCTTGTGACAGCTTTTTTAAATGGAAGTTGGTGGATGATTTGAAGAACGTTACAAAAAAAGATGTATCCTTTAATGTGTCTGACGATAAACAGTTTGCATACTTTTGGCACACTGTGTTCCCCAATCATTGGGAGGACTTTACATTTGAAGTCTTGGATCATTTCTTACATCCTGATCAAAATTATTTAGATATCGGCTCTTGGATCGGACCAACTATACTGTATGCATCAAGTAAAGCAAAACATTCATTTGGTGTTGAACCAGATTCAGTAGCCTATGAAGCATTGAAAACAAATATTACGTTAAACCCAGAACTCAAACAAAAAATCACGCCTATCAACAAAGCCCTATCCTATAAGTCAGGAACGATGAACTTATATAAAAGAACACGATTTGGTGATTCTAGTTCAAGTCTCGTTCGATCATTGTCAGATGATTTTCAATCTGTTTCAGTAAGTACCCTAAAAGACTTGCTGTCGGATTATCAGATTACCAATCTGTCACTCATCAAAATGGATATTGAAGGCGGTGAATATCTACTCATACCCTCTATGCGGAAATATTTAAAACGGTACAAGCCACCCCTTTACCTATCTCTTCATCCTGAATTTTTAAAAAGCTCGATGAGAAAGAGATGTCCTGACACTTCAGAAAAGAAACTACAAAAAGCCTATCTAAAGAAAGTAAAAAAACTGATTCAAAGCTTAGATATGTATGATTATATTTATACGTCATCCTCAGAAAGGATTGAAAAATCAAAATTACTTCAAGCCCTTTTAATGGATGATGATCCAATAGAACTACTTTTCACAACTACTGCCTTTAAAATTTAATAACTGTTTAGGTGTTGGCTAATGCGCACCTTTTTTTTATTTATCCCCTCTATTCAGCCGACGTTTCTTTTGGTATCATTTTCCTTAAAATATGGGGAGCTGATGTTTGATGACTTCGCTTAAACAATCGTTTAACTTTGTTGCCAATTCATATGAGAAATACCGGCCGACTTATCCAACAAAGCTTTTCGCAGATATTATACGGTATGCAAACCTTCATGCAGATCATAATTCTTTGGAGGTAGGAAGTGGAACGGGAAAAGCTACAGAAGGTTTTGTAAAACAAGGCATCTCAAAAATCACATGTATTGAACATGGACAAAACCTAGTTGAGCTGACTCGAAAAAAGTTTTCATCGTCTCCAACTCTTCACGTGATTCACTCTAGTTTTGAAGACTGGAATCATCCAGAAAACGCCAAATTTGACCTAGTTTATTCTGGAACAGCTTTTCACTTTATTCCTCAAGAGACTGGGTATCGAAAAGCAGCTTCTCTTTTAAAAGTTAATGGGGTATTAGCGCTCTTTTGGTTTGTTCACATTCCTTCTTTTGAACCTGTCTACCAATCAATACGTAAAGCTTATGATTTATTTGCTCCTCATTTAGAAGACAGCAGTGCTCCTACACTAGCAGAATTTACTGAGAAGCGAAACGAACTTACGCTGCAGTCAGGTGCTTTTAAAGATTTAAGCACACATACTTATACGTGGAACCAAACCTATACCGCCAAAGAATATGTAGGGCTATTAGATACACATTCTGGTCACCAACTGTTGCCTCCAGAACAAAAAGAACTCCTCTATCAAGAAATAGAGAAAGCAATTTTGGAGGAAGGTTCAGGGATCATCTCTAAAAAACATGCAGTTGCATTATTTCTAGCCAAAAAGAAAGACGTATAGTTTTATAATAAAGTATTATCAATTGAATAATTCATTTAGATCCCCCTTCAAATGTCCTGTTTTCACTTTGTTCGATTCATTCCTAGGAAAGCTGTACTATTGTTTCGACAATAAAGAGGGTATTTATCGATTGAGAGAGAATTATGGAGAAAACCTAGAAGGGAGGAAAAGAAAATGAGTGAAGTGATCATCCGTCATCTTGTGAAACGTCATTTCACAAAGAAAAACATACAAGATCAGCATCTTCAACAGCTGCTTGTCCATTTTCTTCTTTCAGCAAGGAAAGACAAACATTAAAAAAGATAAAGATATCGCCATCATATAATCCTTTATTAAACAAGAGTATCTGATTTAGCAGATACTCTTTCTTATTTATGTGAATTTAGTGCTTTCGTTAATATTTTTAGAGCTTGCATGATCGTGTTTTTTTCAAATTCAGAGAGTCCTTCAATATTTTGATTTAGACGTGTGCTTAAAATCATATTCAAATGTGATAACGTATGCACGCCTTTTTCTGTTAATACAAGGAAAAAAATTCTTCTGTCACTAGGATTCACTCTTTTTTCCACAAGACCTATTTTTACTAAAGACTGCACTTGCCTGCTGAATGTCGTAATATCAACACCAACGTTATCTGCAATCTGTTGCATGGTAGGCTTTGAGTGTTTGCTAATTTCATAAAGGATATGACTATGTGCTAATGTTAGATTTTCTTCTACTAAACGACAGCTGTTCTTTTGCAACGTTTCATATTTTCTACTCAAATTCTGCAGTAGATCCCTGACATCCTCCATAAATAAACACCACCTTGATTTCACTATAAGGCATACTTCTGAAAATTTAAATAATTTTAAAGAAATATCCATTTATGTTAAATAGGTATTTTAACCTAATTACATTTCCGAAAATGGTGTTATTTTTGACGCATTATGTAGATTCAAAAAAGTTTTTGGTAAAAAAGACTCATTCATATGCAAGTATTTAGGTTTAGTTACCATTCTATACGGGTACCCCATAATTATAGAGATAAAATGTGTGAATAAATTGTTTGGGGGTATCAGTGAATATGTACAGAGTGGAGCAGAAACGCAGCAAATTAGGTATGTGGCTCGAACAGCATAATAAAGATACTGATTGGTTGACCCGAACTTCTGGTATCGAAAGACAAACGATAGAAGAGCTCGCCTACAATCCAAATAAAAATCCAAGAATGATATGTATACGAAAGATATTATATGCGGTAAAAAAGGTTGAACCTACAACTAAACTCAGTGATTTATGGGATATGAACTAATACAAGCACCTCAGACTAAAATGAGGTGCTTGTTTTTTTATGTTACTCCAATAAATGTTCTACTTTTGTCTTCATAGATCCTATTACTGTTCTTTTGTAACGAAAAGCAAGCAAGAGTACTTTTAATCGTTGACTAAATGACAGTTCATGAAAACCCGGATTCTCTTTTAGGAAACACTTTATGATCGAAAGCGCGGCTGGACTCACCCTCTTGCATAATTTCTTATCTTGTTCCTTCCTACCCATACCTCTTAAGCTCTGTAAGAAATTCTTTATTTCTGTTTTTCTAGGTTGTTCATCAATGATACATAGCGCGTATTTATTTTTTGTGTGCTTCGTTAAATATTCAAAACGGTCATTTCCGCAAATAATACTGAATCGATTCTTCTTATCTTTCTTGACTACAAGCATATGCATAGAATCCCACATTCTATTTTTAAGCATCTTCACATGATCTGTTAAGTTAATCGCATGATTCGGCTTAATTTTAGTTAGATGAATATATTGAACATTCAACTTCATCTCATATCTCCTTCTTTCTAATGGAGTCATCATGTATGTATAGTATGAAAGTAAGTGTGTAAAAGGTGCCTATAGATGATTGTCTGATTTGTTTTTGAAGATTACCTGGATTTGTTTGAAATGTTACGAGTATGTGCCTAGAATGGCAATCAACTACCCTAGGAGAGCTATGATTACAGCCTAGCCTCAAGTAAAAAAAGTCACTCTCCGCACGTTTTTTAACGTAGCGAGGAGTGACTCTTGAGTGTTTTTATGCTGCTCTATTTTTTCGAATGAAATTACGAATATCACGATTTCCGATAAACTTCTTAGACTGTTCACACCATAGCTTAAACGTTAATGATTTTAAGCTAGTAAGAAGCGTGAGGGTTGGTACATCTTGTAGTCTCGGATCACTTTTGTGTGCTTTTTCCAAGTGGTAGTTCGGCACACGAGAATTCAAATGGTGCACATGGTGAAATCCGATGTTCCCTGTAAACCATTGTAATACTTTTGGCAGCTTATAGAACGAACTTCCTTTAAGAGCTGCTTCAACATAGTTCCATTTTTCATTATGTTCAAAATAACCATCTTCAAACTGATGCTGAACATAAAACAACCATACGCCTGAAAAAGTAGCAATGTAGAAGATCGGCAGTTCAACCAATAAGAAAGCTTTCCATCCGATCGTAAATCCAACAGCTAATACGATCGTTACTAGTGCGATATTCGTTAACCAAACATGCACTTTTTCTTTCTTTGAAGCATTCTTTGCATTAAATCGATAATCGATCAAGAAAATATACAGTGGTCCGATCAAAAAGAGCACGATCGGATTTCGGTATGTTCTGTATTGTAACCGTTTAAACCAAGAAGCTTCTGCGTACTCTTGAAGCGTCATTGTCCATACATCACCAACTCCACGTTTCTCAAGGTTTCCGTTCGTGGCATGGTGTGTTGCATGGCTATTCTTCCACTGTTCATACGAACAAAACGTAAACAAACCTGTAAAAATACCCACGATCTGATTGGCTTTTCTGCTTTTGAAAAAAGAATAGTGTGTGCAATCATGAAAAATGATAAATGTTCGAACTAAAAAGCCGGCTGCCGGTACTGCACAAAGCAGTGTTAACCAAAATGATATATTTAAACTCAAATAAGCCAAAACCCATAAAATCAAGAATGGTCCTACTGAATTAACTAACTGCCATACACTTGCTGAGATACGCGGGCGCTCAAATGGTGCTAATTTTTTCTTCCATTCACGAATGTCGTACTTCGAATGTTCGCTCATTAAATCAGTCTCCTTTAACTTCACATCTTCCCTATCTTATCACATATTTTGAATTTAGCACCCACCTATATTTGTCGAATTGTGAACTTATTATATGACTTGGTACTAAAACCACGTAAAAACCGGCCTCTCACAAGGGAGAAGGCCGGAAAAATAAAGTTTTATTTTTTTATTTTTTCGCGTTGATGTAAAGCTTACCTGATGCTCGTTCACTTGTTTTGTTGCCATAATCATCTGAAGCGATTACTTCAACTACAGCACCTGGTGCCTTAACATTTGTAGTTGCCGTATAGTAACCTTCGTAATGACCTTCAGACGTTTCACGCATCGGAAGCTCTGTAGCATTTGCTAATCCACCAGCATTTGTAAGCGGCATATGGATAACGAATACTGCATCCAATCCTGGTGCACTGTCAAATTCAATCTTCACAGACTCCCCGCTCTTCAGCTCTTTGTCTGTGTCAGGTTTCAAGTTCTCAACCACTGGAGCTTCGAACTTCGCATAAACGGTTACAGTCTTCGAGTGGCGATTTCCAGCTTTATCAAGCGCAACCACTTTGATTACATTTTCTCCTTCATTTAGAAGCATGCGGTGACTGTAGTTGCCATCTTCGTCAACTTGCGCTTTTTGTCCGTTAACTTTAACCCAATCAAGGTTGGTTTCATCAACTGTACCTTTTACGGTTACAGATTCACGGTTTGTCTTCATACCATCAGCCGGTGATGTGATACTCACTTTTGGCTTTGTTTGATCCAGCGTCACAGTTACCGGAGCTGATTCATCTGTTGAACCACTATCTGTTACTGCTTTGGCAGTCAACGTATTAGCGCCCTCTTCTAACATAACTTCAGCAGAGAACGTACCTTCGTCTGTCGTTTCAGCAGTAGCTACTTCTTCTCCGTCTCTGTAGATTTCCACTGTAGTGGTTGGAGCAGCGTTACCTGTTACAGTTACTTTCTCTTCGTTTGTAAACGATCCATCGACTGGAGAAGTAATGGATGGTGCCGTTACTTCATAGTTTACAGTCGCTCTGATCATATAGTTACCTTCTTCTTCTGGAGATTGAGACCATGCCCCACTCAAGCTTTGGAAGCTTCGTCCTGACCACTCTCCATCTTCATCCGTTGCAAGACCTGGTGTGTTAGGGTTTGCAAAGTTTTGGATGTACACCATATAGAAGTCCCCTTCTACCATGATGCCATGTTGACTTAAGTCAACATGCGTCCACTCGCCATTACGTAATGCTGTAGCATCAAAAGGTCCAGCGAGCTTTTTACCTGGTGTCCCATCTGGTCCACTCGCATCGTATACAGCTACTTGGAATGCTGTTCCACCTGGTACTGGCCATTCAGTATCCCAGAATCGGAATAGTCCTCCAGTTACAGCTGCTTTTTCATTACCATCTGCTAGTGACATCTTAACTGCCCAAGCGTTACCTGCAGCATTCCATGCACGAGCATTCTCAGCTGTACCATCGTCATACCCAATCTCACCTGGGTAACCGATGAAAGGTTTTAACGCGATGTCTTGATCCGTTGTATCGCCACCAGAAATGGTAACAGAAACTTCTTCTCCATAATAAGAAGGTGCAAGTACTTTTAGCGTGTATTCGCCTTCGTATGCAGAGATTTCATACGTACCATCTTCATTCGTTTGAACAGGTGCAATCGCAGCATCTTCCATGAGCATCACAGTAGCTCCTGAGATCGGTTCTCCAGTCACTTCATTCGTAACCGTACCAGAGACTGTTCCTCTTGGAATTTCTTCTAGTGTAAAGTTCGCACGTGCCGTTCCGTCAGCCTCAAGAGTTACTGATTGAGTTTGCGAACGGAAACCATACGCCTCAGCTTGTACCGTGTACGTTCCTGCCGCATGTGTTAAGCTGTACGAACCATCTTGAGGATTCGTATAAACAGAACGTCCTGTTTCAAGAACACTAACTTCTGCTCTCATTGGTAGAGCTAGTGGAGCACCATTACCATCTTTTGAAGGTTCTTTTTCAGAAGAAGGTTTCATCGGCTTGATTTTAGAAGGATCTACTTTTGGTTTTGCTTGTGACATAGGTGCTTTTTCAACCGCTGGTGATCCGCCAAGTTTTGCTTTCTTCGTTGGTGTGATCGGTTGGTCATGCAACTTCACATCATCTAGGTACCAGCCTGCTTTAACGACTGAACTATCAGCAGTTACATTGAACGCAACGTAAATGCGTTGTCCTGCATATTCACTTAAATCTACTTCCCCGTCAATCCAACCACCGGAAGTAGAGTTTACACGAAGCTTTTGTGTCCAGTTTTCCATATCTGTTGAAACGAATACATGTCCATAATCATAGTTTCGCTCTAAATCGTGCCACTGTTTGAACTGAAGATAAGTGTTGCCTTCAGGAAGATCAACAGGAGGCATAACAAGTGTCATGTTAGCACTGTTCGCATAGTTTCCAGCAAGACTTGAAGCATATACCTTTTCACCAGAGAATGCTGCACCAGGTCCGCTTGTTGGTACACCATGCTCCCAGCTGTTATTTGCTCCAAAAGATGTCCAGCCTGTAGGATTTCCTTCAAAATCCTCACTGTATCCTGAAGAGATTCCAGGTAGCAGTGCTATTGTATAATTATCAGTTGAAACGGAACTTCCTCCAAAATCAATTGCTGTCCATTTATAGACAATGGAATCACCCATTAATGCTGATCCTGGAATAGAAGCGCTGTACGTACCTGATTGATAATCTCCACCTGTACGTTCAGCAGCCACATCTGTCCAGCTTCCGTCTTCGTTCTGATAGCTCAATGTAACTGAAGTAACGCTAATGTTATCTGACACTTCAGCTTCAAGATTTAATGGCATCTCTTTGTAAGATTCAGTTGGCCCTTCATGTGTGATGGAAGGAGCTTCACTGTCTTCTCCTTCTTTCGTTACGGTTCCCTCGATTCTTCCTAATCCAGTTACTACTGAAGATACGGCTGTAAATGCATTCACAAGTCCATGCCCATATCCATTGTTAGGAGACTCAGGGAACGTTGCATCTGTAAGAGGAGTTGCTGAATTTAATAAAATCTCTTCAAGTTCTTCAACAGTCAGACTCGAATCAGCTTGCTTCAATAAAGCAACTACTGCTGAAACGTGCGGTCCGGCCATTGATGTACCATTCCAACCACCTTCATATGCACTTCCCGGAACCGCTGAACGGATATTTACTCCTGGAGCTGAGATCTCAGGTTTTGTTTCGTCATATGGAGAAGGTCCTTGCAGTGAGAAGCTCGCTAAAGTGTTATTGATATCCGTTGCACCAGTTGCAAAGGATTCTGGATAGTTTGCAGGATTTGCAACTGATCCTGGCCCACCTGGGTTAAAGATCGTTGTGTTACCTGCAGAGAATTCTGGGAAAATCTCAGCTGAACGCCAAGCTTGTACCATCTCTCTATACCATTCATCCAGTCCTGCTCCGCCACCCCATGAGTTGTTTACAACATCAGGTGCTTTTTCAGGATGTGGATTACCTTCTGCATCTTTTGGTGCTAAGATCCACTCACCGGCTTCAAGTAGATCAGCATCCGTTCCACCTGAAGCGGAAAACGCTTTAACAGCGATCCATTTTGCTCCCGGTGCAACACCGATCTGATTGCCTCCGTTCGGTTCAGCACCTACCATAGTTCCCATCGTATGTGTACCATGCCCATCATCATCATATGGAGCCGTTTGTCCACCGACAGGATCAAACCAGCTAAATTGATGATCAGCTGCATCAGGGTTCTGAGGATCAAATCCGCGATATTTTTCTTTTAGTGCAGGGTGATTCCATTGAACACCTGTGTCGATATTGGCAACAACTGTACCAGCCCCATCGATACCCATCCCCCAAACTTCAGGAGCACCGACACGTTCGATATTCCATTCAATAGAAGAAGTATCGTTTTTCGGTTGAACCTGTAGTGATGATTTTGGAAGTTGCTTTTCTGGAAGCTTTACAGAACTTACAGGTTGAATAAGCTGTCTTGTTTCGTTTGGAAGCACTTTTTCAACTTCTGGGAAAGCTGCGATTTCTTCCATTACTTCTTTTGTCGCCGTTACGGCCATACCGTTAACAACATAAAAAGATTGGATTTTTTCAGCTTTACCTGCTTTTTCTTGTTTTTCTAAGTATTTTTTCGTGTGCTGTTGAGTTTCTAGCGCGTTTGCACGAAGTGTTGAAACGATCGTTGAACGTTTCATAAGTTTAGTTTGTTTAGAAGAGAGTTTTTGAGATTTAGCTTCTTTAGCAGCTTTTTTCGCCACTGCAGCCGTATCTACTTGTTCTTTGAATTTAATGAGGAATGTAACTTTATCCTTCTTGCTGAATTGCTCGTTCAGTTTCTTTGCAACCTTACTCGTCTTACCGTCTAATGCTGCCTCTTTCGCTGAAGTAGAAGCCTTACCTTTTGTAGTAGCAGCATTCGCTTGAGATGGGAACATCATTGGAACAATCATTAAAAAAGCTAAAAATACGGAAAGCCAGCGTACTTTTCTTCGTTTTTTACTCATGTAACTTTTCCCTCCCTGGTCTATTGTTTTTTGGTTGATCTAACCTAAGCAAGAATTCTGTCACACCTCCTGTTATTTTTATGAAAATATAGTAATTCTTTGTTGTTATATAAAGGTTAACGGAACAGTCATGTAAGATTATGTAATATTTTGTCGTAGAAAGTACTAGTAAATGGAAAATAAATCCTTTGTATGACTGCTATTCTACTAATCCGTGACTTTTGATTAGTCATTTTTTTCTTTTTGCTTATTTTTTCTGGTATGCAAAACTTATGGCACGGTACATAACTACTTATTTTTGTAATATAAAATAAAGTAAGTGAAAAATGAGGACTCAGTCCCTTTATCTGTGTTAAAAAGAAACTATATTAATTCCAATATTTTCTTTATGCTTTTACAGTTGCATTGAGTTAGATAGATTTACGAGTTCATGAGTGAGGCATTCTTCCTTTCTTGGATGCAGGTCTTATGTCGGAAAAAACGGCATATTTACCTATTAAAGTTATAATCTATTACTTAAATTTTAATAGTTTGTAACAATATCTGAACTTTGATTTTTATAAAATGTCGTTTTATGGCAATATTCATCTCGTAAAAGCATTCGAAAACAAACAAAAAACCTCCCTCTTTATGAGGAAGGTTAAATACTATTGTGGTCGTTCTAACGAAAAAATCTCTCCAAGCTTTACGTAATTCGTTCCTGCTAATCTACCAACCGGCCTTAGCTTGTCTGCATCAATTCTGCCATCGTGATAAAGTTCATCTGAAATATGATAATGAACGACTCTTCCGATTAACAGATCAGTAGATGGCCTGTCGGGTGTGCCTCCTAGAGGAATGATCTGTTCAACAACACATTCCATACGTATTTTCGATTCAGCGATACCAGGAACACCTACTTTTACCGATTTTACCCTTGTTAAATTCGCAAGTTCAACTTCGCTTTGATCTGGCTCTAAGTTAGCAGCTGTTATATTTACAGCTTCTATATATGTTTCGTCTGGAATGTGAACCACGAATTCACCTAGCTCATCTGCATTTCGGGACGTATCCTTCCGTTTACCATCCTTCCTCCCAATAGAGATTGCGATTAAAGGAGGATCGGAAGTTAACGCATTAAAATAGCTGAACGGTGCAGCGTTTAGCACTCCTTCTGATGAAAGAGTTGTAACGAACGCAATCGGTCTTGGAATAATACTTCCGGTTAGAAACTTATAATTCTCTTTTATTGATAAATTTTGAGGATCGATGGACTTCATGAATCTTCACCCACTTTAATCAGTTTTTTATACGATGAGCATGAACTTGTCGAATTCCATATGTTCTTATGAATGACTCAGTTGTGACATTTAGCACTAAATAAACGATCATGATCTATTTGTCTTATATTTTGACTTAATTTTAACAAAAATGACTTATAAGAGATGTTTGCTGAACCATTCAGCCGCTTCTTCTACCTCAGCTCTTGATAGCTGATGACCCATGTTATCCCATTTCAGATGTACTTTTGCGCCGGCGTTGTTCAACAATTTGTGCAACTCTTCCGTTTCTTGAGGCGGACAGATTGGATCGTTTTTTCCTGCCCCGATAAAAACAGGAAGTCCATCAAGGTTGGGAAGCTCAATTCCGCGTCTAGGTACCATCGGATGATGAAGGATAGCACCTTTTAATGATTTTTCATAGTGAAAAATTAAACTTCCTGCAATGTTAGCCCCGTTTGAATAGCCAACAGCCACAACTTGATCACGATTAAAATCATACTTTTCTGCTGCTTCTTCAATAAACTCATAAAGCTCTTTTGTACGAAAGATTAGGTCTTCTTCATCAAATACACCCTCTGATAGACGGCGGAAAAATCTCGGCATACCGTTCTCAGACACATTTCCTCTTACGCTCAGTACAGAGGATTCTGGTGAGATCATTTCTGCTAACGATAGTAAGTCCTTCTCATTTCCTCCTGTACCATGTAATAACAAAAGTACTGGCTTGTTTAAATCTGTTCCTTTATTAAATAGATGGATCATCGTTTATCCTCCTTTAAAATTCTGGCTTCAGCCGGAAGTAGGTGATTCTCTATCTGTTCACGGTGAGGCTCAAGCCATGGTGGAAGTAATAATTTCTTTCCTAACTCTTCTTCTGGTTCATCACGTGTAAACCCTGGTGGATCAGTTGCTATTTCAAAGAGTATGCCGCCTTCTTCACGGAAATAAATAGCGTTAAAATATTGTCGGTCAATGATTTCGGTTACTTGAAACTGTTTTTGTTTCACATGTTGCTGCCATAGTTCATGTTCTTCGTAGGAAGAAGCTCGCCAGGCGATGTGATGAACTGTACCTACTCCGCTCACTCCTCTTGCTTCAGGCGATCGTTTAACATCAATTACGTTCCCAATGTCACTTTTCGCATGAAACCGGATGTAATCACCGTCTTGCCCTATTTTTTCTAACCCCATCACTTCTGTAAGAACTTGTTCGGTTGCCTGTGGAGCTGCTGACAGAAGTACTGCTCCACCAAATCCTTTTATTGCATGTTGAGGAGTAACCTCGCCAAATGACCATTCGCTATTCTTGCCTTCTTGTCTTGCAACAATTTCTAGACGCAATCCATGAGGATCGAGAAATTCTAGATATTCTTCTTTAAAACGGACTGTCTTTTTATACTCTACGGCGAACTTCACGAGTCTTTCTTCCCAAAAAGGTAAAGAGCCTTCGGGTACAACAAAAGATGTAGTTCCAACTTGGCCCGAACCAACTCTACCTCTATAAGCATCTGGCCAAGGGAAAAACGTCATGATGGTTCCTGGGCTCCCTCCTTCATCTCCAAAATAGAGATGATACGTCCCTGGATCATCAAAGTTTACTGTTTTTTTAACAAGTCTAAGCCCTAGTACACCCGCATAAAAATCTACATTTTCTTGAGGGTTACCAACAATCGCAGTTATATGGTGAATTCCATCTGTACGCATCGTCATATCCTTTACATCCTTTCAACTTCATGTAACTTATTTTTTGTAAGTTAAGTATATGATTTAACACTTACTTTTGTCAAGTAACTATATTCGATTGTTTTCGATACTTAGAATATGTATCATTTCTTTTAATCCTACTCATTATGGACGTACCACAGTTTATTTAAGCCTATACCCTTAATACGTGGGAAGAACAACATTTAGTTCGTATATTGCCACCACTCTTCCATGTCAGAAATAAAAAAATCCACGTGGAATCTGTAGATTCCACGTGGACAAAATGTGAATTGTTGTATTTGTTTGGGGTCAGACCCCTTATTAGAAGTCGAAGTTATCTGGGTCTGGGCCGATGCGTCGATCTTCATTTAACGCATCAATCTTCGCCATATCTTCAAGCGATAATTCAAAATCAAAGATATCTGCATTTTCTACGATGCGGTGTTGTTTAACAGATTTAGGAATCGTTACAACGCCGTTTTGAACATCCCAACGAAGGATGATTTGCGCTACAGATTTTCCGTATTTCTCTGCTAGTTCGACTAATGATGGCTCATCTAGCAGCTCCCCTTGCATGAGTGGGCTCCATGCTTCGAGTTGAATGTTGTTATCTTTACAGAACAACAGAAGCTCTTTTTGTGCCAAACGTGGATGGTATTCTACCTGGTTCACCATCGGTTTGATCTCACAATCAGCTAAGATGTCTTCTAAGTGATGCACTTGGAAGTTAGACACACCAATCGCTTTTACTTTTCCATCCTTGTAAAGCTTTTCAAGTGCACGCCATGTTTCTTTATACTTTCCTTTTACCGGCCAGTGAACGAGATATAGATCAAGATACTCAAGTCCAAGTTTGCTCATGCTCTCTTCGAACGCTGCGAGCGTTGACTCATAACCCTGATCTTTATTCCATACTTTAGTCGTGATGAACAATTCTTCGCGAGGAACACCTGCTTCTTTTAACGCTTGTCCAACACCTTCTTCATTTTTGTAGATGGCTGCTGTATCAATACTCTTATAGCCCGCTTCGATTGCCCATTTAACAGAATCAATTACTTCTTGTCCTTCTTCAACTTTAAATACACCAAGTCCGAACCACGGCATCTCTACTCCGTTGTTCAAGACCGTCGTATCTTGCAATGATTTAATCGTAGTCATCTGTTTAATAGCCTCCCATTTTTAGAGCTGAATTTTGTTCCCTCAAAAAGATATTGTCACATTCTGCTGTATAAAGGAAACATTTCGACTTTTAGAAGGGATTTAAATCCTTCTATGGAAGTAGTATCCAACACAATATGAAAATGGGGTGTTGGTGTGAAGGACAATCTGATTCATTTTAAGACCAAAAGCGAATCATCTAAATCTATGCCTGAACAAGAATTTACCCTGATTCAGGAGATACGTGAACTTTTATCAGAGTTTCACTGTAACTATCCTTTAGTAACAAAAAAAGCGATTCTACTTCGTATCGATCAACTAACAGATGAACTCATCTTCAATAAACGATAATTAAAAAGAAAATTGTCTTTGATACACATTCAGCAAAACATCTAACTCTTGACTACACTTAACCGTTTCATTGCTGGTTAAGCCATTGCGATCCGCAACTTCTACCAGCTTCTCTTTTTTTTCTTTTATACATTCCATGAGAAGAGAGTTATTCCATTCTTTTTTCTCCACGAAAATCCGCTCCTCTTGTGTCATTTTTATATACCTCTTGCTTATTATGAACGCTTTTTTTATCCTTGAAAATAGATTCACCAAAAGAAGAAGTAATGTTACAAAAGTGGACAATTTTTTCATGCTATATCGTCAGAAATACCTAAGATATCCTTCAATATGATCCAAGATTCAGCCGCATTCGTCGACTTTCTTGAGTTTGAAACTAGTAATAATACTAATAAAGAATCGTATGTTTTTTATTGTTTTATTATAGAATCGATGCTTAGGGCTACTATTTCAGGCTCAAAAAAAAAGGATGGGCTACTTCCCATCCTTTTAACCTTTTTTGTCATTGAAATAGTTTACAGAGTACATTGCTCCTTCTTCTACCATCTTGTTGTCATCAACATCCATTGGATCAGGATGACCTGCTTTATTAATAGGTAGCTGCGTACGATCAATGTGATCTGGTCGAACTCTGCGTTTCATATCTTTAAATTTCATTTTAGTTTTAATACGGTTTGGTTTAAAGGACAGCCACACTAATGCTCCTGTACCAAGACCGATCAGGGCCCAAGATTGTGTTTTCAATAATTTACTCGTTGTTTTCATTTGAGTTTGAGTTGTAGTTTGCATGAATAACGCCTCCTTGCTTACATTTACCCCATTTATATAATATCGTAACATCTCATTTTCTTTTCAATTATTACATATGCCTATTTCCTTAAAATCTAATCATTTGTCCATACACGCTTTCCGGAGTTTACATATACTGTATCGAAGTCGAAAGTACACTTATAAGGAGGAGTTTTTAGAATGTATGCAAATTCACCGGTAAATGCTTCACTTGCAAACGCACCAGTATATGGTGGCGGATATAGTTATTGTGGTGGCGGAGGTTATGGCAAGAGTTTTGCGATCATAGTAGTTCTATTTGTCCTTCTCATTATTGTTGGCTGTTCGTGGGCATATAAAGGCAAAGACTGCTAATTTTATATGCAGTAAAAAGAGGTGCGGATATGGTATCCGCACCTCTTTTGTTTACATATATGGTTTTGCTGTTCTCTTAAGGGATACCGTTCTTACAAAATCGATAAGCCTTGTGCTGATCCACTGGCACATTAAAGCGAATACTATAATCTCAATGCCTAACATTAACGATGTACCTAACAATACAACACTATTGATACAAAAAAGAATGGTTCCTGGCTTCTTACCCGTCCAATAAGAAAGAATTAAAGCAACGATATCCATACCACCTGAAGATGCACCGAATCGAAAGAGAATACCCACTCCTGTTCCGAAGATAATACCTCCGTACACAACATCTACAAGTGTTCCGTTTAAAGGGTTGGTGATCTGAGGAGTCAGCCAATCCACAACGATGGATGTGACAGCCACACTATAGATGGTCCATAATGCGGTTTGCTTTCCGAGTTTCTTTATTGCCAACAGCAATAGTCCAAAATTTATCGACCATAACGTTAAACCAAGTGATACATCGAAAAAATAATCATTTAATATAGCAATACCCGCTACACCCCCAGAAGGTATATGGTGAGGAAAAAGAAAAGCTGCCATAGCTAGTCCTTGCAAAAAAGCACCAAACGTTAACCACATGATTCGCTGCAAAACAAAAACCCTTTCTCTTTCGTTGTTTATTCCTTCCTTCATATTAGTCCTCTTCACCTAAAATGCAAGCTGTTTCAAAAATAAAACACATATAAGTTAAATACGAATCATACCTTTTTATTGATTACTCCTTTTTAGAGGAATAGGGCCCTGTTCATCTCTTTTGCGGGAATAACACGAAATGTGGAAGCAGCAGAAAGGTGGACAAGAAAATTGACACAACACAACAAAAGAGAAATTGAGATGCTTGAGCAAAAAGCGCGCGAAGAGCACAAAGAAGCTGAACAAGCACGATCAGTAGTTGGAGATGTCTATATTCAAAAGAAATTTCAGGAAAACCGAGCAACTGTTCAACCAAAAAAGAGCAAATAAAAGAAAGCAGTCGGATGACTGCTTTTTTTATGGTCTTATATATTTTTATGATAATGAACCTGTTCCAAGACTGCGTAAGGCATCAACTGCACCCCTGCTATCTTCTCCAGTTGCAGAAACACAACACACCCCTTGCATGCCATTTAAAAGACTCATACTAAGGTGGCTTTTTGCATTGATTCTTAACGTATTGCACTCAAAAAAGATCTGGCATTGTTCAAACTCATTCGCTTTAATGACCATTTCATGAATCCAAGTTGGTCTGATTTTCTCTTGTACCATAAAATATGTTTTCATTGTATGACCCTCTTTCAGTCCTCTTCATTTTTTATTTTACTAGCGAAATGTAAAGAACGTTTTAACCCCATGTTAGAGTTTTATGGCTTATGCATTTAATTTATGAAGAAACTGAAAAATAATGGTATGAAAAAAGAACTAAATTGCAACATTATGAGTATGACTTAAAAAGGAGTAAGATTATGGCTTATTACATAGCATGCGATTATGATGAACCCGATCGCCAGAGTTACAGAGGGATCGTGATCATAGATACTTTAACAAACGAAGTAGCTCACCGTTTCTTTTCGGGAGACTTTGATCAAGATTTCCAGGAATATAGAAGCTGGTTAGAAGATACCGAGCCTTTTTATTTTGAAGGTGACAGTTTGTTAAATTTCGTTGGCGATCTGCATGATCCCGCATTAAATGAAAACGATGATTTTTATCACTAGGCTAAATTCCGCAAAAAAAAATAGCAAATAAAAACACCATTCAAAGTTGAATGGTGTTTATTCACCCTTATTTAGTCTTTATTCGTAGAATCAATAATGCGTATTGGATTTCCTGTTGCATCTCGATAGATGGCATACCTTCCCGGAGGAATTGTACAAGGTAGTTTAACAAAATTCAGCTTACCCTCATGTTCATGATAAAAGTCATCAACACTATCTACTAAAAACACACCGCCTGGTCCAAGATCATGCTCATCTTCTTCTATCATCAGCTGTACTTCACAATCTTTCATCGACATTCCAAGTACTTGATTTCCTTCTCGCCAGGCTTCAGTCATCCCTAGACCTTCATAATATTGCTGCGACTCATGTAAATCTTTTACTGGGTGAAACAAAAACGCGAGCTTCATACCAATACCCCCTCGTAAAAAATTCGTGATCATGTGCTAGATTTATATTCGATTTTAATTTTATGTATTCGTTAAATTCCCTCTCTTATTCTTCATTTCCTGCTCTCTTTTATAAAAAAGCACTATTTATCACGCTCTTTACTAAAGGTCTCCCGCTTTTGGAAGTTTTCTTTTGCTACTATGCAAGTTGGTTGAAGGTAAAGATGATGAGACTCCTAATGCGCATATACTGGCAGGAAGCTCTTCTTACGAAACATAGAGAGCATGCAAATGTATAGGGATCTCAACTCTTTCGTAAAGCACCAATGTATCTAAAAAAACAACCATTAATAAAAGAACACACTGATTAACAAAATAAAAGACTGATCCATCTACACGCAAAGTGTAGTATGAATTCAGTCTTATAAAACTTAATACGGATACGGCGGATATGGGTATGGCGGATAGACAGGATAGATTGGATAAGGTCGAGGTGCTAGTGCTAGACCTGCGATAGTTCCAAGTGTTAGTCCTACTAATGCTGGTGCAAAGAAGAAGCGGTTGCTGCTCTCGTCCTGACCTTCTGAACTATACGGTAGAATATACGCTTTACTCTCATCTACGTGTTTAAGAACACCATGATATCGTGTGCCACAATGACAATCAATATATACCGATCTGCCTATATAACGACGGCACAGGTGATACGTTTGGTATGACAATGGGGTAAACCTCCCAGCTTGTTTTTGCCTTCTCTACACCATATGTCCAACCTGTTATTTTGACAGAGACAAGAGTCTATCGGTTTTTATTTTTCTCCAAATGGTCGCAAAACGAGATGTTGATTTTCTGGCCATTCTTTCTTAATTAATGCTGTTTCGTGATACTTGCCAGTGGCCCAATCTTCCACTTGATCACTGTACCATGGACTCAGAACATGACCGGATTGACCTGGTCCGACCACGTGATACGACCTTGACGTATCAGACATATCAATCACTGAGCGCCAAGCTCCACCATGCGTGATGCTTCCAGTTTCACGATCCCATCCGGCTACACCCACTGTCACTCTACTCCCACCCATACTTTGTTTATCCGGATTAAATAACAGATTTAAAGGTTTAATTGCAGCAAGAGGGTGTTCAAATGTTAAGGTATGGAAATCTCCCCATTCCCACTTTGATGAATCTTCACCAAATTTTTCTGTTGAAAAGGTCATCATCGATTCAAAAGATCGTTGGGTGACTTTTTCTAATCCACCATTCTCATTGATCCAAGGTCCGGGTTCTCCAGAGTTCGCTTTTCTTATCAGTTCGTCCACTACTTGTTCTCTACCGTCAAACATTTTAAGCATCTCTTCACTGATTTCATCCTTAAACAACTCATCACTAAAATGGCTCATCCAGATATGAAAGATTAATGGAGCTGCACTTTCCTTGCTGTCCGATCTATTCCAATTTTTCAGAAGTGCTAAAACATCTTGTTCCTTATCGTTCAGCGGCTTTTTCATAACTTGTTGCAAAAAAATAGGTAGCATTTCTTCTGCTTGCTTGTTTTTTTGATCGAACTGCAGAGATTGCATGTCTTTTGCCGTAAGTTTTTCTTTCCCTTCAAGTACTTCTACGATCCGTTGTTGTCTATATGGTTGAGCAAATGTATCTGAAATATGATAAGGATACGAATCAGCAGTGACTTTATTGTTGGCTGTCGCAATATATCCTTTTTCAGGATTAACGCTTGTTGGCAGTTCATCCCACGGGATGTACCCTTCCCATTCATATTGGTCGGTCCATCCAGGAACAGGAATTGACGTATAGTCTTGTTTACGAATGGGTATCAAACCGTTTGCTTTATAAGCAATCGTTCCATCTGTACTAGCAAATACAAAATTCTGCGCCGGTGTATGAAATGATTCCAGTGCTTTTTCGAACTGATTCCAATTTTTAGAGCGGTTCATCATAATTACAGCTTCGAGCTCCTTTGAAGGTTGAAGAGCTGTCCATTTTAATGAAAGGGCTGTACCTGGTTTATCATGATGTGCAAATTCTGAAATTACAGGTCCATGCCTCGTGATAACTACCTCGTGATCCACATCCATTTTATCCTTAACTTTAATTCTTTCTTTAACCACATCAGCTTTTTCCCAGTTTGCTAAGTATTGAAATTCATAAGCATTCTTCGGGTTTCTCTTTTCTACGTATAGTTCCTGAACATCTGGTCCTACGTTCGTAACACCCCATGCGATCGTTTTGTTATGGCCCACAATGATACCTGGAATTCCCGCAAATATTACACCAGAAACTTCATAATCCGGAGCTTTCAGATGAGCTTGATACCAAATAGAAGGAGTACCAAGCGAAAGGTGTGGATCGTTGGCAAGAAGCGGTTTTCCAGATTTCGTTTTACTGCCCGCAACTACCCAGTTATTACTACCATTATGATGGTTTGGAATAACCGATCCCGCGAAACTTTTTTCAAAATCAATTCCTTCAGTCTGTAGATCTTCTATTATCGTTGGTGCATCTTCTGGATATCCTGGAAATAAGTCCAGAGCTTTTTCTTTTGAGAAGGTTTCCGTTAGATAATATCGAAAGGCTTGACCTTCCCAATGTCCACCAAGGTCAAAAGCCATGTATTTACCGATCACGAGCGAATCAACCGGCGTCCATCTCTCCGGCTCATATCCAACGAGCAAAAATTCGATGGGTAGTGTGTTATCTTTCTTCGCTTGGTTCATATAAGCGTTCACACCATCTGCATACCATGAGAGATATCGTTTCATTTCTGGAGAGTATTTATCATAAGAAGCTTCTGCTGCTCTTCTCAAACCAAGTGTTCTAAAAAACTTATCACGGGTAAGTGTCTTTTCCCCAATAACCTCACTGAGCATTCCCGATGCTTGTCTTCTGCTCAAATCCATTTGAAACAACCTGTCTTGAGCCGTTACAAAGCCCTGAGCCATAAATAGGTCCTTCATTGAGGTCGCTTCAATATGAGGAACACCGTCTCTATCTCTGTAAACATCTACCGTTGCATCTAGTCCGTTTAGAGAAATTGATCCATTAATTATGGGTTTACTTTTTTGAAGCAAAAAATAGGCAGTCCCTGCTGCTGCTGCTAATATGACAACGATAGCAATTCCGATGATAAGTAAACCTTTTTTCCAAGATAATCGTTTAACAGACTTTTTTTTCTGAAGCGCACTCTCCACCTATAGACCCCCTGCCACTACAATCTTCCTAATTACATTCTATAATGTGACGGATTTCCCCTGTAAAAAATTGATAAAAGTAAATGGATTGAAAAACCTCCATACTTTTCGCCTAATTTCTCTAAATAAAGACAGGATTCTCAGAAAAATGTCGAATATTTCAACAAGCAGTTTATGACATAAAAGATAAGGAGAATTAAGATGGCTAAAATTGTAGTGGATTTCCAACTTAGTCATGGTGAGGAAAAAATTACTGAAGGCAACATCGTGATTGTTAATATCTATCCAAGCAAAGCCAATCTCCACGAACAAGTGAAAAAATTAATCGCAGAACAATTTAACTGCCCTGCTGGAATCATCTCTATTAAGCAAATAAAAATGAATGCATAAGTTAATAAAAAATGTGTTAACGCCTTAAAGCTTTGAAATGTGTGGTAGTGTCGCCTACCACCTGCGCGTTTCTAAGCTTGGCATCCAAAAAGGAATTTTACATCAGAATTGCTTGTCTGCCCAAAGGAAAGCGAGCAGTCCCGAACGGAAATGAACTCCTTCGAAAAACAACTAAAGGCCAACCTTTTGAAAAGAGCCATAAAAAAAAGAGGTGCTTCGCTAAAGGAAGCACCTCTATATGTATAGGGGACTTTATTATCTCATCGATTTTTAAATCTAGTAAGTTCCATTAGACGTATACCGCTTGGCCTATGTTCAACCCTTTAATCGGAAAATTAGGCGGTGGTTGGCCAAGTTATCTAGCTTTTGTCATGCTAAAAATACGTCTTAATGATATTTTCAATCTCTTCATCCTTCATTCGACCTGCAATTCCAGGGGTTTGAGCAAAATATTTTACCGCTTCACCGCAAGATAGACCTATCTGACTAAGCCCTTTTGCGATCGTAATAAGATAAGTTGCTGGCGGTGGATTCAAATCCTGTTCATGCATATCAAGATTGCAAGTGAATGTAACCATCGGATATCCTTGGTCCTCGCCTAAATAGACCATTCGACTATACCAGCCTTGGCCAAAGTGAATATATTCTTTTTTGATGACTTCCTCCAGATCAGCCTCTATTTCATCACAGCTGTTTTCTTGGGCTGTAACATCTAAAAACTGCTCAACAGTGACCAAATACTTTCTCCCAAACGTCTCGTAAGCTTCATTTCTTTCATGGCCGATAAAGGCAACCCCACCTTCCCCCCACTTCGTTCGCTCTCTTGCAAAATACAGGGGATATGGCAGAACTGCTTTGCCGTTCTTCAGCGGCATGGCTGGGTTTCTGCAGCCTCTTTCCCGTTGAGTAGAACCTTCCGGCTGATCGCCAAGAATATAACATAAAAAACGATGCTCCATTAAATTAGATCCATAACTGACATACCAAACATAAGATGTGTCCAACGATTAATCCTCCTTAAAATTTTCCTTGAATAATAGTCATGAACAATGTCATTTTTTTATACATTGATATACACAAGGGGGATGAAAAAATGAAAAGAAAGTGTTTGCTCTTCGTATTTAGCTTATTTATATTTCTTTTCGTGATGTTCCTAGCTACACCTGTTATCTAAAATATTTTAAAATTAATTATTTATAGGTCTTTTGGTTCACCCCAGTTAAAATAGAAAAAGAATTCGATTTTTGATCGAAAATAATATTGGTAAAATAATCCTATTGACCTAAATAGTGTTATTAGAAATAGTCTTTCCGATTCTTGTATCATTTTTCAAATCGGGATAAAATGGTAAACATACAATACTTTTCCTTCTCTAGTTTCTGTACGAGTCTTACTCCTAATTTGCAAGGAGGGATGGGGATGACAGTATTTGAAGCGATGTCACTCATGATTGGTTTTTCAATGCTTGTTCTTACCATAATCCGCTCCAAAGATGATTCATAAAGACAGAGAGTTTTATTTTTTATTCATTCTGCCATGCAGATGCATGGCTTATTTTTTCGGATAAATTTATCTAAAAGCTAGAATTACCCTTTCTATGAATTGTAAAACAAAAACCTTGCTGGAGATACTCTCCGAGCAAGGTTTTTAGTTTTAACTGTTTTTTATACAATCGTAGCTAGTCTATGCTTTCTTGACGACAATCTGCCCTTCTGAAACATTTACTGTTAGCTTCTCGACGCTCTCGTCATCTAAAAGAACATCTGCAATTTTATCTTCGATGTGCTCTTGAATGATACGACGAAGTGGTCTTGCTCCGAAAGCTGGATGATACCCTAGTTTCGCAAGCTTCTGTTTTGCAGCAAAAGTAACTGAGATCGAGATGTTTTGCTCTTGGAGTTGAACAGAAAGATCTTGCAGCATCAAATCAACAATCTTCACAAGGTGTTCTTCTTTTAAAGACTGGAATTGAACGATGCTATCAAAACGGTTTAGAAACTCTGGTTTGAAGTAGCCACCTAAAGAGTCTAGAATCTGCGTCTCTTTTTCAACCTCTTCTGTATTAAACCCTAGTTTCTTTGTTTGTTTTACAGCTGAACCGGCATTACTTGTCATGATGATCACAGTATCCTTAAAGCTTACCGTACGTCCTTGGCTGTCGGTCAATCTACCGTCTTCCATGATTTGAAGAAACATGTGCTGTACATCTGGATGAGCTTTTTCGATCTCATCGAGCAACAGTATGCTATATGGCTTACGGCGAATCTGTTCTGTTAGTTGTCCAGCCTCTTCATGTCCCACATATCCTGGAGGTGAACCGATCAACTTAGAAACTGCGTGTTTCTCCATATATTCACTCATGTCGAGACGAATCATGCTGTCTTCATCGCCAAAGATTTCTTTAGCTAATGTTTTCGTTAATTCTGTTTTACCTACACCCGTTGGTCCTACAAATAGGAAGGAACCGATCGGACGCTTTTTCGCTTTTAACCCTGCACGACTTCTGCGGATAGCTTTTGCTACCTTTTCAACTGCTTCATCTTGTCCGATTACTTGAGCTGAAAGTTTTGCAGCTAGCTCTTTCATCTTAGACTGTTCATCACTTTGCAGTTTACGAACTGGAATTCCTGTTTTTTGTTCAACGATATGTTGAATATCCTCTACTTGAACAATTGCTGCCTTTTTATCTTCTTCTTGTGTTTTAAGTTTCTCATCGAGTACTAATTCTTCTTGTCTAAGCTTAGCTGCGAGTTCATAATTTTCATCTGCAGCAGCTTTTTCTTTTTCTTTAACGAGTTCCTCCAAGCGCTCTTCAATTGAAGATTTCTCAATCGTAATATGTTGCAGGTTGCTCTTAGAACCTGCTTCATCCATAAGGTCAATCGCTTTATCTGGCAAGAAGCGGTCTTGAATATAACGATGTGATAATGTAACACAAGCTTTTAAAGCTTCTTCTGTAAATTTAACTTGGTGATAGTCTTCATATCGTGAAGCAAGTCCTTTAAGGATCTCAAACGCTTCAACAGGTGTCGGTTCGTTAACAATAACAGGCTGGAAGCGGCGCTCTAGCGCTGCATCTTTTTCAATTTGGCGATATTCTTTGAGTGTTGTAGCACCAACCATCTGAAGTTCACCACGAGCAAGTGCTGGTTTCAAAATGTTTCCTGCATCCATAGATCCTTCAGCAGAACCGGCTCCCACGATCTGATGGACCTCATCTACAAAGAGAATCACATTCTTGAGTTTTTGAAGTTCAGCAATAAGTTGTTTCATTCTTTCCTCAAACTGACCCCTTACGCCAGTATCTGCAACGAGTGAAGCAACATCTAACAAGTACACTTCTTTGTTCAGTAGCTTTGCTGGTACATTACCTTCTACAATTTTAGTAGCTAAGCCTTCAGCAATTGCTGTTTTACCTACACCTGGCTCCCCGATTAATACCGGGTTATTTTTTGTACGACGGTTCAATATTTCGATAACACGACGTACCTCTTGATCACGTCCGATTACGGGATCGATGATTCCTGCCTTTGCCGCATCTGTTAAGTTACGGCCAAATTTATCTAGGAAGCCTCCGCCTCGTTTTCCTTTTTGTGTTTGTTGATGCTGATGACCGTTAGACTGATCTGCAAAAGCTTGTCCATTCATCATCTGTTGAAAAATATCATCGAAAGAAGAAAAGTTCATATTCATTCCTCCTCCAGTAGTCATTTCTTGTTTTACTTTATGGTAACAATCCGAGCAGAGCACAAATTGTTTCTTTTCTTTATTCATCGAAATACTCATTTGAATCGTAGCAGGATTAACTTCACATTGTTCACAACGCATAATTGTAACCCCCTATTTAGATTTTTAGAAAATTTGTATAAATTATTTGCGATTATAACGTTATGCTTTTCGTTTCGCAACTTTTTTGGTTAAGGTGTTTTGGTTTGATTGCTCAAAATTTGACTTTGACTTTCTTTGACCTTTCACCTTTAATCATATTATACTTTGACCTTTTTTGACTTTCAAGTATTTTGTTTGACTGTTAAAAATAACAAAAAGAGATGAGCTCTTAACTCATCTCTTCCCCAAATCAGTTCCAATTAAAAGTGATTTTTTGTCTGTAATCTTCTGTTTCTCCAGTTGGCGTTAACCACACTTCAAGTGTATATGAACCTGGCTCAAGATTATTCACTAAAATGTCTTGCGTAAAAACATCCGCTTGCTTCAACTTTAATGAAGTGAGAACCTGCATGAACATATGATTTTTAGAGTATTGATAAACAACTTTTCCATTCTTGTCTTTGATTACATAATCAAACTTTTGACTGGATGAAAATTGAAATACCTTCTCTTTTTCTGTTTGATTTTTTAACTCATACCGAAATAGGATACCTTTTGCGTTCTGCTGTTCTTGAACCTTGATTGTACCTTCAATATTTCCTGCAACGATACCGTTCTGACCATCTTGTCCAGATCGCTCTTCATTGCCATCCTTAGGACTTTGTTTCTTTTTATTATCTTCTTTACCATCACCTATCACCGGTTGCTCTCTCCCCTCGGATTGGTTTTGGCTGTCACTGTTCCCACAGCCTGTAGCGACTATCGAAATACATAATATGATCAGTATAACATGCCATTTGTTGATCCAACATTTTCTCATCATTCTTCACCTCACTTGTTAGTTTGGGCATATATACGGAATTTCATGTTTAAAAAGGATTTTTAGCTTACTTCATGTAAAATAGAAATAAACTTATACGTATAGGGAGTGTGTTTCTTTGGAAATGACAAAGTCAGATCTTTTGCTTGAGATGCAGAAAATAACTTCTGAAAAGCGTGCCACACAAAATGAAACGATTCTCTGGCAGCATAGCCACGATGAATCATATCACCACCCTGTTTCTCCCGATATAGTTGTATACCCTATATCAGCAGATGAAATTTCTTCTATACTAAAATTCGCAAATGAAAACAAAATTCCTGTTGTGCCTTACGGAGCAGGTTCCAGTCTTGAAGGTCACTGTATTCCCGTTAAAGGCGGCATCTCTATAAACTTTCAAGAAATGAATGAAGTGTTAGAGATTCGTCCTGATGACTTTCTAGTGAAAGTACAGCCTGGTGTTACACGCACCCAGCTAAACCTAGCACTAAAAAAATTCGGATTGTTCTTTCCCGTGGACCCTGGAGCTGATGCTACGATCGGTGGAATGGCAGCTACGAATGCAAGTGGAACAACCAGCGTAAAATATGGAATCATGCGTGACCAAGTAAGAAATCTCCAGGTAGTACTGGCTGATGGACAGGTTATTCAAACCGGCGGAATGGCCGCTAAATCGTCAGCGGGCTATCACTTGACCTCCATGTTTGTCGGTTCAGAAGGTACACTTGGGGTTTTTACTGAGATTACATTAAAAGTATACGGCATCCCTGAATCAGTTTTAGCAGCACGGTGCACATTTCCATCGGTTCAATCGGCGGTTGAAGCAGCTGGTGCGGTTCTTGGCTCTGGCACTGGTATCGCAAGGATGGAGCTGGTTGATGAACGCTCGATCGTTCAAGTGAACCACAATAGCGATACCTCGTATACAGAAGCTCCTACCTTATTTTTAGAGTTTCAAGGAAACCCTTCAAGCGTTTCATATGAAGCATCATTGACAAAAGAGTTGCTAGAGAGCTTTGGAGGTTTAGAATGGGTGGAGGAACGTGATTCTAAAGCGCGTGCTAAGCTTTGGGAAGCAAGACACAATCTAGCTTATGCATTTAAACACGGTTATCCCGGAAAATCGATGATGTTCACCGATGTTTGTCTTCCACTCTCTGAATTGTCCGGAGCAATCGTACATGCGAGAAAAACGATGGATGAGATTGGTGTACCAGGTGCCGTACTCGGTCATGTAGGGGATGGAAATTTTCATGCCATTTTGATGTATGATAGCTCAATTTTGGAAGAGCGTGAAAAAGCTGATACGGTGAATGCTAGTATAGTGGACTATGCTCTTCAAAAAGGTGGGACATGTACAGGCGAGCACGGCATTGGTATCGGAAAAGCAAAATATTTGGCTAAGGAACATGCTGATACTCTTCCCATCATGTTAGCTATAAAAAAACAATTGGATCCAAACGACATTTTAAACCCAGGTAAGATCATATTATAGAAATGAAACGAAGAGCTTGTATGATTCGTATAGGAGTAATAACCAAAGAGGGGGCGTTATATCATGATCGTCGTTACAACAGAGAACATAAAAGGCTATGAAGTGAAGGAAGTAAAAGGTTCTGCTTTCGGAGTTGTTGTGCGTGCTCGCGGAATCGGCGGCGACATCATGGCAGGACTGCGAGGAATCATGGGCGGTGAGATAAAAGAGTATACGAGCATGCTTGAAGATGCCCGTAAACAAGCAGTTGATCGCATGGTAAAGAATGCCACTGAGATGGGTGGCAACGCGATCATCATGATGCGCTTTGATTCTGGAGAGATGGGCAATAACATGAGCGAGATTGTTGCTTATGGCACTGTTGTCGTCATTGAAAAACAATGAACATCGTAAACATCCTTATCGGTTGGCAGGTTCTGTCTATCTTTTTCTTAATTGTCTTAGGCATCATCTCTTGGCTTTATTTTGATAAGCGTTATAAAAAGAATGAAACAAAAGTACCCTCAGGCTATATTTGGACAGATGAAATCTCTATCGATCCTACTTCTGGAAAAAGAGAACGCGTCTATTATAATCCGGAAACCGGCGATCGGTTTTATAAAGAAGAATAGATTATTTCGTTTATTTAAGCAGCACTTTTTGAAGAGCTGCTTTTTTGTTGTGTTATTTTAATTGATGAGATTATTACATCTTTTACGGTACGTGATTTTATTAACTGTTAAGCGTTCTCCGCTAAATTCTCTCGGACCACCTGCAAACCACTATTTATCACCTGTAACCGCTCAATGAAGCAGAAAAAAGCCACCCATTCAAGCTGGGCGGCTTTCACTAAACTTCTTTTCATTTCTACACTTTAAATTTATTAATCGCTTCATTCATCTCTTCTGCTAGCTGTGAAAGCGCGTTCGATGAAGATGAGATCTCCTCCATGCTAGCTAGCTGTTCTTCTGCAGAAGCCGAAACTTCTTGCGTTGACGAAGCTGCTGTTTCTGCCATCGACGAGATCACATCGATCGAGCCGACAACATGTTCAGTACTTGCTGTCATCTGCTCTGTAGCGGCTGAGATATCGCTCACTTGGCCAGAAACCTCTGCAACTGTTTCGTACAAACTTTTAAAGGCTTCTCCCGATTGATAGACGAGTTCTCTACCGTCATTCACTTCTATCGCACCGTTCTTCATAGCGGCAACGGCTTTTTCAGTTAGTTCCTGAATGCTAGTGATCAGTTGACCGATCTGAGATGCAGATGCTGAAGATTGCTCTGCTAACTTTCGTACTTCATCAGCAACTACAGCAAAACCTCTCCCTTGTTCACCTGCACGTGCTGCCTCGATTGCTGCATTCAGTGCTAGCAAGTTTGTCTGACCGGCAATATCCGTGATCACATCAACAATATTCGTAATTTCTTGTGACTGCTCACCAAGATCTTTCACAACCTGAGAAGTGCTATCCATAGAAGTATGAATCGCATCCATCTGGCCGATCGTTTTTTGAATCGTATCATTGCCACCCTCTGCTACTTGCATAGAACGAGCTGATGCTTCAGACATGTTCTGCATACTAACTGCGATCTGTTGAATGCCAGCAGAAAGCTGGTTCATGGCTTCAACAATATCATCAACCGTTCGTACTTGTTCTTGAGATCCGCCTGCCACCTCACCTATCGTTGTCGCGATCTGTTCTGTTGCCATACTCGTTTGCTCAGCTGAAGCCGTTAATTCTTCAGAAGATGCTGCCACCTGTTCTGCTGTGGCTCTTACTTGCCTGATTAAGGCGGCAAGGTTTGTACCCATATGGTTGATGCCATCTGCGAGCATACCAATTTCATCTTTATTTTTTACAGAGATCGGATCCATCGTCAGATCACCGTCTGCGATGTCATTAAGCATGTTGGACATTCTCACTACCGGTCTAGAGATCATGAGCGAGATCGTGTAACCGATTGCAAGTGCAGCCACTACAATAATGACTCCTAATATTGTGATGAGCGAGACAACGAACTTCTCTTTGTCCGCAACGACAATTCTGCCTTCAGCCATTAAGTTTGCTTGTCTTTTCCCCATCTCTTCTGTAACAGCTCTCATATCTCTTCCTAGTGGAAAAAGAGTGCTTTTCGCATATTCATTTGCAGCTTCCATGTTACTCATTGAATTTTGCAGTACCCGGTCTGATTCAGTTTTGTAATCATTGTTCAAATAATAAATCTTCTCAAGTCTGTCTTTATCCGCCTTAACTTGAACCAGTTTCATCGTTTCATTCACGAGTGCATTAATCCTTTGATTTGCGTCGGTCAACTTTTGTTTGCTTTCGGTCGACTGCTCAAGCAAGTACTCGCGGACACTATTGTTTTGCACGGTCGCTTGAAGCTCAATCTCTTTAGCATTGTTATAGATTACCGTTCTTCTGTCTAATAGTTCACTGTATGTATGTTGCATATCTTTTAGAAAGTAAAAGAAAACACCGCAAGTTGCGGCAAAAAGAACGGCAATCGTTAAAAAAGATCCTACTAGCTTTTTTCTCAACGTTAGTTTCATACGTCACCTCTTATACATTTCTGTTTCTAAAAATAACCGGACAATTTAGCACAATGATTAAATGATCATCCTGCTTAGAGACACCTTTTATTAACGAGTCCTCTTTTGAACGAAAACTTCCTGGTGATTGTATGGAATCCGCTTCAATATCAATTACATCAGTAGCGGCTTCAGTTAGAAGTCCTAAGAAGCTTTCTTCATTCTGTAAAATAACAATTCTAGTCTGATCTGTAATTTCAGTTTTTCCTTTGCCGATCAGCTGTCCAAAATCAATGATCGGAATAACGTTCCCTCTTAGATGTATGATTCCTAATACGTCTGAAGGCGTCTCTGGCATGGGTGTGATCTCTAGAACGCGCTCAATCGAAGCCACATGTTCGATCGGCAGCCCATATTGTTCAACACCCGCTGTAATTACAACAATTTTTAACGTTTGAGTGCTAAGCGACATCTCACTTGCTCCTTTTCTAGGTATTTCTTCATTAAACAATAGTCATGAGTTCTCACTCTTTTATCGGTTACGAAATTCAATTGTTTTAGTTATACAGATGCATAATTAAAAAAACACCTAGACACAACGGTCAAGGTGTTTCCACAATTGGTCGATCATATTTCTTTTAACCTCTTTTTAGCTTCTTCTTCTTCAAACGAACTAAAAACGCGATAATCATTTTGATTAAGAATTCGGAAATGCTGACTGATTACATTCTGCTGAAGCCGGTAGCCTTTATGTGACTCTATTTCTTTCCACCACACATGTCCACCCCAAGTTTTTTCTTTCGGTACCGCTACATACTCATGAACGACTAGTTCCATAACATCGAGCGGATTTCCACCAAGGGCATTGTTAAGAATGTCAGAATTACGAAAAAGTGCACACATAGCAACGATTACAGTCCAGCTCGCTTTGATTCTTTCTTTTTCGATCTGCACTAACGTTTTCTTTGAAATACCTAATATATCGGCCATCTTGTCTTGTGTATATCCAAGTTCCGTCCGTACAAGCTTGATCTTGCCTGTTAACAAGTCAACAATTTCGTCTTGCGTCATAATAAGAAATTCTCCTTTTATCCTTTTAGGAACATTTTACACAAAAAAACTCCTTTCAACAAAATTGAAAGGAGCATCAGCTATACGTATATGGTTCCCAATGAGCTAGATCATAGAGTCCAGAATTAATCCGGGTACTCTCCGCCTCCAATAATGACAGCAATTCATTTGGAAGCTCACTGTGATGATTGACAAGGTTCATCTCATCGTTTGGAGATGAGATCAGAACCGTGAACAATTTCTTATTTTCCATGTTCATCCCATGCACATGAATATAATTTAAATCTTTCACGCGATACACAAAAAAGATACGATATTTATTCATCTTTCCCACACTCCCTTAGAAACAGTGTGGTCGGATTTCACACACATTAAACCTTATTTTGATGAAGACGGTGCAGTCGGAAGTTCGATCTCCACCTTCGTTCCCTCGTTTTCAACGGAAGAAAATTGTATCGCTCCACCGTGCTCTTCAATAATCTTAAAGCAAACCATCAAGCCTAACCCCGTACCCTTTTCCTTTGTTGTATAAAACGGTTCTCCAAGGGTTTTCAAACGTTCCGCTGGAATACCACAACCCTGATCTTTTAGCTCGAGAAGAACAGAATCGTTGCGAGTTCCGATCTTAATATGAATCTCTCCGTCTTTATCCATACTTTCAATCGCATTCTTTAATAGATTGATGAAAAGCTGTTTAAGTTGATTTTCCACACCATATACAAGTGGAATGTTATCCGAGATATTTACCCAGATTTGTATGTTTTTCATGATCGCTTGCGTTTCTAACAATCTTACAACACTATAGATCAGTTCTTGAATGTTCGTATGCTCAAAGCTCACTGCCTGAGGTTTAGCAACAAGCATGAGTTCCCCGACAATATCGTTGATTCGATTCAGCTCTGACTCCATGATTCTAAGATATTCTAATCGAATCACATCGTCTGCATCCGATAATAGTTTCGTAAATCCTTTTAATGAAGTTAGCGGGTTCCGAATCTCATGCGCCACTCCTGCAGCAAGCTCACCCAAAACAGACAGCTTCTCCGATTTCAACATAAGTTCTTCTGTCTGTTTTGCTTTCGTAACGTCTCTAGCAAAGGTTACTAGACTCTCAACATGTCCGTCTTTTGTCATAACCGGTACACCACGTGCCTCTAATAAGATCCAATCACCATTCTTATGAAGCAACCTGAACTCTGTTTGAAACGGTTCTTTTTTCACAAGTGCTCTCATGAATTGATCAGAGAGGCTCTGTATATCTTCTGGATGAACCATTTCAAGGATAGCACCTTTAATCTCACCATCTTCATAGCCAAGAACCGGTAAATGTGAAGGAGATACATATTGAATAATACCGGATGGATCAATCACAGTAATCAGATCTGTAGAATGTTCTGCGATCAAACGATATTTCGCCTCACTTTCCCGTAGAGCACGCTCTACCTTTTTCTGTGAAGTAATATCACGATATACGATTACGAACCCCATAATTTTTCCGTCCATGTCACATATATTTGAAAAAGATGCAGATACATCAAAAACGGTTCCGTCTTTGTGTATACGCTGTGTTTCATGAAGCGGAACCGATTGCCCCTGTTTTAAGAGATCAATGATCTCCTTTGATTCACCTTGTAGATGTTCAGGTGTAATAACGGGATAGTCGTCATTATCCTCTGAGAAATCTTCTTCGGCCCAACCGAACATCTGATTGAATGCATCATTTACCTTAATAACTTCTTGTCTCGTATTGATGATGAGAATGGCATCTGTCGTTCCTTTTAAAACCGATTCTAATAAATCTAGAGCCACACTCAACTCTTCTTCCTTCTGCTTATGAGGAGTTATATCACGTCCTGTAATGACTAATACTTGAGGTTTACCATCACTCGTAAATGTCGGTTGCTTAATGAGCTCTAGCATTACTTTACGACCGCTCTTCATGAGAATCTTTTCAGCTGTTTTTATTGGCTTTCTTGTTTCCCAAGCTCTCTTATCAGAAAGGCTACATCTTTCAATTGCTTCATATGAAAGTCTTGTATCTAGTTCCTCAAGACTTTTTCCTTTATATTCATCGTGGTTGATTCCATAAATATTAAGAGCAAACCGGTTCGCTTCTGCCCAAGTTCCATCCGGATATCTTAAACAAACAAATTCAGGCAGGACATCAATCATTTCTTTTAAAGTGGCAACTGCAGGTAATTCGTCCTGGCTCAATACTTTCATCATATCCACCCTTTTTTACTAAAACTTTCTTAACGTCTATAAATTAAATAAAAGGGTCAATTTTCCTTTATTTTTTTTAGAGTTTCGCACGTCAAATTCGTTTATTTTTCGCCTAAATATGACAAAAAGACGCTTCCCTTGTGGAAAGCGTCTCTTGTATATGCTGACGATTAAACGGCTTTTACCGCTTCTTTTAGCGATTTACCGGGCTTGAAAGCTGGCACATTGCTTGCTTGAATCATGATCTCTTCACCAGTAAGAGGATTGCGACCTTTTCTTGCGTTACGGTTTCTTGTTTCAAATGTTCCGAAACCAATAAGCTGTACGCTTTCTCCGTTTTTCAAAGCATCTGTAATCGCATCTAGCACTGCATCAACGGCAAGCGCTGATTCCTTTTTGTTCATACTCGTTGCATTTCGAACTGCATCTACTAAATCCATCTTTTTCATTATGAGTTGCTCCTTTCAAACATTAAATGAACTGCTTGTGTAGCAACATTATTAACGAAAAAGATAGGTTTCATACAGAAAGATACAAAATTCCGAAAAATATTTATATAGTTTAATAATTCGTTTTCGAATTAGAACCCTTGAATGGTCATACCACCATCAACAAATAGTGTTTGGCCGTTCACGTAATCAGCTGCTTCACTAGCTAAAAATACCGCTGGTCCCACAAGGTCCGGTAGTTCTCCTACTCTCTTTTGTGGAGTAACAGCGAGTATGTCTTGTAGATATTTTTCGTCGGCTAGTAGTTTCTCTGTTAATGGTGTCTTAAAATACCAAGGACCGATGCTGTTCACATTAATTCCGTACTGTCCCCACTCAAGAGCTAAGTTCTTTGTCATCTGTATGATCGCAGCTTTTGTAGAGGCATAGACTACACCTGTACGAAGAGCGACATGTCCTGCAACAGAAGAAATAGTAATTACCTTACCCCCGCCGGCTTGTTTCATCCGTTCCCCAGCTTGTTGCGAGAACCAAAAAGCTGATCGAAGGTTCGTATGCATGATGATATCCCATTCTTCATCAGAGACATCTAAAGCTTTTGAGCGGATATTCATTCCGGCATTGTTGACAAGAATATTTACGCTGATCCCCTTTGCGTCTAGCGTTTCAAAAATTCCAATAACTTGTTCCTTATTCGTAACATCAGCTTCAAAAAGATACGCTTTCGTTCCAGCACGTTCAATCAACTGTGCTGTCTTTTCCAGATCAGATTGGGTTCTAGATACAATCACGACATCCGCTCCGGCTTCTGCATATCCAATCGCTATCGCCTCTCCGATTCCTCTTCCAGCACCAGTTACGAGTGCTGTTTTGCCTTTAAGTGAAAATGACGGTAAATACACGTATACGACCTCCTCTATTTAGTTAAAAAGTTCGGGGGAAATGATGAAGTAACGTTCTTGGTTTGTCTCATAAGTATTCATCGTATGAATGCTAATTTGGTAAGTAGGTATATCCATATCGTCTTCCATTTCAGAATCGTCCTCACGTACAACTAGATCAGTAATTTTTTTAATACCTGAATTCTCTATGTTCCACAAAGAGCTGTCCACACTATCAAACTGTACTTGTTCAAAGTTTGTGAAGCTCAAATAATAGGAATCACCTTTTGGAACCATCTGTTTTAATCCATGCAGATCGAGCGCTTTAAAGTAAATGTGAGGTGAAGAGATATAGTTTTGACGATTTACCATCTGGAGTTCTGCATCCTGAATTTGAGTACTAATTTGATATTTGCCATCGTGTAAAGTGACCCATGCATTCATATCTCGACCGTCTCTATAATAAGAAGCTTCATAGTTAAACTGCTGAATCTTTCCTTTCTTATTAAAAATGAGCGACAGGTTATTGATAGCAAGCTCTCCTTCTGCATGCAGCGCTTTCTTTACCTTCTCATACTCTTTATTTAATTTCATTTCGTATGCATTTGTTAGAGCATTAACTCGGAACACTTCTTCATAATAAGCAGCTACCGAGTAGTTCATAATTAAGCTTGATGCAAAAGATAACACTCCTAGAGAAGCAGCCCACTTTTTAGCATCTTTATTTACGATGATCTTAGGAAGGAAAAAGAGCAGGAAGATCGCCAGTCCCACTGGTAGTACCCAAGATTCAATACGAAACGTAAACGTACCTAATAAAAAGTAACCAATCAGTTTCCACCCGATCTTTGATTCTTCGCGGTCTGCCTTCTTCGTATAAATGAGTATCAATAATACAAGAAAAATGACTGAGATGCCCCAAGCTAGTAACGACTCCATTCGCATCGTTCTCCCCCTAATTTTTGGATAATAATATAAGTTTATCAAAAAATTTGTGAAAAAGACGCTGCTATCCAATAGAAATCGAAAACAACAAAATACAACTTGCTCATAAGCTGTTTCGTAACATTGAACAACTCAATCATCATGTACAGCCCACTAAAAAAAGCACAGCTATTCGGCTGTGCTTTACTTACGATTCTACCCACTCTTTTCTCAGCGTAAATAGATCTTTTAATTCGTCAGTTGATAATTCTGTAATCCAATTCTCACTCTGAATCACTTTTTCTGAGAGTTCTTTCTTACTCTCAAGCATCATGTCAATCTTCTCTTCTAATGTGCCAAGCGTAATCATCTTATGCACCGTCACGAATTTTTTCTGTCCGATACGATGAGCACGATCTGTTGCTTGATTCTCAACAGCTGGATTCCACCATCTATCATAATGAATAACGTGATTTGCTTCGGTCAAGTTGAGTCCTGTTCCACCAGCTTTTAGAGATAAGATAAAAATAGGATGCTCTCCATCTTGAAAGCTTTCTATCATTTGGTCGCGTTTTTGCTTGCTTAGACTGCCATGCAGAAAGAGTACTGTTCGTCCGAATTTTTTCTCCACATACTTCTTTATCAGTTCACCCATAAAAATAAATTGAGTAAAGATCAGACACTTCTCATCCTTTTCAAGAATAGCATCGATCAATTCAATCGTCTTAGCGAATTTTACAGATTGATCTTCAAGTTTGCCTAGCTTGTCATTCTTTGTATAGAGAGCTGGATGATCGCAAATCTGTTTCAGTTTTCCTAACATCGCGAGTAATAGTCCACGCCTTTGCATCCCTGTTACCTTTTCCAACTGCTCAAATGTATCTTGAACAAGTCTTTCGTATAGAGAAGCTTGTTCTTTTGATAACGGACAATATTCTTTGATCTCTTGTTTCTCAGGCAGGTTGAGCTGAACAGCAGGATCCATTTTCGTACGACGTAGCAGGAATGGTTGAACAAGCTGTTTTAATTGCTGTAAACGCAACGTATCATTATCTTTCTCCACTGGCACTACAAACTTTTTCTGAAACGATGGTTCGCTCCCTAAATATCCTGGGTTCAAAAAATCGAAAATAGCCCACAGTTCAAGAAGTCTGTTTTCTACAGGTGTTCCCGTTAACGCGATCTTGTGGCGTCCGTTAAGTCTGCGAATACTTCTTGACTGTTTTGTATAGCTGTTCTTAATGTTCTGTGCCTCATCAAGCACGATTGCTTCCCAATATGTTTCACCCATCTCACTAAAATCAAGCTGGCAAGTCGTGTAAGAAGTAATAACAACATCAAATTTTTTGTGCCACTCAGCAAAATGATCCCCCTTCTTACGGTTTCCCCCGTAATGAAGACCTACGGATAAAGTAGGTGAAAAATTTTGAAGCTCTTTTTGCCAGTTGCCAATTACAGAGGTAGGGCATACAAGTAAAAATGTACCTTCATGTTTTTCTTTTTCTTTCACCTTTAAGAAGTAGTCAATGGTCTGGACTGTTTTACCCAAACCCATATCATCAGCTAAACAACCACCAAGGCCGAATTCCCGGAGAAAATACATCCAAGAACTTCCTGTTTTCTGATAATCTCTTAATGTTCCGATTAAGTTTTCTGCTTTAGGCTCAATCGGCAGTGTTTTGATCTCTGTCAGCTGATCCATCCATGCGTTTAACGGTTCATCCCACTCAATGTCGAGCATCGGTCCGTCAGACTCTATTCCTAGAAGACCATCTTCAGCAGGGTTGGTCTCCATATTTAGAAGATGTTGTTCTAGTACGTCCTTCAACTGAATTCCTGTACGATCCACATTCTTTATAAGATGACGCACTTGTTTCATCCACTCAGGATCTACTCTGTACCATTGGCCGTTTCTTCGCACGAGCCTCCTGCTTCCATCAACCAGCTTACGAAATTCTTCTTCCGTAAGCTCTTCATCGCCCGTTGACATTCGCCAATCGAACTGCATAATCGCATTTAATCCCAAGAACGAAGGTGCTCCACCAGATTGCTGCGATTTTGTTTTGATCTTTGCCTTTACTTTTGGTTGAAGTTCTTGAACGGTTTGCCACCATGCTGGAAGAACAACGGTAAGTCCAATCTGTCTTAACAGATCGCTTTTGAGTGTTAAAAAATCCCAAGCCTCTTTTTCTGTTATTTCATTTCGGATTTCTTTTCTCGCATTTGGTTTTAACCAAGAGATTAATTTTGTCACGAGCTCTATATCAGACTCTAACATCTCTTTGAAAGGTTTCCATTCCTCTGGAAGAAGGGTACTTTTTCCGAGATACGGCACAGCTATCCCATCTTCTTTTTCTTGAAGAATGACATCTAGCTTCCATACATCTTCAATAGCTTCACCATCATTTGCAGGTTCAGACAGTTCAAATATGATATCAAAGGGCTTTGGATCTTTTCTCCAGCCGATCTTAATCAGCCATTCCTCTTCACTTAAATGATTCAAGGCGGATATGATCTGTCGAGGTATACCCTTCATGCGTTCTCTATTAAAATTTATAGGCATGTATGTGTTGCCGTCATGTGGCAATGTTGAGAGAGCTTCGTTCACCCAGGCGGATTCAATTCTCTCTCCATCCGTTCTCCATGCCCATGATCCTGTCTTCCATGCTTCATAGTCAGGAGTAACCCTTTCTTTCTGCATCAAACGAAAGACATCGTTAGCCTCTTTTACAAAAGTCCAAGAATCATCTTCCCAATTGTTTTTCGTTAGAAAGAATTCGGGATATCGATTAAAAAGATCAAAAGCTTCCCCCGCATCTAAATAAACATTCTGGTCATCATCAACTTCTAGCATCGTCCCATAAAATGAAGGCTTATGCCATGTAAATAAAAGAGGTTTCCAGTCGTTTACATGCACTCTTTTCGAATGTTTAGTGGCCCATAAAACCATGTTGCCATGAAGCCATTTCGCGTGTAGCAAAAGATTGCTTGTATCGATCATGAAATAAACTTTCCTTTCCTTAGCTCTTCCTGAAAGGCTCTAAGCCGTCCATAAACAGTAGCAATACGATTGATATACTGTGAAAAACGTTCTTCTTCACCAAGATCAAAATATAAGGATCGAAGTGTTTTTAAATGTTTAATAGCGGACTGATAAGATTTTCTTGTCCTCTCATTAATCAGCCTGTCAATCGCTTGGTGATAGATCGGCAGTGCGGATTCTTTTTGAAAGGACACGACCTCTTTTAAATCCTTTCTTTGAATCAACTCTGGTGAATAGCCCATGATCACTTGCAGTTCTACCCATCTTTCATGCTCACCGATCACCATCAAATACTCCCCGTATTCATAGAACGTAATAGGTAAGAATTCAATCAGCATCTCTTCATACTGATCCTCGTCACCTGTGTGTTGAGCGTACTTCCAAAAATAGCTTAAGTATTCATGAAAAAACTCACGAGATTCAGAATGGTAATAGTACGTACCAACACCTTCTAAAAAATATGGCTTTAGATCAAGTAGCCATAACAAGAGTCGATCCCATTCTTGTTTGTCTACCAATAACTTCATCCAAACAAGATAATGAACCATATCTACTTTCTTCTCACACTGTGTTAACCGTTTAAAAGCTAGTTGTTCATTTCCACTAGCAAAAGCAAAATGAACAAGAGCTAGTTCAAGCATTTGAGATGTTTTGCCACTCTCTTTTTCTTCTAAAAGCTGTTTTTCATATTTAGTAACCCAAGCCTGCTCAATATAGAGTAACGACCAGCTGATCTGAAATAGATAAAAGAGAAGATGTCCCCACTTAGGAGGGATCTCATAAAGACTCTGAAAGTTTCTTAAGCTCTCTTCCAAAAGCTTTTTATTCTCATTTAGTAACTTTTTGCTGTCGATCTGTTTTAAAGTTATATACATTTGATCACTTAGTTTCTCAACAGTCGCATCAAAATTGGACTGCATATATGTAGCTACACCATATTGACCTTCAAACGAAAACAATCGAATCAGCGTTTCGATCTGTACGTGATATTTGTATAATAATGCTATATCTTCGTCAAAGAACTGCCCTGCATTTAAGAGCGCAGGATAATAATCGCGATAGATATGAACAAACGTATAACTCGTATCTTTTCCATCAACGAGATCTCGAAAGGAGACGGTTTGCAGTTTACGTCTCTCGAAAGTTTCAAACCGTTCTGAAAAATACTCTCGCCATAGTTGAACAGAATGTGTGTTTTGAACTTTTTGCTCAGGCGTTTCATAATGAACTTGAGTTTCGCCCTTATCTTTATGCTCTTCAGTTGGTTTCATTCCGTCTCCCCCCTTTCTTTTTATTACCAATTATAGCAAAATACATCTATACTCATTCATGTATATCATATCTATTTTAAAGGAAACCGTTGAAATTGACCAAAGATACACATTTAACGCCTAAAACAATTCCAATTTTTACCGATAACATGAATAGAAGTGTCTGATATCGGCTTTTAGAAACAATCAACACAAGATAAAATTTTAGAGAAAAGAGAACAGAATTCTATGAAGTTAGGTCTACCTTTAATGATATGCTTGTCGATCGCAATAGAGACTCCTTCTTCGTTATAACTGGAAAGGAAGAACCACTTATGATAGAAAAAAATATTCAAGAACGAATCCGTTTATTAAGAGAAGAATTATATCGAATTTCAAACCAACTAAACTATGAATTAACACACCCAAAATTGGTCACGATCAGCCAACAGCTCGATCAACTATTGAACCAGTACTCTAAATTTGAACAGAAAGTATAAAAACGGCTGCTTGTTAGGTCGTTTTTTTATTTCAACGTAACCTTCTACTTTTTTAACTAAAACACTACTTTCCCTCTCGAACTTAATTCGACATTCCTTCCCTTCAATATTGTAGTTTTTTGTAACATTATCACTATTTTAGCCGAAACCCTTTTTCTTTTTGTAAATTTATTGCATATTAAGTGAAGACAAAATCTCTCATGAAAGTTGTGAATAGAAAATGTTATTGCAATTAATTGAGGAAAAACGTGAAGTATTGTTATGTCTTGGCAAAACATATGGTTTAACCGCTAAAGAAACAGTGATCTGCAGTCAGGAATTAGATCAGTTATTGAACCGCTTAGATGACTTTATTGGCGAACCTAGCGACAACTCGTAATTTTTGTCTATTTCCTGGGAAATTTGTCGTTTGAGAGAGAATGATTATCAACTTAAACGAACCTACATAATCATTATCTATTAAATTCCATAATTACCTATTATTATATGAAAATAGTAATGTAATCTCTTTGTTATCTTCTCCTAATGAGTTTGTTACATTCGATTAGTATAATTGGCAACCGAGGCGTATTTAACCAATTATACATATTAGGAGGAGTTATCATGATAAAAAAATGGGTAATTACAGGGGCTCTAGCATTCGGATTGCTCGTTTCTGCTCCCGTTAGTGGATTTGCAGCAATGGGGGATCACACTCTCCGACCGGGTACTTGGGACAATGACGTATATGAACTTCAAGGAAAATTAAAAGCGCTAGGATTCTATGATTTTGCTGTAACAACAGGCTATTATGGTCCCGTTACTAAACAAGCCGTAACAGATTATCAACGAGCTAAAAGCTTATCCGTAGACGGTATTGCTGGACCTCAAACGTTTAACAGCATTCAAAATAACGTTACAAAAAAGAGTATGACTGTTGCTTCGACTGCTTATACGGCAAGTTGTGAAGGCTGCAGCGGTACAACTTTCAATGGTACAAATCTAAAAGAAATTCCTTATGCAAAAGTAATCGCTGTTGATCCAAATGTTATTCCTATCGGATCTGTTGTTTATGTTCCTGGCTATGGATATGCTGTAGCTGATGATACCGGTGGTGGAATCAATGGTAAAGAAATCGATGTATTTATGAAAAACTATTCTGATGCCATTAATTGGGGAAGAAAAAGCATAAATATTACAATTTTAAATTAATGAGATGAGGTAAATGTACCTCATTTCTCCTTCGCTCACAGTTTATTTTAAAGCTGTGAGTTTTTTTATGTTTACATTAATTTCAAAAATATTACATTTTTTTATTTTCTAAATATTATAATAATGATAAAGTTAAATTAACATTTTTGAGAGGATGTACATAAATGAACATGAAGGATCAGATGACAATTATAAAAAATGCAATAGCAGAAGTATTAACAGGGAAAGAAGAACTTGTTGAATTAACGATGATTTCGATAGTCAATAGAGGTCATTTATTATTAGAAGATGTTCCTGGAACAGGAAAAACAGTACTTGCAAAAAGCCTCGCTCGGTTGATAGGGGGAGAATTTAAAAGGATTCAGTTCACACCCGATATCCTTCCAGCTGATATTACGGGCATACAGTTCTTTCATCCGAAACATCAAGAGTTTGAGCTGCGTCCCGGTCCGGTTATGACTAACATCTTATTAGCCGATGAAATTAACCGTGCGACGCCACGAGCTCAATCCAGTCTATTAGAAGTGATGGAAGAAAGACAGGTTACGATTGATGGTGAAACCCTTCCCCTTCCGTCTCCTTTCTTAGTTCTTGCCACACAGAATCCTATTGAATCTCACGGAACATTCCCGCTTCCTGAGGCACAGCTTGATCGTTTTTTTATGAAATTGCCATCTGGCTTTCCAAATTATGATCAAGAGAAAGAAATGCTTCACATGTATCGTAAAAAAAATCCTCAAGACTCTTTAGAACCAGTCTTCTCTTTAGAAGATATATTAGTCATGCAAGAAGAAGTGAAGCACATTCATGTTAGTGATAGTGTCGAAAATTATTTACTGTCCATTGTTCACGCTACTCGCAGTCATGAGTTTATTGAGAACGGTGTTTCTCCTCGTGGCACCCTTGCTTTCATGAGAGCCGCTCAAGGCGCTGCTTATGTTCAGGGAAGAACATTCGTTACTCCAGACGATGTTCAATTCGTCGCACCGTATGTATTAACTCATCGTTTAGTATTAACGATGGAAGGAACGATGAGAAAGACGAAAGACCAAGTGTTAAAAGAGATTCTTGAAGCAATTATAGTCCCTGTAGAGTCTGAGGCGGGTAGATAATATGCAATGGCGCAGCGAGGTATGGATTAAATCCATCTTTCGGGTCTTAGTTGTTTTCAGCCCCATAATACTTTTGATTGGCTTTTATCGTAATATCTCATTTCTATTTTTATTAGGGTTGGCCATCATTTTTTTATATGGAACGCTATTGCTGCAATCTAAGTCCGCAATAAATGAGATTGTACTAGATACTTCAAAACAAGTTCATCGTTTGTTTCCTGGTGATACGGATCAGTTTTATGTAAAACTTCTTCATAAGGGAAGATGGCCTTCTTATCGTGGCGAACTCATCTTCACACACCGAGCACCTATATCTGTCACAGGAGATGTTGAATCGAACAACACTGCAAAAGGAAGAATTGAAGTTAAACGTCATTTTGCACTCTATCGCAAAACTGTTTTTACACAAACAATACCCTTTACTGCTACAAAAAGAGGAACAACAAGAATTTCCAATCTTACACTGCAGGTACAAGATCCTCTTTCATTGAGTGGTCAAGCATTGGCTTATATGGGGATCTTCCCAACTGAAATCGTTGTTTATCCTAGACCGCTTCCCGTTCATCGAATTGAGCATCTATTTTCTCAAGGCAGTGGTGAATCTGTAAGATCTTTCGCTTTGTTTGAAAACGTTTCTCTGCCTGCAGGGAACCGAGAATACGCTCCTGGAGATGCTTTTCATAAAATACATTGGAAAGCTACAGCACGGTCTGGCTCTCTTCAAACGAAGGTCTTTGAAAAAACAGTTGTGTATCACTGGACATTTGTTTATACGATACTCCCTGATCATAAAGAGATGAAATCTTCTGAGGATATGGAGAGCGAGATCAGCCATTTGGCATACATGTGTCAGTTTGCGGCGGAAAAAGGAATACCTTTTGAAGTATACATCAACTTTAAAGTTCCTGGCCCGATCGGAATGTATCATGTACCAACCGGGAGCGGAGCGGTTCACTTAAGCAGTATCCTTGAAGGTTTGGCGAGAATTGATCGTTCCAATGTCATCGTCAAACCTCAGATCATGTGGAATAAGATGGCTCGTAATTTTGTTGGTACGAGTCCGTTTGTCATTTTTTTAGGTCATATTCCTACAGATTCGAATTCTCAGATCTTGATTAAGAAATGGTCTAGATCAGGTGGGAGAACCTTTTATGTCGAACACAACGAAGAACATGCCATTCTGATGCCATACTTTTCATCGGAGGTCGCATCATGTTAAAGAAAAGTCAGCAATTTACTCTTTACGGTATGAACTTAAGCTTTGACGCCATGCTTGTTTTCATAATGCTGACCATCTTTTCAGGAGGAGCAACTTGGCTTGAGTTCGGATGGTTCTCTGCAAATCTGATCCTGATTGTAGCGATAAGCGGGGCTTTGTATCTCTACAAACCAAACTTATTCAAGATCACACTATTTTGTTTTGTTATTGTATCAACACTATTGTTCTGGTTCATGACTTCTTCCCTCATACTATCCATATTGATCTCATTCGTCCTGATGTGGAGAAGCGCAGAAAATTGGAATGATTCCTTTAAAACAGATCTTGAATTGATCTTTGCAATTAGCGCCGTGTTAACATTACTTCTATCCCTGTTTTTTAAGGATGGCTTTACGGTGATGTATGGAGCCGTGTGGATCCAATTCATGCTTATGCTGTTCATTAAAATGACTCTGCATTATTTTAAGAATGATTCGATTCAAATTGTAATGAAGGATTTTATGGTTCCCTTAACGCTAGTTGGGTTAAGCGGAGTGATTCTCGCTATATTAGGACCTTTAAAACAATTACTTTATTGGGCATTAGACGGTGTGTTCTTTATTTTGTATTATATTTTAGCGGTTCCACTCTGGAAGGTAATCTCCCTTCTTCCTCCGTTAATCCAAATGCTTAAACAATTGTTTAAAATGGAGGAAAAGGGAAAGGTGAATACAGGTAATCAGACAGATGTCTTAGAACAGCGTCCTGAAACACTAGCAGAATCTCCCATACTTTTATACACGACAATCGCGATTCTTATCATTATGGTTCTTTTCTTTCTTTGGAAAAAGAGGAATGTGTTCAACAACCAGTCCAGCTTATTGGTAAACGGAAACATTTCAGTTCTTGATAGTACATATGCTAACAGCCAGATGATCGGTAAAAAAAGATGGCTTCAGTCGAAAGATAGAACAAGAAAAAGATTTTTGCACTTTGAAAAAGTATTGGACAAGAAAGGATTCGGAAGGCAACCTGGTGAATCTGCTGTGAACTGGTTTCAAAGACTTGGACTTTCCGGAAAAGATGCAGATTCTGTTCTAGCTGCATACGAAAAAGTACGTTACGGTGAAGAGAGCATTTCTGATACTGAGTACAATCAGTATGTAAGTGCATTAAAAAAATTCGAAAAGTCGGATCACTTGAAGAAGCCGAAATAAGACGGCTTCTTTTTCTGTTCATACCACCTCATTTAATATAGACTAATATTATATAAATAGTCGGATTTCTAGCATACAAGGAGGATATTATGACAAAAAAAATATATGTGATTCATGAGAATAGCGAATGGACTGCTCCGTTATTCCAACGTTTTGAAGAGCTCGGTCTACCTTATGAAGATTGGCATATGAAAAAAGGACACATAGATCTGACAGAAGCTCCCCCACAAGGTATTTTCTATAACAGAATGAGTGCCTCCTCTCATACGAGAGGACACAGATATTCGCCTGAATATACATCAGCGGTACTATCCTGGCTTGAGAGCTATGGTCGTAAAGTATTTAACGACTCAAGAGCCCTTCAGCTCGAGATCAGTAAAGTGAAACAATACAGCGCATTAAAAGCATTTCATATACCTGTTCCACGAACGATTGCAGCTTACGGAAAAGATGAACTGATACATGCTGCAACGAAATTTAACGGCCCTTTCATTACAAAACACAACCGTGCGGGTAAAGGGCTTGGGGTTCAATTGTTCCAAACCCAGAGTGCACTAGAGTCTTATGTACAGTCGGAAAATTTTGATGAATCCATCGACGGAATCACTCTTTTGCAAGATTATATCGAAGCACCAGAACCTTATATTGTGCGCTGCGAATTTATAGGCGGCAAATTTTTATATGCCGTTCAAGTAGATACTTCTGATGGATTCGAACTTTGTCCGGCTGACGCTTGCCAGATTGGTGATCAATTCTGTCCAATTACAGACCAGCCAGAGAATCCAACACCAAAGTTTAAGATTCTTAAAGACTTTGTTCTACCAAATCAAGAAAGTTATGAAGCGTTCTTAGACGCAAACGGGATTACGTTTGCCGGCATTGAGATCATTACAGACAAGAGTGGAAACGTATATGCGTATGATGTAAACACGAATACAAACTACAACCGAGATGCTGAAGCAGAGGCAAATATATATGGCATGAAGGCGATCGCGGAATTTTTAGGTAAAGAATTATAAATGAAAAAGGTGAGGGGCATCTAAGAATGCCCCTCACTTTTTATTATGTATGATCCACAACTGTAGGAGTCTGGTTTAAACTCTCCCATAGATAATACGTGATATATGTACGCCATGGTGTCCAATCCTGCGCAAGCACCCTTACCTCTTCCTCTGATGGTTGCTCAGCTAACTTCCAAACTTGACGGATGGCATTTCTTAATCCAATATCTGCAGCGGGCAGTACATCGGTTCTCCCCATACCAAAGATTAAAAGACATTCGATCGTCCATTTCCCTATCCCTCTAATCGGCAACATCGCTTTCATTACTTCTTCATCTGACATATTCCATAAGCTTTCAAAATCAATAGTTCCGTCTGAGATCAGCTTTGCCAGATCGATAATATACTCTGCTTTTCTCTGACTGAATTGAAGCTTACGAAGGTCCTCATACTTAAGCGTTGCAACGAGATTTGGAGCTGGAAAGACTTGAAATGTACTTCCTTCTACCTCCACTTTTTCACCAGCGTGTTCAATAAGTCGTTCGGTCAAGGTTCCAGCAAAAGTTAAATTTACTTGTTGACCGATAATAATCTTTACAATGGATTCAAATAGATCAGTGTCTGTAAGGAGTTTTAATCCTTTAAAACGTTGTAGTACTCCATCCAATTTCTCGTTTTCACAAAAGTGGTTATAAAGAGGCGACAGATCGACTTCAGTTGAGAACAGCTGTTGAATTTTTTTCTTAACTGCATCCTCAGATATTAAACCATTTAAAGGTATAGCCTTACAACTCAGAACAGGGCTTGTAACAGTACCGCTGGATACTACTTTTACATAACAAGAAACATCTTGGATTCTGATTATTTTTTCGTATTCTGTAAATTGTTCATTGAGTTTTAAGACATGCGTTTTTCCTGTAACTGTGAGGCGCTGCATCATCTTTTGAAAGTCAAAAGGTGGTTTAGGTTCAATTACAAACTTCATCCTCTTACATCCCTTCTTATGAACGCTCCTTACCTTCTTTTGTTTCTTTTTCTTTTGTTTCATTTTTCAGATATGGATTGTCATCTAACTGATCGATTGTATGCTTATAAGAATACCCTTTTGTTATAGCTGCTGCGAAAATAATAACGACAAAAATGATAATAACGAGGGTAATTAATATTGAGATGCTTAATGTGCTCATACTAACTCCTTATTAAAACTGATTTTACTTGTATGATAGCACATTTTCCCATTAAGAAAACTTGGCACTATAGTGATAGTGCTATGAAAAAAAGCAGCTATGCCGATATTAGGCACAACTGCTTAGAATTAAATATTTATTTTTCTTCAAATTTATCATGCATGACAATGCGATCGATATCAAAGCGCTCTGTAGGTTTTGCTGGGCCGTCAGCATATCCTAATGTAATCATCATCACAGGAATGAATCGTTCTGGAATTCCGAGTGCTGGCACTATTGCAGCATGATCGAACCCTGTCATCGGACATGAATCAACTCCAACTGCTTTAGCGGCAAGCATGAGCTGCATCGCACCGAGTGATGCGTTCTTTAGTGCTTCTCTCTCACCAACTGCACGACCTTGTGAATAGGCAGAGTTGATATTTTTCAATAAAATATTTCTTGCTTCTTCTGGAGCTTTTTCGAATACTTCCGCAGCCACTTTATCTGCTTCTGTATCTCCTAAGACGACTACAACTGCAGACGCATCTAGCACATGCTTTTGATTATAAGCAATCGGAAAAAGTTTCTCTTTTTGTTCTTGAGACGTTATCACAATAAAACGCCAGTGCTGAAGGTTCCATGCTGATGGTGCTTTTCCTGCCATCTCAAGGATCTGATGAAGTGTTTCGTTCGGGATTTCTTTATCTTTTTGATACAGACGAACAGAAGAGCGTTCTTCCATAACTTTAAATGTTTCGTTCATTTTTTCCACTCCTTATCCCACATTTCTCTAGAATTCTCTACAAAAAAGAGGTGCCACATTTCGTTGACACCTCGTTACTATTCCACCAATTATAGTGGGTTATCAGTTGAAGTCAAAAATTATGCATTGCGTTTAGCTACGACTAACTCCTTAGCTAATTCTGTAGCTCTTTCTCTTGCATCAGCCAAAATTTCTTCTGCACGATCTGGAGCTGCTGCCATACCTTCTGTAAATACATGATGATAATCAGTAATTCCGATGAATGCCATCACACCTTGAAGATATCCGTTCGTGAACTCGAATGCTTGAGCAGGACCTTCAGAATACACACCGCCACGAGATTGAATGTGTACGGCAGTCTTCCCTCCTAATAATCCAGCTGGGCCGTTCTCCGTATATTTAAATGTCTTACCTGCCATTACTACGTTATCGATATATGCTTTAAGCATTGGAGGATAGCTCAAGTTCCACATCGGTGTGTTGAATACATACATGTCTGCAGAAAGGAATTGTTCTAAAATTTCTCCCATACGGTTTGTTTTTTCAACTTGTGATGGAGAAAGCTCTAAGCCAGCAGCTAATTTACCCCAAGCATCTAGAACATCTGCATCAATAAACGGAATGTTCTCTTCATAAAGATTTACCGTTTCGATTTCAATGTTTTCATTTTGATTAGTTAGTTCGTTTAAGAAGTGACGTCCTAATCGAAGTCCGAAAGATTGATCCATTGGTTTTGGATTTGAATTAATATAAAGTACTTTCATTTGTGATTCTCTCCTTTTAATATCTGTTGTAATTAGTGATTAACTTCTCTTTAGTAAGTTGATTCCTTTACATCATAATTCCATAACTTACTTTTGTCAAGCACTAAACTTTTAATTATTATCATAATTTATTTTAGTGATTTTTTTCCAATAAAAAACGCTCTCTAGCTAATAGCCAGAAAGCGATAAGGGGGAGCGAAATTCAGTGTTCCATCAAAAGGAACTAGTGCCTTTATAAAAATTATATTCTTCAAGGCCGTCAAAACATTGCAAACGGTCCCCGATCGTTAAACCAAAATCAATATAAGCATGGCTTTTTGCTGTTAACAGATTTTTATCTTCTACAATCTGTTTGGATTGATAAGTACCATTCAACCAGCTGTTAGTTTTAGCAAATTCATCTTCGTGCAAAGAAACGGTATATGATCTGCCGTTTAATATGCCGGCTCGTCCTAGAATAACTGAGCCGTTCCCAATAGCTGCAATCTTAATATTCTCTCTGTTGAACACTTGCAACAGATGCAGAAGTCTCGGATTTCCTTGTGTAAATGCTTGTTTTCCTCCTGGAATGATTAGCATCTCATAATCAATAGGGCTAATATTCTTCATCTTTATCGTAGGTTGCATCAGTAAACCACATTCACTAGTAACAGTTCCTGGCAACAGCGAGAAAGGCAGCACTTCATATTTTTTACCTATGATAGATAAAGTCGTCATTACTTCAACTTCTCTAAATTGTGGATACAAATAGACAAGTACTTTCTTTTTCAAAGGTATTCACCCATTCCTGTTACTTTTCTACCCGTCTTGCTGGGAAGAGGGTGTATAATTATTGTAACAGGATGCCGACTTGCTTTGTATTGGGAAAATTGAAGGAGAACATGTGCTTTCTTTTTAGTAAAATACATGCAGTTTTCCCAACTTATTAGATAGAATTGATAGGTTATCTATATAACCTCATGTCCTAAAGTATCTTTTTTCTGGTATGAATGTAGGAATTTACGATTTAGGAATGCTATCAAAAAGGAAAGAAAAAACAGAAAGCTCACGAGAATATATGTTTCACGAACCCCAAATTCTTCTGCAAACCAACCGAGTATTAAAGTCGCTATTCCAAATGTCCCATAAACAAGTGTTCCATGAGATGCGTAAACTTTTGCAAGCTGTTTATCTCTATAGGATTCTTGGATCAGAGTGTTTTGAGAAACATCACGTGCCATCTGCGGAAACCCAAAAACGAATGAAACGATTAAGGCAATCCAAGCTGATGAAGTCAAACCGAACCAGACGTTTAGTAACATCAAACAAACTGTAGAAGTCATAATAACAAAACCTAGATGCGATTCCATCTTCTTAGAAAACCGATATACTACGAGACCCGCTACCATCATCCCTGCAAAAAAAGACGCATTAATGTAACCCCACCATGCTTCTCCTTTTCCGATCGCCGTTTCAACATAAACATAAAGGATCGCGGCAATCCACACCCCATGACCGAAGTTTTCAAGGACATCCATAACCGTTAATGTGGTAAGCTTTTTAGATTGAAAAATCAGTTGCCAACCTTCTTTCATCGTGTGCCACTTGGATTCTTGTGATTGAACGTTCTCTTTTTCGTTAACCTTTATTTGTGTTGTAAGTAAAGTCGCTGCTACAAATAAAAGGAAAGTGACCCAGAGCATGTTTTGTTCACCCCATATCACTAAAAGCACACTGCCTAGTGGCCAGGATAAAAGCATAGAGGTCTGGTTGGCAATACTAATAAAACTGTTTGCTTTTACAAGCTCAGAACTTTCTACGAGATCAGGTATCATTGATCTTCTTGCAGGATTTCCTATCCCTTCGAGTAGAGAAACAACGACGATTAAAACATATAAAAGAGCATAAGTTATACCAGTATGTATGCCATATAAACTCAATAAACATAAACAGAATAATAACCCTGTCTTAAGGAGCAGCGTATTGATCAGCAAACTTGTTCGTTTGTACGTTTCAATAAATAAAGGGGCAATAAAACCTGAGACGAGCAAGGACATCGTCTTCGCAAATGGAATTAAAGCCATGTGCAGGACAGATCCCGTTTCATTATATACAAGTGTAATCAGACAAATAATGTATAGAATGTCTCCTAAATTTCCGAGCGCCTGTCCACTCCATAAAAAATGAAAATAGCGATTTGCTTTGATCATAAATATGTATCATCCTTCTTATGGTAATATAAGCCAAACAAAGTGTACCACACGACAGATGATTCCGTCTTTGGCGGTGTTTGAGTCGTAGATGAGGTTGTTGATATATGGTTTGTGGGCTGGGTGAAATTTTCGGGAATGAATCACATATTCCTTCGTATAGATCATAAATTCCCAACATCGATCATAAACCCTCGGTATCGATCATAAATCCCTAAATAACAGAAATCCGTTATTGTCGTACACAAGAAATTCCCACAAAACCCTCTCTTCACTTCTCTACCTATAAAAACCCTTCAAAAAAAAGCTGGCCCCTAAATAGGCCAGCGAACACAATTACCCTTATTTATGTCCTCTTCCTTTTGTCAAATGGCAGGGTACTCCTTTGCCTATAGCACCTGGCTGTGACATTCTTTCCATGTAAGCTAATCCTCTTACGCATTGAGTCTTACAGGCGATACATGTCTCACTTGTAACCATCTTTTGTGTGTGCTGGTATTTGTTAACCTGACTGTCATATTTATTTTTTATTGTCTTCTTTGCATTTTTTTTAGCCATATATGTGCCCTCCCCCTGAATCCTAAACACAGTGTATGTAGGAAGAGGGGCTTTTGACATACGTAAAATAAAAAAACTACCCAATGTACAGGTAGTCTTCATCATGTTCAATTTGATATTGAATCCTTTGCCGTTCTGCGAGTGACATGATGTAGTCACTGTCTGACTTGTCATACGCTAATAAAAACTCGTGCAATGGCATGTTATATTTGTTCCAGACCACTTCCATCAGCCACTTTTGGCTGATCATAAAATACTCACCATTATAACGGTCTACTTTTATGGTATTGCCTACATACATCCATAACACTCCCTTTCAAAGAGGTTAAATATGCATTAGGTCTTACGGTTGTACCTCCATTATATTCCTTTTATCAGAAAAGTCAAAAAGTAATCGTCTGAATATATAATATACGGGTACATTTACTACTTGACGCAAATTGTGGCAAAGAAATTGTAACCCTACTTGGGAAGACTAGACATAACGATAAATTGATATAAAATTTATAGTAGAATACGTCTCATGACCTATGACAAATAAACCATAATATGGTAACCTCAATAAGGTGTATTTCAAAACGTGTAAAACCTTTAAAAACGGGAATATGTTAGTTAGCTGATGATATAGATAAAGGAGTAGTTCGTATTGCGTATTATAAAAGAGAATATTTTAGCTTTATGTCTTCTCCTCTCTATCCCTTTACTGAATATTATTTATCAAGTATTAAATCATGGGGAACGCGGGGCGAGGCAACTTATTACAGCAGTGGATCACCAAATCCCATTTGCAGAGATTTTTATAGTACCTTATGTACTTTGGTATGCTTTTATTTTTCTAATGTTTGTTTACTTTTGTGTTTATGACAGAGCCATTTATTATCGGACCTTATTAAGTTTTTGTGTGGGAATGCTGGTATGTTATGTGATTTATTTCTTTTTTCAAACCACGGTCCCCCGTCCGGAATTAGTTGAAGGTGGCATACTCACAAAGATGGTTCAGTATGTTTATGGCGCTGATCAACCATTCAACTGTTTTCCAAGCATTCATGTTTTGAGTAGTTATCTTATGATATTAGGAATTCGCCATAGTAAGATGTGGACGATAAGAAAAGATATCATTGTCTCAACCATTGCTTACAGTATCATCTTGTCGACACTTTTCGTTAAACAACATGTTGTACTAGATGTCGTTGCTGGTATTTTACTTAGCAGCCTGCTTTTTAAACTGTTTTATTATCTTGAGGCTGAAACAGTATTCAGCTTTTTTAAACGAATGTTTAAAACAAAACTTCAAAGCACAGAAAAAAGTTAAGGTGAAGAACTGCTTTTATATAAGCGGTTCTTTTTTTGTTCTTGCAGCTTAAGAAACACCATTTACAAAACAATTTTCATGTACAGACATAACTAGGATTGAAGGCAAATATGAATAACATGGGAAGGAGTGATTACGATGAGGGATGCACAAACGAATGCAGTTGACCAAGTTCGTGCAGATAACATGCACCAAATGTGCAAGTCTCACATGTATTACCATGTCACGATCAAAACGCGTGACGGTCAAGAAGTCGAAGGCATTATTACTGATTTAGATAAAAAAAATGTATATATGATGGTGCCGCAAAATATGATGCCTGCAGAAGAAACGCAGCAACAAACCCCTCAAACAGAACAAACATCTCAGGCGAGTGAACCTGGACAGCAGAGCCAACAGGGGCAACAACAACAAACAAATCAGCAGAATCAGCGCCAATGGAATGGAAATCCGTATTACCGACGATATTATCGTCAGATTTTCCCGCTCGCCACTCTTGCAGCTTTGTCTTTATACCCCTATTATCCGCCTTACCCGTATCCTTATTACCCGCCCTATCCATATCCTTATCCTTATTATTAAAGCAGACCGCCTGAAACTCACAGGCGGATTTTTTTATGATTTCAAATGGTTAAAAACGGGAAGTGTACAAGAGTCACATTAATTAAGGAGGTAATATAATGGCTAATATTTTGGTTGTATATTATAGCTCTTATGGTCATATTCATGAGATGGCACTAGCAGCAGCAGAAGGTGTAAAGCAAGTTGAAGGCACGGATGTAAAAGTGGTAAAAGTTCCTGAATTTGAAGTTACGAAAAAATACATGTCTCAGCAAGATGCTTATGTAAAAGCACAAGAAGCACAGGCTGATATTCCTGAGGTTACACTTGACGATTTAAAATGGGCAGATGGTATTGTATGGGGAATCCCAACACGATACGGCATGATGCCAGCACAAATCAAACAATTACTCGATTCTGCAGGCGGGCTCTGGGCGAATGGTGATCTAGAGGGCAAAGCCACTGCCGTGATCACAAGTTCAAATACAATACATGGTGGACAAGAATCAACAGCTATTACTTCTTTTGTCCCACTCATGCATTTTGGAATGATATACGTTGGTCTTCCTTATGGAGAAAACCCTGAACAGATGACCTCAGAAGGCATCGGAGGTTCACCTTATGCGGCTTCGACGGTTGCAGGAGCAGATGGCAGTCAACAACCTCAAGATGCAGAAAAAACAATGGCTTCACGATTAGGCAAACGCGTGGCAAAAGTAGCAAAAGCACTTAAAGGTAACCTTTAATAATGCTTAAATAAAAAAGCCCCTCCGATTGGAGAGGCTTTTTTCACATTTACTTTACGTCAAATCCTTGATCTTCAATCGCTTCACGCATTTCGGCATCTGTCACTTTCGAGGAATCTACTTCTACATCCACTTTTCCAGTTTCTAAGTGAACCACTACGTTTTTCACTCCATCTAGTTCATTTAGTGCATTCGTTACTGACGCTTTGCAATGGCCACATGTCATGCCTTCTACATTTAATGTTTTTGTTTCCATCATCTTTTCCTCCTAAATATTGTTTAAGTTTAATCGTTTTAAACGCAATGCGTTAGTAACCACAGATACAGAGCTAAAAGCCATAGCAGCCCCGGCAACCCATGGTTCGAGGAGACCGAATGCAGCGATTGGAATACCTGCTGTATTGTAAAACAATGCCCAAAATAAGTTCTGCCTAATATTTCGCATTGTCTTACGGCTTAACTCTATCGCTTTTGGAATATGATTCAGATCCCCGCCAACAAGCGTAACATCAGCCGCTTCAATCGCGACATCTGTTCCTGTACCGATCGCCATTCCGATATTAGCAGTCGCGAGTGCTGGAGCATCATTGATCCCATCACCTACCATCGCAACTGTTTTCCCTTTATCTTGAAGCTCTTTCACGATACGTGCTTTATCTTCGGGTAACACTTCAGCGAATATCTCTTTAATACCCACTTCTTGAGCGATCGCAAATGCCGTTCTCTCGTTATCACCTGTGATCATATACACATCAATACCCTGTTCTGTTAAAGAGTTAATCGCATCTTTTGAAGTTTCTTTCACCGTATCAGCAACAGCTATAACCAGAACGAGTTCTCCATCTACAGCTCCAAGCATAGCTGTTTTTCCTTCGTTCTCATATGTCTCAAGAAGTGCTTCGTGCTCTTTGTATTCTACATCTTTTTCTTTCATGAGCTTTCTTGTTCCGACGAGTATGGTTTTTCCACTCACGTTAGCTTCAATCCCATATCCCGGAATAGCATGAAAGGACTCCGTTTCAATGAGAGGAATATTCTGTTTGTCTCCGTACTCAACGATGGCTTCCGCTAAAGGGTGTTCAGAACTTTTCTCTGCTGAAATCACGTGAGATACAAAACCCTCTTTTAACTCTGTGAGATCTGTCACTTCTGGTTTTCCTTTTGTAACCGTTCCTGTTTTATCTAGTAGTACAGCATCAATTCTTTGTGCACCTTCTAGATACTCCCCGCCTTTGAACAAGATTCCCTGCTCTGCTCCTTTACCTGTTCCAACCATAATGGATGTTGGCGTTGCAAGACCAAGTGCACACGGGCAGGCAATCACTAGAATGGCAATGCTAACTTCAAGTGCTTGAGGCAGATTTCCTGGATCAACAAGGAAATACCAAACCGTGAAGGCCATTATTGCAATACCCACAACGATTGGCACGAAAATACCAGAGATATAATCCGCCATTCGTTGAATAGGTGCTTTTGATCCTTGAGCTTCTTCAACAATCTTTATGATTCCCGCTAGAGCCGTTTCTTTCCCTACCTTTTTAGCCTCCATACGGAGTGTGCCGTTCTTGTTGATTGTAGCCCCTATAACGGTTTCACCTTCTGTTTTTTCAACAGGTATCGCTTCACCAGTAATCATACTTTCATCGACGGAAGAATTACCAGAGAGGACGGTGCCATCGACCGGTATTTTTTCGCCTGGCTTAATGAGCAGCATATCTCCTACTACCACTTGATCTAAAGGAACCCTCTCTTCCTTTCCATCTCGAATGACAGTAGCTTCTTTTGCTTGCAGATTCAAAAGTTTAGAAATCGCCTCAGTTGTTCTACCTTTTGCGAGAGTCTCGAAATATTTACCGACTAAGATTAACGTGATTAGAACAGCGCTCGTTTCAAAATACAGTTGTGGCATGTAGTCTGGGTTACCGAGCGTTTTAAAGGCTTGAACAACGCTGTAAAAAAAGGCTGCAGACGTTCCTAATGCAACAAGAACATCCATGTTCGCACTCTTATTACGTAGTGCTCGAAAAGCACCTACATAAAACGTCCCTCCGATATAAAATTGGACAACTGAAGCAAGAAGCAGTTGGAACCAAGGGTTCATTAAAACAGATGGCATTGAGAGACCAAAATCCCATGGCATATGAGCAAACATCGTATATAGAAGTGGAAGAGACAAGATGATAGAAAGAATTAACTTTCTTTTCTTTAACGTGATCTCTTCTTCCTTCTTTGTCTTTTTCGTTACGCGATCTTGTTGAGTAGTCGCATGATATCCAAGTTTTTGTATCTTATTTAACACTTCATCTACGGAAACAATCGACGGGTTATATTCTATCGATCCCGTTTCACCCGTTAAGTTAACGGTAGCACTAGAGATACCTTCCATACGGCTTAAGCTTTTTTCAATTCGTGTAGAGCATGCTGCACAGGTCATACCCGAAATATCAAGATCTACTTTCTCTTTAACTACTCCGAATCCTAGCTTTTCAATTTTTGCTTCGATCTCTTGAAGGCTGATCATCTGAGGATCAAATAATACAGAGGCTTTTTCCATGGCTAAGTTGACGTTAACATCGACATGGTCCATTTTGTTCAGCACTTTTTCGATTCGAGTTGAACAAGCTGAGCATGTCATGCCCGTGATTCCTAGATTTACTTTCTTTTGGCTCATGGTCTTCACCTTCTTTTATGATTTTGAGAATTGCTTAATGACTCTCATTAACTCTTCTATAGCGTCTTCTCCATCACCAGATTTTATCGCATCAGCCACACAATGCTGGGTGTGACTTTCCATCAATTGAAATCCTACTCTATTTAATCCTGCTGTCACAGCAGAAATCTGAACAAGAACATCTATGCAATAACGATCATCTTCTATCATCTTTTGAAGACCACGAACTTGGCCTTCAATCTTTTTTAAACGGGTGTTTAAATCTTGTTTATAACTCTCACACCGATGTGTTTTTTGTTCCATATGAGTTCATCCCTTCGTTTTGGATGTTTACAGAGTTAGTATATACTATACCCCCCTATAGTATCAAATATTCTGATTAATTTCTTCTTTCTTTTACAAAAATGTAGATCCCTACCAACGCTACAACTCCTAAAATGATCTTTCCTTCTGTATTCCATTCCGTTACGTTATACACTGAATATGCTTCAAGTACCAATGCTGGTATCTTTCCGATAGAGCTCGCTACAACAAAAGTCAAAGCTGAAACAGCCCCAATCGCACTTGCGAATGTAACAAATCCTGAAGGTACAAACGGCAGCAATCGAAGTGAAAGAATCAGGAGAAATGCTTCTTTCTCCCTTGCTTCTAACAACCTTACCACCCTGGGGTACCCTTTAAGCTTCTCTCTAGAAACTTGTTTAAATCCTTTCCTATAAAGTAGAAAGGCAACCATTGCGCCTAATGCTTCTCCGATAAATGAAATGAATGTCCCGTACCAAAACCCAAAGAATAAAATATTTGCAGCTGTTATAAAAACAGTAGGAACAACACCTAGAATTCCAATTAATAGATTGAGTACGAGTGAAATTATAATCGCCCATTCGCTATACTCTTGGAAAAATTGAATAACGGTTTCTGACATGACATGCGTTCCTCCTAAAAAAAATCCTAACCTCATCCCCTTTATGGTACTAAAAAAGCCATGCAGCTGCATGACTTTTTACGTTCACTATTTTCTATTGTGAAGCAGGACAGTCAGACTGATCAATGTTACAAGAATTGTAGCACCCATATCAGAAAGGATTGCAATCCAAAGTGTGAGCCACCCCGGAATCGTAAGCAGCAAAGCTAAAAGCTTCAACCCAAGTGATAATCCGATGTTCCACTTGATGATTGTATTTACTTTCCTTGAAACCTGTAAAGCATCTGGAAGTTTTCCTAAATGATCTTGCATGAGTACAATATCTGCCGTTTCGATCGCACTATCTGTTCCTTTTCCCATCGCTATACCTAGGTCAGCAGTAGCTAGTGCGGGAGCATCGTTGATTCCATCACCAATCATAGCTACTTTTCCATGCTTCTTTAGTGATCTAATCTTTTCTACTTTATCTTCTGGCAGCAGTCCGCCGAAGAAAGAAGACACTCCCGTTTTCTTAGCAACTTTATCTGCAACAAGTGGGTGATCACCAGTCAGCATGACCGTTTCTTTTATTCCTTTTTCATGAAGCAGAGAGATAATGTCAGGACTTTCTTTTCTAATTTCATCAGCAATAGCAAACACACCAAGAATTTCAGTGTCACTTGCAACAAGGACGATCGTGTTACCTTCTTCTTTAAATGAATCGATAACACTTTTTACGTCCTCACTCGCTAGCGTACTGCCAATTATTTTTTCGTTTCCTAGCCTATACGTTTTATGATCAACTACCGCTGTAATTCCTTGACCACTAACTGTAGTCATTTCATCCGCTTCTACTTCTTCAGCACCAACTTCCCGACACTTTGCTACGACTGCTTTTGCAAGGGGATGAGAAGATGACTTTTCAATCGCATAAGCTACTTTATAAAAATCGGGATGAAACGATTTCTCCGCCACAACGTGCGGTTCACCTAGTGTAAGCGTACCTGTTTTATCAAAAGCAATGACATTTATCTTACCAAGCTGTTCAAGATAAGCTCCACCTTTGATCAAGATTCCGTTTCTTGCATTAACTGTAATCCCAGAAAGTATCGCGATCGGCGAGGATAGAATGAGTGCACAAGGACAACCGACGATCAATACCGCAAGACCTTGGTAGAACCATTCACCCCACGGTTCATTTAATAAAAGTGGTGGTACTAACATAACTAGAGCTGAAACAACCATGATGATTGGTGTGTAATAGTTTGCAAATCGATTAATAAAAAGCTCTGTTGGTGTTTTAGATTCTTGTGCTTCCTGAACAAGAGCAAGTATTTTAGAAAGCGCTGATTGGTTATACGTCTTCGTTATTCTCACATGAAGTACACCTTCATTATTGATGCTGCCACCAAATACGGTCTCTCCATCTTCTTTTTCCACCGGAAGTGATTCACCCGTAATCGCCGCTTCGTTCACAGAACTTTTTCCATAGACAACAACGCCGTCTGATGGAATCTTTTGCCCTGTTTTTACAAGTACTACATCATCCACTTCTAGTTCTTCAATAGAGATGACTTCTGTCTTCCCGTCTCTTAATACAAGTGCTTCTTTCGGTGCTACCTTTAAAAGGGATTCCATCGAGCTCCGTGCTTTTTCCATTCCGTAAGATTCAAGCAGTTCATTAATACCAAAAAGGATAGCCACAAGAGCAGCTTCTTTCCACTCTCCGATGGCAACTGCACCAACTAATGCTACTGTCATTAAAGTGTTAATATCAAATTTTAACTTCGTCAGATTTCGAAGACCTTTTAAAAACGTCGAATAACCAGAAGCTATCGTCGCAACAGCATAAAATACTATGGAGACATACGTAGTGTTCAACATATGTTCTGTTATAAGGGCTGCAATAAAAGAAGCAACGGACACATACAACCCGATCATTAGCCAGTTTGGACCCTTAGGCTCTCCGTCTGATTCAAGACGTACATTCTCCGACGAAAGAATAGAACGTACGCTGTCCATGTCCATGTTTTCATCTAATACAATTTTACTTGAGTTAAATTGAACTTTTGCTCGTTCTCCACCAGGAAGCTGTTGAATCTGTTCTTCCAGCTTTAATGCACAATGGCCACAAGATAGTCCGGTGATCTTATGCTCTTTCATTAATGGTCCCTCCTTTCGTTAGTCGTGTCTCGCATGATGTATAGATTGATGCAGAAGGGTCATCACATGTTCATCATCTACTGAGTAAAATAGTGTTGTTCCTGCACGTCTGAATTTTACGAGCCTTAAATTTTTTAAAAAGCGTAATTGATGGGATACGGTTGACTGCATAAGTGACAGTTCTTCTGCAATTTCAGAAACGTTGCATTCTTTCTCCCCTAAAAGGTGCAGTATTCGAATTCGGGTTGGGTCCGAAAGTGCTTTAAATGTTTGAGATACGATAAATAGTGTTTCCTCATCAAGATGTTCATATTTGTTTTGTTGATCAGTCATGAAAACAGCCCCCTATATTTCGGCTTTGTTTATTATATGAACATATGCTCATATATGTTACTTAGAGTGTACCGAAAATTTTGGAATTGTGCAAAACAAAAAGAAGCTAAATATCTCAGCTTCTTTAAACATTGCTTATTTCATGTCTTTTTAATCGTTGTTTTCTTCCATATGTCAGCGAACGCCACACCCATTCAAGCGGACCCATGTAATACCTCTCTATCCACCACTTTGAAAAAAGAACTTGGATAGCAAAAATAATGCAAGCGAATATAACACCAACAAATGGTCCAAATTCACCGTACAGACCTAATCCATAACTATAGAAGAACGTTGTCGCAATAATGGATTGAGTTAAATAATTGGTAAAAGCCATTCGCCCTGTAAATTGAAAATAGTTAAACAAACGTTTACATCTTCCGCTTCGATAAAGAAGAACGATGCTAGAGATGTAGAAGATACTCATCATCGCACCTCCAAACTCATACCCCCATGACATCGCAGTTTCATAACGCCAATCTTCCCCTTTTGAAGGAAAAAAAATCACAGCAAATATTTTACTGCCTGGACCTAGGATCAATGTTAACAGCCAAATCTTCCATAATTCTTTGTTCGTGAACGTTCTTTTCTTCGCTGCATAAGCACCGAATAAAAACATCGGCAAAAGTCCAGCTATAAAAAAGAGAACGTACCGGTTCAAATCTCCCCATTCACGAATTCTTTCCTTCATGATCTCAAGGTATGTACCTTCGCTATACACTTCAATGGATTGAAAGATTTCTTGTTCATTGAACTCATTTTGAGCGCTTTGATACGATAGAGCTGCGCCACTAGTCCAATAATCATATGTTAAGGTAGTCATAAATAGGCTGTACAATGTTATTAATACGAAACCAGTTATGATTAATACTTTCTTATTTAAGCGATAGAAGATCAGCATGAACAAACCTACTATCGCGTACATGATCAAAATGTCACCGTACCAAAAAAACAGGACATGCAGAATGCCAAAGAGAAGCAGAACAAACTGTCTTCTTAGAAAAACAGGAACAAACCTCATATTTTTGGCTTTCGCTCTTTCTGCCATCAATACGATCCCGAACCCGAATAAAAAGGAAAACATCGTAATAAAGTTTCCTTGAACAAAAAACTCTAGCAGGACATTTGTCCAAACATTATACGGCTCGTCAAAATACTCATAACTTAAAGCACGGATGGGTGAATCAGGTCCTGAAAAGGACTTCATATTTACGAGTAAGATGCCAAAAATGGCTATACCACGCATGATATCTAATGATTGAATTCGTTCTTGATCTCCGACTGGTCTCCAATTCATAAAGAACCCCACTTAAAATTTTTTTCCATGATTCCACTCCCTTTGGTTTATTTTACCGCAAATAGGCAAAAAAGTTAGAATATGAGTCATTATTTGCTATTCTATAAAGAACAGATCAAGGATTTGGGAAGGATGAAAGCGGTTTTGAAAAAATATACCTTAACGGTCGTTTCAATTGTCTCTATTGCAGCTACATTATTATGGCTGTTTGGTCTTGGCTGGACGTTACAAGATCAATTTTCTGCTAATAAAAAAGTTTCACAGCTCAAAGAAAAAACCGAATCAACTTCAACAGAAAAGCAAGACGGCACACTTACAATTTTTGCATTAGGTGATTCTCTTACTCGCGGAACGGGCGACGCAGATGGAAAAGGTTATACAGGCTATCTAACTGAGCGCTTAAAAGAAAAAACAGATCAAGATATTAATCTCCTGAACACCGCCATCAAGGGAGAAACATCTAGAGGTCTTCTGAAGCAGCTTCAACAAAGTGAGATCCAACGTCAAGCCAAACAAGCTGATGTTATTGTCATGACGATTGGCGGTAATGATCTTTTTCAACAAGGAGCAGCACTTGAGAATTTAGACAATAATGCGATTAACGGTAAAAAACAGATCTATTTAAGTAATGTTAAGAAAATCTATACTCAGCTTAGAGAACTGAATCCTGACGCAGTCATCTATCATGTCGGATTGTACAACCCTTTTAGCAACATGCCTGATTCAAAAACGACTTCATCAATCGTTAGAGACTGGAATTTTCAGTCTGCTGAAACTGCAGCTGGCTTCAATAACATCGTATATGTACCTACCTTTGATCTCTTTCAGCTTCAAGTAGAAAACTATCTATATACCGATCAATTTCATCCTAACACGGAAGGTTACAAGCTGATTGCTGAACGAGTAGCCTCACTGATCAAATTTGAACAGGAGGAGAACGAATCATGAGTCAAATACCTGCATTAGAAGTAGAGAATCTAACGAAGAAAATTAAAGGCAAGCAGATCATAAAAGGTGTATCATTCACACTTGTTCCAGGAGAAGTCTTTGGTTTTCTTGGGCCGAACGGTGCTGGGAAAACGACTACGATTCGAATGATTGTCGGTTTGATCTCTCCCACTTCTGGAACGATTAAAATCGGTGGTAAGAATGTAAGAACTGAATTTACTGAAGCGATGAGACATCTCGGCTGTATTGTTGAAAACCCTGAACTGTACCCGTATTTAACAGGCTGGGAAAATCTTGTACACTTTCAAAAAATGGATTCTTCCATTCCAAAGACAAGATTGAATGAAGTCATCGAACTGGTCGGATTACAAAATCGAATTCACGATCGTGTAAGCACCTATTCACTCGGTATGAGACAGCGTTTAGGTATCGCTCAAGCTCTTTTAGGCAAACCAAAAGTTCTTATTTTGGACGAGCCGACAAATGGTCTAGACCCTGCTGGTATTCGTGAGATGCGTGAATTTATACGACAATTAGCAAGAGAAGAAAACTTAAGCGTTCTTGTATCTTCTCATTTGCTTAGTGAAATTCAGCTGATGTGTGATCGAGTTGCGATCATATCAAAAGGGGCGGTATTACGAACAGACTCTGTTGATAACTTATTGGCTGAGCAAGAACGTGTGATCTGGCGCGCTGAACCTCTTCCACTCGCTAAAGAGATTCTTTCTCTAGAAACAGAAGTTACGGAAGGCCCAGATGATACGTTGATCACGTTATATAATGAGCCACTGCTGCCAGATTGGAACGAGAAACTCGTAAATGCTGGTGTGAAGGTAAAAGAAATGAGAACTCAGCTTCCTTCTTTAGAAGATCTGTTCTTAGAAGTAACAGGAGGCGAAAGCATTGATTAATCTTGTCCGGAATGAAATGTTAAAGCTTCTTAGAAAAAAACGCTTGTATGTCATCATCTTGATCATCGCGTTCCTTGTTCCTCTTTTTACATATGCTCAGTTTAAAGAGATTCAAGATCAACGTGAGAAGATGGGGAATCAAGATTGGCGTACCACGCTGCAGCAAGAGATCACTGACACACAAAACCGATTAAGCTCGAGCCGTATTCAAGATGAATGGCGTAAGTTTCTAAAAATTAGACTTTCTCAGCAACAATATTATTTAGAGAACGATATCGATCCACGTGCTCCAGGTGCACCTACGTTTATGCGTATATTCGTTGAGAACTCGATCGATCTACTTCTCCCGTTACTCGTCATGGTCATCGTGGCAGACCTCGTATCCTCTGAGTCAAGCGGAGGAACGATAAAGCTCTTGCTCACTCGTCCTGTTAAACGATGGCGCATTCTGCTTAGCAAATATTTAGCGATGCTGCTCTCGATTTCATTCATCGTTTTATCCGTAGCCGTTCTATCGTATGGCATATCTGGCGTCGTTTTCGGATATGGGGGATGGAACATGCCTCTTTTAACAGGATTTACGGTTTCTGGAGATGAACTTTTAACTGAAAATGTACACATCGTCCCACAATGGCAATACATTCTGATGGAGTTTGGCCTTGTATGGTATGTTTGTATGATTGTCGGGACACTCACCTTCATGCTGTCCGTATTGTTACGAAGTACTGCTGCCGTTATGGGAATCATGCTCGCATCACTCATTGCTGGAGCCATTCTAGCAAACATGGTATCTTCTTGGGAAAGCGCGAAATATTTCTTTATGGTAAACCTGAACCTTACGAACTATGTGAGTGGAATGGCAACTCCAATCGAGGGGATGTCGTTAGGTTTCTCGATGAGCGTATTAGCCGTCTGGGGAATCGCTGGGTTCATCATCGCTTTCGTTACGTTCTCTAAGCGAGATATCTATTAAAATAGAAAAAAAGAAAGGAAACCGAAGTCGGTTTCCTTTTTTATGTGACTCGTTTCTAGTTTTTTGAAGGTAATCTGTCCGTTCTCGTAGTTAATCTGTCGGATTGATTCCTTAATCTGTCCGATTCAGAGGATAATCTGTCCAATCGAGAATATAATTTAGCCATTCGACACCATTATCTGTCCAATTGCTACATTTACTAGATTTTGAAGTGTTTGATCATTTCAGTCAATGCTTGTGAAGCATCGTTCAATTCTTCGGCTGACTGAGAAACCGTGGATAGTGCCCGAACTTGCTCTTCAGAAGACGCACTCACTTCTTCACTTGCCGCTGCAGATTGTTCGGCTACGGCTGCGATACTTTGAATAGACGCTACTACTTCCTCTTTATAGTTGTTGATCATCTCTACTTCACTCGTAATTTGTTCGATGGACTTCACCATATCTGCCATCGTACCTGAGATTTCATTAAAAGCAGACTCTGTATCTGTTACGGTCATGTTTTGATCGTGAGCGATTCTTTTCGTATACGCCATCTCATTTACAGCACGCTCTGACTCTTCTCCTATTCCGGAGATCGTCTTACGGACTTTATCTGCAGCAATAGCAGATTGTTCCGCTAATTTTCGTACCTCATCGGCAACGACCGCAAAACCACGCCCGCTCTCACCCGCTCTAGCAGCTTCAATACTTGCATTTAATGCGAGTAGATTGGTCTGATTCGAGATTTCAGTAATTGATTGAATCACTTGTTCAATCTCTTCTACTTTAACAGCAAGTCCAGAAATGACAGATTCGATGTTTTTCAAAACCTGGTTGCTTTCTCCCGTTTTTTCACGTAAGACGTCCATTTGTGAGATTCCTTTTTTATTTGCAGCCTCAGCTAATAAAGACAATCGAGTCATCTCTTCTGCTTGTTCGTTTACTTTTTCGATCTGTAGAGATAAGTCCATCGTTCGACGGTTTGTTTCATCGGCATCTTCAGCTTGTGTTGTAGCACCAGAAGCAATCTCTCTGACAGCTCTAGAAACCTCTTCACTTGCTGCGATCGTTTCTTCTGACACGGCACTCAAGTTAGAAGTAGATTCATTAACAGTTACAACAGAATGGCTGACCGACGTAATCAGTCCCCTCATGTTTTCGACCATAGCGTTAAAATGATGAGTGAGTGTCCCCACTTCGTCTTTGGATTTCGCTTCAACAGAGACGGTAAGATCGCCTTCTGCTACTTTTTGTACTTGTGTCTGTAATCTAGTAATCGGATTTGAAATACTTTTTGCCAATATATAGGTTACGCCTAATGCAACGATGACTGCGACCGACGTAAAGATTAGTATCATATTTAATAGCTCTTCAGCATCTTTTAGTAGTTCTTTCTGGTCATAGACAAATCCAAGCTTCCAGTTCGTGTCGGCTATCGTCGTATAATAGAGCTCTCGGTCTTTATTCTGATAGGTATAGGAAACATTTCCTTTATCACTTTTATATATTTCTTTAATAAAAGTCTCTTTACTTAAATCTTTTCCTTGTTGTGTCGGATGAACGAGTGCCATACCTTTTGGATCAAGAAGCACTGGATATCCTTTGTAGCTGACTTTAGTTTTATTAATCATGCTCGTTAGTCCAGCAAGATTCAGATCAAGACCAACTACACCAAGAACCTCATCTGTTGCAGGATCTAACACCGGTTTCGTAACCGTTACAACATATTCACCAGAACTTGCATCTTCATATGGTTCCGTCCATATCGTCTTTTCTGGTGATTGTTTGGCCGTTTGATACCATGGGCGTTCAGTAGGATCGAACCCTTCTGGAAGCTCAAGTTTTGGAGTCGTTTTGAACTGTTTGGTTTCTGCACCTACGTATAAGACCGCAACGTTTTTATTGAGACCCAAAAAGTGCTTGAAGTCCTGATCTACAAGCGGCCAAGCTGCATTTAGACCTTTGGCTTCATCCGTTTTTAATGTTTTTAAATAATTGATAAGTCTGCTATCCTGGCTGTATCGATCGATCGTATTTCCATAAGATTTCAGATACAGCTCTGTTGAGGCTTTAACTTCGCTTGAAAGACTTGTTGCTTGTTCGTTGCTGTTACTTTCAAGTTGTTGTTTTGTTTGAAAATAAGAAAATAGCGATACAGACAAAAGTGTAATGGCAACTAGAATACTTACAGAAAGCATGATCTTCGTTTGAATTCTTTTAAACATCTGCTTAACCCCCATTTATCATCTAAAACCCCTTACCTACATATCGACATCTAGTTATAAATGATTTAAGAAATAGGTCTAAACAGGTACAAAAGAATCATTTTTAACTTAAAAACTTTAAAAATAAGTACTTTTCACCTAAATTCACACAGAGTTTTACAAATACAAACAAAAAAAAACCGCACGAGGCGGTTTTCTTAAGCTTCTTTTCTAACGAGGTTCTTTTCAGATGCTCTGTCTTCAGCTATTTTTCTTTTCTTAAGTGTTCCTAATCCTAGAACAAGAAGAACAACAAGAACTTCAAAGCCATATTTGACAAATCCATTCTCGAAATAAGGAGCCATGAATTTTTCTCCAACGATCATCTTAGAAGCCGTCCATGCAAGGACACCTGCTCCAATTGTAATGATGAACGGGTATTTATCAATGACCTTTAGGAACAATGTGCTTCCCCAAACAACAATCGGCACTGAAATCAGTAAACCGATTACCACCAGTAAGAAATCACCATGCGCAGCACCTGCGACGGCAAGAACGTTATCAAGACCCATTACCGCGTCTGCAATAATGATAGTTCTAATCGCTGCCCAAACATTGTTTTGTGCTTCAATATCATGATCTTTCTCTTCGATCATCAACTTATAAGCGATAACGACAAGAATTAGTCCACCTGCAAGCAGCAAGCCTGGAATCTTCAGGAGCCATACAACTGCAAGTGTTGCAGCTGCACGGATTACAATTGCCCCTACTGTTCCCCAGATGATTACTTTCTTCTGATTTTCCTTCGGCAAGTTTCTAGCTGCCAAGCCGATTACAATTGCGTTATCACCAGCTAATACTAAGTCGATAACAACAATCGCCAATAAGGCCGACCAAAAATCGGGTGTTAAAAAATCCATTCAAAAAATCCTCTCTGTTAAACTTCTGTTTAATCTTATCCATATAGTCAATGAAAGCAGAATAATAATTTCATTAAAGAAAAATAAAAAAATGAGTAATTACGCACACTTTATGCCCTGCCAGGCTTATCCACTTCTACATATAATAATAGCAAAGGGGGTGTTTTTTATGCGTTCATGTTCTTGCAGATGTAAGCCTAGATGCCAATCCTGTGTAAACTTTTGTGGCGTTCCATTATTTTGTCGAGACATTCATCCTTGCTGTTTTCCTTTTATTCAGCCTCAACCTACACCAGTAACCTCTCCTTTAATTGTTGTTTGTAGTTGCCATCGTTGCTCACAAAGACTCAGGTAGTATGTTTTAACAGCAATTAGACTGTAACTTCACATCACTGATACGATTGAGTGAACGTTTTGTTTCAAAAAAAGCGTTCTTTTTTTTTATTAAGGGAATAATGCAGGATAGATTGATAAGATCCATTTATTGGGGGTGTCCTCGTGCATTGGTTTATGAAACAGTGGTTTCACCGTTTCTTTCAAGATAAAGTATTCGATCTTTCTGCACAGCTTGCTTATTACTTTCTAGTTTCTCTTTTTCCTTTTGTTTTTCTCATTTTTACTATACTCAGCTTCCTGCCTATATCTTCTTCTTATGTACTATCACTTTTTCAGTCTATTGCACCAGAAGAAGCATATGCTTTACTAGAGTATAATCTAGTCGCTGTATTGGACGAGCATAGAGGAGATGTATTATCTGTTTCATTAATCATTATGATATGGTTAGCAACAATCGGAACGCACGCAATCATCCGTGTCTTCAACCAAGCCTACCAAGTTGAAGAGAGCCGACCTTTTATTAAAGAACTCATATTAGGCATGTTTCTTACATTCGGCCTTGTGATCGCAGTTATTACTGCCCTTTTACTGCCGGTCTTTGGTCGAAACATTGGGATTTACATATTTGAACGCACAGGATTTTCTCATCCCGTCTGGCACATTTGGGAAACAGCACGCTACCTTATAGGTTTCTCTGTGCTCCTCTCCATTTTCTCAGCACTCTATCGTTTTGCGCCAAATGTAAGATTAACGTTCAGAAACGTGTGGCCTGGAGCTATTTTTTCAACTGCAGGCTGGCATCTATTTTCTTACTTATTTTCTTCCTATGTACTTATTTTTGACTACGGTCAGATATACGGAAATTTAGGCGCATTATTAACATTAATGGTGTGGTTTTACCTCTCTGCCATGATCTTAATCACAGGTGGACAGTTGAATGCGATACTTGCATTAAAGAGGGAATTAAGAAAATAAGAAGATTTTTGAAAACTTCAGTTTCTGTGATTGACATTTTCACATTATCGTAACATCATTGTGTATATATGAAGAATTAACATCTTTTTTTCCGGTCATAATGGATAGTAACGAAAAATTTGCTGACCGGCTAAAATTACGGAGATCGGGGCTGGAAAATGACTGTAAAAAACTTAATCTTATTACTCATTTTGCTTGCCGGAATCGTCATCTTTGTCTTTTACAGTATACCTCTCCTTCTCGCATTGCTAACTGCTATAATGCTAGAACCAGTAGTGAAATTGTTTATTAGACTATTTAAAGGCAGACGATTATTGGCCGTCACTGCTACTTTTATCTTGTATCTTGCGGGACTTGGTATTTTCTCTTACTGGCTTACGACAACGCTCGTTATTCAGGTCATCGAGTTTATCACTGTTCTACCATCTTATTCCGTTCATCTGTTCGAAGTGGCAGAGAATACATTTTATGAAATGGAAAACTTTTATGCTAGCTTACCTCCTGAAGTGGTAAGAACACTTGAAGAGGGATTAGTAGGTTTAAAGGATTATGGCGTTGAAACAGCAAAGAACTTAACATCTGGTATCTTAGGGCTGATCACAGCCATACCTGGATTGCTGATCTACTTTATTATCTATGTAGTAGCCGTTTTCTTGTTTTCGTTGGATCTTCCGCGTTTGTATGCTGAGTTTCTTAACCTGTTTACAACGGCAGCCCGTGAAAAAGTTGAACTGGTCTTTAGTCAATTATCTAGAGCAACGGTAGGATTCTTTCGTGCTCAGATCATCTTAAGTTTTGTTACATATGCATTGGCTTTGATCGGACTTATGATTTTAGATGTCGAGTATGCTGTGATTCTCGCTCTTTTAATTGTTATTGTTGATATACTTCCAATCCTTGGAACAGGTTCATTCCTTGTCCCATGGGCCGCTTATTCATTCTTTATCAACAATAATGACCATCTTGCATTCGGACTTCTGATCATGTTCGGAGTAATTACGATTGTTCGAAGAATCATCGAACCAAAAATACTTGGTTCAAGTCTTGGTATATCTGCTCTAGCAGCTCTCGTATCCTTATATATCGGATTCCAGCTTCTTGGCTTTATTGGATTGATTGTCGGTCCCGCTATCGTCATCATTTATGAAGCATTAAGAAGTGCAGGGTTTATCAAAATAAAGATTGATTTCTAATAAAAACGTGTTTCCTGTAATAGGAAACACGTTTTTTTCTATTTATAGGTTAGAAACACCTGCAATGTTGGGAATTATAAAGAATAAGTAAAAAAAATGAGAAATTCATACGAATACTTTATAAGGTGAATAATTATTGGAGGAATATCGATGAGTACTGCTATAAAAGAACGCGATTATTATTTTGACAACGCAAAGTTTATTCTAATTTTCCTTGTCGTGTTCGGGCACTTTATTTCCCCGATAAAAAGTCAAAACGAGTGGCTTTACACGATCTACAACTTTATATATACCTTTCATATGCCTGCGTTTATTTTGATAGCGGGATTCTTTACAAAAGGTGTTTGGCGTGACGGTTATCTTCCAAAAATCTTTAAAAAGGTTTTGATTCCTTATTTGGTATTTCAACTAATCTACAGCTTTTTCTATTATGATTTGTACGGTAAAAGTGAAGTTAAGCTAGACTTCTTTTCTCCACATTGGACGCTCTGGTTCTTATTAAGTCTAGTTTTCTGGAACATACTTTTAAAAGTCTTTGTGAAAATGAAATATCCGCTCGTACTTGCCATAGGTATAGGAGTTGCAGTAGGCTACATTCATGATATTGGTACATTTTTAAGTCTCCTTCGAACATTTGTCTTCTTCCCTGTTTTCTTGCTTGGACATCTGCTTGAAAAGAGAGACTTCAAAAAGATTTTACGACCGAGAGCCAAAATCGTCTCAGCTGCTTTCTTAGTCGTACTATTTGTTACGTATCATTTTATTTTTCCTAACGGAACAAAAGAATGGCTCCTCTCGTCATCTTCTTACTCGGAAATCCTTGGATACAACGATTGGTATGGGGGTATTGTCAGACTTGCTATGTACGGTGTCATGTTTGCGGCGACCTTCAGCTTTTTAGCACTTCTGCCCCGCAGAAGAATGTTCTTCACTGAATTCGGTGAACGCACATTATATATCTATCTGCTGCATGGATTTGTGTTGAAATACTTGTTTACAACAGATTTATTTGCATCTATTGAGGAAAACGGTGCATACTTTATGCTTCTGTTCTTAGCTGTTATCGTAACTCTATTTCTAGCTAGCAAACCCGTTATCGCACTAACACAGCCGTTTATAGAGCTACGTTGGTCTAAGCTTAAAAAAATGTTAAAACCAAAGCCCTCTCAGCCTAGAGAGAGCTAGTTTTCATAAAGAAAACACCGCTAAGCCGAAATGGCTAGCGGTGTTTTTTCGTTCCGATAAGAATATAATAAATAGAAAGAGTGCTATTAAAATAAATTCTAAGACCCCTGCTTATAGTAATGTTGTTTTGCTTCTGCTAACACACGTAACGGAAGTTTGTCAGCGAGTTTAAACGCTTCTTTTTCGTCTAACTCCAATGTCGTTACAAGCTTTTCTATCTTTTCTTCAGAAGGAATCATCCTTCCCTTTTCAATATCAGCCATGTATTGAGGAGTAATACTTAATCTTCGAGCAAGCTCTGATTTACTCAATCCTTTTTGGTTTCTGGACATTTCTATAAACCTTCCAAATTCACTCATCCTTTATTCCTCCTTTTCTTTTTGTATAAAAAAGTGTGAATTGTATGATGATGTAGGCCGCTAATCGGCTCGTCATATTGCGGAAATCTAAGGTTGGATCAATCTCTACGATGTCCATTCCTTTAACAGATGGTTCTTGTGCAAGATATTGTATACCTTCAATTAACGAGTCGCTGTCTAATCCACCTGGCCCGATTGCAGGACATCCTGGTGCAAAAGCCTGATCCAAAACATCCATATCAAGAGAAATATATATGTTATCTGTTGTCTGTTTTAACTGGTCAACTGATTTTTTCAATAAAGAAAGCAAGCCACTTCTTTTAACATCACCCATCGTATGCACGGTAACACCATGATCCTTCGCATAATCATGATAGAGTTTCCCGTTTGAGAAATCTCGAATACCGATCTGAACAAGTTGGTCGCCTGTAATCACACCATTTTCAATAAGTTGGCGAAACGGCGTACCGTTTGATGGACCACCGTCTTCCGTGTTACGGAGATCAAAATGTGCATCAAACTGTATGATGCCAACTCGTCCCCTCGTTTCTTGGAAAGCTTTGATCGCTCCTGCAGAAACAGAATGATCACCACCCAGAGTTATCACACATGCATCTCTATGCTGAGCTCCGATATCTTTTAAGACCGAATGGATACGGGATTGTGACGTAAAGAGATCTGTTACATGCATCTCAATATCTCCAAAATCGGTAATGCTCTGATCCCAAAGATCACTTTCTTCTTCAATGCTATATGTGGAAAACGAATGCATCATCGCACGAATGGTCTGTGGTGTGAGATGTGCACCTGAATGTGAAATAGAAGTCTTAGAGAGAGGAGCTCCAGCAATCGCTACTCCTCTCACTTCTTCTCCTGACCAAGGCTTTAATAGCTGACCTGCCTTTTTAATGCCGCGGTCAGTAAAGGGTGCCTCATCCGATTTACGTAGAAAGGGTATAGTTTGCATGAATATCTCCCTTTCCAACAACTAACTTACCGTTCTTCCATACTTTATTTACGTGGTTAACACCGTAGTGGTAAGGAATATACTTGTAGTTTGGTACATCCCACAGAACTAGATCTGCTTTTCTTCCTATTTCTAGACTACCAGCAACATCTCCGCGTCCAATAGCGAAAGCTGCATTGACCGTTACAGCGTTCCAAATTTCTTCTGGCGTCATCTTCAGCTTTAATGCAGCTAAACTCATAATGAACTGTAAATTTTCTGTCGGTGAACTTCCAGGATTAAAATCAGTCGACAGTGCTACAGCTGCCCCACTTGAGATCATGCCCCGTGCTGGAGCGAAATGATCTTTCCCTAAATAAAACGTAGTGCCTGGAAGAAGGACTGCGATCGTATCTGACTCACCGAGCATACGAACCCCTTCCTCACTTGCTCCAACTAAGTGATCGGCAGATACAGCCCCGATCTCACAAGCCATCTCCGTCCCGCCAAGAGGATCAATTTCATCCGCATGAATCTTTACACCAAATCCTGCTGTTTTTGCTTTTTGAAGAAAGACTTTAGACTGTTCTACTGTAAAGACACCTGTTTCACAGAAAATATCTACAAACTCTGCAAGACCCTCTTTTGAGATTACACTCAACAAAGAAAGCATCTCTTCTAAAAAGGCATCTGGTCTTCCTTTATAATTTTCAGGAATCGCATGAGCTCCCAAAAAGGTTGAAACAAGGTCGATCGGGTGAGTTTCATTCAGCTTTTTTGCTACTCTCAACTGCTTTAATTCGGTCTCTTTATCCAGTCCGTATCCACTCTTTGCTTCCATCGTCGTAACGCCATAAGTTAAACATCTGTTTAAATGGAACATTCCTTTTTCATAGAGATCTTCTTCTGATGTTTCACGCGTAGCTTTAACGGTCGAATGAATTCCCCCGCCTTGAGCCAAAATTTCTAGATAAGGAACTCCTTGTTGTTTCAAAGCGAGTTCATGCTCACGCGATCCCCCAAACACGAGGTGTGTGTGAGGGTCCACCAAGCCTGGTGATAAAAGTTTGCCTGTTGCCTCAATCGTTTCTTTTGCCTGTAACTGAGATGCTTCTTCCGCAGTTCCTATAAACGCGATTACACCATCTTTTATCCCAACAGCTCCGTTATCAATGATGGAGAGTTCGTTCATCTGTGTACCTCGAAGCGCCGCTCCATTACTTTTTGGAACAATCACCTGTCCAGCAAAAATCAATGTATCTAGCATTCGTCACACTCCTTTTTTATTTCTCGATCATTGGCAGATCTACGCCTTTTTCTTTTGCCGTCTCAATCGCAAGGTCATAACCTGCATCAGCATGTCTAACGATTCCCATTCCAGGATCACTTGTTAATACACGCTCTAAACGACGAGCTGCTTCTTCTGTTCCATCTGCTACAACGACCATTCCGGCATGAAGAGAATACCCCATCCCAACACCGCCACCATGGTGAACAGAGACCCAGCTCGCTCCGTTTACCGCATTGATCATTGCGTTTAAAATCGGCCAGTCCGAAACGGCATCACTGCCATCCTTCATTCCTTCTGTTTCACGATTAGGCGAAGCAACTGAACCGCAATCCAAGTGATCACGCCCGATCACGATTGGTGCTGACAATTCTCCGCTAGCTACCATTTCGTTGATGATTTTTCCAAACTTCGCACGTTCACCATATCCTAACCAACAGATACGGGAAGGAAGGCCTTGAAACTGTACTTTTTCCTGAGCCATCTTGATCCATTTGCAGAGGTGCTCGTTATCACTAAACTCTCGTAAAATTACTTCATCCGTTTTTCTGATATCTTCTGGATCGCCCGATAACGCAACCCATCTAAAAGGTCCTTTCCCTTCACAGAACAATGGGCGTATAAAAGCTGGTACGAATCCAGGGAAATCGAATGCGTTTTTTACTCCTTCGTCAAGTGCTACTTGTCTGATGTTATTCCCATAATCGAATACGACAGAACCTTTCTTCTGCATCTCAAGCATAGCCTGAACGTGAACCGCCATCGATTGCTTTGATTTTTCGATATATTGTTCCGGATGACGTTTACGAAGTTCTGCTCCTTCTTCCATAGAAAAACCTACTGGTAAGTAACCATGCAACGGGTCATGCGCAGAAGTCTGATCCGTAACAAGATCAGGAATCTCTCCCATCTCGATCATCTTTGGTAAAAGTTCAGCAGCGTTCCCTAGAAGACCAATCGATAAGGGCTCACCTTTGGCCGCATATTCTTTCGCCATGCTTAATGCTTCATCTAAACTCTTTGTCATTTTATCTAGGTATCTCGTATCCAAACGACGTTGAATCCTTGTTTCGTCTACATCGATTGCGATCACAACGCCATCGTTCATTGTTACTGCTAGAGGTTGTGCGCCTCCCATACCTCCGAGACCTGCTGTTAGCGTGATCGTTCCTTTTAGTGATCCGTTAAAATGTTTGCGAGCCGCTTCGGCAAATGTTTCATACGTCCCTTGCAGGATGCCTTGTGTGCCAATATAGATCCAGCTTCCTGCAGTCATTTGGCCGTACATCATCAGACCTCTTTTTTCAAGATCACGGAATGTCTCCCAATTTGCCCATGCAGGGACAAGATTGGAGTTGGCGAGTAAAACACGCGGAGCATCAGTATGCGATTTAAATACGGCGACCGGCTTTCCAGATTGTACGAGAAGGGTTTCATCATTCTCTAAACGCTCTAATGTTTCTATGATCTTATGATAAGAGTCCCAGTTGCGGGCAGCTTTACCAATTCCTCCATATACGACAAGCTCATCAGGATTTTCTGCTACTTCACCATCTAAATTGTTCATAAGCATTCGAATTGCCGCTTCTTGCACCCATCCTTTTGCAGATAGTTTCGTACCTCTTGCAGCTGATATAGAATGTTTTACGTTTGACATGTAAAAATACCTCCTTTTAATGTGCTAACTTTTGAATTTTAGATCCGATTAAGATGTCATTCCACGATGTATCAAGGATCCATGAAGCAACAGCTTCCATATCTTTGTGGAACATACGGTCACACTGTATCGTCGGACAAACGATTCTTCCTTGTTCATATACTTTCTTTGTTTTAGGTGCGAGCTTTTCAGGTCCTCGGAAATCTGCAGCCTGCATCGCACAGATTAATTCAACAGCCAGCACTCGTCTTGCATTGGCAATGATCTGAGCCGCATGTCTAGAAGCGATCGTACCCATACTCACATGATCTTCTTGATTGGCTGATGAAGGAATCGAATCGACACTTGCAGGGTGCGCCAATGTTTTATTTTCTGAAACGAGCGATGCAGCAGCATATTGCATGATCATCGCACCTGACTCAAGCCCTGGATTCGGACTTAAGAAACCAGGTAAATCACTCAACTGAGGATTGACCATCCGTTCGATCCGTCGCTCTGAAATGTTCGCCCATTCTGCTGCGGCGAGCTTCAGAAAGTCCATTGCAAAAGCGATAGGCTGACCATGAAAATTCCCACCTGATATGATTTTGTTTCCGTCATCAAAGATCAGTGGGTTATCCGTTGCAGCATTCATCTCGATCTCAAGCTTTTCTTTTACATAACCAAGAACCTGCCACGAGGCCCCATGTACTTGAGGGATGCATCTTAACGAATATGCATCTTGTACCCTGATCTCTCCTTGTTTCGTTGTCAGCTGGCTGCCTTCTAAATATTCTCTTAAACGCTTTGCAACATCTACCTGCTCTTGATAACCTCGAGCAAGATGAACATCTTCATCAAACGCATCTGTTATGCCTCGTAAACTTTCTGTGGTAAGCGCTGCAATCGCATCTGCCATGAGTCCGATGCGTTCCGCTTCTATATAGGCAGCAATACCTTGTGCTGTCATTGCTTGCGTTCCATTGATCAAGGCAAGCCCTTCTTTCGCTGTTAAGACGACAGGTTCAATTCCCGCTCTCTTTAAAGCATCCTGACCAGAAATACGTTCTCCTTTGTAGTACGCTTCTCCCTCACCTACTAACACAAGGGCTAAGTGAGAAAGCGGTGCAAGATCTCCACTCGCTCCAAGTGATCCTTGTTGCGGAACAACAGGATGAACATTCTTCTCGACTAATTCTAGCAACCTTTCGATTACGATTGGCCTGATACCCGAAAAGCCTTTCAGAAGAGCATTTGCTCTTAAAATAAGCATAAGACGACTGATCGTCTCAGGAAACGGTTCTCCGATTCCACACGCATGGCTGCGGATCAGATTGATCTGCAATGTCTCCACATCATCTCTAGAAATAAAAACATCGCTAAACTTTCCGAAGCCAGTCGTGATTCCGTACACCACTTTACCTTCAGCCACAATCGCTTCAACCGCTTTCCGGCTGTCAGCCACTTTCTTCATACTGACCGGGCAAGCTTCAATGGGTTCATTCTCATGCAGAATCCGCTTGATCTCTTCCATCGAAAGCGTATTACCTGTTAATGTAATCATCTTCATCCCTCTTTTACTAAGGTTCTGTTCTTTTATTCTTCTCTACTAACTTTTTCACGACTTAAAGCAAATAGGAATTTTTCAAACCAACAGTGATTATGAAAGGCTGTCTATCGCTTTTGCTCAAAAAACTTCAATGATTAGTTGATTGGAGTGTAAGGTGCGAGACTCCTGGGGGATCAGCGGGACAGGTGAGACTCTTAACAGCGCAGAGCGCTAAGAGGCTCACCGCACGCCCCCCGGAAAGCGAGTACCTGTAACGGAAATCAACTACTTTCAAGTCAACAGGTGTGGCTTTTTCACATACAAAAAGAGCGCACCCGAAAGAAAACTCTTTCGAATACGCCCCCTCATCACTAGTTACTATGGGCACTATTTAAATATGATTGATTCCTAGACCGATCGCTTCATGCTCTAATCCTTTTACAGGAGCTCCGATCGTTCCGTAGAGAGCGACTGCTATCCAGTCACCTTCTTCTTTTTTCTCATATGGATTACCGCGAACGACGATGAAACGCAAACCTACAGTTCTAAGAACGGTTCCAAGCTGAACCTGTCCTCTTGTCACCCCATGAAAAGCTTCCATGATGGCATGATATAAAGAATGTGTTTCACGATAAATCCCAGTTTGAATTATATTTTCACTTTTGGCCGCTGTTTCAATGGCAGCTACTACCTTTTGTGAATCCATTGAACCGGCTTTGCCTACGCAATACTTCCAGCCCAATTTCTCGATCTCAGGCAGATAACTTTCATCTAATACCCCTAACATGGCCATCTTTCCGATCAAACGTTCATTTGATAATGCCATTGCATGAATCACTCTTTCTCTAACGGCTAATAACTACTTCTAGTGTATGCGTTTACAATTTGTCCGTCAATTCCCTTTCAACAACTTATCACAGCAGTATAGTAAAGAAAATGACACGTATAATCTATCAAACTAGCGGTAAGAATGATAGTAAGAAATATAACGGAATGAGGGTTGTTACATGTTAAACGTACAAAAAGAAATTGCACTTGCTTCAATGTCACGCACACCACAGTTCGAGGAAGATGTGAATGACTTTTTTATCGCTTATGACAAAGGACATAACCCGTTACTGCTCTTGCCTACTACAAAAGGATTTCTTCCCGAAGGACAGGTGTACGCGATCGCATTTATTAAAAAAGAAAATAATTCATATCAATTTACTCTTTCAGATAAAATTATGCCTTTTTCGATGAATGAAGCAACGCTCATTCATGATCAGCTCGGTTTCTTCTTCGGTCCTGATAATAATATGCTTTCTTCCTTTTTTAAAGGTGATACGTATGGCGCATATGTAGTCTGGACAAAGCATATGGTCACGCAATTGATCAACGAAACTCTTCAAAATTGGCATAATACATCAGATGATTCACAGCGCGAAAAACACAAGACGCGATTAACTATGCTTCTTCAAGCCTAGGTAAAAATAATAAAACTGACTGCTAACTTCCCTCTTTCCTATGTGCAACAGATTGAGGAAGACTAACAGTCAGTTTTTTTAATTGTGGTGAATCATGTAGTAGATGATGTCTGTTCTTTATTATTTTTCTTAATATGTTTCTTAATAAAAGTCATGATAAATAAAAGTGGAATATAACTGATGGCTAAATAAAAACCGATCTTGTTCGTATAGTTATTGAGCATGTTGATCTTCAAACGAGTGTCTAAGTAATAACAAGCAGCCAACGTGATCGCTAATAAAATGATCAGTGTGATATGTTGGCGGATGTTCAACATCAGTTTGGCCACACGGCTCGAACACCAGATCGCCAGTGCAATATTTGGCAAAATCACTAAACACCACATCGAAACGAAAACAAAATCAAATCGTTCCACGAATGAAACTTGAACGATTTTCACCATAGAAAGGGTTGCCCATATATTTCTAGACAACTGTTCTTCGCTAAAGAACGCAAATGAAAACAAAGTGACTAGCAAATACATCATAAATGTAAAAAGATTAGCATGATGCGCAAATTTTTGAGACCGCTTTGCATTTTTAATAAACGGATAAAAAACAAGAAGTGTTTCAAAACCAAGATAACTCAGCATCATATTTTTCGTTGCAGATAAATAGTCTTTTACATTCTCATCAAAGACCGGCAGGAGATTAGAAAAATGAGTAAATTCCAATGGGTATACGAGTAACACGATCAAACCTAATGGAATGACAACTCCTAAAAAACAGATGCCCGCCACCGTTCGAAAACCAGACGAAACCACATAGTACGTTAATATCAGGAATACAGCAGCGATCTTCCAAGTACTTAGAGTGGGAAACATCCATACTTGTATGACTTCAATATACGTTCGTAACACTGTAATCGACCAGAGCAGAAAATATAGAAGTAAAAATAGATTAAATAAGTTTCCAATCAAACCACCAAACAGCGATTTATGAGTTGATACGATATCCCCATCGCCGTTATCGAGTACATAATAAATCATCCATATAAGAGCATGTACAAAAATGGCAGCTATGATGACTGATATCCAGGAATCATAGCCAGCGTATTTAGCGATGATACGCTGATAGCCTAGCACCCCTACCCCTACTTGTTCAGAATGGACAAGAAAAAACACAAGAAAGGGAGAAACGAGAAAAGCTTCTTTAATTTTTTGCATGACGATTCTCTTCCTCTCTTAGAAACAGCATTGAAATCTCGTTTTAGCATTCCCAAGAGTAAAGAGATTAACCCATAAATAACCAAAAAAGCTGACGCGAAATGTGGGAATACACCCGTTCTGCATCAGCTTTCATTCCTCTATCCAGTGAACACTTCACCGTCTGGATACCTAATATTATCTTTTGTTTGTTTAGCAAGACTGAACGCCAGTGTTAGCGGTCCTAATTTACCGAAAACCATTACCACACAGATCACAATTTTTCCGATGACTGTGAGATCTGGGGTAAGTCCCATACTTAATCCAACTGTTCCAAATGCAGAAACGACTTCAAACACGATCACCATGAATGAAACATCTTTCTGGACATATGTGATAATAAATAATGCGGCAAAGATAAACAAAATAGAAATAGTTGTAATAGCAAGAGCTCTGTAAACAACAGCATTTCGAATGGTCCGCTTCATAACAACCGTACTTTCTTTCCCTTTTAAGAAAGCTGCAACCGTAAAAATAATAACAACAAACGTGGTCAGCTTTATCCCTCCACCAGTAGAGGTACTTCCTGCCCCAACAAACATTAAAAGAATCATCAACAAGGATGTATCAGGATTTATGGCTGTCATATCAATCGAGTTAAAACCTGCTGTTCTCGGTGTTACACCTTGGAAATAAGAAGCCCAGAATTGCTCAGCACCTGAAAGCATTCCAATGGTCTTAGGATTATTAAACTCAAATAAGTAGAAGAACAAGATTGCCACAATATTAATAATCAAAGTAGAAAGCAACATCACTCTTGTATGAAGAGAAAGTTTTTTCCAGCTTCGGCTCACCCATATATCAACCAATACGGTAAACCCAATTCCCCCTGTTATAAACAGAAACGATATGACGATGTTCACCATCGGATCTCCTACATAACCCATTAGACCGTCAGACCACAACGAGAATCCTGCATTGTTGTATGCCGATATAACATGAAAGATGCTATAGTAAATTCCTTTACTAACACCAAAGTCTGGAACAAGCCTTAGTGATAGAAAAAAGATGGCGATAATCTGGATGCTGATTGAAAATACAAACAGATTTCGAACTAACCGGATTACCCCGCCTATAGAAGGCTGGTTGAGTGCTTCTTGCATCAGAACACGTTGTTTGATGGATATTTTCCTCCCCATCATAATAACGACTAATGAAGCAAATGACATGACCCCAAGTCCTCCGACTTGGATTAAGAACAAGATGACGATCTCACCAAAGAGTGTGAACGTTGAGCCAGGATCAACAGTAGCTAAGCCTGTTACTGTTGCTGCTGAAGTTGCAATAAAAAAAGCATCTACCCACGATAACGTTTTTTCATGGGCAATAGGAAGCTTTAACAAACACGTCCCAACGAAAATAAGAAATAAAAATAGTAACGCTAAAAACTGAGGAGGGTTCAATCTAATTGGGTTGTGCAAAAAACGTTTATGCTTTCTAACATGTAGTGCCAATGCTTACACTTCCTCATCCTCAAAACGATTTAGATCTTCGTTACGACCGATCACGACAAGTATATCCCCATATTGAAGAGATACATCAGCAATCGGTGAAACGAGTATCTCATCTCCGCGTTTGATTGCGACGATATTACATCCATAGCGTGCACGAACATCTAGATCTGTTAGCGTCCGATTCACTAGCTTATCCGTTACACCTATCTCAACAATACTGTGTTCATGCGATAGCTCAATAAAATCAATAATCTTTTCAGAAGATATGAGTTGAGCAACGCGAAGCGCCATATCACGCTCTGGGTGGATAATACGGTCTGCTCCTAGCTTTTCCAACACTTTATGATGATAGTCATTCTGTGCTTTTACCCATACTTTTTGAACGCCTGCTTCTTTTAAAAGTAAAGTAGTTAAGATACTTGCTTGGATGTCTTCACCGATCGAAACAATTACCTGTGTAAAATTTCGGATTCCTAAAGACTTCATTACGTTTTCATCCGTAGAGTTAGCTTGAACAGCCTGAGTAGCTATTGTTGCAAACTCATTTACTCTTTCCATATCTTTATCTATAGCTAGAACATCATAGCCCATCGTCGCAAATTCTCGACAGATGCTGCCTCCAAAACGTCCTAAACCAATTACTGCAAACTGTTTTTTCATTATGGTCTCCCCTTAAAATCCATGAAGTTTTTGCTTCGTTGTTCTCTAGCCTTGCTGGTCAAGAGGTATATAAATTTAAGTAAAAAAACGCAAAAAAAGACCACACAAAGAAGCGGGTCCGGTTTTCCACCAAATTGACCTCTCCAGTGACATGACGCTTACGGGGTTAGCTGTCGGATTAGGGATTGGAGTATCCCTTTTTGCAAATAGAGCAAAATTCACCCCAAAAGATTGGTTCCCCCGTTTTACAGTAGTTTCACCATAAAAATAACTGTAAATTCAGCGATCTAAAGCCTGCTAAATTTTGAATTACATATACTGTAATCCTCTATCTTTTAAAAGTCAATCCATTTTTTTAGTGTTAACAAATACTTTACATTATACCTGAAAATTGAAGGATCAATACTACTATTCCAATCAACCAAACATAGACAGCAAATCCTTTTAACGTACCGGTTTGAAGGAGTTTGATCATCCACTTTACCGCCACATATCCAAATAGAGCCGATGCTAAAGTACCGACCAATAAGGCTGAATAAGAGATAGGTGGATGTCCACCCGTAAATAGATCTTTTGACTGCAATACTACTCCTCCTGCGATAGATGGTATGGATAATAAAAAAGAAAAATAGGCCGCTGCTTTTTTATCGATCTTGCAAAAGAGCGCTGCTGCAATCGTTAGTCCTGATCGTGAAATAGCAGGAAGAATAGCCGCACCTTGAAACGTACCGATCACAAGTGCATCCCTTATTGTTATATCTTCAATCCCTTTATATCCATTTCGCTTATAAGAATCCGCCCACCAAAGCAAAAAACCTGTAATTAAGAACTCCCATCCAACCGTGATCCCGGTTTTTGAGATCTCTTCAAAAAAATCTTTAAATGCTAGTCCTATAACAGCGGTTGGAATCGTTCCAGCGATAAGCAGAACTCCCGTTTTGCTGAGTGGTCTTTTTATAACTTCTAAGATTTCTCTCCAATAAACCGTCATCACAGCAATAAGTGTTCCTATATGAAGCATGCTATCAAGAAACAACCCGGCTTCTTCTAGCTGAAACACTTGCCTGCCTAGAAGGAGGTGTCCTGTAGAACTGACAGGCAAAAATTCTGTTATCCCTTGCACAATGCCTAATATTAAGGCTTCGAGCCAATCCATAAAAAGAACCCCCTCAACTTTCATGGTCTCGTACAACCTATTCATGAGGAGGATTTTCTATTCTAGTTTTTTGATATCAATTTAGTGTTACTAACGAGCATTTGTGATTAAAGTACACCTGAGAAGAGACGAGCAAACGATTCCTTTGTTCGTTCCCACAAACCTCTTTTGTAAAACTCTACGGGCTTCACTTTTATAGATTCCACCATGTCTTCTTGATATTGTTCTACAAGATCTGAGACAGATGATGTATTCAGCAAGAATACGTTCACTTCGAAGTTAAGGTGAAAACTTCTCATATCCATATTAGCTGTACCGATTGAAGCAGTATCGCCATCAATAATGATTACTTTTTGATGCAGAAATCCTTTTTTGTAGGAATAGATCTCTATTCCAGAACGCAGTAGCTCTGGAAAATAAGAGCGCGTTGCATATTGCGTCAAGAATCCATCATTAATCTCAGGAACCAACAAACGGACCTGGACACCTTTTTTTGCTGCCACTCTTAAAGCCGTTCGAATCGCTTCATTAGGAACAAAATATGGTGTTGCGATCCAGATCGATTTCTCTGCACATGAGATCAAAGAATAGAATAGATCACTCATGATTCCAAGCTGAGTATCAGGACCACTTGCCACCACATGAACAGTACCATCCCCTTCAGCGGGGTATGCTCTTGTAAGATGATTATCTTCTAAGAGATCTTCTCCACAAACATATTCCCAATCCATTAAAAATATGGCATGAAGAACTTGAACAGCTTCTCCTTCCATAACCATGTGTGTATCGCGCCAAAAACCAATCTCCGGATCTTCTCCTAAATACTCAACGCCTACATTCAAGCCCCCTACAAACCCAACCTTCCCATCAATAATAATAATTTTACGATGATTTCTGAAATTAAGCTTTTGATTGAAAAAACCATATCGAACAGGTAAGAATGCTTCAACGAGAATTCCTGCTTTTTTCATTCTGTCGATATCATATTGCTGAAGAGACAGACTTCCTATCCCATCAAACAAAAATCTAACTTTCACGCCTTCATTCGCTTTTTTTATTAAAAGGTCAATAATGTCTTTACCAAGGCGATCTGAACGAAAGATATAATACTGAATATGTATATACTCCTTGGCTTCTTCCAGCCTTGCAAAAATTTCAGGAAACGTCTCTTGACCATTCTTTAAAATTTTCGAACTCGTTTTTCTGTTCAAACGCGTAAGTGTGATGTGATGAGCATGCGTTGCAAAGCACTGCTGATGTCTTTTCAAATCACTAAAGTCCGGCTTTTCTTCTTGTTTAGATACCCTGATCCACTCGTCTCTGTCTTTTTTTCGTTTCGATTTAAAAAGGTGGCCTTTTAAATAAAGCTGTCCAGAATACAGGTAGAACATATATCCGATAAACGGAAATAGAATTAATACATAAATCCAAAGAAGTGTATGTTGAGCTGTTCTGTTCTCGAGCATTAACGAATAAATCGTATACAGAATCACTGCGATGTAAAGGAGCCCAAATACCGTTTTGATTATCACATATCCTTCTGCAAAGAAAACGATGTATAAACAGACAAGTAACAATAGTGTGAGGAAAAATTCCCATATTCGTTTCATGCACGTGCTCCTTTTTTACCAATCTTCTCTTTCTCTCTTTATTCCCTTCCCCATGTAATTAAAACAAGGGGCTCTTCTCTTTTTATACCATTTTTTCTTAGGATTTGCAGAAATCACGACTGTTATGAAATTAGGTATTGTTTCAATCATTCGAAATGGTTTTTTTGTGTACGCATTGGGTTGATAGACAGACGCTTCGGAAATTTGCGTGGCCGATCGGTGGTGAATTTTGAATTGGACAGATTATTGGGTGGATCGGACAGATTATGTAACCAATCCGACAGATTAATCTTCAAATCGGACAGATTCACTAGTCAATTGGAAAAATTACCGTCATTAACAAAACGGCGCCCATGCATAGACTCCTCTATAGCACTTACTGTCGACTTTGACGAAAATACTGTCCACTCTTTAAGTTTTACTGTCCACTTCTGATGATTTACTGTCCACTTTTGTAAGTTTACTGTCCACTCTGCTATTTTTACTGTCCACTTTAATTTTCCGCAAAAATAGAAAAACATAAAAAAGCTCCAGAGGTTATCACCACCTCTGGAGCCAGTCAACATTCTTTATTCAGCTTTCGCTCCATTTTCTTTCCAGTAGTACTCTGCCACAGCATCTGCCACCGCTTCTGCACTTCTATACAGCTCGTCCATGTTGTTATCCACTCCGCCAAACTCAATGAGTAAAGCATGGTCAGAAAGGTCTTGATTATAAACACCATTTCCTTGAGTCTTGTTTTTTCCAATAACCCCACGGCTTAATCCAGGGTATTTTTTATCTAAGATCGCGTTGATCTCTTGTGCTGCTTTTTGGTTCTTCTCAAAATTAGGATTCGCTTTACCGATAACGAATAAAGTACGCGCATAGGACTTACCATTAATTTGTGTTGTTGTAGACTTTCCTCTCATAGAATCTCGATGCAGATCAAAGATTAAATCAATATCATTGTTGCTCGCCATCGCACTTTCAACTAGTGTACGTGACATCGGATAACTCTTTCGATAGTCTGTGTTATTTTTCCTCAAAAGCTCCGTCATGTTTGTCATATCGACGGATGTACCGATTCCTCTCGCCTCTAATTCTTCCCCTAGCTTTTTCCCTACCATCGTGATGTTGACTTTAGAATGAATAGCATGATCAGGATTTGTTACTCCTTTTAGGTGAGGTAAGAACGATTCCCAACTGTGCGAATGATAGATATAAGCGATTTTCTTTCCACTCGTTGTTTGACCTGGTGGGTTCTCTGAATCAGATGGATCTGGATCTTCTAACCGCTCGATATCTTGAACTTCCGCTTCCTCACCACTTAATAGAAGTTCCATCGGTGGTGGTGACTCATACGCTAAGTTTGTATAATCCGTTCCTTCCCCAGCAACAATGATTGTTGAATCATAGAGTGCAAAGCCAGGAAGTTCGTTTCCTAACAAACTTCGGATATCACCAGGCTTGATGCTTGTTGTTAATTCGAACAATACACTTGATAATGCAGGCGGTTCACTTTCTTTTGGAAGCTCTTGCGTGAAATATCGGTTTTCCCAACCTATGAAATAGACAAGTGCTTCTCCAGAAAATTCCGTTAACCACTTATGCATGGTTGATGAACTCAATCGATATTTGTGTTCAAAGGATGTGATGAAGCTAGTGGCAACGACGATAAATAGCATGGCTCCAGCAAGTAATAATGGTAAACGCTTCATATTCAATTGCGGGGTGAACATGTATAGCCCTCCACTTCTGTTAACGTTTCTATCACATCCTATGCAGCTAATCATTTAAATAGAATCCAATCTATGAAAAAATAATAGAGACTTATCTTCGTTTGCTTACTAATGCTCTTTTTCTGAAGGTTTGTTTAGGAGTGAGGTCTTTAGGAAGGAATCGAGGTCTGTCCATAAAAAAAAACCAGTTCTTCAACTGGTTTGTGTTGTAAGGACGATCTCATCTTGGTTTGAATGATTTCCGCTAGCAAGCTTTTCATAAATATCAATAAAAATACCTAATTCCTCTGGAGATAAGTGATTCAGATAGCTACTTATGGAATCAACTCTCTCATTTTCAGCCTCTCTTAAAATTTCGTGTCCGTCGTCAGTAATCTCTAAATAAACAATACGACGGTCAAGATCACTACGGTAACGACTTACAAATCCGCGCTTGTACAAACGATCCGCACCAACAGTTATCGCACTCGGTTTTACACCCATATAGTCAGCCAATTTTGAAACGGTCCATTTATTTCTGATACACAACGTCTTCAAAAGTACAAACTGTGTTTTCGTTAACTCCTTCTCTATAGCAATCTCCGGGTGTAAACGCTTTGACACAATGTAGTGCACTTTCTCCAATCTCTCCACATAGGACTTCAAATCCTTATTCCCCATACTATGAACCTCCAGCCTCTAAGTTGTAATGCGAGTATTATACTAACATTATACAAGAATTTTCATAACATTTGAACTATTATTTACAAATAATGTGTAAAAGAGTTGACGACCAGCATATAAATAGGATATATTACGTTCAAATATATTTGAACGTTTCAGGAGTGTTGAACATGCAGGAAATTTATCATATTCGTGAAGTTGAGCAGTTAAAGGTTATCTCTGACCCCTTTCGCATTAAAATCCTTTGGGAGATATTAGAGGAAGCAAAGACTGGAAAGATTTTATCAGATCTACTAGAAGTCCCTGCACCAAAGATTCATTATCATCTAAAAGAACTTGAACGCGTTGGTTTAATAAACGTTGAAAGAACAGAAGAAAAGAATGGCATTATACAAAAGTTCTACAGACCAGTTGCTCATTCATTTTCAATTGCCGAAATATTGCCCGATCAACGGCATGCAGTGAAAGATGAACTCTCTGATGCACTGAAGGAGAATATATTAGTTTCTTTAGAGAAAACAAAGTCTATGGTGCGCAAATTAGATCCTGAAGTACTAGCTTATACAGATTCTCCTCTTAAATTTGGTTATAGACATGTAAAACTTTCTTCTGATCAAGTAAAACTGCTACATGACAAAGCAAAAGAAATATCAGACTTAATTTCAGAATTTAAAAAGAACGAGAGTGACGATGGTGAGATTTATCATTACTTTATGCTCTCCTTTCCTTTGAAAGAGACACCTTATCCGGAAGAGGAGCTCCAGTAAGATGGCCGAAACAGTAGCTGTACACCATAAAAGTGAAACAGAGTCCCTATTCAAAAAGCGCTCCTTTTTATTCATATGGGCGATAACAATCTGTTCTTCTTTTTCAATCGCCATTTTTCAATTCTCACAGAGCTGGTACGTCGTAAAGACTCTAGACAAAGAAGCTTCACTCGGCATTGTATTTATTGCAGCCAACGTTCCTCGTATTTTATTTATGGCTATCGGCGGCGTTCTAGCAGATCGAGTCAGTCGAACGAAAATTTTATTCGTCGCTAACTTTTTAAGAACCCTGTTGTTAGTTGGCTTGTTAATCATGCTTGCAACAGGTCATCTCTCTCTCCTATCGTTTATCATTTTCGGTTTGTTTTTTGGAGCACTCGATGCTTTCGTCTGGCCTGCAAATGGATCACTTCTACCTAATGTTGTCGATCAATCTCAATTAACACGTGCAAATTCAGTTATTCAGACCACCCAACAAAGCTCACTAATCCTTGGTCCGATGATCGGAGGGCTTCTTGTTGCAAGCAGTGGAGGATACATGCTCTCGTTCGGTGTACCCGCTGTGATGCTGCTACTGGCTGCCATTCTTGCTTCTTTGCTAAATGTCCCTGCAACCATTAGTTCAAGCACAGCAAAACCTGGTATGTGGCAATCTATAAAAGAAGGAATTGATGTAGTTAGACAATCCGCTTTTTTAAAGGCGCTCTTTCTTAGTACGATATTTCTAAATGTTTTCGTCATCGGGCCTTTGATGATGGGCTTGCCGATCTTCGTAAAAAACGTGCTCGACGGAAACGCACTTGAATTTAGCTTTATTGAAGGAGCTATGGCTCTAGGCATGCTGATTAGCTCCGTTATCATAGGCATCCTAAACGTTAAAAAAAGACGCGGTCTGATGGTGACGGTCTCTTTATTCGCCATGAATATTTTCTTTTTCTTATTTAGTCAAAGTTCCAGCCTATATGCTTGTATGTTTACTATTTTCTTCATTGGAATTACGTTCCCAGCGACCAATATACCACTCATATCAGCGGTACAGTCTTCTGTAGATAAAAACCTGCTAGGAAGGTTGATGGGTCTGCTTACCATGGCAAGCATGGGGCTCGCTCCGTTATCACTTGCAGCGACATCCCTGCTCATCTCTTATGGCTTTTCTATTGAAAATATTATGTCAGGAGGTGCACTCTCTTTAATTGTTGTAAACCTTTTAATCATGTGGAAACTTCCTGCTTTACGAAAAATGGAATAGGTGGTGTAGATGATGAAAGTCTTACTTATTGGCGGCACTCGTTTTTTAGGAAAACATGTAGCAGATTCTTTTAACAATAATCATCATGAAGTAACTTTGTTTCATAGAGGGAAAACAGCAAAAGAAGGTGTAACTGAAAACGTTCATGAGATTATCGGTGACAGAGATCTCGATCTGTCCTTACTTGAAAAGGGATCATGGGACATTATCGTTGATACGTGTGGATATTTTCCTAAACAAGTTCGCAGATCAGCTGAAGCACTCCATAAAGAAGGAACTTTCTACATTTTTGTTTCTTCCGTATCTGTTTATGAAGATCAGTCCGTTCGAAACATTACGGAGGACTCAAAAACGGCTGAACTTACTGATCCTAATATCACTGAGGTCGGTGAACATTATGGCGCCCTTAAAGCAGCTTGTGAGCAAGAAGTGTTAGATGTATTCGGTGATAACGCTTTGATCGTTCGTCCTGGCTTAATTGTTGGGCCATATGATTACACGGACCGTTTCACTTATTGGCCAGCTAGAGGTGTTCGAGGGGGCGAAATTTTAATTCCTGAGATGAAAGATCCGACAGTTCGATTCATTGATGTTCGCGATTTAGCGAATTGGATTGTAAGAATGGCTGAAAACAAGGAAAATGGAATTTATCAAGCTGTCGGTGGCGTGTATGATTTCAATGAAGTTGTTCATAAATGTCTTATTAGTCAAGAACACTCAACAATAGTACCTGTTTCCGAATCTTTCTTATTAAAGGAGCACGTCGGCGAATGGGTCGAGTTGCCACTCTGGATCTCAAGTGAAGATTATCGTGGTTTGGATTATGCGGATGATTCGAAAGCAATAAACAAAGGCTTGCTTTTTAGACCAATAGAAGAAACGATAAAAGATACTGCTGATTGGTCTCTCGGCCGAAACTTAAAACCAGAAGATTGGAAAGCCGGCCTACATCCTGATAAAGAAAAGACGCTTCTGAAAAAATGGAATGAAAAAGTGAAGTGATATTTTTGAACTTAACAAGCAATATTATTTTCAATAAATCTAAAAATACATGAATGCCCATGGCACTTGTCCATACCAATTGTCTCCTTAGGACATATAGTATGATTGTGAGATACAAAATCTCTCCTGTTGGCAAGAGGCCGGCAGAGCAATTCCCTACCCCCCATTTCTTCATCATGCGTTCGGTTTTCTTTACCATAATCCTTTCTTAAGGATTATGGCTTTTTTTGTTCCTTGATAAAAGGGAGCTCCCTGCATTAACTCCCTTTTTTAAAGGACAAACCTTTTACCTTGGAAAACGCTTAGGATCATCATTAAAATGGATATATTTTTTCAAATGGTCAGGCAGTTCACCTTTTTGAAAAACGTGTTGGATATCAGAAAGCGGAATCTCCAAACGTGCCAATGACGGATACAATGGAAGAATTTCTTTTGGTTCATAGGTTTGCTGATAACTTGTGATAGCTTCATGTGTTTCCTTTTCAACACTTTGTCGATACGCATGAATCTCTTGAATTTGTTTGACCATCATTAAGTACTCTGCTTTTAAACGTTCAAGCTGATGTATTTTCTTTTCCATGCTATTTTTCGCTGTGTCTAATTCTCTGTCGCGTGAAGAGTATACAGTTTTTAAATACTCAGATAATCGGTCATCACGGTTTTCTTTTAATTCATCTAGCTGTTCCATTGCATTACGTTCTTTTTCCATTGCTAAAAGGTACTTATTCTTTACTTCTGTAAGATCATCCATCGTGATTTTTGAGTTTCTTACACCATAAGCATTTAGTAACTCTTCATATTCATTTGAAGACCATTCTTTTTGTTTATGTAGTTGCTGCCACTTTTCTTGAGCGCGAGCAATATCAATATCGTATTCTTTTTTCATTTGCTTAAAATGATTTAATTCAGGATACATAACAATCTCCCTTCGAGTTTCAACATTAATAGTATTCGGGAGGGATTTTGGTTTAACGTCTCGAATGATTAAACAACTGTTTAAATCGGATGATGTTTTGGGTATCAGCGAAGTACTTGCATGTTATTGATTTCCGTTCCAGGCGCTCGCTTTCCGCGGGGCAGGCGGTGAGCCACATTCGAACGTTTCACTCTTAAGTGTCTCACCTGCCCGCCTGTCCCGCAGGAGTCTCGCACCCTACACTCCAATCAACTTTTCAATGGAGTAAATAATTAAGAGACCTAACATCAACATCCTTTTTAGTCATACCTATTAGAAAGAAGGATGAATTCATGAAGATTACGGCGATTAGACATTGTAAAGCTGAAGGTCAAGAAAGTAATGCTCCTTTAACTGCTGAAGGAGAACAGCAAGCTATAGAACTTGCTGTCTTTTTAGAGGGTCAGCATTTTGATTGTGTGATCTCGAGTCCATTCAATAGAGCCATCAACACCATTAAACCTTATGCAGAGTTAAATAATCGAACGATAAAGGTAGATGAACGATTAGCTGAACGGATTCTTTCTATAGAAGATGATCCAAATTGGAGAGATAATCTTGAACGTACATATAAGGAAGAACATTTAAAGTTTCCTGGTGGGGAGTCCACATTTGAAGCAAAGCAGAGAATCACTTCCCTCATTTATGATTTGCAAGCAAAATCCTATAAGTCTGTTCTAATCGTTACGCATGGAAACCTGCTTAGCCTAATGATTAATTTGTATGATTCATCATTCGGCTTTAAGGAATGGGAGCTTCTGTCCAATCCGGATGTGTTTCTAATCGACGTTTTATCAAAAGATGTATCCAAGCTGTGGGTGTCTTAAACTGGTACATAATTCCAGACCCCCAACCCTCCTTCTGAAACCCCGAAACCTGTACACGTAAGATAAATTATTAGGAGGGAAACATCTTATGAAAAAATTAGTAGTAGCATCAGTATTAGGCGCTTCCCTATTCGGCGCAAATGCAGGAATCTCAGAAGCAGCATCTTCATGCCCATTCGCTTCTTTAAATAATAATCAAACTCAACAAGCTCAGGCAGCTCCAGCTCCACAACAGCAACAACAAGCTGCTCCAGCACCAGCTCCACAACAAGAGCAAGCAAAAGCTCCAGCTGAAGCAGCACCAAAAGCTGAAGCAGGTGCTGAACTTACTGCACAAGAGAAACAAATGTTAGATCTTGTGAACCAAGAGCGTGAAAAACAAGGATTACCAGCACTAAAAGCTGATCCTGAGTTAACAAAAGTTGCTCGCGTTAAAGCAAAAGACATGATCGACAACAACTATTTCGACCACAATTCACCAACTTACGGTTCTCCATTCGATATGATGAAGAAGTTTGGTGTTGAATATAATACAGCTGGTGAAAACCTTGCAGGTAACTCATCTGTAGAAGGTGCTCACACTAGCCTAATGAACTCTCAAGGTCACCGTGAGAACATTCTTAAGTCTGAATACACTAGCGTTGGTATCGGTGTTGTAGACGGTGGACAATATGGTAAAATGTTCGTTCAAATGTTTAAAGGATAATAAGTATTAAAAAGCTTTCCCGTTGAGGGAAAGCTTTTTTTGTCGTTTAATAACTTTTATTTAATAGGAATGGTAATGGTGAACATCGTACCTTTTCCTTTTTTACTTTTTACATCTAATCTCCCGTTATGATGCTTGATGATATTTGTACTTACCATCAATCCTAATCCGGTCCCTTCGTCTTTTGTTGTGAAAAAGGGTTTACCGATCTTCTTCATGACCGTCTCATCCATACCACATCCGTAGTCACGTATCTGAATCTGAAGAAAATCTTTTTCTCTTGATAACTTCATGTTAATTTCTACACAATCTCCAACAGCAGAAGCTTCAATCGCGTTCTTTAAAAAGTTGATAAACACTTGTTTAAGCTGCAGAGGGTCACAGAAGATCAGTGGTATATGATCCTCTAGATCTTTTTTAATCTCAATATTTTTCATGATAGCTTGTGTGTTCAACAGATCAACTGTGTCGTTTATGATATCCGTAACACAAGACATCATAAAATTTTGCGAATTGCTTTTTGAAAGTACCAAAAACTCCTTTATGATATGCTCAATTCGATCTACTTCTGTAAGAATAATCGTGAGATATTGATCAAACTCATCTGTTTGATTCTGAATCAGTTGAACAAAACCTTTCAATGAAGTTAAAGGGTTACGTATTTCATGTGCTACACCTGCTGCAAGCTCTCCTACTACATTTAACGCTTCCGCTTTTAATAATTTTTGTTCGGTAAGCTTTTGATCCGTCACATCTTTCAAGACCGTAACATGTAGTTTATCTACTATATCTTTTTCACATGAATATTCGATTTCTTTCACTAAACCATCTGGAGTTTTGTAGCGAAACTCTCCCTTGATCTTTTTTCCGTACAAAACTTCTTTCCATTTCTTTCGAATTAATTCTTTTCCGTTTCCCACAAAAAATTGATCTGCACTATGACCGATGAGTTCTTCTTTTGAAAGCTGTAAAAGTTCGCATGCACGGTCGTTTACTTCGGCAATTTCCATATCGGAACGGCAAAGCACGATTGCTTCCATTGCGTGGTTAAACAATTGTTTAAACTTTTTCAAGTTTTGATCATTTTCTAATTCACTGTTGGAAGTAATATATGATGTTCCCACAACTTCCAATATGTCTTGATTCTTCCCTGTTACAGGATATATGGTTGTGCGAATACTTCTAAAGCCTAAGTTAATATTTGCGGTTTGTATCAAACCTGAAAAGGCTTTTTCTAATGGGTCAGTCCATTCTGCGATCAACTCTTTAGCATATAGGTCATTAAGGCTTGTTCCTGGAGAGGGTTTTATGGACACACCCAGTTCATCAAGCATGGATCCTGCAGAATATGTAAATTTATATTCACCTTCAGCATCTCTTCGTAATCCGAAAAGATGGATAGGGCAATGGTTAAGAGAATGGTGAAAATCGGCAATACGTTTAATTTCAACTTCTTCATATTGCTTGTTCATTAAGTAGTCCCCTTTTTATTTACAGAGTATCAAAATCTGTTGCTTGGGCTATTGTGAGTTTTAACCACTTCATTATATTCCACATTTTCACTAAGCTTTTTAATTCGACAAATTTTATCGATTCCCCTATTGGACAACTTTCCCATTTTTCTAATTCCTTGTTACAGGTCTTTAGCATTATTTTTTAAACAGAAATATTTTAGTGTTAAATATAATGCAAGCAAAAAAGCCTTTGGAAAATTATTCAAAGGCTTTAAAACAATATTTACCTATTCATCTTGTTGATTTCGTTCTTCATAAATTTATAATCCATTGGACCTATATGAGAAGTACTGACCATTCCTTTTTCATCAATAAAATAGCTTGTCGGGATCGAAACGGCCCTATACTGTTTCCCAATCGTGTTCTTTTCATCAAGAGGAATCGGAAAAGATAGCTTATATTCCTGAACAAATTTGCTCACTTTCTCTGTATTTGGTTCAGAGTATTCAAGGTTAACCGCTAATATTTCCACATCCTGATTTTTATAATCTTTATAGAATCTCTCCATCTCGGGCATTTCCTCCCTGCATGGAGGACACCACGTAGCCCAAAAGTTAACGATGATCTTTTTACCGCGATAATCCTTTAAATCAACTTGCTTCCCGTCTAGCGTTTTTAATGAAAAGTTTGGCGCTATACTTCCACGTTCCAGTCCGGTATTTTCTTCTTTCTTAACTTCAGTTGGCTTTTCTTCTTTCTTATCCATTGCCGTATAAAATGCAAGGCCAATTAAGCCAGCAAATAGGAGAAATATAACGATCGATTTTATTCTCAAAGTAATTCCTCTTTTCAAGTTGGTTCACCCTTTTCATTATAGAGGATTTTGCCCTGCAACTGCAAAGTTCCCTTTGTTCGTCTCATGGCGATTAAGTTAAAGATGAACCCTTTTTCCTAAAAATGAGAAAAGACAACAACTTATGTTTAAGCTGTTGTCTGTCGGGTACTTATAAATTAGAGGCCATAACAATCGTACCTACTGGCTTCTTACTATTTGGGGTTGGTTCGTGCGAGATAGCAACAGCATCCCAATTGTGTTCACCTTCGAATTTAACAGGGAACACGACTGCACCATTTCCATTCTCGTCTGGTGTAAATGTGCCAGCTCGATAAGGTTTGTCTCCTTCAATCAGCCAAACTTGATAGGTTTCTGTTCCTTTAACTTGAGTTAAGTTACTCGATTGAACGACAAGGTTCATCTTACCGTTTTCCTTTACCATTGATGCTACACCTGTCGATTTTGTTTCTTCAGAAGCTAGTTGAACCGTTTTGAATGTTTTATTGACCTGTTCTTGGATCACTTGTTCATTCTTGTTATTTTCATTATACAAATACGCGTTCGTGCCAAGTGATAGCAAAAGTCCAGCAGCAAGTAATCCTTGTACCCATGGTTTGGGTTTCTGCTTAGAAATAGGTGAAATCTTTGTTGCTACTTCATCTGTTTTAACACCAGGTTGCGTTTCTTGTTGTGTAAGGCTGGAGTCATCAGCCGTTACATTTGTTAAAATACGTTCTTTCATACCAATCGGAGGTTGTGCCTCTTCTGATAAATATGGAAGATCTGCTGTAAGGTCTTGCCATTCTGTCCATTCTTCCTGGCAGGCGTCGCATTGCTTTAAGTGTTTTTCAAAGGCATCTTTTTCTTTACCTTCTAACAACCCGTTATAATAATGGAGCAAATTATCGCAAGTTTTCGGTTCCATATTTATCCCCCCTCTCACCATAGATCTTTTTTAAATGTTTCAGTGCTAAACGTATCCTTCCTTTTACCGTTCCTAAAGGAATGTTCTTTTGCTCTGCAATATCTGATTGTGAGTAGCCTTTGAAATAGAACATTTCTACAATGTCTTGCTGCTCTTCTGTTAAAGTAGAAACAGCTTTCTTCAGACCCTCTCTTTCTTCATTCCATGTTACGGTTTCTTCTACACTTTCTGTTCGTTCGTAATCTATGTCTTTTTCAAGAATCTCAACTTCATTTTTTTGTTGCTTTCGTATTAAATCAATACAGGCATTTCGTGTAACGGTTAAAAGCCATGAAGAAAATTTCCCTTTATCCTCCGAATAGAGTCCCTTTTTTCGCCACAGTTTCATAAAAACGTCTTGAACTGCCTCTTCAGCCAACTCTTTTTGCCTCAACATTTTAAATGAAAAAGAAAACAATAGCTTCTCATATCGATCATACAGCATTTCAAGGGCTTCTTTATTTTCTTCTTGAACTTTTTGATAAAGTTCGTAATCAGAAGTTCTACCCATCTTTTGTCTCCTTTACTGCTCACAGAATAAATCTATCATAACAAAATGAGGCAGTATTTGTCTTTTTTTACGATGGATGTATAAAGATAACGTTAAATAAAGCAATTTGGATCACATATTTTCCAACTTTTATCATTAAGTTTCCTTCTATCTTTCCGATATAAAAGAAAATATAGCTCAGGAAAAATAGATACAGAATTTAAAGATAAAGTGAGGAACATCATTATGGATCGCACAACATTAATCGGAGTCATTCTAGGCATACTTGCGGTAGGTGTCGGGATGTTTTTAAAAGGCGCAAGTCCTACAGCATTATTGAATCCAGCAGCATTGCTTATTATATTTGCCGGAACTGCAGCAGCTATCCTCATTGCATTTCCATTGAACGAGATTAAAAAAATCCCTGCTCTTTTCAAGATTTTATTCAAAGAACAAAAGCTCATTGATATGAAGGATCTAGTAACGATTTTCATTGAATGGGCAACGGTCGCTCGTAAAGAAGGTTTGCTCGCATTAGAACCGAAAGCAGAAGAAGTGGATGACCCTTTCCTTCAACAAGGAATTAAGATGATCGTTGACGGACAGCCTCCTGAATTTATTAAAGATGTCTTAATGAAAGACTTAGAAACAATGGAAGAACGTCATGCAAGCAACGCTACCATCTTTACTCAAGCGGGTACATATGCACCAACTCTCGGTGTCTTAGGTGCAGTAGTAGGTTTAGTCGCGGCACTAGGAAACATGGCCGACATCACAGCTTTAGGAAAAGCCATTTCAGCAGCCTTTATCGCTACTTTATTCGGTATTTTTTCTGGCTATGTGTTGTGGCATCCTTTCGCTAATAAGTTAAAACGAAAGTCAAAGAAAGAAATCATGATCAAAGAGATTATGATCGAAGGGCTGTTATCTATTCAAGATGGGACATCCCCAAAAATTTTAGAAGAAAAGCTGTTAACGTATATTCCAACTAGCGAACGCGATCAATACAAAGCAGGTGGTTCAGTTGGCTAAAAAGAAAAAGCATCATGACGAACATGTGGATGAATCTTGGCTCATTCCTTATGCAGACATGCTCACGCTTTTACTTGCTTTGTTTATCGTATTGTTTGCCATGAGTGAGATCGATGCTCAAAAGTTTAAACAGATGGCAAGTGCTTTTCGAAATGAGTTCACAGGCGGCACAGGCGTAATGGAAGAACAAGTACCGATCCCTTCTCCTGACTCCACACCAATTCCTGATGCGCAAAAAGAAGTCATTTCCAAAGAAGAAAAAGAACGGCTTGAAGAAGCGAAGAAAGAACTGGAACAATTAGAAGAGATGGAAAAAAAGATCAATGCTTATATTCAAACAAACAAGTTAGATTCTAGTCTTCAAACAAAGCTGACAGAAAACGGCTTATTGATCACCATCTTAGATAATGCTTTATTCGATTCTGGTAGTGCAACTGTAAAACCTGGTTCTAGAGAGATCGGCAAAAAATTATCTGATCTACTTGTTACCACGCCACCACGAAATATTGTTATCGCGGGCCATACAGATAACGTACCGATCAGCACGGCAAACTTTCAATCAAACTGGGAACTCAGCGCGTTGAGAGGGATTAACTTTATGCGCGTTCTGCTTGAAAATCCTTCATTGAAACCGAACCAAGTCAGCGCAAGCGGTTATGGAGAATATCGTCCAAAGTCAGAGAATAAAACTCCAGAAGGTCGAGCAAAAAACCGTCGTGTTGAAGTACTTGTACTGCCAAATGTTAGTTTGAAATCTGTACAGTGATGAGTTAAGTCAGAGGGTGGTGTATGCTGGAGTGATGAATGGTGAATCTTGAAAATCGATTATTAATCTTGGGAATCGTTCACAAATCTCGAGATCCCCTCACAAATCTTGAGAATCGCTCATAAACCTTGAGAATCGCTCATAAATCTTGAGAATCGCTCATAAATCTCGAGAATCGCTCACAAATCTTGAAAATCGCTCACAAATCTCGAGAATCGCTCACAAATCTTGAGAATCGCTCACAAATCTCGAGAATCGCTCATAAATCTCGAAAATCGCTCATAAATCTCGAAAATCGCTCACAAATCTCGAGAATCGCTCATAAATCTCGAAAATCGCTCATAAATCTCGAAAATCGCTCATAAATCTCGAGATTCGCTCAAGAACACAATTCACACAACACTTTCTTCACACCTCATCTAATACATCTACAAAAAAAACTGGCTTCTTGAAGTGGCATTAACCACTACCAAAGAAGCCAGTTTTTATTTTTATTCCATCTTTTTACTCGTTTTATAGCTATCTAAGAAATGGATACGCTCAAGCATGGTCGGATGACCGTATAAAAACCATTTTACGATTTTTGGTGGGTTTACTTCACTTAAAGAAACGGTCGCAAGCTCTTGAAATGCCCCTACTGCTGCTTTCGGGTTGTTTGTCATCTGAATCGCATACAGATCAGCGTCCCGCTCTGCTTTTCTTGAGACCGCATTCTCCAGTGGAGATACGGCAAAGCTCAATAACGAAAAGATCAATAGCAATGCAGGAAGTGCCGCTAGATCTCCTACTCCCTTTATTCCCCATGTCTTGCCGTACTTCTCTATCCATTTTCGATAGATCATATTTCCGAGCCATAATCCTAAGAACGAGAGAACCACCGATGAAATCAAGTTCCAATACAGATGGTTCATCACATAATGTCCGATCTCATGGGCCATTACAAACAGAACTTGGTTATCACTCAATTTATTAAGTGTTGTATCCCATAGGACGATCCGTAGATTTGATCCGATTCCGTTTACATAAGCATTTAATGCATTTGTTTTTTCAGACATGTTCACTTCATAAACATTTTCTGCCGGAATGTCCGCTCTTTCCGCAATATCTAGAATTTTACCCTTTAACACTTCATCCTGCAGCGGATAGAACTTGTTATACAACGGATCGATTACAACGGGCTGGATGAAGTAGAGAAACAAAGTAAACGGAACGGAAAGCAGCCAAGCGTATAGCCACCATCTTTTTTCATATTTTTTGATCAGCCAATACATAACAGCAACCATCACAGTTGTTAATAGCCAGTTGATCCAGAAATCCACTAATCCATCTCTCATCCAGCTGTGAAAAGATTGAACAGATATATTAAAGCTTTTGGAAACGGTAAAACTGTAGTAGCGTAGTGGGAATGTTAACACCCAGCTAGCAAACGAAAGCAAAAGCACATAGATTCCAGTGTGAACAATAGAGAACCTTGTTAAACCGCTAGATGCTTTTCGGAACCATCTTGATAAGCCGAATCCTAGTACAAACAGATAGATCAACCACTCGAGCGGCACAGATATGAAGTAGATAAAATCCTTTATTCTTGAAAAATCAGTGCTAAGTTCCAGTTCACGGTCTGTCATAAAGACTGCTGGATCCGCAGCAGAGCCCTTCAGATGCACAGGCAAGTTTGCGTCTGCTCCTTGAAACAGATAGAACCACATCAAACCCGCGTATATAGCAAAGCCGATCACAAAAAGTAACGATTTTTTCAAAGCATGCGCCCCCCTTTATTACCTACTATAAAGTGTAGGGCGAATTGTCCAAATTAGAACAAGCTTTCATAAAATACTTTGTAAAATCTTAAAGAGCATTTGCAAGGGTCGGGACGATATGAAGGTTTTCATGATCTACTTCTATAGAATTCGGCTGAATGTAAACCGCTTTTAATCCCATAAGAAGTGCAGGTGCGATTTCATTTATAAAATTATCACCGATTGATACCGCTTCATGAGGCTTTATACCATATTCATTCAATATCGTCTGGAGCTTTTCTTTCGTCTTCAACGGTTTTTCACTCTCAGTATAGAGAGCATGGAACATTCCATCTAGCTCCAACTCACTTAACAAGCGTTTTACATCTTCTCTTTCACTGTTCGTTAAAAGGACTACCTTTTTCTTTTCCTTGAAAAGTTTCAAAGCCTGTTTAAGGCCTGGTGTTTTCGATAGCTGGAACTGATCGGTTACCATGTACTCTTTTGTAGCGTTATAGCATTCCCACGTATCTGCTTGCTTCACACCGAAATGCATAGCTGTAGCATACGGCAGCCACCATCCATCACCGATCGCGATCAATCTTTCAAAGTCATATACAAGCTCACCCGAAAATTCTGCTTTCACTTTGTCCTCTGACCACTCAACCCCATCAAAGGATGTTACTTTTGTTACTTGCAGTGTCATTGGATCGACGGTAACACTTGCATCATTTTTAATATCATACACTTTACCGATTGCAACAGGGTGTGTCCCCTTCTTCATACTTTCATATGTATCCCAAAAGTCTTTCTTTTTCTCATCAGACACCCTTTTTTGTAACAATCTACAGTAATAATCGAAATGGTCTGTATCTTCATATAGCGTTCCGTCCAGATCAAAAATAAGCAACTTCGCATCATCAATAATCGATTTCACGTCTCATCCCTCCTTCTTTCATTGTAGTAATCCTAATCAAAAAAAGTAAAGAAAAGTACGTTGACATAAATTTACTAATCTTGTATGTTATAAGTGTACTATACACAGTAATACACACATATAGTATATAAAGGTGGGATAACATGATATTGAATTTAGATCCCCGAAGCAATACACCGATATGGGAACAAGTTGTTCATCAGATCAAGGAACTGATCTTGCGAGAAATTTTGTTGCCAGAAGAAAAATTGCCTTCGGTACGCGAACTATCAGGAACATTACTGATCAATCCAAATACAGTGAGTAAAGCTTATCAAGAGTTAGAACGCCAAGGCATCATTGAGACATTGCGAGGAAAAGGCACGTTTGTTTCCGCTTCTATCATTCCTAAAGCAGATGATCAGAAGACAACAGAACTCAAACAACAGCTGAAGCAGCTAATTATTGACGCTTCCTATCTTGGTATCGATCACCAAACATTATCAAAGTGGTTGAAAAACTTTTCAGAAGAGCTTGGGGGTAAAAACAGTCATGCTGAAAGTGAATAATATTAGTAAAACGATAGAGGGTTCTCAAGTGTTAGACCATGTGAACATCACACTGGAACCAGGTACGATTGCAGGTTTAGTCGGAAGAAATGGTGTTGGAAAGTCTACGCTACTTCGCGTAATCGCAGGCATATTAGATCCGGATGAAGGTGAAGTGTTCTTTAATGACACAGATATTCATCAAAATCCTGAGATTAAACAAAAGATTACTTATGTTCCAGATTCGACTGAGATTTTAAAGAGTTATAGCGTTAAAGAAATCGTAAAGCTATATGATGCAATTTATGAAGATTTTGATGTTGTATACTTCTACTCTCTTCTAGACCGCTTTAAACTTCCTAAAAATAAAAAAATCAGAACATATTCCAAAGGCATGAAGGCGCTGTTCTTAATGATCCTTTCTTTTTCAACGAAATCGGATCTTATCATTTTAGATGAACCAACAAACGGACTTGACCCTATCGTAAAAAGAAACATCTTGCAATTTATTATTGAAGAAGTGAGTGAGCGACAGCTATGCGTTCTTATCTCTACTCATCATTTAGAGGAAGTAGAGAAGATGGCAGATGTTCTTATCATGATTAAAGAAGGACGAATTGAATCCACAACCTCTATCGAGGATGCAAAATCATCGTTCCGTAAAGTTCAAGTGGTTTACAAACACTCTCTGCCTGAAAAGATCGAGCAATTGAACAACGTGAACATCTTAAATCAAACAGGACGTGTCTATACATTGATGATCAAAGGAAACATTGAAGCGACACTCCAAAAGATGAACGGAGAAAATCCGCTATTGCTAGAAGAACTACCTATGACTCTCGAAGATATTTTCATTTCAACACTTGGAGGTGAATCACATGTTTCATAAAGCATTGTGGATGAGGAACCAAAAACTAGGAAGCCCTGCCGTATGGGGGATCTATATTTCATTGTTCTTGTTTTTACCGTATTCTTTCTTTGGAAAAGCCCAAACCATGTTAACTCAAAAAAATGATCCTTATGCGGATGCACCTGAAAACTATTACATGAACTTTCATTTTACTGGTGCAGATATCGTAGTTTTCTTATTTTTAATCGTAGGATTAGCTGCTCTTCTAGTCGGCAGTGAAAGAACGACTCATGCGACTGACCTAACGTTCTCACTCCCTTTTAAACGTAAAGATATCTTTCTATCAAAATGGATTTTTGGAGTAGGTCATATCATAACAGGTCTGTTAATCAACTTGCTATTATGTATGCTGATTGTAAAGTTTACGATTCTTTCAGAAGTAACAGATGCTGCATTTCTTTTGAAATTCATGATGGTGGTTATTCCGTTCTCGATCGCTATTTTCTCTTTTAGTCTTTTTATTGGAACGATTGCAGGAAATTTAATTTCTCAACTAGTATTGAGTGGGATCTTTTTATTCTTTCCACTCGGTTTTATATCTCTTATAGTTTCATTTTTAGAATATCACGGGATTTCTATCAATCATAATGCACCATCTACTGTATTATTTAACGATTTGATCAACAGTTTCACACTGCCAATTCCTATTATAGAATTTCGTTATTATATAGATCTCTCAGATAATTCTTTTACTGATTTCTCACATATACCATATGTCATGTTACTGATTCCACTAGCTTATACGATTCTATCTGTAGCTTTTGGAACATGGCTCTTTAGCAGAACTAAGAACGAAAACAACGGTAGATTACTTGTTTTTGAAAAAGGTAGAGGATTCTTCACCTTTGGCGTTGTATTGTGCTTTGCTCTAACATTCGGTATGTTAGGTGGCGGTATATTCGGCGACTACGATTCCAGATCGCTTATTGGCTATTACCTATCTGCAACGATAGGCGGGGTTTTAGCATTCTTTATGTTGAAAAAATTAATTCATTTCCGTATGCAGTTTGGCAAATAAAGAGAAGAGCGGACAACATGTTCGCTCTTTTTTGTTTGCCTTATTTTTGTTTGGGCATCCTGATAACAGCACATGTAAATGAGGGATGACGATGGATGGAATCTTAATCACGATCTATAGAACGGTTCTAGGCTTTGCCTTTTTGTTGATGCTCATGAGGTTACTCGGAAAAAAACAACTTGGTGAACTTACTTTTTTTAACTATGCAACAGGCATCGCAATGGGTAATATCATCGGAGATATGGTTGTCCACAAAGAGATCACGGTTTGGGAGAGTTTGGCGTCTCTTAGCTTTTGGGCGTTAGCCGTGTTCGGTATAGAATTTCTCAACAGACATTCTCCCCTACTCACAAAACTCACGAAGAGTCAGCCGACGATCGTTATAAAAAAAGGGCAGATTATGCAAAAAGAGCTGAAGCGGATGCAGATGTCTATGGATGACTTATTGATGCTGCTCAGGATCAGTGCGGTCTTTGATATTACTGAAGTAGAATATGCTGTCATGGAGCCTAACGGACAACTAAGTGTGTTAAAAAAACCACTCAAAGATTCTGTCACAAAAGAAGATCTAAATATTCCACCAGATGCTCCTCAATATTTGCCCACAATGCTAATCTCTAACGGTGAGAAAATAGATCAGCCTTTTAAGGAATACAGTTTGTCAGACGATTGGTTGGATCAGCAATTGAAGAGTGCGGGCTATCAAGATGTTAAAGAGGTCTTCTTCGCACAGCTTCAGGACGATGGCGACGTCTTTTTTGTAAAAAAAGAAAAAAGCAACTGAGATCTATATCAGCTGCTTTCCTTCCTTATTTCCCTTTTTTCACTTCATGCAGAAGATCTGGGAAGTTGGTGAAAATACCTGTTACACCCCAATCAATCAGTTTCTGTATCTCTTCTTTTTCATTTACAGTATACGGATGGATCTCTAGACCATTCTGAACGGCTTTCTGAACATACTCGCGGTCGATCATATCGCTGTTCGGCCCGATTCCCATCGCATATTTCTTGATTGATTGCACTTCTCTATCCGTTAAATCAGCAGGAGTTGTATACTCTAAAAGCTGAACAAGTTTCACGGATGGATCGATCTCGTTCATCTTCAACAAGCTTTCAGAGCTGAACGATTGAACCAACAGCTTATCTTTGTTAATTCCATAATCATTAACTACATCAAGAAGCTTTTGTTCCATACCCGGATAAACTTCAGGTGATTTTGTTTCAATATAATAGTTCGCATTCTTGCCAAAGGTTTGAAAGACTTCTTCCAATGTCGGAACTTGAAGACCTTCGTATTTTGCCTTTGCTTGTTCTGGATATTTCTCATTAAACCAGCTTCCTGCATCAAGTTGCTTGATTTCTTTTAGAGTAAAATCTTTTACTTGTCCTGTGCCGTTTGTTGTACGATCCAGTGTCTCATCATGCATTGCGATTAACTCACCGTCTCTAGTCATCTGAAGATCGACTTCAATGTAATCTCCATGCATTTTTTCACCCATCTTATAAGATGTAATCGTGTGTTCTGGTGCATAACCAGAAGCTCCTCGATGCGCAACATTTAAGATGTCTTTATGTTTTTCTTTTGCATCAACCACAGAAAAATCAGCCCCTATAAATGTCAGACTTAATGCTAAAGCTCCTACACCCATTTTAAATATATTCTTCATGATGCTGCACTCTCCCTTTGTTGTAAGTGAACTACTTTGTCACTGTAACAAGGAAATATGAACTTGCTTTTGCATTTCTGTAAATCACATGTGAAGTTTTTGTATACAAAAAAGCTGGTTCGAAATGTTCGAACCAGCTTTTGTAAGTGCTTATTTTTGTTCTAAGAATTTCTTGATGGCAAACGAGACACCACTCTCATCATTTTCTTTCGTAACAAATGCGGCCATCTCTTTTACCTCATCCACAGCATTTCCCATCGCTACAGGAAAACCTGCCACTTCTAACATGGAAACATCGTTGTAGTTATCACCGATTGCCATCGTGTCTGTTAACGAGATTCCTTTGAGTTCAGCGTATCTTTTAACAGCCACACCTTTTTGTGCTTCACTGTTTGTAATCTCTAAGTTGTTATCAGCAGAAGCACTGACAGCAAGAGATTCAACACTTTTTAAATGCTGAAAAGCACGTTGGAGTTTCCCAGTATCTGCAGAAAAAGCAAGGAACTTATATACCTCAATACCATTCTCACTCAATAGTTTATCAAAATCTCCCACTACACTTACTAATCCTAAGCGAAAACGTCGAAGAGCTGCTTTTTGAACGTCGTCATCTGTTGCTTCTGGATTGGAAGTTAATACGATATCTTTCATTACTTCGTATGCTTTTTCACGATCATCTGTAAACGTACCTTTGCTCGTGTAGAGCTCATAATAAATATCTTCTTCATCTAAAATCTTTTTTATATCCTCGTACTGCTCAAACTTTAAAGGAATTGAAGAAAGGATCTCCCACCCTTCTGATCGAATCTCTGCACCATTTACACAAATAAGCGGTAGATGAAGATCAGCATCTTCTAGCGTGTGTTTTGCTTCATCATAAGAACGGCCTGTTGCGATGACAACATGATGGCCATCGTTTACAGCTTCCTTAATGGTTTCGCTGTTCTCTTTTGTAACTTTTAACTGTCGGTTAACTAAAGTTCCATCCATATCAATTGCGATTAATTTCATCTAAATCATCCTTTATTGCTTAGTCCATTAGTAAGTGTACCCATAATTGAAAGCTTGTTAATCATTATTTGAAGCTTATCAGGTAACAAAAAAAAGAGCTATAGATAGCTCTCCGATTTTACAAATTATTAATCTTTATAGATAAAAGATTGTACAACGTCCGTTACAGCATGAAAAATCTCAACGGCTTGAAAAGAGAGTACAGATAAAGCTGAAACGGAAAACAAACCAATTAGTACAAAACGAACTAAATGAGGCATCTTGTATCTCCTCCTTTTAATTGTGATTATACGCCCACCTTTTCAACAAATCAATTCATAAGGTGTAATATTTACAAAGTAAATTATGACAATATCCTACAAGAACGTATAACCGTACAAAACGAGGATAGAAGATAGCACGACCACGATTACATTTAAGTTCAACCAAGCGGCGATGAATGCTGCACTAGCGCCTATGAATCCATATAGATAATTTTCTGGATTTATTGTTAGCACACCAGGAAAAATGAGAGCCCCCAATATAGCAAAAGGAACGTTCTTCAATATTCCTTGCACTCTTGGATGTAGATGATTCGTATGAAAGAGAACGAGCGGCAACATCCTTGGAATATAGGTTACGATTCCCATTCCGACAATTACCCATATGAATTGATCACTCATCTCCCTCATCCCCTTTCATAAAAAACTCAATTGAGACTGCTGCTATCAATGTGGATAAAATGATTCCCCAGCCCCCTTTTAAAGTTGGGACAAGTGAGAAAATCGAATTTAATACTCCTGCACTAGCCGCAAGAGCAATTACTTTCTTGCTCTTTTTGGCAGCAGGTACGAGTAGTGCGATAAACATCGCATAAAGCGCGATCCCCATACTGTCCTGCAGCGATTGAGGAAGTCCCGACCCCATCACATAACCGACTCCTGAAAAAATCACCCAGCAGCTGTATGCAACGAGCCCTAATCCAAGCAGGTAGCTTCCCGTAATCTTTTTTTCGGTTGAGGTTGCAGCAACAGAAAAAGTTTCATCCGTTATAAAAAAAGCGTAGATCGCACGCAGCCATTTAGGTTCATCCTCAGCACGTTCCTTTAGAGAAGCACTCATAAGAAGATGCCTGATGTTCATGATGAAAGTAGTCAGGATAAGTTCTGCAGCCCCACTTAGTGCAACAATCATCGATAAGGCGATATATTGCGAAGCACCAGCAAACACGATAACACTCATCCCTATCGTTTCAAATAGACTTAACTCTGCAGCTTTAGCGAGCAGACCAAATGTAAATGCAACTGGCATATAACCAATCGCGATCGGCAAACCAGCTTGAACACCCTTTTTCCAGTATGCAGGTGTTTCTTCTCTATGTACGGCAGGGCTTGGCATCATCTCTTTTTCATCTCCGTTTTTGTAAGATGTGAATGGTGAATAAATTGTAAGGGGTCTGTCCCCGGGACAGACCCCTTATCATTACTTCTGTCCTGTAATGGTGCGAAGAATAAGGTCTACGCTATCAGAAGCTTTAAATGTTTCCATGCTTTTCTTTATCTGCTCTTGATCAGCTTTAAGATCTTTTAAAGAGGAGATCAATGTCACCTTTGTTAGTTCTTCTTCATAAAGGACGTGGCAATAGCCTTGTTTTTCAAAGGATTGAGCATTAAGGATCTGATCCCCTCTGCTCGCCGCTCTTGAAAGCGGGATGAGCAGCATCGGAATCTTGAGCGTCAGCCATTCAAAAATACTGTTCGATCCAGCACGAGAAATCACAAAGTCTGTTGCAGCAACCACGTCTGGAAGTTCACTTTGAATATACTCGAACTGTCTGTAACCTTCTGTATTATCCAAACTTTCATCCATGTTGCCTTTTCCGCAGATGTGTACGATCTGATAAGAGCGTAACAATTCAGGCAGTGCTTCACGTAGAGCTTCATTGATCTTCCGCGCACCCAAACTACCACCCATGATTGTTAGTACAGGTAGATGGCTTCGAAAGCCTAAGAAGGACAAACCTTTCTCTCTTGATCCTTGAAGCAGTTCATCACGAATCGGTGAACCTGTTACGATCGCTTGCCCTGCAACAAAATGTTTCTTCGCTTCATCAAACGTAACGAAGATTTTTGAAGCAAATTTAGATGAGATTTTGTTAGCCAGACCTGGGGTAATATCTGATTCATGGATGTAAACAGGAATCTTACGCATCCATGCGGCGATAACTACAGGTACAGCCACAAAACCACCTTTTGAAAAAACAGCATCTGGTTTTATTTTTCCGAGCTTAAAATAAGCTTGTGCAACACCCGCTGCGACTTTAAAAGGATCTTTTATATTTTTCAAGTCAAAATAACGACGCAATTTCCCACTTGATATGCCGTGATAGGGCACGTTCGTTCCATCTTTGATCAAACTTTTCTCTATACCATCAACAGAACCGATATAATTCAAGTCCCATCCCATCTTCTCTAATTTAGGTATTAAGGCAAGATGCGGCGTTACGTGTCCAGCTGAACCACCGCCAGTTAAAACTAACTTCTTCAAACAGCATTCCTCACTTCTTTTATATCCGCCGTGCTTTCCTATAGCGGATGTTATCTTATCGCCATTTTAATATATGTAGCCCAAAAAAGAAAATGGCATGTGAGTGATAATTGTTTGTTTATTCTGATTGAATTTCACGTTTTTTTCGGTTATGGATGAAAGTTTTAGTAATTTCAGTTCAGGGGTAGCCTATATAAAGGTCATATAGCTCATCGAAAGACGTTCCCACTGATACCTACGGGGGTATAAACGTGCTGATTCTAGAAATTCAGTAATTAATTCTAGAAATTCCGGACTTATTCCGGCGAGTTTGGTGATAATTCGGCGAGTTTTAATCATATATCGGCGAGAAGACAGAACTCGACAAACTCTAGACGCGATATACCCTCTACCTCAACAAAAAAAACGGCCTACAAGACCGTTTTTTAACATCATCATTTATCATTCATACTGAACTTTTTTCTTTTTTGCGAGCAGGCGGTACATGAATTGCTTTTCCACTCACACTTTCAATCGCTTCAAGCCATGCTTCGTTTAAAGCTGGATGCGCATAAACTGGGTACGATAAGTCTTCTTCACGTGCTACCATCTCTAGTGCAAACGTTCCAGCTTGAATCATTTCGGCAGCTCCAGCTCCCATCATATGAATACCAAGCACAACATCGCTCTTTGAATCAATCACAATTTTAGACAAACCTTCTTTTTGACCAAGAATAGATGCAAAGCCATTGCCGCTCATAGAGAACTGACCCGTCTTCACTTCATAGCCTTCAGCTCTGGCTTGCTCTTCAGTCATACCTACTGAAGCAATCGGGGGATTCGTATGAACAACATAAGGAACTAGGCTTAAATTAAACATAGACTGTAATCCAGTCATATGTTCAGCTGCCGTCTTTCCTTGCTTGATCGCTTTTGATGCTAACTTCATCCCAATCGTACAGTCACCAGCTGCGTAAATGTTAGAAACAGAACTTTGGCTATGTTCGTTTATGATAATAAAACCATTCTCGTCACGTTCGATCGAAATCGCTTCTAGTCCTAGACTATCCACATTCGGCGAATAGCCAGCGGCATACAATACATGAGAAGTCTCAACAGAAACTTTTTCATCACCGTCTTTTATCAACGTTACGGTTACTGAATCAGACATCTCTTCTGCGCTTTCCCATAGATGATTCTTAAATACTTTTATCTTATTTTTCTTTAAGACTCGTTGCAGTTCTTTTTCGATGCTCGCGTCTAGACCAAATCCATCACTTGGAATAGCTATCGTAACATCACTTCCAAGCTGCTTGTAGGCCATAGCAGCTTCAAGCGCGAAGTAATCATCACCATAGATGAATAGACTTCCAGGAAGCTCTCTCAACTCCCACAACGTGTGTGGTGTCACCAATCTATTAGATAACGTGGCCTGTTCTGGCAACAATGGTGAGCTTCCTGTAGCGATAAGCGCGTGCTCAAATTCGTACATCTCAAAATGATGGCCTGAATCAATTCCTATTCTCTCACTGGACATGAAAGATGCTGTACCCGTTAAATGCTCAATTTTATTCGCTTTTATAAGGGCTTCTACTCCCTTTTGAAGTCCAGTTACAACCGAAGAATAGTAGTTTGAGAATGTATCATATTCAAAGCTTGCTTCTGAAACTGAAATTCCCATGTTTTTAAACTGAGAAAGGCTTGAAAAGTTAGAAGCAGACTGTGTAAGGCTCTTTGAAGGAATACATCCTTTATGAAGGCAAACGCCGCCTAACTTTTCTTTTTCGATCAGCGTAACTTCCATTCCAAGCTGTGCCGCACGAATTGCAGCATGGTATCCACCAGGTCCGCCTCCGATAATAACGAGTTGTCGTTTTGTTGCAAAATCACCTACAACCATCTATATCAGCTCCAGTGTCATGAAGTAAGGATTCTCGATGAGTTCTTTTACTCGGTTCGTGAACATGACAGCCGTTGCACCGTCTGCAACTCGGTGGTCAAACGACATAGATACGTTCATCATAGAACGGATCACGATCTCATCTCCGATCACAACAGGCGTTTTCTTTGTTTTATGAAAAGCCATCAGTGCCACTTCAGGGTGATTGATGATCGGTGTCGCAGCGATCGATCCAAGCGGTCCAACATTAGAAATTGTAAATGTGCCGCCAGTCATATCTGAACCCTTCAACTTGTTTGTCTTAGCACGCGTGATCTTGTCTTTCATGTCAACCGCGATATCCCTTACATTTCTCTGTTCCACATGAGAGATAACTGGTACGATCAACCCTTCATCAGAATCGGTAGCAATTCCGATGTTCACGTTCTTCTCAAGACGAATCACTTCTTTCTCTTCGTCCAGTTTCGCGTTAAAAATAGGGAAGTCCTTGAGTGCAATTTGAATCGCTTTTACGAAAAACGCAGCAACTGACACGTTCATCCCACGCTTGTTGTCAGGGTCCATCGCTTTAAGCTGTTTCTTCAGATCCATGACAGCTGTAACATCGATCTCTTCAAAATGAGTAACATGCGGAATCGTCGCAAGAGATTGAACCATTTTCTTCGCGATCTGCTTCCTTCGACCTTTAAATGGAATTTCTTCCGTGTCACTTGTTGAAAACACTTGAGTCGATGTAGTCGCTTTTTCTTCTACAGAACTAAATGGTGTTTCCTCTGTTTCTGCTGCTGTAGTAGGCTGATCCATATAATTATAAACGTCTTGGTCAGTCACTCGTCCCCCAGGTCCAGTGCCATTGACCTGTTCGATATCCACACCGTTCTCTCGAGCAATTTTTCTCGTATAAGGAGCAGCTAGAACACGTTTGTTCAGTGTTGCAATACCGCCAGCAAAGGTAGTGTTGCTCGGTGCTTTAACGATTTTTTCAACGACCGGTTGATCATTAGATTCTGGAACTTCTTTTGCATTTTGAGAAGACGGCGCGGAGGCAGCATCAATCGTTAAGATGACAGATCCTACAGTCACTACATCTCCTTCTTTTACCTTGATGTCTTTAATCGTTCCGGCTGCTGGGGATGGTAGTTCTGCGGTTACTTTATCCGTTTGAACCTCTACTAAAGGCTGATCAACTTTAACGGAGTCTCCTGCTTTTACGAAAAAGTGTATAACTTCTCCTTCATGCATTCCTTCTCCGATATCATGCAATTTTACTTCTACCACTCACACTCACCTCCTAAAATTGCGTTACTTTATTAATAGCTTGAACAATACGATCTGCGCTTGGCAAGTAGTGATCTTCTAGTGCAAACATTGGAACCGGAGTATCAAAACCTGTTACGCGTTCAATTGGAGCTTTCATATACAGGAAAGATGTATCATTGATCAATGACATGATTGTTTCTCCAAGTCCACCCGTTCCCGGTGCTTCGTGAACAATGACTGCACGGCCCGTTTTTTGTACACTTTCTGCAATCATTTCTTTATCTAATGGATAGAGTGAACGAAGATCGATCACGTCACACTTGATTCCTTTTTCTTCAGCAGATTTTGCAGCTTTCATTACAACTTCGATCATCGCGCCATAAGCAAAGATCGTTACATCGCTTCCTTCTTGTAGCCGAGCAGCTTTCCCGAGTGGAACATTGTACTTTCCTTCAGGTACATCCATCTTTGTACTTCTGTAACAGCGCATCGGCTCTAGAAATAGGACGGGATCAGGATCTTCAATCGCTGAAACAAGCATTCCTTTTGCATCATATGGATTAGATGGAACGACAACTTTCATTCCAGGCATTCCTGTAAACAATGCTTCGACAGAATCAGAGTGGATTTCCGGTGCCCGAACGCCTGCTCCAAATGGGGCACGAATGACCATTGGCACTGTAAAATGTCCTAGTGTTCTCGCGCGGATGCGAGACGCATGCGTCATGATTTGATTGAAAGCGGGATAGATGAATCCAAGAAATTGCATCTCTGCGATCGGTTTAAAACCGTTCATCGCAAGTCCGATCGACGTACCGATAATGCCTGATTCAGCAAGCGGTGTATCAATCACTCGGTTCTCTCCGAATTCAGCAACTAGACCATCTGTTGCGCGGAACACACCACCGTTCTGTCCAACATCTTCACCAAGCACGATAACGTTCTCGTGCTCTTTCATCATCACTCTCATACCGTCTGTTACAGCTTGAACCATCGTTAATTTTTTCGTATCTACTAGCGTTGTCATTAGCGATCACCTCTTGAATGAGCGTATGCTTCTTTTTGGCTTTCGATCGGCCAAGGATTCTCTGCAAACACATGATCAAACACATCGTTATAATGTGGTGCTTGAGCTTCTTCCATCTCTTTTACTGCTGCTTCGATCTCAAGTGTAAGCGTTTCTTTAAGATCAGTTGCCCATTTCTCATCCCACATGTTTTCGTTTTTCATAAATCGCTCTAGTCTAAGAATCGGATCTGTCGTTTCACGGCGATTCACAGACTCTTCTTGGTTTCTGTATTTGGAAGGATCATCAGCTGTTGTATGTGCCCCATAACGCCACGTTACAGCTTCAATCAACGTTGGTCCTTCTCCTTTTCTTGCACGCTCGACTGCTGTACGTGTGTGGAAATATACAGCGAACACATCATTTCCATCTAATCGAACGCCTTCCATCTCGTACGCTACTGCTTTTTGAGCGATCGTTTTACTTTTCATCTGCTTTTCGATCGGTACAGAAATGGCAAACCCATTATTTTGATTAAAGAAAACAACAGGAGCGTTGAACACACTGGCAAAGTTTAGGCCTTCGTGAAAATCACCTTCTGATGTTGCACCGTCTCCAAAATAAACGATGGATGCACGATCTGTACCTTTTAACTTTTCAGCCCAAGCTGCGCCAGTTGCATGAAGAAGCTGTGATGCGATCGGTACGGCTGGAGGGAAAATATTCTTCCCTTCTGGAGGAATACAACCTTCTTGGCGACCTTTCCAATAAAGAAAGAGAGTTTTTAGAGAATGACCAAATGTCATCGTTGCCGCATGATCACGATAAGTTGGAAACATCCAATCGCCTTCACCCATCGCCATCGCGCTTCCGATCTGTGACGCTTCTTGCCCTTCAAAAGGAACGTACGTACCGATTCGTCCTTGACGCTGCAGGTTTACCCCTTTACGGTCAAAAAGCCTCGAACGAAGCATCTTCGTGTAAAGTTCTTTCGTTAGTTCCTCTGTGATCTCCCCGCGGTATGTTTCATCATTCCACTCGCCGTTCTCATTAATGATCTGCATTTTTGGAAATAACTTTTCCATAGAAAATTTCCCTCCTTAGTTTCGTACTTGCCATTTTGGTCTTCGGTTGTGAGCGAAAAAGCTGTTTCGTTTTGATCGGGCCTGAAGCTTTTCCTCACAGAAAAGATTTGCTGCTTCCATCGTAGATATCTGGTTCTTCGTGCTCTCACTATAAATCTGTATCAGGCTGTCATAGATCGCTCTTGTTTTTGTTAATACACGAGCTTTGTTCGCTCCATAAAGCTCATCTGCTACTTGAATAAGCCCTCCTGCGTTCACAATATAATCTGGGCCGTATAGAATTCCCTTTTGTTGCAGATAAAGCCCATGTTTATCTTCTAAAAGCTGATTGTTGGCACTTCCTACGATCGCTTTTACTTTCAACTGTTCGATCGTCTCGTCGTGAATGATTCCTCCGAGTGCACAAGGTATGAAAATGTCAGCGTCCACCCCATAGATGTCGCTTCCTTCCACTACTTCCACATTTCCAGGTAGCAGTTCTGCTCGTTCTTGAATCATCTTTAATGCTCTTTCGTTAATATCGGTAACATAGATTTGGGCACCGGCAGCGAGAAGTTGCTCCGCGACCTTAAATCCTACTTTTCCTAGTCCTTGTATAGAGTAAGACTTACCCGCTAGATCATCTGTTCCTTCAAGCGTCTGGATAGTAGCTTGAAGTCCGTATATAACTCCTTGTGCTGTTGGAACAGATGAGTCGCCGCTGCCACCATATTCTTCGGGTACCCCGACGATGCAATTCGTTTCTTTTAACGCGTGGACAAAGTCTTCAGGTGTCGTACCCATATCAGTTCCGGTATAAAAGCGACCGTTTAAAGAATCTACAAACTGTCCGAATGCTCGGAATAACTCTGGTGTACGATCTGACGTCGGATCTCCGATAATGACCGATTTCCCCCCACCGAAGTCAACATCTGCACCTGCGCATTTGTATGTCATTCCTTTTGACAGCCTAAGAACGTCCTCTAATGCCTCATCTACCGATCCATACGGTCTCATTCTGCATCCGCCGAGTGCTGGACCTAATGTAGTGTTATGTATGGCGATAATCGCCTTGAGACCTGTTGATGGATCGTTACAAAATACAACTTGCTCATGCTGTGATATTTTTTCAAACATGTGTAAATCCCCCTAGTATGTCTCTACTTACTCTATTCCTTCTTTACTTTGCTGCTTTAAAGTGTAAGCGCTTTCATTAAAGTGCAAAAAAATTTAAATCTTCATCTCTTTAATTTTTTGTGAGATCGCTTCTCTCGGAAGGATATATTGTGTAACTTCTCCTTCGCCTGCTATCGCTTTTCCGTTATAGACGGTCACATCACATATGACTGCCTTTCCTTTAACTTCTCTTAATGTTGCCGTAACAGTAAGTTCAGCGCCTTCTGGTGTCGGAGCCATATGCTTGGCTGCAACTCCTCCTCCGATTCCTTCTTCATGATCTTCAAGATATGGTAATATAATCTGTCTCGCTGCCCATTCCATATGATAGACCATGCTAACAGTTGAATAAGCTGGGTGGACTAACTTTCCTTCAAATTGAGCAAACATATCGGGTGTAACGGTAGCTTTGATGGTAGCACTTTGGCCAACATTCATGCCTGATTTCATGCACACACCTCATATCTTTCATCTAATTTATATAACGATTTATATAACGTTTTCTTAACGTAATCATAACATTTTGTGTGATATCCGGTCAATGAATCCCCAGAATTGTTTGATTTGTAAGAAATATAAAAAATGTGCAAAAATAGCATTGGAGGTGTTTTTATTAATGGATGATTGTTTATTTTGTAACCCGATGAGTTTTCCAGAACAAAAAATAGTGTTTGAGAATGAAAGCTGCTACTTTCTGCAGAGTCCAAAAGCGCAAGATATTTTAGAAGGTGCGGGATTGATTATTCCAAAAGCTCATAAAGAGACTGTATTTGATTTAAATGAAAAAGAGTGGAGAGATACCTATGAGTTGATGCAAAAAGCTAAAAGTTTGCTAGACTCAGAGTTTGAACCTGAGGGCTATAGCACGGGGTGGAACGTAAATCCAGTAGGAGGACAGAGTATTCCTCACGCTCACTTTCACATCATCCCTCGATTTGATGACGAGCCATTTGCCGGCAGAGGCATTCGTTCGTGGATAAAGTCTGAGGATAACCGCAGGCCTAACAGTGTAAGTAAGACTTTTTAAAAATCTGCTATTCCTTTTTATGTGATTGATGTCCATTTTTATGTGATTCATCTTCTTTTTTATATGATTGATCACCATTTTTATGTGATCGACGCTATTTTTTATTTGATTAAGTTCAGCCGAAGCTCCCTACCGCATGAAAAAGCTGATACAGCACATGCTATATCAGCTTTTTTATTATCATTTCCGCAACTGCTTCAACACTTCGTCGACTTTCGCATGATCTTCAGGAGTATCATCTATGTGCTTCCACAAAACATCTCCATTTTGATCAAACAGCCACGAACTTCCTTGAATGTTCACGTCTTGATTTTTCACTGCGCTTAAAAAATGCTTTCTTTCCGTCTTGTCTTTAGGCACAATGTCGCTTATCTTCACTTCACCTTTTAAGAGATCGGCCCCTACAGACAGCATGCTTTTCACGGTGGTCATGTGGTGGTTCCCCATCTCCTCGTATAGGTCTAGCTCTGGATCACCGTAGATTTCAAACGGAAATGGGCCATGTACATTCAAAAACTCTTGAATCTGATCACGATTAGCTGGTGCTACGACAACGACCTTAAAATCTAAGCGTTCAAACTTCTCAAATGACTCGCGCAACTGCGCAAGGAATTCTTGATAGTATGGTCAGCCAAGGTGTCTGACTAACACAAAAAAAGTTTGTTCTTCACCAAACAACTCATGCAGCGTAACAGGTTTTGAACCTTCAATGGATACCACTTCTTGATCTAGTTTCAACCCAGATCGCCTCCTCGTATTATACGTTCGGGTATTCCTGAGAAAGAGGGTGAAGCATGATTTCATCAACGACCATGTGTTTTGGTGCGCTTGCCATATACGCTACAGCTTCTGCGATATCGTCTACTTTTAGCCAATCTTCTTTAAAATCAAGACCTTGTTCAGAATCAGCAAAGTACGTATCAATCGCACCTGGATTTACAGTACCTACACGAACGCCAAATTCTCTCAGTTCTTGTGCAAGAGAACCCGAAAATCCTTGAACTGCGTACTTTGTAGCTGTATAGACAGAGCCGTTAGCAATCGTTCTTCGACCCACATCTGATGAGATCGTGATGATCGTCCCCTCTTTTCGCTCTTTCATATGTGGAACAACCGCTGTACTACATAAGAATACACCTTGTACGTTGACTTCAAACATTTTTTGAAAGTCTACTAATGAATGTTCTTCTGCTAATTTAAACTGTCCGATTCCAGCATTGTTTACTAGAATATCAATGTTACCAAACGTTTCAAACGTTTGTTTAAACAGTTCTGCTACGTCCGTTTCTTTCGTCACATCTGCTTTTATGGCAAGAACATCGAATCCCTTAGCTTTTAACTCTTCTCCCGTTTTGAAGATGCCATCAGACGAACCAATGATAGCAAGTTTTGCTCCTAATGTTCCTAACTTTTCTGCTATAGCTTTCCCACACCCACGAGTTGCTCCCGTTACTACTGCAATCTTGTCTTTCAACATTATTCATTCTTCCCTTCACTTCTGTATTTCACAAATTCTATTATTAACACAAAAAAGGCGCTAAAACCAATTATGGTCCGCGCCTTTCTTTCTAATTTTCTTTTAAAAAAGTCCAAGCATGTTAACAAATACGATGATGATCACAACAGGAACGACGTAACGGATCAACATTAGCCAAAGCGCAAAGCCTTTTACCGAAACAGATGAACCTGCTCTAAACTCTTCAAGAAGCATCTCTCTAGGATAACGATATCCTACAAACAACGCGATGAACAACGCTCCTAAAGGAAGCAGGATGTTGCTCACTAAATAGTCGAGTTGATCAAAGATAATCTTGTCAAACAGCGTGAAATCTGACCAAACTCCATATGACAACGTAGATGGTACACCAAATACAAAGATAAGGATTCCGATGATCCAAGACCATTTTGCACGGTTCTCTAACTCACCTTTCGTGATAGAAGCAACGATGATCTCTAACATCGAGAATGCTGATGTAAGTGTAGCAAACAAGAACAATGCTAAGAACACAATAAAGAATAATTGTCCGAACACGATCTGATCAAAAACGGCAGGAAGTACTACAAACAACAATCCAGGTCCTTCCGCTGGTTCTAGGCCTAATGAAAATACCCCTGGGAAGATCGCTAATCCCGCTAATAAGGAGATCAATACGTTGAGTAATACAATCGTTGTTGCCGATTTCGTAAGGCTTTCCTTCTTGCTCAAATAAGAACTGTACGTAACCATTACAGAGATACCCACACTTAATGAGAAGAAAGACTGACCTAAAGCAAATAGAATATCGTCTCCACCGATTTTAGAAAAGTCAGGGAACAAGAAGAACTTTACGCCTTCCATCGCATTATCTAATGTTAGTGAACGAATAATCAAAACAGCAAACAATACAAAAAGTGCTGGCATCATGATTTGGTTTGCTTTTTCAATTCCATTCTTAATACCACGGCTAACAACGAAAATCGTAACCATCATAAAGATGAACTGAGAGATCAAAACCGGCCATGTACTCGAGATTGACTCTCCGAACATTTGACTAAAGTCATGGTTAAAGAAGTCTCCTGAAAAACTTTTTCCAAGGTAGAGAATGATCCATCCACCAATTACACTGTAAAAAGATAATAAAATAAATGCAGTCGCTACACCCATTCTGCCTAGCCATGGCCATGCTGAACCTGGAGCGATCTTTCGATAAGCGGAAACCGCCTCTTTTTGCGCTCCTCGGCCGATAACAAACTCAGCCATTAAAAGCGGAAAGCCGATAAGAAACGTAAACAATAAAAAGAGAAGGAAGAAAGCTCCCCCACCACTAGTACCAGCTACATAAGGAAATTTCCAAATCGCACCGAGTCCGATTGCTGACCCTGCTGCAGCTAGAATAAAGGCTAACTTTGACGTCCACTGGTCTTGCTGATTCATAATTACATACACCCTCCTGTTACTAATACTACTGAATTAGATGAAACGATTGTTTAACATACTTACTGCTTCTCTTGCTTCTTTCATCATGGTTTCAAGCAGTTCTTTCACGCTCGGTACATCTGAAATCACACCTGCGATCTGACCGCTATTAATAAAACCGTTCTCCAAGTCCCCTTTTACAGCTCCTAAAATATGATGATCTTCTGAGGTGTGTGTAACAAACTCTTCAGGTGAGACGCCATTTTTTTCAAGTTGAATCAACTTCTGAGCGTAAGGTGTATCGTAAATTCTTCTGATCTTTCCGGTTGAGCGGCCAACGATTAACGTTTTTGTATCATCTGCTTCTACTAAGGAAGTTTTGTATTTCTCATGAAATGGTGCTTCCTTTGTTGCGATGAAACGAGTTCCCATCTGAACACCTTGTGCACCAAGAGCAAAGGCAGCTGCCATACCGCTTCCATCTGCTATACCTCCAGCCGCGATGACTGGAATAGTTACACTCTTGGAGACCTGAGGCAATAGAACCATAGTCGTCGTCTCATAAGGTGAGTTTAGTCCCGCAGCTTCATAGCCTTCAGCTACTAGCAGATCTGCTCCTGCTGCTTCTGCTTTTTTGGCATGATAGACAGAAGCTATAACACAGATAACCTTCAATCCATGTTCCTTTAATTTCGGTATGTAAGGTGCTGGATTACCTGCAGATAAGGAAACAACTTCCACTTTATGTTTGATCAGAAGTCTAAGAATTTCTTGTACATTTGATGCAACGGTTAAAGGTACATTAACAGCAAATGGCCTGTCTGTCATCCCCTTTGTTGCAATTATCAAATTTTCTACCTCTTCAGGTGACATCGTACCAGCACCGATCGTGCCTAACCCACCTGCATTTGATATAGCAGAAGCTAGTTCTGCATTACTAACATTTCCCATTCCGCCTTGAAGGATCGGATACTGAATGTTTAACTTTTCACAGATGGAATTCAATTTCTCCACTTCCCATTCTAACCTTTGTTATACTGAACCTATAACCTGTTACGAGGGAGGCTCATTATGAAATACACGTTTAATGGCAAAACACCAGATGTTCATGAAAGCGCTTTTATCGCGCCTGGGGTTCACTTGATTGGCGACGTTACAGTAGAAGAAGGAGCAAGCATCTGGTTTAACTCTGTTCTTCGCGGTGATGAAGGACCTATCTCCATCGGTAAAAAGACTAACGTTCAAGACAATTGTACCCTTCACCTATATGAAGGGTATCCCCTCATTCTAGAAGATGAGGTGTCGATCGGTCACAACGTCATCCTGCACGGATGTACGATTAAAAAAGGTGCACTCGTTGGCATGGGGTCTACCATTCTTGATGGTGTAGAAATTGGCGAACAAGCATTCATCGGTGCGAACACACTAATTCCTCCCGGCAAAAAAATACCGCCGCGTGTCATGGTCATGGGTTCACCGGGTAAAATCATACGCGAACTGAACGACGATGATCTAAAGCTTATTCAGCTTACGATCGACACGTATTATGAAAAAGGGAAACAGTTTCGTGACGAATTAAAAGAATAGTAGAAAAGCACTTTCGTACGATAACTTGCGAAAGTGCTTTTTTAGTTGTATCTAACCTAATTCTTTTATGACCGGTTCTCCTGAATAAGAGGATGATTAAGAGCATCAAACTCTGAATCTTTCTTTAAATTGTTTCCATCCGAATAGATGCTTTCAAAGAAACGACTTGCTGGTCCTGCAAGTGCACGGTAATAATCACTGAAGAGTGAAGCTGCGTGATCACCTAGCCATTCTGCATGAAGAAGCTCCTTCGGTAGACCTGGATCGATGAAAAGAAACTTACGGTATTCGTGAACAAGCTTAGTGCGCTCTACGAAGCATTCTCCGTCTGTCATCTCACCTTTTTCAATCTTATTCTTATCGATCACATATTTTTGAGAATACGTTACGATAAACTCGTTGTATTTCTCGTTAATGTCGTTTAAATCCCAACACTCAGAAACTAGCTTTTCATTCTCATTAGGCCCATTGTAAACGGCTGTAAAAGAATGAACATAGTCTTTGATGTCATATTTATCGATCATAGATTGAATCTGCTCTGAGTATGCGTGCGGTGAGATCCAAAAGCTGTTTGCCAGTAGACCAAACCCGCTCCAGACCAGTTCTTTTCGAAGCTCATCACGAATGCTTCTTTTCTCTTCAGGAATCGTATAGGTGAACATCATCCATTCGCCGTTCCACGGCTCCTGTTGTGCGTTAAAGATTCTCTTTGCCGCTTCATCCATCCGCTTCTTTCCACGCTCTGTTAAATAATAATAACTTTTATTCCCTTGTTTTCTAGCTGCGATCCAGCCTTGCTTATTCATTCTGGAAATCGCTGCTCTTACGGCCTGTTCGTTGTGACCAAACTCTTCTAACAATCGAATCAAGCTGCCGATCCATATCTCACTGCCATAATGCCGGATATAGTCTCCGTACAATGTGAAAATCATGGAGCGTGTGTTTAAACTATTCTGCATGTTCATACCCTCATTTGTACCTGTTATTGTCTGTACAATCCTACCATAAAGAAAACTTAGCTGACATCAAGTCTTTCACTTCAATTTAGTTGCACTCATACGATCGACTTAAATCTGGAACCTCGTCGAAAAACATCATGCAAAAAAGTTATACTCTATAATAGTAGGATTACTGAGACAGAAACAAGTTACTCTCCCTTAAATACAGGTGGTCTTTTTTCTCCAAAAGCAACGAGCGCTTCCATTCGATCTTTTGTAGGAATCGTCACTTCATACGCTTTCGCCTCAATCGCAAGTCCTGTCTGCAGATCAACTTCTGTTCCATGCTTGATCGCATACTTTGCTTGCTGAACAGCTACTGGTCCATTCTTCATAATAAGACCAGCATAGTTTTCACAAACCGCCATCAATTCTTCTCTTGACGTCACTTGGTTCAAGATGCCGTAAGAAAAAGCTTCTTCAGCCATCATTTTTTTTGCTGTTAAGATCAGTTCCATCGCTTTCGCTTGTCCGATCAGTCTCGGAAGACGCTGAGTTCCTCCCGCACCAGGGATGATTGCCCAACTAAGTTCTGTAAGACCCATTGACGCTTCTCTCACAGAAACTCGAAGATCACAAGCTAGAGCCAACTCGAAGCCGCCTCCAAAAGCATGGCCATTGATTGCACAGATCGTAGGCTGCGGCAAAGCTTCAACAGCAGAGAACACATCGCGAATCTTGCGCACATTTCTTCTTACTTCTGATTCACTCAGCGTACGGCGTTCTTTTAGATCAGCTCCTGCACTGAATGCTTTCTCCCCTGCACCTGTAAAAATTACAACACGAACATCACTGTTGTGATGAATGTCTTCTACTACTTCTTCAAGCTCTTTTAACGTTGAAAAATTAAAGCAGTTCAATACTTCCGGACGGTTTAATGTTACATAAGCAACATAATCTTTTACTTCGTATAAAATAGCACTCACTTTAGGTGACCCTCCTATTCATTGATCGCTTCCACGATGGAAGCAATACCTTGACCAACACCGATACACATTGTTGCGAGACCGTAGCGCGATCCTTGCTTTTTCATTTCGTGAATAAGCGTTGTTAAAATGCGCGCACCGCTAGCTCCAAGTGGATGGCCAAACGCAATCGCACCGCCGTTCACGTTAACTTTACTCTGATCAAGTCCCAGTTCGCTCATACAGGCAAGAGATTGTGATGCAAAAGCTTCATTTAACTCGACCAAATCAAGGTCAGCTATAGAGAGACCCGCCCGCTTCAATGCTTTTTTGGAAGCTTCGATCGGACCTACACCCATTATAGCTGGTTCCAGACCTGCAACACCTGAAGAGACATATCGAGCTAAAGGCTTTAATCCTAGCTGATCTGCTTTTTCACGGCTCATCAACAGTAATGCAGAAGCTCCATCGTTCACCCCAGAAGCATTTCCCGCTGTGACGCTTCCGTTTTTAAATAACGGTTTAAGCATACCAAGCTTTTCAAGCGACGTTTCAGGACGAGGGTGTTCATCTTCTGTCACCCACGTTTCGTTTCCTTTTCGGTCTACTATTCTTACAGGAACGATCTCCTCTTTAAATCGGTTCTGTAGGGTAGCTTCTTTTGCTTTTTGTTGAGAATCATATGCGAACTGATCTTGTTCTTCTCTTGTAATTCCATATTTCTTCGCTACGTTCTCTGCTGTTTCAGGCATAGAGTCTGTACCGAACTTTTCATGCAGAAGCGGATTAACGAAACGCCATCCGATCGTCGTATCAAACATTTTCATATCACCACGAGGATAGTCGACCTCAGGCTTTCCCATTACGAGTGGTGCGCGTGTCATACTCTCCGTTCCACCCGCGATGAAGATATCACCTTCTCCTGCCAAGATAGCCCTGGCACCGTAAATGACCGCATCCATACCAGATCCACATAAGCGGTTGATCGTCGTTCCACCTACTTCAACAGGAAGTCCAGCGAGTAAAGCAGACATTCTTGCCACGTTACGATTATCTTCTCCTGCTCCATTGGCGTTTCCGAATATTACTTCTTCGATCTCTCCAACAGGAAGTTCAGGGTTTCTTTCAACAAGCGCTTTGATTACCACTGCTCCTAAATCATCGGGGCGAACCGTTTTTAGTCCACCTTTATATCTTCCTATAGGCGTACGGACAGCATCAACGATGACGACCTCTTTCATTACTTTTTCACCCCGCTGTCTTCCCTGGTATAGTCGTATACCCCTTTACCTGACTTTCGGCCAAGTCTTCCCGCTTTAACATACTTCACTAATAGGGGTGCCGGACGATATTTTTCGCCTAACGTTTTATGAAGATAGTTCAAGTTATTCAGTCGTGTATCAAGACCTACTAAATCGCCGAGCTCGAACGGCCCCATTGGAAAATTCAAACCAAGTTTAATGGCTTTATCGATATCTTCTGGTGTACCAACACCTTCTTGCAGCATATAGAAAGCTTCATTCCCAATCATGGCAGAGATTCGGCTTGTAACGAATCCTGGAAACTCATTAACGGTTACTGTTTCTTTACCCATCTTCACAGCAGCTTCCTTAGCGAGTTCAACCGTTTCATCGCTTGTTTCATGCCCGCGAACGATCTCAACGAGTGGCATTCTATGGACCGGATTAAAGAAGTGCATGGCGATTACTTTTTCCGGACGTTTCGTAAAAGATCCTATCTCAGTTGGACTCATCGTAGAAGTGTTTGTCGCAAGCAAACAATGTTCAGGTGCAGAACGGTCTAGTTCTTCAAAAACAGCACGCTTGATCTCTATGTTTTCTGGAACAGCTTCAATCACTAGGTCTGCACCGCTAACGGCCGCTGAGAGATTCGTAGCATATGAAAGCCTCGCTTGCGCTTCTTCAGCTACACTTTGTGATAACTTTCCGCGAGATACTGCTTTTGAAAAAATAGAATCGATCTCTTTTTTTGCATTTTGTAGTTGTTCTTCTTTTACATCAACGAGCTGAACATCAAAACCGCCAACTGCGCTCACATAGGCGATTCCTCTTCCCATCACACCAGATCCGATGACAACAGCATTTTGTATCAATAGTCTCTCCTGCCTTTCTTTTAAACAAGTGTTTAACGTTTTGTATGCATAGATGCTTTTGTAAGTAGTTGTTTTCCGCTCCAGGATGCTCGCTTTCCGCGGGGCAGGCGGTGAGCCCCTTGCCGCTTTGCGCCCTTAAGGGTCTCACCTGACCGCCAGTCCCGCAGGAGTCTCGCACCTTGCACTCCAAACAACTGGTCATTGAAGCTATAGATAAAGAACCTTTTCAAATAAAACATTGTATAAAAAGCGAGCACGATGGCCCGCTTTTCCAAGTTTGTTACTAGATCTCTCAACGCAAGTTAACAGAGCTAGACATAAACTAAATTACAGATTAAAAGGATTCAACGGACGTGATCCTGTGTAGGACACGACGCTCTTTGTTTCTGAATAAAGATCAAGTGTCTCGATACATAGCTCGCGGCCGAAACCGGATTGCTTATAGCCTCCGAACGGTGTTCCCGGGAATGCAGAGAACGGTGAGTTGATCATGATCGTTCCAGCTTGAATCATGCCTGCAACACGAGTTGCCTTCGCATGATCCTTCGTCCAGATCGCTGCTGCTAAACCAAAGTCTGTGTTGTTTGCTAGTTTCACAGCCTCTTTTTCGTCCTTAAACGTAGACACCACGACAACCGGTCCGAAGATTTCTTCTTTAACTACTTTCATGTCTTCATTTACATCTGTGATGATCGTCGGAAGGTACCAATGACCGTTTTCATAACCGTCCACTTTTGCACGTCCACCGCCTAGAAGGATAGTTGCTCCTTCTTCTTCAGCCGATTTCACGTAACCGTCGATCACTTCAAGCTGGCGCTCTGAAATGATTGCTCCAACATGTGTACCTTGATCGAGTGGATTACCTAGTACAAGCTTCTTCGCTTTTTCAACGAACTTTTCCATGAATGCATCATATACACTTTCCTCGATATAAAGACGAGAACGTGCTTCACAAGATTGACCTGTGTTATAAAAAATACCAAATAATGAGCCGTCGACTGCCGCATCAATATCTGTATCCGCAAAAACTAAATTAGGAGATTTCCCGCCAAGTTCAAGCGTTACACGTTTTAACGTTTGAGACGCCTTAGCCATAATGTCTTTTCCTGTTCCTGTTTCACCAGTGAACGCGACTTTATCAACACCTTCGTGTTCAGCAAGGTATGAACCTACTGTAGCTCCGTCACCTGTAATGATGTTTACAACACCTTCTGGAACACCCGCTTCATGGCAGATCTCTGTCATTACGATCGCTGTTAGTGGCGTTAAGCTCGCAGGCTTTAGAATGACCGAACAACCAGTTGCGATTGCTGGTGCGATCTTCCACGCTGCCATCATCATCGGATAGTTCCAAGGAATGATCTGTGCACAAACACCTAGAGGTTCTTTTAACGTGTAGTTCATGAACGGTCCTGGCATCGGGTTTACAGCACCGCGGTGGCTTACGATAGCCCCAGCGTAAAACTCAAAATCTTCAATCGCTTGCATGACTTGACCTTGTGCAGCACTTAACGATTTTCCGCTGTTTAAAATTTCAAGCTCAACAAGTTCGTTATAACGAGAACGCATGATACTAGCGATTTTGTTCATCGTGCGAGAACGTTTATTCACAGGAGAGCGCTTCCATTTTCCTGTTTCAAAAGCAGTTCTTGCAGCCTTTACAGCAGAATCCACATCCGCTTTTGTTGCTTTTGCTACTTTCGCTAACGGTTCACCTGTTGCCGGGTTATATGTAACAAAGTATTCTCCCTCAGATCCACCAACACTTTGTCCGCCGATCACCATTTCATATACGTCACGTTTTACCGCTTTAACTTCTGTTTTTGTACTCATGTTCTCCACTCCTTTTAGTCTAGATGTCTATTTTCCTGTGAATGCTGGTTTTCTCTTTTCTATAAATGCATGCAGACCTTCTTGATGATCCGCTGACTCTCCAGCAATTTTTTGCGCTTGAGCTTCATATTCCAACACTTCGTTCAAATCGCTTTCCCAGCTTTTATTCATATAGCGTTTGATGAGGCCGATCGCTTTTGTTGGCATATTTGCTAGTTTCTCAGCGAACGTTTCCACTTCGAGCATGAACTCCTCTTCACTAACTGTTTTAGTAACGAGACCAAACTCTTTCGCTTGTTGAGCGGTGATCTTCTCACCTAACACAGCTAACTCCATCGCTTTTGCATGACCGACTAAACGAGGCAAGAAGTAAAGATTCCCAGAATCAGGTACGAGACCAACATGGATGAACGCTTCTATAAAGCTCGCTTTCTCACTTGCGATACGGAAGTCACAAGCTAGAGCGAGACTCATTCCTGCACCAGCTGCTACCCCGTTCACAGCTGCGATGACTGGCTTTTCCATGGCAACTAATGCTTGCACCATAGGGTTATATCCTTTACGAAGAACATCACCATAATCAGCGCCCTCTGGTGAACCAGTTAAATCTTGACCGGAACAGAATGCACGCCCAGCGCCAGTTATAACAACGGCTCTTACATTGCTGTCTTTGTTAGCTTCCTTTATCGCTGAAACCATTTCCTTATGCATGAGTGATGTGAATGCATTGAGTTTATCCGGACGATTTAAAGTAATCCAAGCCGTTTTTCCTCTTGTTTCGTAGCTGATCGTTTCATACATGTTCATATCCCCTCTACTTCCCTTTAAATTCGGCTGGACGCTTTTCAACGAAAGCCTTCATGCCTTCTTTTTGATCTTGAGACGAGAATAATAGATAAAAGTTTTTACGTTCGAACTGCATGCCTTCGTGTGTGGAATAATCAATAGACTTATAAACGGTCTCTTTTATTAAACGAGTAGATAAAGGTGCTCTCGAAGCTACGATTTTAGCATATTTTTTCGCCTCGTCCACAACAAGTTCAGGTGCGATGACACGGTTGATCACTCCGTATTGAAGAGCTTCATCCGCTGTCATCGGATCACCGAGCCATAGCCACTCAAGTGCTTTCTTTTGACCCATAAGTTTTGTAAGTTTTACTGTTCCACCAGCACCTGGCATCACACCAAGTTTGATCTCAGGAAATCCGAACTGTGCATTTTCTGCTGCGAAGAGGATGTCTGCGCATAATGCTAGTTCAAAGCCTCCTCCAAAGCAATAGCCGTTGACTGCACCGATGATCGGCTTTTTTATCGTTGCGAGACGATCCCATTCTTTAAACTGATTTAATAGTTCAAGAGAGACCGCTGTATCTTCTTTCATCTCATCAATGTCGGCACCGGCTGCAAATGCACGCTCACTGCCTGTTAAAACAATTGCTTTTACCTCGTCATTACGGTCGAAGCTTTCAAAAGCATCTAATAGTTCCGTAACCATCGGCCTATTGATCGCGTTTAACACACGCGGCCTGTTTAATTGAATAGAGGCGATTCCATCTTCAACAGAGGTTAGAATTGTTTCGTAATTACTCATTGATTTCCTCACCGATCATAAGCGTTACGAGTTCAGCTGCAAAGCTCATCAAGTCTTTTCCTGAAGCTTTACCTTCATCAGACTTCATAGCGGCTTTCAACGCATCATGATCGTCATAGTACATCTCACAAAGAATGTGATAGTCGCTTTTCCCCATCGGTGAACCTACGATTTTTGTTACTTCCATTTTGCGAAGTCCAGGAATCTTTTTCGTGATCTCTGTATGATGTCCAAAATAGTGCTCGTCGAACTGCTCCAAGTTTTCAGGTGTTTTGTAAAGTGCGATTAGTTTTACCATGTGTGTTTCCTCCCTATTTTTAAAATCATCATTTCTCTTACCCCATGTCAGCAACAGGTTTCATCGCTTCAAACGGGTTCTTGCACGACTTGCAATATAGGATACTTCTGCAGGCTGTTGGCCCAAAGATGTTTTCCATCGTTACGTACGTTGATCCACAATACGGACAATCGATCTCCCAAGGTTCACCCATCACATGGTTCGCAGGTGGCGGTGAGATGCCAAACTCTTTTAACCTCTCACGCCCTTCGGCTGTAATGCGATCTGTTGTCCACGATGGTGTAAATACAAATTTCACTTCTGCTGAAGTAATTCCTTCTACATTTTCAATCGCTTTTTTTATATCTCGTTCGATGATGTGAAGAGCTGGACAGCCAGAGAACGTAGGAAGAACAGAAATTCTTACCCTATCATCTGTCACGTCAACTTCGTGCACCATACCGAGATCCAATATACTGACAGAGGCGATTTCAGGATCTTTTACATCCCCAAGCGCGTCCATCACACTATCAGTCATGCTGCTCTTTAATTCGGACACGTGGTTCATCTCCTTTCTAAATCGTCTTACCAGCCAGTTGAAGGATTTGTTGCATAAACTTCAGAAAGTGTTGCAGTTGCTTGCTTCAAGTCTTCCGTGTGCACGCCGTTTCGGCCATTGCCTCTTTCCATGCGAGGTTCACCCGGATAGGATGCACCTACTTCTTTTAAGACAGCTTCAATCTTGTTGTTCCATCTCTTTTTCATAACGTTCTCGTCATCAATAAAATTTGCTTTCACGATATCTTCATAGTACGGTCCTAGCGTAAGAACTCCGCCAAAATCTTTCCAAACCTTTTGGATTGCTGCTGTCATTCGCAGGATTGCTTCATCTGTACTTGTCATAAGCTGCTTGAACCAAATCTCCCAGTGCATCAGATGGTAATACTGCTCTGTCATGATTTTACGGGCTGCTTCTGCTAGAGGTTCATAGGAAGAGTGACGCAATGAGTCTAAACGAATATGCTTGTGAACCGCGTAAAAGTAGTTTCGTACAACGGTAAACGCCCAGTCGTAATCTGGTTCTTTTAAGTACGTGCCAGGTCCGTTCACTTCTTCTAAGATGATGGCATTTCGAAACTGATCAGGAGATCGCAAGTGAGCAATCCTGTCTGCTTCGCCTTCTCCAAGGTTCTCTAGCAGGTTATAGTACAAATTTGCGTGTCCCATCATGTCTTGTGAGATAGAAGAGAAGGCAACATCCTCTTCAATGTGCGGTGCTAGACCAAGCCATTCCGATCCGCGAAACGCAAGAAGAAAATCATCGTCTGCAAGCTGATAAAGAAGCTCGATCAACGCTTTCTTTTCTTGTGGTTTTAACGTTTCCTGTGTCATGAATTGTCTCCCCTTCCGCCAAGGATGTGCTGTTCGGTAAACTGCTCCTGGTTGTAGTCACGCCACTTCTTCTTCAGATAGCCATATCCTTTTGTTTCTCTATATTGTTTATCTAGGCGTTTAAGCATTTCTCTTTCGTCCTGGTTAAGACCCCTTATGTTCTCTCTTTTCACAACCCAGATGTCAGCGACCGTTTCTCTTCTGAAGAAGTTCTCTTTTGCCATGATGAGTGCCATATCCGCGTTTGGTGCTAAAAGGCTGAAGCTATGTTGAAACGGAGATTTATCTGTTTTTTTGCTGAATACTTCATACACGTTGTAAAATTCATTTGTTGATTCGTTCACCTTTGTTTCTCTCCTTTCCGCTGTTAGATCGCCTTTTTAGCAGCGAGTGCCGCGCGAACCCACTCGTTATTTTTATATGAGCGGCGTCGAAGATCTAAACGGTTCTGTGATTGTGGCCCGTTACCAGAAACGATCTGTTTGAACGTGCTCCAGTCAGCATCCTTATAGATCCACATCTGACTGTCTTCATCAAAACGGATCGTATCATCTGGAATCGTTAGCCCAAGCGACCAAATACGCGGAATATATTTTGTGAAGAACTCTTGTCTGAGGTCCTCGTTTGTTTTTGTACGAATCTTGTACATGATGTTCTTGTCAGCGTTTGAATTTCCGGTTTCTTTTGCTGACTTTGGTCCAAAGAACATGATCAGTGATTCCCACCAGCGGTTTAACGAATCCTGCAGCATTTCACGCTGTTCCGGAGTTCCTTCTGCCATCGCTAAAATGATGCTCTCCCCATGTTGCGCGTGGAAAACTTCCTCCGCACAGATACGCTTTAACGCCCTGGCGTATGGCCCATAAGAAGAATCAAGCATCATGCTCTGAGAGATGATTGCCGCCCCGTCCACAAGCCAAGCGATAATTCCCGCATCACCCCAAGTTGGAGCATCCATATGAAACACGTTATGAAATTTTAATTTACCTGAAAAAAGATCTTCCATGATGTCGTGGCGGTTCTTGCCAAGAGGGGCCATCAAATCTTCTGCCACACGAAGCAAGAGCTGTCCATGTCCCATCTCATCCTGAACTTTAGCCATGATCGCGAGTTTGCGGTGAAGTGAAGGCGCTTTAGGAACCCACTCTTTCTCTGGAAGCGCTCCCATAATTTCAGAAATGCCATGCATCGAAATCAAACGAATCAGCTGCAGGCGATAATCTTCCGGCATCCAGTCATCCGGTTCGATCTTCTCACCGGCGTTGATCCGATCAAGAAAATGAGTCATTTTCTCTTCTTCACTAAGCTGATTAAAACTCATACCAACTGTCATGTTGTTCCCTCCTATTATATTACGTTTATTTACCGTAATTATAAATTAACGTCATACGATTGAAAAGTAGTTAAACACCCATTTTTTTCTGTATCTGTCTGACCACACGAATCGCCTTACCTTCAGAACGTGGTATTCCTTTTGGTGGATACACTTTAATATTCATAGATACGAGGCATGTGTCTTTGATCTTTTTTGTGATCGTCTTCTTTAACAGGTGTGTCGCCTCATGATTTTCGTCACCGTTTGTTACAGCATAAAGCTGTTCCGTCATCTCAACATGAAGTTCAATATGCTCTTTTAATCCTTCTGTTAAGATATGAACTTGATAGTGAGGAACGATATCCTCTATAGAAAGAAGACAGTTCTCGATTTCAGACGGAAACACGTTAACTCCACGAACGATAATCATGTCATCGATCCGTCCTTTAACACGACTCATTCGTATGGAAGTTCTTCCGCAACTGCAAGGCATGCGGTTGATGGAAGCAATATCTCCTGTACGATATCGGATGATCGGAAAAGCTTCCTTCGTTAAACTCGTAAACACAAGTTCGCCATACTGACCGTCAGGCATAGGTTCAAGCGTATCAGGATTAATGATTTCAGCTAAAAAATGATCATCCATAATATGAAGCCCGTTTTGTGCTTCATGACATTCCATCGCTACACCAGGACCCATCACTTCGCTTAATCCATAAATGTCCATTGCTTTGATGCCAAGCTTCTCTTCAAGCGTCGCACGCATCTCTTCAGACCAGGGCTCTGCTCCAAATATTCCGTATTTTATCGAAGTCGCTTTCGGATCTTTTCCCATCTCCTCCATCTTTTCAGCGATGGTTAAAATATAAGATGGCGTTCCGCAGATCACCTGCGGTTTAAAGTCTTCGATCAACATGATTTGCCGCTCTGTGTTTCCTCCCGAAACAGGAACGGTAATCATGCCTAGCCGCTCTGATCCGTTATGAAGGCCGAGCCCTCCAGTAAACAGACCATAACCATATGCATTATGAAGCACGTGACCTGGTTCTCCCCCTGCTATCGCGATAGAACGTGCAACCATATTACTCCATCGCTCGATGTCTCCTTCTGTATAGCCCACCACTGTCGGTTTACCGCTCGTTCCAGAAGAGGCATGCAGTCGGACAAGGTGATCGTTCGGAACTGCGAAAAGTCCAAAAGGATAATGATCGCGAAGATCTTTTTTTACGGTAAAAGGAAGTTTTTGAAGATCTTCTAATGATTCGATCGTAGAAGGGTGAATTTCTTTTTCATCAAATGCATGTTTATAAAAAGGGACATTCTCATATACATTGTGTATCGTCTGCTTTAACCGATGAAACTGAAGCTCTTCTTTTTCATCACGACTCATACATTCCACTTGTGGATGGAGGATCATTCTTTCATCTCCCTTTATAATATGTAAGCGATTACAATTGAGATTAAAAAAATATGACGTTTTTGTACCGTTATCTAATTATTGTGTGATGTATTTGGTTTCAGCTTATCATTTATAATAATTTTCTGTCAAATGATTTTGAGTGCTGAAACAGCCGTTTAGGCCGTTTAGGCCGTTTAGACACATGAAATGGTGAAGACTTATAAATTGATGATGAGGACTTATAAAAAAATTTGAAGACTTATAAATTTTTTTGAAGACTTATAAATCAAACTGAAGACTTATAAACGATAAAAACAACAAAAAACCGCCCATGAAAAGGCGGTTTTCTCCCTAATATAATAGATCAAGGAACTCCTGACGCGTTACATTTCCGAAATAGTGACTTAAATCTAGATCCTCAAGCACTTCCTCGATCGCTTCACGGTCATAACGAACACCGTTCAGCTTGTTTTCGATATCTGATACGTCACCTACACCGAAGAAATCTCCAAAGATCTTACTTTCTTGAATGATTCCTTTAACGATGTGAAGACGGATATCAACAGAACCCGCTGCAAATCGGTTTGAAAGTTCAACATTGAACTTTGGTGATTTTCCGTAGTTCCAATCCCAGTTTGCATAACGTTCTCTTGAGATTTTGCGGATCTCTTCCCAATCGCTTTCGGTCAATTCGTATTTCGGTACAGAATCCAACTCTTCGAATAAATACGTAAGAAGGGTTTGTTTGAACTCTTCCATCGTCATATCTTCATCCAAGTGCTCACGGATATTGGTTACTCGGCTGCGGATAGACTTGATACCTTTTGACTCGATCTTATCCATTCGTACGTTTAGGGCAGAAACTACATTTTCGATCTCAGAATCAAAAAGTAATGTTCCATGGCTAAACATACGGCCTTTTGTAGAAAACTGTGCGTTTCCGGAAATTTTCTTACCGTCAGCCAGAATATCGTTTCGTCCACTTAATTCAGCGTTCACACCGAGTTTTTTCAGTGCTTTTACAACAGGATCGGTAAACTTCTTAAAATCATGAAACGAATTACCGTCATCTTTTGTGATAAAGCTAAAGTTTAAGTTTCCGAGATCATGATATACGGCACCGCCACCTGATAAACGACGAACCACATGAATTCCTTCATCACGAACATAGTCCGCGTTGATCTCTTCAACGGTATTCTGATTCTTACCGATGATGATCGATGGTTCATTTATATAAAAAAGCAAATACGTTTCATTGATGTCTAAATGTTTTAAAGCGAACTCTTCTATAGCTAGATTCACTCTTGGGTCTGTAATATTTTCATTATCAATAAAAAGCATATTTCTCTCCTCTTTCAGTCCCTATCTTTAAGCTCCCCACGTCCAGCCGGAAGAGGCAAGCTCCACTTTATTGTTATACACCTCTTTTGCCTCTGTGACAAGCTGTGATAACTGACCAAAATGAGGAAGGTGAGTAAGAAGCAGTTCACGAGCTTCGGACTCATGTGCTAGCTTGCCGCAATCCTCTGATGTCATGTGGCCTGGGCCGCTTCCATCCATTCCTTTGTAAAAGTTACATTCTGCGATTAACAAGTCCGCATATCGGCTGAACGGAACGAGTTCAGGAATGAGCGCAGTATCTGCCGTATATACGATGGTATGTTTTCCGTCTGTAATGCGCATCGCATAGCAAACCGCAGCATGCTTTGTCAGTTGAAACGTAATCGTAAAAGGGCCGACCTTCAACACTTCATCTGGATGATAAGGAATTCCCTTTGTGGTAGTCCCGTGCGTGAGAGAGCGAAAACCATCTTGATCCTTATCGTGGCCATAGATTGGAAGTGGCTGTATTCCTTTTTGTAAAAACGACTGGATGAGACGACTGTATTGAAGAACACCTACATCAGCTAAATGATCTGCGTGATAATGCGATAATACGACCGCATCTAATTTTTCTGGCTTTATATACTTTTGAAGTTGTGAGAGAACGCCGCTTCCACAATCGATGAGCAGATTGAATCCCCCACTCTGAAGAAGATATCCCGATGTGGCTTCTCCCACTCCTGGATAACCACCCCAATATCCGATGACCGTTAGTTTCATAACTCTAGCCCTCCGCCTTTTTATTTACTAGTTTACACAATGCCCGACTCTTCACACTAGTTTTTGCGTTTTAGAGCATCTAGTACTTTTACTAAAACGGGGTTGTTTTTATGTTCTACTTTATATGCGGCATAGATTGTGTTTTCTGTGGTTAGTTCAGGAAATAATACCTTCACACGTTTTTCTAGTAATGATTTTTCAAAAAGATAAGTGGGAAGTATGCTCATTCCTAACCCATTTTCGATGCCCTCTAAGATCGATCTTAGATCAGGTATCACGTGGCAAGGTTGAAAGTCTGGTCGCTTTTTGAAATGATCACGCCAATACCTTCTTATGATAGGAAGTTCTAATCCATAGCTCAGCCAGTTCTTTTTGTTCAGCCACGCCTCTATTTCAGCAGTACTTTCTGCACTCGTTTCATAGGTTGGTGGTCCCACAGCAACAAATACTTCGTCTTCAAGTTTTTGAAATTCAATTCCTTGCTGTTGCATTTTTTGAGTCGTCAGAATAAGATCGACTTCATCCTTCTCTAACTTTTCGAGTAACGTACCCGCCACTCCAAACTGAGATAAAAAACGAATATCTAAATCTCGGATTTTAGGAAGAGTTCGTATCGTAAAATATTCTACAGGCGAACCGATTCGAATAACAGGTGCACGTCCATTGCCAGATGAACTATGAAGCATTTGAAGTGTCGTATTTTCCAAGTTCTCAATGAGCGGAACAATTTTTGTATACAGTTCTTTGCCTTTATCCGTTGGTACCATTTTACGGGGAGCACGAATAAATAGAGACTCTCCTATTTCTGCTTCTAAAGCTGCTAGATGCTGGCTCATAGCAGGCTGTGTTAAGATTCTAGCTTTTGCAGCAGCAGAAACAGAACGGTGTTTGTAGATGCTGATGAAGCTTCTGTACCATTCAAAATCAATCATAAAAATCGCCCCCCTTCTAAAGAATCAACATAAAAAACTGCACCGATCCGGATGAGGCACGATGCAGAATTTTATCCTATAGATCAATGATGTTTAAGCGGTATACTTCTCTTTCCTGAACAAGTGTTTCTATATTCTTACGATAGGCTTTATAGTGCTGTGAATCAATGTGCCTGTTAAGCGCATCTTCATCACGCCAGTTTTCATAAAAAACAAACGTCTCAGGGTTCTCAGTAGATTCGTGAAGTGTATAGCTGATACATCCTTCTTCTTTCCTTGATGCTTGTACAACCTTAATCAATTCTTCGCGCAAACTTTCCTCTTTACCTGGATTTGCTTTGAGTATTGCGTTAATGGTAATTGTCAAAAAATCATCTCCTTAAACAATCTTACAAACAATCTTGCCTTTAACATGTCTCTCTGAAAGTTTTACAAGAGTTTCAGGTACTTCTTCAAGTGTGATCACTTGTTCAAGTAAAGAAGAAACTTTCTTTTCTGCAACCAGTGCCAACAATTCATCACCCATTTTGGCTAAGTCGCGTTCTGCCACTTCGTCTTGGTTATGATGGATGGCGTTTAATGCCACTTCATGGAATGAGATCACTCGTGTGAATGGTTTTACTTTCGAATAATCAGGTGCGCCGGCAATATGTGCGATGTGCCCGTTGTATGCGATCAAGTCGAGTGATGCAATTGCATTGTCTCTAGAGACTGTATCTAGAACTGCATCAACACCTCTACCGTTTGTAAAAGCCATCACTTTTTCCTTAACGTCGTCTTCCTTATAGTCGATCACAAGATCTGCTCCTAAAGAACGAACGTACTCATGGTTGTGAGATGAAGCAGTAGAGATCACCGTTTTCCCTGCATGTTTTGCAAGCTGAACCGCAAACCCACCTACACCACCCGCACCTGCATGGATCAAGATCGTATCGATTGAAGACATAGGTAATTTTCTAAACAGTGCCTGATAAGCTGTATAGCCTGCTGTTGGAAGAGCCGCTGCTTCTTCAAATGATAGAGAATCTGGAATACGTGAGATGGTATGTGCTGTTGTTACTCCATATTCAGCGTATGCCCCTTTTTTGTTAAAATCTCCGTGATACACAACACGATCACCGATCTTCCAATCCGTTACACCTTCTCCAACTTCATGTATGGTACCTGCCGCATCAAGCCCTAAAATGTGAGGATACGTCCAGTTCGGATTTCCTCCAGTTGCCGTTTTATAATCTACAGGATTTAGGCCAGCCGCATGAATTTTTACTACTACCTCTCCATTTCCTGCAGTTGGCATGTCTATTTCTTCTACCTTCATTTTTTTCCATTGATTGAGATCTTTCAAAAGTAATGCTTTCATCCGAAATTCTCCTCTCCCATATTCCTTTTCAATGTTCACAAAAAATAAAGCCTGCAAACCTTTTATTATAAAGGTCTGCAGGTTCACCTATAATTATGCTAACTGTTTTAGAACTTCTTTAGCCACAGAAACTGTAGATTGTGGATTTTGACCCGTAATGAGTTGTCCATCTCTTTGGACATGATCTGACCAATTTTCAGCAGCGACAAATTGTGCACCTAGTTCACGCATGCGTGTTTCTAACAAGAACGGCATATATTGATCAAGCGTTGTTGCTACTTCTTCAGCATCTGTAAAAGCAGTCACTTTTTTCCCAGCTACTAACGGAGTACCGTCAGAAAGTTTGACTCCAACTAGACCTGCTGGACCATGACATACCGCTGCTACTACTTTATTTTGCTCATATAGGTCGCGGATGACTTCTTGCAGTTTTGTGTTTTCTGGAAGGTCAAACATAGTTCCATGTCCGCCTGGCAAGAAGACAGCATCAAAACCATCAAGGTCTTTGATTTCTTCTAGTTTTAATGTGTTTTCAAGATATTTGGCTGTGTCTAGTATCTCTTGAGGCACTTCACCCTCTAAGCTGCGGTCATCTACAGGCGCTTTTCCACCTTTAGGACTTGCAACAGTAATAGTATGACCCGCTTTGGCAAACTCCACATAGGCTTCACCAAATTCAGAAAGCCATAATCCTGTTGAGTGTTCGTTGTTCATGTTATCAGCCGTAGTTACGACCATTAATATATGTTTAGACATCGTCTAATTCCTCCTAACAAAAAGTAAGTTATTACTCTAACAATACCTATTGTAGTCTTCCAAAACCCATAATACAAATTAGAAAATGTAATCCTATCTATAAATATATTTATTAATAAAGAATGAACATCTTGAAAAGATGACATGAGAAAAACCCCCGCTTTTTGCGAGGGTTTACATTCCAAACTACTCTTTTACCGCACCTGAAGTTAGCCCAGACACGATTCGGCGTTGGAAAAGCAGTACCATGATTACAAGCGGCACTGTTACGATAACGGTCGCGGCTGTAACTTCTCCCCAAGGAATCGTGAATTGTCCTTCAAACATCGCGATCCCGACCGGAACGGTTTTGAACTCATCATCGGTATTGATCGTTAACGCGAACAGAAACTCGTTCCACGCTGATATGAACACAAGAATCGCTGTTGTGAAAATTCCTGGTATCGCTAGTGGTAAGATTACACGCCAATACGTTTGCATCGGTGAAGCCCCGTCCATTTTTGCTGCTTCTTCAAGATCGAACGGAATCTTTCGGAAGAACGTGACGAGCAGCCAGATGGATAATGGCAATGTAAATGTTGTGTATGGAATGATCAAACCTAGATAGCTATTCGTTAATCCAAGATTTTTTAAAACGATATAGATTGGTGAGATCGTTGCGATCTGCGGAAACATGGAAACCGATAACACTAATCCAAGGATGACTGTTTTTCCTTTAAAGTTTAATCGTGCGATCGCATAAGCCGCAAAGCTCGCTACTAGGACTGCATAGACGGTAGTGATCGACGACACGACTAAGCTGTTCCATAAATATTTTAAAAATGGATAGTTAACAAATACAGATTCATAGTTCTCACCTGTCATGTTGTTTGTAAACGGTATGAACGCACGGTCGCCAAACAGCTCAGCAACCGGTTTAATTGAGCTTGCCAGTACCCATAAAAACGGAAACATGACAAGGAAGACAAACAATGTTAAGAATACGTAAAACATTGGGCCCGCTTTTTTGTTCATTTCCTATTCACTCCTTTATCTGTTCCGTTTTTATTTATCATTTAAAAGGTCTCGTCCAAGGAACTTGATGTAGATCATAGAGATAATGGCTACACAGACAAAGACGATAACCGACAGCGCCGAACCTTCACCAAAATTTGTCTGATTAAACATTACTTTGTAAGCGAGAATCGATATCGTTTCCGTAGAGTTTGCAGGACCTCCACCTGTGAGTACATAGATTAAGTCGAACACACGGAACGCATCTAATGTACGGAACAACAAGGCAACGAGAATGCTAGACTTTAGCAGAGGCAGCGTGATCTTTAAGAACTGCTTCCACTTGCTTGCTCCGTCAATCGCTGCTGCTTCATACAATGAACTCGGAATCGTTTGAAGCCCCGCTAATAACAAGAGTGCCATATAAGGCGTCGTTTTCCATACGTCTGCGAAAATGACGGCAAACATAGCGCCTGTACTGGTCGTCAGCATATCAGTCATCTGGTCAAACAATCCGATCTCCGCAAAAGCTTTGGCTACGATTCCATTTTGGCCATCATATAGATACTTCCACATGAATGCCGATACAGCGGTTGGAATCGCCCATGGAATGAGAATGGTTGCTCTCACGAGTCCTCTACCAAAGAAAGCTTTATTGATAAGGAGTGCGATCGCAAGACCTATAACGAGCTCTGCAAATACAGAGATTACCGTAAAAACAGTCGTATTTTGAATCGCCTTCCACATACGGCTATCTGTTAAATTTTCTTTATAATGCTTCAGCCCGATAAAATTAGGCGTGATGACGGAATCCTTTAATGATGCTGAAAGTCCGATTACGTCTTCAGGGTTTTGCAGTTCACTCTTTAACTCTCTAAGTCGTTCAGAAGAATTTGTTACAGCTTTCTCCAGATTGAGCGCTACCTCTTTGTCCAAATCAGAAACAGCAAGCTCTTCACTGATCGGCTCCATCACGGTAAGCTTCTCATCTATTTCGTCATACTTGCTACTCAATTCTCCATCAGCTTTTAATTCTGCATCTACTTTTTCAAGATTTGCTTTGATTGCTTCAAGCTCTGTTTTCGTTTTTCCTGTTGCTTGATCGACTTCATCTTCTAGTGAACTGATCAAGAACGGATAGTTATCTAGATAGGTTTGCAGATTCACTTTATAAGACACATACGCTTCAGATTTCACTGGATTGTTCAGTCTCAGATCAAACATGCTGTAATAGAAAGATTGAAAAACGGGCCATATGGCAATGATCAAGATCAAGATCATCGACGGGGCGATCAGCATGTAGCCTAGCGAACGATCAGAGCGCTTTTTCTTCGCCTTTTGTTTCGTTTTTGGTGCAGTTTGCTTTTGGTTGTTAGGCATTAGATCAGGTTTCAAAACGTGTCAGCTCCTTACTATTCGAATGCAATCGACGGACGGGCGCTGTTACGTCCATCCATTTCACTCTTTGTGGAATCGATACCAATTATAAAAGTAAGGGGAGCCTTTCTCTTGGAAAGGCGTACCCCTATCACTTTACGTTTCTTACTTTACTAGTTTTTCAGAGATTTCTTTTTGCATGTTTTTAGCTGCTTGTTCTGGAGTAATCTTTTTCGCTACAGCTTGAGAAACTTGTACTTGAATGATGTCAGAGATCTCAGGGTAGTTTGGTGCTACAGGACGAGATACAGCTGCTTCAAGTGCGTTTACAAATCCTTCTTCCTTAAAGTAAGGGTTTGCATCTAAAATTTCTTGGTCTTCATATAGAGAAAGAATCGTTGGTGCGTGTCCACCTTTGATCGCGTCGATCTTCTGTCCTTCTTTACCAGCCATAAAGCTTAAGAACTTCCAAGCTTCTTCAGGGTGCTTCGTGTTTTTGTTGATACCAGCCATCCAGCCACCAAGTGCTGCAGCAGTTCCTGCATCCCCTGCTGGAAGTGGAGCTACTCCAACTTTACCTGCGATCTTAGATTGCTTCTCATCATTTGCTAATGCGAATTGATATGGCCAGTTACGGATCAGACCTGCTTGACCATTGATAAATGCTGTATGTGACTCTGGCTCGGCAAACGTTGTAACATTTTGCGGAACAACATCAGAGTTTGCAACTTCTACAAGCTTAGCGATTCCTTTGATCGCTTCAGGAGAATCCACTTTCACATCTCCATTTTCGTCGATGATCTGACCACCGTAGGATGCGATGAATTCAACGGCGTTACATACAAGACCTTCATATTGCTTCGCTTGCATCAAGTAACCAAACTGTGTTCCACCTTGGCCCTTCGTTTCCTTCGCTTTCGCTAAAAGCTCGTCCCACGTCTTTGGAACAGAACCTTCGTCAACTAAGTCTGTACGGTAGAAAAGCATTCCCGCATCGATAAACTTAGGAAGAGCCCATTGTTTTCCTTTAAATTTAGATGCTGTGATCGCACCTTCGTTATAATCATCTGGGTTGATCCCGTCTTTTTCCATAAAGCGGTCTAGCGGCATCAAGAATCCTGCTTGTGCGAATTCTGCCGGCCAGATTACGTCTAGATCAATAACGTCGATCTCATCAGAGTTCGCGTTAAATGCAGTTACATAAGCGTCATGTTGCTTACCCGTATCCGCAGGCATCTCTTTAAATTCCACATCAATGTTAGGGTATTTCTTTTCAAAAGCTTCCACCATGGCTGTTGTACCTTGTGTATCATCCTTACCACGTGCATAGACGATCGTTACTTTTTCGTCTTTATCACCGCCGGAATTGTTACTGTTGCTGCTTCCTTCTTCTTTGTCCGAACAAGCTGCAAGTACAAGTGACAATGCTAGTGAAGTAGAAATCACTTTTGAGATTTTCTTAAGCTTCTTCATTGTATTTCCCCCTAATCTCCTGTTTTGTAAACGATTACATTTCACCACAAAAAGTTACGTTGAGGATCGTTTGATCAACTGAAATGGCAGAATCACTTCTTTTCGACTTAAAGGTTTCTTTGCCTGAATCGCTTCTACCATCAAATTCATAGCCTGCTTTGCAATGGTGTCAATCGGCTGTTCGACCGTCGTCAGATCCATCAATGCTGCTAGAGGCTGATTATCAAACCCTATGATAGCGAGGTCTTCAGGTACTCTCCAACCCGCGTCAAACGCTGCTTTCGCAATACCTGCTGCCACTTCATCACTACCGGTAAAAACCGCTTGTGGCTTATCATCCAGCTCACTCAATTTTTTAAATGCAGCAAAGCCGTCTTGTACACTATAAGCGTTGTAAAAGAACCACTCTTCCTTCATCATGATTCCCGCTTCATCTAGCGCTTGTAAAAATCCGATCTTTCTGTCTTTAGAAACTCTGGAGCTTTTGTGGTTGCCGGTGCAATACCCGATCTTTGTATAGCCTTGATCGATCAAGTGCTTCGTTCCTAGATAGCTTCCTTCGATCTGGTTTAAGTAGACGGAAGGTACTTGCGCAGAGTCTGAGTATTCGTTGCAAACGACGATGGGGCCGAACGATAAGTATGGTTCAAACTCACTCCAATCGTTTTCTATGGATGTTAAGATCAGACCATCTACTTGCTTTGTTTTTAAAAGCTCTAAGAAATTCCGCTCTTGCTCTTTCTTATAACGGGTCTGGCACAGTATCAGCTGATAGCCTTTTTTCGCGGCTTCCTTCTCCATCACTTCAACTAGATGACTGAAAAATGGATTCGTGATACGAGGCACATAGACAGCAATCGTCTCTGTCTGCTGCCGCCTCAATCGTCTTGCTGATGAATTAGGTACATAATTTAGTTCTTGCATCGCCTGTGTTACGAGACGCTTCTTCTCTTCTGTCACATACGGATGTTCATTGATCACCCTAGAGACAGTTGTGCGGGATAATCCTGCTTTCTTCGCCACATCTTGAATGGTTGCCATCAGATTCTCCTCTTAAAACAATTGTGGAATCGAATTCATGAAATCGTTTTCATAATCAGAGTATAGTTCACCGAATATTCACAGGTCAATCCTTTTTTCAGAAAGTTTTGTAATTAAAGATATCATCAGAGGCAGGAAATACAACGATTCAAACGAACTTATGATAAAATACATACACGATTTTGTTTTTAACGTGAAAGGAGCCGGACCATGATTACAGTAAAAAATTTAAAAAAGTCCTTTGGTGATCTCGAGGTATTGAAGGATATCAATGCAGAAATAAAAGCACAAGAAGTTGTTTGTGTGATTGGCCCTTCTGGCTCAGGCAAAAGTACATTTCTCCGCTGTATCAATAAACTTGAAGACATAACAGGTGGGCAAGTGATCGTGAACGGAACGGATATCACAGATCCAAAAACGAATATTAATAAAATTAGGGAAGATGTAGGTATGGTTTTTCAGCAGTTTAACCTCTTCCCTCACAAAACCGTCTTAGAAAACGTAACACTTGCTCCTCTTAAAGTAAAAAGCGCAAATAAAGAGGAAGCTCGTGACAAAGCGTTGAAGCTGCTCGCAAAAGTGGGACTGCAAGACAAATCGAATGCCTATCCTTCCCAGCTTAGCGGTGGTCAGAAGCAGCGTGTGGCCATCGCCCGTGCACTCGCGATGGACCCGAAGATCATGCTCTTTGATGAACCAACCTCGGCACTCGATCCAGAGATGGTCGGTGAGGTTTTGGAAGTAATGAAAGACCTTGCGCGTGAAGGAATGACGATGGTCGTCGTAACGCACGAGATGGGATTTGCACGAGAAGTAGGTGACCGCGTGATCTTCATGGATGGCGGTTATATTGTGGAAGAGAACGTACCATCTGAATTGTTTGGCAACACACAGCATGAACGCACGAAGTCGTTTTTGAGTAAGGTTTTATAAGATGATGCCGGTTCCTGATTTTGAGGGACCGGCTTTTTTTGATTTCTACGGGATGCGAGATTGTCGAATTGCCTTTATTTTTACTTTTAGACTTAATTGGTCTGGTTTTCGGCTTAATTGGTTGCAGTTTCGACTTAATTGGATGCTGTTTTGACTTAATTAGTTAACTTTAAGACTTAACCGAACCTGCTCCCCACCTCTCAAACCACCCTACATAACAAAAAATGGACCCCCGAAGGAGTCCATTTTTCTATCTTATTTGATTAATCCTTTACTTTTCAGAAAATCTTGCGCTACTTCACGCGGATCTTCTTTATCTAGGTCCACTTTCGCGTTCATTTCTGCCATATCTTCTTCTGAGATCTTCCCTTCAAGCTCATTGAGAACACCTTCAAGTTTCGGATACTTCTTCAGCGTATCTTCCCTTACAACAGGGACTGCATAATACGGAGGGAAGAATTTCTTATCATCTTCCAACGTTTTTAAATTGAAACGAACGATTCTTCCGTCTGTTGTATAAGCTGGAATCGCGTCCACCTTACCTTCTTTTACAGCAGAGTACATCAAGTTTGGATCCAAACTCTTCTTATCCTTAAAGTTAAGGTTATACGTATCCACAAATGGCGTATAGCCGTCCTCACGTTCAAAGAACTCTGTTGGACCACCGAAAGTAATCTGGTTCGACTTCGGCGCTAGTTCAGAAATCGATTTTACATTAACTTGTTTCGCCGTATCAGGATTTAAAGCTAGCGCATACGTGTTTTCAAAACCAAGCGGCTTCGTCCATTTCAGGTCATACTCTTTGGAATAGCCTTCTTTTACAGCATCATAAATCTCTTCAGGCTTCATGCTTGGATCATATTTTTCTTTTAGAATCGTTAAGTAACCTGTACCTGTATATTCTACATAAAGATCGATATCACCCTTTTTAATCGCTTCCGTAAGAATAGGCGTCTCGCCAATCGCTTCTTTAACGATAACAGGGTAATCTGTTTTGTCTTTTACATATTCAGAAATCACATAAGGCAGGATATATTGCTCAGTCCACTTCTTACCCGTGATCACAATCGCATCTTCTTCACCACCGCCACGTAGTGCAAAGAAAAGAACGAGAGCAGCGATTGGAACCCCGATAAGGACTGGCAGTTTCCATGAACCACGTTTCTTTGATGCTTTAGGTTCAGTAGCTAACTCAATTCGTCGCAGAATAAAGTCAAATACGATAGCAAGTAATGCGGCGGGAATCGCACCTGCTAAGACGAGCTCATTACGAGTAGTAGATAATCCACGGTAGATAAGATCACCTAGTCCACCTGCTCCAATAAACGCAGCAAGTGTTGCCACTCCAATGGTTAATACGGTTGCTGTACGCAGACCAGCCATGATGATGGGCAGCGCTAACGGCAGTTCGATCATTCGTAAAATTTGAGTATTTGTCATACCCATTCCTTTACCTGCTTCAACAGCTGATTTATCTACCCCCGTAATTCCTGTATACGTGTTGCGTAGGATAGGCAAGAGTGCATAAACAGTAAGTGCAATGATGGCAGTTGTACTACCGATTCCGAATACAGGCAATAAGAAACCGAACAATGCCAAACTCGGTATCGTTTGAAAAATGGCTGTAACCCCAATAACAGGTTCGGCAACCTTTTTTCTTCTTGAAATAAAAATCCCTAGAGGAACGGCGATAACTGCCGCGATCAAGATTGATACAAGGGATAAGAATAAGTGCTGCTGAAGGCCGGTAAGAATTTCTGGCCATCTGTTCACAAACGTATCTTTCATCGTGATTAAAAAGTTATTCAATGCCCGCACCTCCCTCAATAGGTTTTTGTGCGGAAATATTTAACCCTGCTAAACCACGCATCATGGATGCACGTGTGATTAAGCCAACTAATTTTTCATTATCAAGTACAGGAATCATATGAACACCATGGGTTGCAAAGATTTCTGCAACTTCCGTGTACGTAGAGGAAACATCGACCGTAATGATTTCTTTTTCCATGAGATCACCGATGGTCTTATCTTCTTCAGGGTAATGTTGTTCGATTTTATCAAGTGTGGTGATCCCAAGAAGCTTGTTTTGCTGATCTGTGATCAAGAGACTGTCTACACCATATCGCTTCATCATTTTTAATGATTCTGCAAGTCCTCTCGTTACTTTTGCCGTAACTGGATTCGGTCTCATAAGATCTACGGCTTCTGGCATGGATGATTCATCAGCAGACAATCGGTTCTCACCGATAAACCCTTTAACAAAGTCATTCGCTGGATGACGTAGAATCCGTTCTGGTGTATCGAACTGAATGATCTCACCTTTATTTAAGATCGCGATCTTGTCAGCAATCTTAATAGCTTCATCCATATCATGCGTAACGAATACGATCGTTTTCTTGATCGTATCTTGCAATTTAACAAGTTCATCTTGCAGCTGTTCACGACTGATCGGATCAAGCGCGGAGAATGGTTCGTCCATTAAAATGATAGGAGGTTCTGCAGCAAGTGCTCGAATTACACCAATACGCTGCTGCTGACCACCGCTTAGCTCAGAAGGATATCGCGTTCTGAATGTTTTAGAATCTAATCCAACTAAATCTAGCAATTCATCAACTTTGCCCTCATACTTTTCTTTTTCCCACCCTTTTAAACGTGGTACGAGTGAGATGTTGTCTTCTATCGTCATATGAGGCAATAGACCAATTTGTTGAATTACATATCCAATATTCCTTCTCAGCTCAACGGGGTTTCTGTTTGCAATATCTTCTCCATCAATGAGAATCGTTCCTTTTGATGGCTCGATCAAACGGTTTATCATTCTCATGGTTGTTGTCTTACCACAACCACTAGGCCCGATTAAAGCTACTAACTCCCCTTCATTAATTTGAAAGTCAATATTTTTCAAGGCCTCAAAACCGTCAGGGTACGTTTTCCCTACGTTTTTGAAAGTTATCAAGTTCGGTTCTCTCCTTTTTTTACATAAAATAAGCTGCATCCATTAGAATGTCCATAATTTATGTTTCCCTTGCTTGCTTGCTTGAAAACTTCTTTTCTAAAAGTTTTTTGTTAACATTGTTGCTATTGCTTCAAACAGACCGGGTATCCCCCTCTGCAAAACTAGAAAAAACACCTGAAGGGATGTTGTCCCCTCAGGTGTTAACTAAAATTATGCTACTGAACCTTCATCTGCGTTATTCTTTTTTCTAAACTGACTTGCAAAGTAAGCCCATGTACCGATCATACAGATCGCCATGAAACCTACCAAAATCCATAGATTAAAGCTAAAGCTTTCCATGTCTCCGCTTGAGATTACTGCTTTAAAGCCTGAAACGGAATATGTCATAGGAAGCCAAGCATTGAATCCTTGTAGTCCGTTCGGAATGAGCTCTAACGGGAATGTTCCTGCACTTGTTGTAAGTTGTAAGATTAAGATGATAATCGCTACAAAACGTCCCGGGTCTCCAAGCACTGTAACCAGCAATTGTACGAGTGCTAAGAAAGTAAGACTCGTGATGATACTAAGTCCAAGGAACGCTCCTAAGTTACTCACTTCAATTCCTAGACCATATATTAATACCGCATCGGCAATCAGTGCTTGAATTACACCAACCACCGCTAAGAACGTGAACTTACCAGCAAACCAGCTGAAACCTGAACGAGGGTGTCCAGCTTTATCACGTAATGGGAACACGATCGACATTAACAATGCTCCTACGAAAAGACCTAGTGATAAGAAGTATGGAGCAAAGCCTGTTCCGTAGTTCGGAACATCGGAAAAGCTGTTTGTTTTAACAGAAACAGGGTTTGCAATTCGTTCAAACATGTCACTGTCTGGATCAAGCTCACCTGTTTTGTCCGCTGCATCACTTAATGATGAGGTTAGTTTCCCGCTTCCATCAAGCAGCTTTTGTTCTCCGTTATGAATTTCCTTTACATGACCTGTAACTTCCTGCCAGCCTGTTGCAATTGTGGAAGTTCCGTCTGCTAACTTGCCACTCGCACCTAACAGCTGCTGACTACCGTTAGCCGCTTCTCCCAATTTAGATTGGAACGTTTGCGTACCTTCGTTTACTTTTGCTTGACCACTTGCGAGCTGATCGACTCCGTCAACTAGTTTTAGCTGACCGTTATGAAGCTCTTCTGCTCCATTTGCTAAAGCTGTTTGTGAATCACTTAGCTTTTTAGCTCCTGCAGAAAGTTCGTTCGCTCCGCCAGCGATCTTTCCTGTTGCTGCAGTCAAGCTATCTAAACCATTGTTTATGCCGTTACTAGCTGCAGCAAGCTGTTTTAAGGATGCGGCCATCTGCTCATCTGACATGTTTCCTTGGTTTTGAATGAGTGCATTAATCTGTTGTTCTAGTTGTTTCGAGCCTGCTGTTGCTTTTTGTGCACCAGCGTTCCACTCATTTACTGAACCTGCGAGCGTACTTGCTCCAGTCGATAATTTAGATGCACCGCCTTGTAAGGCTAAGCTTCCGTTCTTAATTTTTTCAGAACCAGCTGTCGCTTGGCTAAGTCCACCTTTTAGAGCTTGTGCACCGTTACTTAGTTGACCTTGTCCGTCTGCTAGCTGTTTATGAGCAGCAAGCAATTTATCCATTCCACTATCGAACTCGGTCATTTTTGAATTAAAAAGCACAGCTCCATTTTTTAGCTCATTAATCTGTGGTGTTTTTGCTTCCATTCCTGAAGCTAGTTCACCACTGCCAGAAGATGCTTTTTTCAATCCGTCTGTTACTTGATTGGAGCCATCAGCTGCTTTCTCCAACCCACCAGCCAACTGCTCGACTTGGTCGAACATGACTTCTGCATATGTTTTTGTCAGTTCGTTAGACAAACTTTCTTTCATTTTATCTACGGCTGTTCCGCCAATTTGTGCTGCTAGAAAGTTAAAGCCAGCGTTCGGTGTATAAATGATTTCAGGCTTTTTGTTCGATTTTCCTGATAGAGCAGTTGCCTCTTCAGAAAAGTTCTCAGGAATCTCGATCATCATATAATAATCGTTATGTTCCAAACCTTGCTTTGCTTTTTCTTCACTAACGAATTTCCACTCAAACTGTGGATTTTCTTTGAGTTTTTTTACAAACTCATCTCCTACAGTTAAGTTCTCACCGTTATATTCGTACCCTTCATCTTGGTTGACTACGGCCACTGGCAGATCTTCCATCTTGTCATACGGATCCCAGAACGCCCATAGAAACATTCCGCTGTATAACACTGGTATAAATAGAACTGCTAAGACCGGTACAGCAATTTTTTTGTTTGAAAAAACTGCTTTAAATTGAGCTCCGATACTTTTTAGCACAGTTGTTCACTCCTCCTAATACTGAATGACTAATTTAGTCATTTGGTCATTTGTAGGTAAAAAAAGAGACTCTTACAGTCCGCTTTTTCGAAAATGACCGAAATAGAAATTTGGTCACAACTTAATGTAACACGTTTTTCTTGCTTCTGCAATACTATGGTTTCCTTAAACCATCCATTACAAACATCTCAAGAACTTCAAGCATCTTTTCTTTTTGAAGAGCTTCATGATCACGTTCCCAATCAAAAATAAGAGCGATATATACCTTGACCATCATAAACGCCACAATATCTGTATGGCATTCTTTTATCTCGCCTTTCTCGACTGCTTTATCCAGCTCTTTTTGAACAAAATTCAAAACTGCTTTTTCAATTCTCTGCAAAGCCTCAGTTACAGGTGAAGTGTTTAACTCTTTCACTTCTTGAGAAAGTTTAACGGCTAACTTGTGCGTTTTCCGAAGTTCAACGACTTCATATAGGGCATTATGCAGGTTCTCGTAAAAAGGGCGATCTTCTTTTATTGCAGAAGATGCCGCTAATTTCGTCTCTGTTACTAAGTTTGTGATAATTTCCGAAAATAATTCTTCTTTGTTTGCGAAAAAAGTATAGATCGTTCCCTTTCCTACATTTGCAATCTTAGCGATTTGATCCACTGTACTCGCCTTATAACCAAACATAGAAAAAGAACGCTCTGCTGCGTCTAAAATACTTTTTCTGCGATCCATCATCCCACCTCCTCACCATTAACCATATTTCGTTTCGAACATAACTGCAAGGTTAAAAGAACTCGCGTGCCTTCATTAAGTACGCTCTCATACCGAAGTTTTCCGTCCATATCTTGAATGAGTTTATATGTTACCATCATACCCAAACCCGTACCTTTTGCTTTCGTTGTATAAAAAGGCAACCCGATCTGCTCGAGTTCCTCTTCTGTCATACCCTTACCATTGTCTTCAATCGCTATCGTAATCCGGCTCTTTGTAACTTTATAGCGATACAGATGGATCGTGCCGCCTTCTTCTATCGCTTCTATCCCGTTTTTGATAATATTTATTAAACCTTGCTTAAGTTTTGGTTCATCAATGCACACATTATAAGAGCCTAATGGACTAGCGGTAACTTCGACATTATTTATCGCTCCGTATGGTGCAGTAAGCGCAATAACATCTCTTAACACTTTTTCGAGTGAAACGGTCTCAAGCTTAGGAACATCCGGCTTAACCATGGACAAATAGTCTGTGATAATCTTGTTCGTTCGATCTAATTCCTCAATTAAGAGTGGCGAATGTTCCCTTAGCTTAGCATCTGTTGTCGTGCTGCCAAGAAACTGAATCATTCCACGAATGGTCGTCATCGGGTTTCTAACTTCATGCGCGATTGCTGCTGCCATCTGTCCCGCAACTGCCAGCTTGTCCAAGTAAACGGTTTCCTTCAACTGCATGTTGATCTTAACAAGCCTCTCAATTAAGAAGATACAAGAAAAGAACGCGATCAAAAAGCTCGAGAAATAGACGAGATAAAAATCGATCGTTAGAAAATCAAGATATGTATGAATGAAAAGCATATAAAATAATGTATAAACCAGCGCAATATAAATGGCTGAAATCCATCTGCGCTTATCTTCATCAAAAAATCCATGATAGATCAAGCAAACCACATAAGCTAAAAGGATTAAAACAACACCAAGCCAAGCTAACTCTCCACCCACTGCTATTCTTGCGATGGCAACAATCAACGAACAAATTGCCCCCGGAAGCCAGCCGACATACAATGTGACGATCATGATGGGAACATTTCGAAGATCAAAAAAAGAATCCTTCAGCGTTTCAATGGGAAACAACATACAAACCAGAGCACCCGCACCACTGATCAAGCCAAAAACGATTTGATTCTTATAGCTCGGAATAACACCAGGATGAAGGGGAAAGAACATGTTCAAAAGATGTGTAAACGAAAATATGATTGCAATATTTACAAATAACGGCTCAATAAATGCTTGCACAGCGCTTCCCCCTTCCTTTTTTTCTCCCTACAGTATAGCAGAAACATTCTACAAGAAAATATAAAAAACGACAAACATATCCATTTGTCGTTTAATTCTTAACATATTTATTATTTTTTTGTTTAAATTGAAGTTTTCACGTCCAAAATCATTATCGGCCGAACAAAGAATCAACAGCCATTTTTGCTGAATTCACGCAATCTGGCAATCCCACACCATCATACGGAGCTCCGGCTAGTTTCACGTCAGGCAGCTCATTTTGAAACGCAGTTCTGAGCTTTTCTACATACTCTTTATGCCCGACTTCATATTGTGGCATCGAATCAATCATACGAGAAACATGGTAGAATTCCGGACGGCTATTTACACCCATGATTCTCTTCAAATCATCCAATACTTTTTCTAAAATAACTTCATCAGGTTGTTGAACGATGTCTTGATCTTCTGCACGTCCTACATAACAACGAAGGACCACTTTACCTTGTGGAGTCGTATGCGGCCACTTTCGGCTCGTCCACGTACACGCCGTTATGGATGTCTTTTCACTTTTAGCAATCACAAACCCTGTCCCATCAAGACTGAAGTTCACGTCTGCCTCATTAAAACTCATCGCAACCGTTGCTACTGAGGTTGGCTTCGTGTCGTGAAAACCAGCCGGAAACAGAGATTCACCGAAAAGTTTTTTCGTAACAGGATAAGGTGTAGTAACAATAACTTGATCACCGTTCATAACCGAGCCATCTTCCATCACCACAGAATATGTCCCGTCTACTAAACGCTCGACAGCTTTAACGTGAACACCTGTTTTTATGCTTTCTTTTGGCACTGCGTTAGACAGAGCTTCAATGAAAGAAGATAGTCCCCCTTTGAGTGTTAAAAAAGCACCTTTTTTCTTTTTCGTGTTCAGCGTTTTCTCTTGTTTAGGCTGCGTCTTTTTCATTCCTAAGATTAAACTTCTATATTTCTTTTCCGTTTCCACAAATTGAGGAAACGTAGATTGCAGGCTAAGTCGATCGATCCTTCCAGCATAAATCCCGGATAACAAGGGTTCGATCAGTCGATCAACCACTTCATCACCAAGACGTCTTCTAAAAAAGTGACCAACCGAAACATCTTGTTGTGCATCTTTTCGTTTAGGAAGGACAAGATCTAACCCCGCTCTTGCCTTTCCAGTGATAGAGAATAAAGGTGTCGTCGCAAACGGCATCACTTTAGTCGGGATCCCCATCACTGCTCCTTCTGGAATAGGATGAAGCCTCATATTATGCAAAATATAAGCTTGACCCGTTTCATTAGAAACTAAATCGTCGCCTAGGCCAACGTCTTTAACTAATTCTGTCATTACTGTTTTTCTAGCAAGATAGGAATCTGGCCCACGCTCTAGCACAAAACCATCTTCTTTTATCGTATCGATCTTGCCGCCAAGACGATTGCTCGCTTCGACCACTGTAAATGTTATCGGATCCCCTGTTTCTTTTGCATATTTCTGAACATAAAAGGCAGCGGCTAAACCTGTTATGCCGCCGCCCAATATAATAACGTGCTTTCGCTCGCTCATTTCTTTCACATTCTTTCTTTTGCTAGTGCATTTTCAATGACCGTTGCCAAACAATCGATAAATTCCGGCTTTGCGTTAGGCATCTCAGGACGATAGTAATTCACGCCCAACTCATCTGTAACAACTTTACACTCATAATCGTTGTCATACAGAACTTCCAGATGATCCGCCACAAAACCTACAGGACAATAGATGAAATGTTTATAAGCATGCTCGTTATAAAGATCTCTAGTTAAATCCTGAACGTCTGGTCCGATCCACGGTTCAGGCGTGTTCCCAGCACTCTGCCACCCGATCGTATAATGAGGAACATCCGCCTCTTTCGCGATAAGATCAGCTGTTTCCTGAAGCTGCGTCGGATACGGATCTCCCATTTGAAGAATCTTTTCTGGCAGACTGTGTGCGGAGAAGATCACAACGGTTTTGTCATGCTCGTTCTCAGGGATGGCATTAAACGTTTGTTTAATTCCGTCCGACCAAAATTGTACATACTTCGGCTCATCATACCAGCTGTCGATCGTCGTAAATGATGGTCCACCAATTTTTGCAGACTCTTCCACAGCACGTCCGTTGTACGATTTAACACTGAACGTCGAGTAGTGAGGAGCAAGGACAAGCGTTACTGCTTCTTCAATTCCATCTTCCTTCATCTTTTGCACAGCATCTTCAATAAAAGGATCAATATGCTTCAGACCAAGATAGCTTTTAAACTCACGATCTGGGTAACGATGATTCATCTCAGCTTCAATTTTTTGCGCTTGCTCTTCTGTAATCTTAGCAAGTGGTGAGATTCCACCAATCTGTTCGTAGCGTTCCGTAAGTTCTTGCAGCTGTTCAGGAGAAGGCTTACGTCCTCTTCTAATGTGTGTGTAATAGCTTTCTACTTCATCTAGACTTCTTGGCGTACCGTACGCCATGATCAACAGACCTGTTTTCTTGTTACTCACTCTTTATCACCCTAGTTTTTTAGACGTATATTCATGAACAAAGGTGGTCAACTGCTTTAATGTTGCAATGTTTACTTCAGGGAAAATGCCTTTTCCGACATTGAAGATAAAGCCTGGTTCTTCCATACCTTCATCCAAAATTTCTTTTGTTCGTGCTTCAATTACTTCCCATGGCGCCAATAGAATGGAAGGATCTAAGTTTCCTTGCAGCGCCTTTGTCACACCCATCTGACGCGCTTCTCTCGGAGATAATCTCCAATCAAGTCCGATCACATCAATCGGAAGCTCGTTCCACTCCATGATTAGGTGTCTTGCACCTGTTCCGTATAGAATCAACGGAACATTTTCTTCTCTTAGTGATGAGAAGATCTTGTACATGACAGGCTGAATGTATTTTCTGTAATCAGCTGCATTTAATGCGCCGACCCATGAATCAAAAATTTGAAACGCTTGTGCGCCAGCAGCAATCTGTGCCTTTGCATAAGCGATCGTCATATCGCCTAGCTTGTCCATCAACATGAACCAGCTTTCAGGATCAGAATACATTAACTGCTTAGTTTTATGATAATCGCGGGAAGGTCCACCTTCAACCATATAGCTCGCAAGTGTAAATGGTGCACCTGCAAATGTGATAAGCGGCACTTCTAACTGTTGTCTTAAAATTTTGATTGTATCCAGAACATACGGTACGTCTTTCTCAGGATTGATCGTCCCTAAACGCTCTACATCTTCGCGCGTTCGTACAGGCTTATCGATCACGGGTCCGATTCCTGATTTAATCTCTACATCTACTCCAATCGCTGGTACAGGAGACATAATGTCTTTATAAAGAATCGCAGCATCCACTCCGTGTTGATCTACAGGGAGCTTCGTAACGCCAGCGCACATCTCTGGTCTATGTGTGATTTCAAATAGTGAATACTTCTCTTTCAATTTACGGTACTCTGGCTGGGAACGGCCCGCCTGTCTCATGTACCATACAGGAATATGTGAATTTTTCTCCTTACGACACGCTTTCAAAAACTCTTCATTCATAGTCAAAACGTACACACCTTTCTATACAAGACCAAAAGCTGCAGCACTATTGTTATCTCCTAGCTGCTGAAACTTAAAACCTTTAACGTCAATATCCATACACATTGTAAGGGAATTCATAATAAAAGTATAGAAGATAAGCTTAATTGTCATGATTTTGGCAAAATGGATGTTCACTGAATGTTGAAAGCCTTTACAGGTGCATGCTGCTATACCCGTATGAGATGAGTAAATGATGGATTGAGTCTAGCGACGCATTGATTAAGTCAAAAGAGGCCACAATTAAGTCGAAATGAGCATCCATTAAGCCTAAACACGCCACAATTAAGTCGAAAATGAAAAATATAGGCTTTCCGACACAGTTCGACTCCGCCCCCCTCTCTCCCTCTGCTTCCAATCTCCAATCTCTCACCAAAAAGAAGACGGCCACCTTGGCCATCTTCCACCGTTTATTCATCATTTTTCTTCTTTTTCTTTTTCTTCTCTTTTTCACGATCTTTACGAATCTTATCTCTTACGTCTTTTTTATCATCGTCACCAAAACTTGGGAAGAGAGAGATAGAAACTACATTAGATGGCTCTCCTTCTTGTTTTGTAAGAGGATTGTATGGAACAACATAAAAGTCTGGCAGCGTGAAGAGATTCTTACCTGAAGCACTATACTCTCCTTTGCCTTTTAACGTATCTAAAAGAGTAGTTTCTCCTTCATTGACCGCATAAACCTTATATTGCAGACGTTCATCTTGTGACGGAGTCCAGTTCAATTGAACGGAAGGAACTCCATAATCCCCCATACCAAACGAAGCACGCAGATCATTTAACTCTATAAGGTCGATTGGAGGTGGTAAATCTTTTACCCCATCAGGTTTTTTAAACGTGAGACCTTGTTGCGACGGCATTTCGTTAATCACTTGTTTAAATAGGAGAGTAGGTAAAGAACTGCCGCTGTTTAGATACGATTCTTTGGTTGTTCGATCATAACCGACCCATACTGCACCAACTACTTCTGGCGTATATCCGACAAACCATGTATCTTTGTTTCCTTTATCTACGTTCGGATAATTTGTTGTACCCGTCTTTCCTGCAATCTCCATATTCTCTTTTCCATCTGATCCTGTACCGTTCTTTACGACTTGTTGAAGCATACGAGTCATGTACCATGCATTCTGTTTTTTCCAAACTTTCTTTTCTTCCTTTTTTGCTTTACCGATCAGTTCTCCTTCATTGTTATAAATCTTGCTGATCACGAAAGGCTCGATCATCTTACCTTCATGAAGAAAACTGCGATATCCTTTTACCATCTGCAATGGTGTTACCCCTTGATTGATACCGCCAAGTGCGATTCCGAGTCCTTTGTCCTCAATCGGCATACCAAGCTGTTCAAGGTAACTTTTCGAATCAGATATTCCGTTCTTGTTCAACAGCCAAACTGCAGATGAATTTACAGAGTGTGCAATGGCATCTACCATCGAAACTTCACCTTCGTATCTGCCGTTATAATTCTTTGGTTCGTAACCGTCGAAGCTAAGTTCTTCGTCACGCAGCATAGAATAGGGTTTGTATTTTTCGGATTCCAGAGCAGGACCATATACGGATAAAGGCTTAAACGTTGAACCCGGCTGACGATTCACCTGCACTCGATTAAGTCCCTCTGTCACATAATTCCGTCCGCCTTGAACAGCGAGCAAACCACCCGTTTTTCCATTCATCAGTACCATGGCACCTTCAGGCTTTTCCTGACCCGTCCCTACAAAATAACGTCCGTCTTGAAAGCTTTTATAAACAGAATCTTGTGCTGCCAAATTCATAGGTACAACGATTTTATAACCGCCTTGTCGCAGCTCTTCTCTTGAAAGTTGATACTTTTCTTTCGCCTCTTTTATAACCATATCAATATACGTTGTATAAGCCGGGTTTCGTTTCTCTTGCTGAAAATCAAGAGCGATCGTTTTACCTTGTGCTCTGACTGTTTCAGAAGGCGTCAAGTAATCTTGCTTCTCCATTAGCGAAAGAACAAGATCACGCCGTTCCTTTGCTTCCTTTGGATTCTTCAGTGGAGAATAATAGTTTGGTGCTTTTGGAAGACCGGCAAGCATCGCACCTTCTGCTACTGTTAAATCGCTAACATCCTTATTAAAATACGTTTTAGCAGCAAGCTGAATGCCGTATGCGCCATGACCAAAATAGATTTGATTCAAATACATCTCTAAGATTTTATCTTTCGGGTATCTTCTTTCTAGATTGATAGCAATGACAGCTTCTTTTGTTTTTCTTAGCCATGACTTCTCATGAGATAAAAAAACATTCTTTGCTAGCTGCTGAGTGATCGTACTGCCGCCTTCAACTTTTCCTCCAGCTAAAATATCTTTATAGATGGCACGCGAAATCGCTTTAACATCTATTCCATTATGTTTGTAAAAACGGCTGTCTTCTACCGCTACAAAAGCTTCTTGAACATGTTTCGGAATATCCTCAATGTCGACGATCTCTCTATTTTCATCATAAATCTTTGTTATTTTTTCTCCGTTCTCGGCAACTAGAACTGTGGCTGAATCCATAACAAGATCCTTTTCATCGATTACATAGTCTCCAGCTAGAATTATGAATAGATAGGCAAAAAAACCTATTATAAGTGAACCCACTAATATACCGAGTGCGACGAGACTTCTTTTTACCATAACCAACCCTCATTTCCTTCTAGGTCGAAAAGTACATTTTATATAATTTTCCCTTAGTTGGAAAGTATATTACAAGTAACCAACTTCTTACACTGTTTAATGTGCTGAACGGTTGGGTAAAACAAAGGTAAATCAATAAAAAAGGGCAGGGATTCCTATGAACATATACATTACTTATGGGACTTTAGACTATTTAGCGACATATCAAGAAAAATACGATGGAGCTCTCCTGCTTGAAGGTGACTCTAATTCTGCTTTAGTAATCGAAACAGATAGAGAAAACCCATTTACCGAAAAACATGAGTACGAAGTGATAAACCAAAGAGGATCCTTAAGTGGAGCTGGCTTTGTTGTTATGAATCACATCCCGGTATCAGAAGAAGGAAGATCTCTTTTTGAAGAACGATTCCAAAACCGTGCTGGGCTTGTTGAGAGTGAACCAGGCTTTAGTGGCATACGTATTCTTCGACCTCTTCACCAAGATCCTTATATCGTTATGACACTTTGGAAATCACATGCTGATTTTACAAATTGGCAACAATCCAATGCCTACGAGGAAGCACACAAAAATAGAGGCACTTCAAAAGGCTTGCCAGAAACACTCTTTACAGGAAAATCATTTGTTAAAGAATACATGGTAGCCAAATGACTATAAATCCATCAACAATAAAAAGAGCATCTGTTATATTAAATCCTTCCGCCGGACAAGGTAGGTTGCTTAATCAGTGGAACGCCGTGCTCGAACAGCTGAAAAATGGTTTCGAAGACGTTCAAGTTTATGAGACAACCGCTCCTGGGGAAGGTGCTTCCTTTGTTAAAGAGCTGCAAGGTAAGACTGATCTCATCATTGCTGCTGGCGGTGACGGCACGGTACATGAAATTGCAGATGCTGTACTGTCTTTAACAGAGAATCAGCCAGCTTTCGGAATCTTACCAGGTGGAACGTGCAATGATTTTTCTAGAGCGCTAGGCATGAATCAAAATCCTGTAAAAGCCGCGGAACAGCTTAGTGAAAAAAAGTTTCGTAACATTGACGTTGGAGAGTTTAATGGACATTTCTTTACAAATTTCTGGGGTGTTGGATTGATCACACATGTCTCCGAATCCATCGACCCAGATACAAAAGAAAAATTCGGACGTCTTTCTTATTATTTATCTGCGGCAAAATCATTTCAAACATGGGAACCCTTTGATATCTCCATCTCATCTAAGGAGTTCCAATTTGATGGACAAGCTGCCATGTTTCTTGCTGTGAACGGGCCCTTTACCGGTGGTATCCGTCCCTTCTTTCCGGATACTGATATACAAGACGGTAAGCTCGATTGTTTGCTGATCGAAGAGCCTTCCACTTCGTTTATTTGGGACGTCCTTTTGAACCGTTTATCCGATACTTCAAAAGAAGGACAAGGGTATCATTATTTTCAAAGCTCAGAGATAAGCATAAAAACAGCTCCCCAACAGCTTATTGACTGTGATGGAGAGCGACAACATCGTACACCTTCAGTTGTTAAATGTTTACAAAATCAACTACTCACACTTACTGGGGATGTTTCCTTTTAAAAAAAGGAAGCGTCCTTTTTTGATAGGCTCTTATCGATTCACGTCCACCTATACATAGCAGAAGCCAAACGGTTCCAGCACTAAATCCAGCTACTATGTCGGACGGATAATGAACGCCTAAGTAGACACGGCTAAAACCAATAAGAAGAATCGTTGATATAAACCCGACCGTAAGAATAATTTTAAGAGGCTTCCCTCTTCTGCTTCTTACGACCAAGTAACCAAGGAAACCATAATAAATAAGACTTCCCATGGCATGCCCGCTCGGATAACTGAAGCCTTGCTCGACAATCAAGCTATCTTCTGGTCGTATTCTTCCAAACCAATGTTTTAGTCCGAGGTTTAAAAGACCTCCACCAGCAACTGCAATTAAATAGAAAATCGCACCCCAATAATTCTTACGTTTTACGATAAGCCATATCAAACTTCCTACTAATAAGGTGGTTAGAATGTCTTTAGATCCGAAAAACGTAATCACTTTCATCACTTCAGTTAATCTGTCGCTTCTAATATCGGTTACATATTGGATGATCACTTGATCAAACTCAAATACCTCATTTTCCATTAAGTCTTCTGACAACTCAAAAAACACGTTTAATGATAAAAAAGAAAGACCTAATCCGCTTATGATATATATAAGAGGAAGGATCGGAAAGGGTAGTTTATTGGCCAGTTCTCGTAACATTAAGATTCTCCTCAATATCAGTTTTCTCTTTTTTAAACTCTTATTAAAGCTAAGTTTTCACTCTTTTATCGTTGAATAAACCACTTTAAAACATTGTCGTTTTTTTAAGGGTCTTTGTAAACGGTCATTGAGGTGAATTTATTGACGTTTTAGCAAACTTTATTGATTTTACAAGCTGTATATAACGACTTGCTTCCATACATTACGAAACATCACACTTCAACCAAATGTGTAGACTACTTCTAAATAATGGTGTAATAAAAAAAGCCGCTCAAAGATGAGCAGCTTTTACATGTATACTATTTAACAAGCTTAACTAACATATGAGCCAGCTTATGACGCTCTTCTTGCTCTCCAACTTTCCATAGTTCTTTTAAGAGGTTCTCTTCTGAGTTACGAGGCTCCTCATGGTTAGCTAAGTAATCTGCTACTTTCTCTGCAGTTTTTGCAAGTGTTTCTTCGCTCATGCCCATTTTTTCACCAATTTGCACTTTCCCATGCAAGTAGCTCTTAAACTCTTCAAAGTTTGATAAGATCTCGTCTTTTTTGCTCTCGCTCATTCGGCTTGCTGTTTCTTCAACCTTACTTGTGTCAACATTACGCTCTTCATCAACCATGTGTCTGCTATCCATTTTTGTTACCTCCTTAGAATTTTGTATCACTTTTGTTCAATATTTGTTTCACGCATAGTAGTCTTTTACCGATTTTACCAATCCCTAAACCTCATTCTGCAGTTCCTGTTTTTTTTAGTTCATCTATCCTATAAATTTGGTTTATGGTAAAGGGAAAAGGGGAAGGATATCTCTGTAGAACAAGATTCAGGAGGTTATACAAATGGAAAAAGACTTACAAGCACTAATCGATGGACTAAATGAGGATCTTGCAAACGAGTACTCAGCAATCATTATGTACAACCATAATGCAGCTACGGTTTCTGGTTTGTACCGTCAAATCCTAAAACCTTTCTTCCAAAGTGAAATTGCTGATGAGCAAGGACATGCTCTTTATTTAGCAGAAAAGATCAAAACGCTTGGAGGTACACCGACTACTCAACCAAAACCGGTTAAACAAGTAGAGAGTGTGCGTGAAATGTTAGAAGAAGCTAGAAACGCTGAGGAAGATACGATCAGACGTTACGAGGAACGTAAAGAGCAAGCATCCAACCTAAAACTAACTGAACTTGTCGTTCAATTAGAAGATATGATTGCTGATGAGACGAAGCATAAAGAAGAAATGGACCGCCTATTAAGCGACAGCCGCTTCTAAATCCTCATATAATTATTACAAGCACCCGCCATTTAATGCGGGTGCTTGTTGTTTATGATCCTCTTCTTTTTTTCATCTGTTAACAACCGCCACCTGAAGCAATTTTTTGCCACTTGACCTAAATCATCGAGAAAATGATAATTCGCATATGCACCGACAATCGCCCCTAGACCTGGGACCATCTGTAGCATTTTTATGAGGTCGATATGATCTCGGTAATCTTGTTGTAGTTCTTGCCAATTCATTTGGTTGATCGACTCAGGAGATTCAGGAAATTCTTGAACCGTCTCTTTCCATGAGACTACTCTTTGAAATGCCTCTTCTCGCTTGTGCGGATCAGCAAAAGCAAGTCGAAATACATGAAGAATAAAGATTCGTTCTTTGTAGTCCTTAACATCCAATCCATAAATACTTGCTGCTTCAAACAGAAACTTCATTTTTATACCTAGCAATAAAGGAAAATCAGCAATGCCGAGGAAAATCCCCCCAGCACCTGTTCCCGCTCCTTCTATTGCTGCTGTTCTTTTGTAAAAAGAGAGTCGATCTTCAAATTTAAAATCACGCTCTCGTAGATCTGCTGTAAACTTAATCGTTTTTTTAGTCGTATATTCAGAACCGATTAAAGTGGCTTTGATCATATGTTTCATACTTGATGTTATAACATCATGCACTTTTTGTGGAATTTTCTCATTGATCTTCGTTTGAAGAGATTTCGTTGTTTTGTTCCAAAGTGAGGGCCGTTTGCACATTTCTGTTTCCCATTTTTTTAGTTCTTCCATTACATTTTCTTCATACGTTTTCATCATCTACCTCCTTTCATCTATACGTTTGTATTTAGATCTTAGTTTCGCTATTTTGCCCTCACGATTTGAAAGCTTACTTAATAGGATCTGCAGTCGGAATGCCTAATGGGAACTTAAACACATTTTCAGGATCGTATTTAGTTTTCACCTCAATTAAGCGAGGCAAGTTAACAAAGTAACATTGTTCAAGCCAGTTCTTAATACAATTATCATGAAAATTCACATAAGCTCCATCCGCATAAGGAAGTAGAGAATTTCTTAAGCTCTCCACCCATCGCGTATTTACATTAGCTTCATTTTCGTTCTGCCACTTCGTAATATATAACAAGCTGAATAATGCTTCTCTATGAACATAAGCCGTTTCAGTAGGTCCTGTACAAGCTGCTTTTCCAGCTAGGGCTTGCAACTGCACTTTGTTCTCAATACTAGGTGAGTTTGATAGATATTCTTTAAGCTTTTTTATTGCTCTAATCGGTAACTGCTGTTTCGCAAACGCACCTGTATTCTTAAACGGATGTGCATCAGGATCACCATGGTTAACAGCGTACTCCATCATACCCGGCATCATCCCTCCAAATATCTTAACGGCATCGATATAAGGCACCTTTTTCACTTCAACTACTTTAGGTGGATATGCGGTTAAAAGGGGTTTTAAAAGTTTTTTCAGTTCATCCGTTGTGCCAAGAAATTCACCTAATGCACGCAGCTCACCAATGTCTTTTGTTAAGAGATCAATAATGGCAGTTAATCTATCGTCTGTGTACGGAGCCCATTTTTGCCATGAATCCACGACTTTTTCAAACCCTTTAAAGTCCCAAGTAATTTTAAAGATGGCAACATCATCGACTGAAACAACTCGAAAACGAAAGGATGTAACCACACCAAAGTTTCCACCTCCACCCCCTCTTGATGCCCAAAATAAATCAGCGTTCTTATGTTTATTGGCTATGATAATCTTTCCGTTTGCATCTACCATCTCAAGCTCCAGAAGCTGATCGATCAGCATACCATATGGACGAGTTAACATCCCCCACCCTCCACCAAGTGTTAAGCCTGAGAGTCCTACTGATGGACAAGTACCTCCTGGAATCGTGAAACCTGCTTCATACAATTTTTCGTATAGTGGAAAAAGCAATGCCCCCGCACCAAGTACGGCCGTTTTTGTTTTGCGATCCACCTTTACTTCATTCATATCGCTGATGTCTATTACTAAACCTCCATCTAATGATGAATAAGCTTCATAACTATGCCTTCCTGTACGGATCCGAAACTTAATATTCTTCTTTCTTGCCCAACGGATCGCGTTTGAAACATCCTTAGTAGTTGCACAAAAATTGATAATCAAAGGAAATAAGTTAAAACGAGTATTGAACTCTTCACGTGCCAGATCATAGTCAGGACTTCCGGGTGTGACAATCCTTCCTGTTAATCCATAAGTATTCATGAGCCCCGCTCCCTTCCATAAAACTTATATGCATAAGCTATGAAAGATGCCCAAAATTTGTTTACAAACTTGGAAGTCGTTGATTTCCATTCCAGGATGCTCGCTTTCCACGGGGCAAGCGGTGAGCCACATTCGTACGTTTCACTTTTTAAGTGTCTCACCTGTCTAGTTGCAGTGGCTAGCCCCTCGAGGTCAAAAGTTAAATGGTCCAGAAGGCATAGTGCGCCTTCAAAGCCCATTTACTTTTGCTGGTCGGGGCTGAACGAGCCACTTCCACTTTTCGGACTGCACGCCTTTTATAGGTCCCTTGCTCCTGCGTCTACAAGTTTATGCTACCGTAGTAAGCTTCCTCGTCGCATGCCTTGCGAGATGTATTTCAGGTGGTAGGCACGCACTTTCCACTCCAACCAACTGTCAAAGGAGACAAGCTTTTAGAAAAAAGCGCTTTTAAAAAAACTTCCCAGCCCGTAATGAGCTAGGAAGTCAACATGATATGTTTTTTTGTCATACTAGGCAGTCGAACTACACTATAAAGTATTGCTGCGACAGGCATAAGAATGGCGATCATCCAGTCCCCAGTAAGCAACACATAGAAAATACCATAGAATACACCTTGTATGATCAGCAAGTTTTTCAGCCAATTTTGAAAAGCTTTTACTCTTGTATCTTGTTTGATCGGATAGATCATGAATATAACATTCCATCTGTACTGCGTATAAAGTGTGAACAATTGCAGTGCAAACATCTGAAAAAACAAGAACACTACGATTAATTGCCACCAACCTGCAGGAATTAAATACATGAACAGAAAGCCGATTAAAATCAATCGCACATACAAGCCAAGGTAATCCCCTGAACGCACAAATGTCTTCATATACAAAGCAGAAAGTGCATTTTTCTTTTTAAAGGAGAAAGATGCTACGCTGTTAAACAACGGTCGCTTATGTACGGTCTGCTTGAGCGCAGGTACATCCGTAAAATAATTGACCATTCGGTACCCTTTCATTTTTAATGCTTGTTCTTCCGCTAATAGCATTTCCCACTGATAACCATGCTGCTTTTTAAAGACACCGAAAACAAAGTTCTTTAGTACGTACATGATCGCAAAAATAGCGATCAAAAAGAGGTAAGCTTCATTAAAGAGCAGATACGCATATACAAAGTTTACAATGAACCTCATGATTTTATAGTTCGTTTGATGACTCTTGTAAGGCAACCTTCTTTCTTCCCACGATACATATATGTTAAATACTTTTGCAGCGATCAAAAAGAATCCAAATGTGACATACATCTTCCATCCATCATGAACAAACACCTGGACGATCGGCCATAGCAGAGTAAAAATGAATAGGGTAAAAAAAGAGCCAGTTGCTGTAGCTGAAGAAATGGCTTTTGAAAAATATTGTTTCATGCCTGATTCTACAGGCAATAAAAATACGAGATCGCCTTCTTTTAACAACGTACGGATCGGACTTTTGGTCAACCAGAACGAAAAAACAATCGTTAGAATAAAGACGGCAGGGAAATTCTCAGGAAGTGCTTGCAGAAGCTTAGCATAATACACACTGCCGATGACGATGAGCAAAATTAAGGAAACAATGAGTCCGCTGTTAGCCATTAAACTAAAGTATTTCAGTGTTTGCGTAACATGAGCATTGCGTCGTTTTGTCCATAATTTTTTTACATCGATCATGTTACTTTACCTCTTGCTACATAAAGGTAGATATCATCTAATGTCGCATTCTCCAACCCGCTTCTCACACGTAATTCTTCTAATGTCCCGCTTAGAACCAGCCTTCCTTCATGCATGATCAAAAAGCGGTCGCAATATCTTTCTGCCGTGGACAAGATATGAGTCGACATCAAGACGCCAGCACCGTTATTTTTAAATTTAACCATATACTCGAGAAAAGATTGAATGCCAAGCGGATCGAGCCCAACAAACGGTTCATCCACGATATAAAGCTTTGGTTCAACCAAAAGCGCACAAAGAATCATTACTTTTTGCTTCATCCCTTTGGAAAACTGACTCGGAAACCACTTGATCTTGTTATCCATGCGAAACTCTTCAAGCAATGGTCGAACTCGTGTTAAAAAAGTTTGTTCTTCTAGTCCATATGCCATTGCTGTTAGTTCTAGATGTTCCCATAATGTTAACTCTTCGTAGAGAATCGGCATCTCTGGTATGTATGTAAACTGACTTCGATAATTTTCTGGTTCTTCCCTAAAGGTCTGCCCTTCGATTTTTGAAGTGCCTGACATGGGTTCCATAAGGCCGAGCACATGCTTTATAGTTGTACTTTTACCGGCTCCATTCAAACCGATCAATCCTACTATCTCATTTTCTTTCACCGTGAAATCTAAGTGATGAATAACAGGCTGATTAGGCAGATACCCCCCTGTTAAATCCGTAACTTCAAGGATTGGTTTCATACAATACCTCCTTCTGCAATCCAGCATTTTCATTATTGTTTGCCATTTTTCTTGTTTTACACCTTATGAAGCAGGCATCGGTGTAGGAGTTGGCTTTGCATAACCTTCTTTATATTTCTCATCAATCATCTTTCTGATCTCAAGAGGAGTCTTTCCATCTGCAGAAGCACTCATGCTTATCGCAGCGATTTCCAGACACGTCCCGCATTTTGTGCCATGATCATCCCATACAATTTTTCCATCTTCTTTGTTTTCGGCGACAAAGCAATCATAATTGTCTTTATGACCTGCAGAATCACCACATCCACAAAAACAAGGCATAGATTCAAGCAGTTCTTTATATTTAGGGGCTTCTGCATAAATTGCAGCAATCTCATCAGGTTGTTTATCTAAAAAGCTGGGCATTACATCTATCGAAGCTGTAAGTTCTTGAATATCACCGTTCGGCAGATGATTTTCATGTCCTTCATGCGAAGCCTGTTGTTTTCCCTGTGACTCCTCTTGGTGGTTTTTATGTTCATCATCTGATTTATTCCCGCAGCCTGTGATAAGGAAACAAACACCTAGAGTCATTGTTAATACAAGTTGTCTTTTTTTCACGGAGAATCCTCCTTTTTGTCATTCTTTCCTTATAATAGCTCAATTCCCGTTTCCTTTACCAATTTTATATGTATAACAAGTAAGACTTCATGGACAAGATATAAGAGAAGAAGGTATCCCCCCTTCTTCAGGGAGAAAGATGCAAGGTATTAGATTTTTTCAGATATGCTAAATTTTAAGGAGATGGTTCTCTTGGACTATTTAGTGCTTGAGCAATTACAAATTCTTACTATTGAGGTGCATGGCTAAAAAATCGTATTGTTTTGTTTTCGTGTTCTCCTTTCTTCTCTAACCTCTATAAGAAGAAGGGTTCTATTTTTGAATAGGACCCTTCTTTTTTATTGCCTGTTTTCGTAAATTTCGTTGCTTTTGGCAGTGTTGATTTCCGTTCCGGGTTGCTCGCTTTCCACGTGGCGTGGCGGTGAGCCTCCTGCCGCTACGCGCCATTAGGAATCTCTCACTCTGCGCTCCAATCAACTTGTCAATGAAAAAAAGAATAAACAATGAAAAGCAACTATCCTATAGAAAAGATTCTTTTGATAAGATAAAAAGAATACCATATTTTTTAGGTTGGTCATGTGTGATATGATAAGTAAAAAAAATGAGGTGAGCCACTTGTCCCACGATTCAAACTGCATTTTTTGTAAAATTGTTGCGGGTGAAATTCCATCCTACAAAGTGTACGAAGACGAGAACGTTCTAGCCTTCTTAGATATCAGTCAAGTCACAAAAGGACATACGCTGATTATTCCTAAAGAGCACTCAACAGATATATTCGAACTGCCTGCAGAAACAGCAGCCAAACTTTATTCTGTCGTGCCTAAAATTGCCTCTGGAATTAAACAAACGTTTAATCCAATCGGCCTGAACATACTAAACAACAACGGTGAAGCTGCCGGACAGTCAGTTTTCCATTATCACATGCATTTTATCCCACGTTACGGTCAAGGTGACGGTTTTGGAGCAGTCTGGAAAACACAGGATACCCCTGCCAACGAAATGACTGAAATGGCTCAACATATTAAAGAAAACGTTAAAAGCTAACGTTACATATTAAAACTGCCTTCTTTTAATCTGGGCAGTTTTTTCATATTCATTTTTTGTTTCGCAATATTCTAAAAGATCTTTGCTTATAAGACATCACTGAAATGTTGATTGGAGTGTAGGGTGTGAGACTCCTGCGGGACGAGCGGTCAGGTGAGACCCTTAATGGCGCAAAGCGGCAAGGGGCTCACCGGTCGCCCCGCGGAAAGCGAAGCACCTGGAACGGAAATCAACAACTTTCAAATGCTCTCAGAGTTTGCTAAAAACAGCGTTATTTTATAAGGAGGAGAACGATGACACGCATCTATTTTCAAGCAGGACCAACAACATTGCCTAAAGAGGTCATGCAGCAAGCAAAGGAAGAATGGGATGACTTTCTAGGTACTGGATTAAATATCATGGAACATAGCCACAGGGGTTCAGAATATGAAGGCATTCATAAGCAAGCAAAAACGCGCATGAAACGTTTACTCGATATACCAGATACAAATGAAGTGTTGTTTTTACAAGGTGGAGCAAGTCTTCAATTCGCCATGATTCCGATGAATTTTATACAAGGTGGAAAGACCGCGAAATATGTACTTACCGGGTCTTGGTCTGAAAAAGCATATAAAGAAGCTCAAAAAATTGGGTCGTGTGAAGCAGTCATTACAGGTAAGGAGTCGGCGTATCGTACCCTTCCTGAGATGAATTATGTACCAAGTGAGAATGACGCTTACCTTCATATCACATCTAACAACACGATCTATGGTACACAATGGCGAGACTTGCAATCCTTCAAACATCAAAATCTTGTTGCCGACATGTCTAGTGATATTATGAGCAGACCTATTTCAGTTGAAGACTATGGATTGATCTACGCGGGTGCACAAAAGAACCTTGGACCTTCAGGAGTCACAGCAGTTATCATCCGCAAAGACCTGCTACAAGATAACAAATCTGTTCCATCGATCTTGTCGTATTCTGTTCATGCGAAGAATAATTCTCTTTATAATACTCCCCCTGTGTACTCCATCTATTTACTAAACCTTGTACTAGGTTGGGTAGAAAAGTCCGGTGGGGTCAAAGCAATGGAAAAGAGAAATCAAAGTAAAGCTGGTGTCATCTACGACACGATTGATAAAAGTAAAGGCTTTTACAATGGCTTTGCAACACCAGAGTCACGTTCAAACATGAATATCACATTCACTCTTGCTAATGATGAACTGGAAAAGCAGTTTATTAAAGAAAGTGAAGAAAACGGGATTTATGGATTAAAAGGACATCGGTCGGTCGGTGGTTTCAGAGCATCAATCTATAATGCAGTTCCCCAAGAATCATGTGATAGCCTTGCACAGTTCATGATACATTTTCAGGAAAAATACGGAAAATAGATCACAAACCTTTTCAGTTGTACGTACATCTGGTAACATAAAGGTACTTTCGCATTAGGCCAAGAGGGCACTATTGGAAAGAAATTAGGCTAAGAGTAGCTGAGGAGAGATGAGAAAATGAATACGAATACCAAATCATTAGCTTTAACATCTGTACTTATTGCATTAGGGTATGTGTTTCACACAGTCGTACCCCCATTATTTTTTGGAATGAAACCTGATTTATTACTAGTGATGATGTTTCTAGCCATTATGCTATCACCAACAAAACAAAACGTAATTATTGCAAGTATGGCAGCTGGTGTCATTTCAGCACTAACAACAGGTATGGCAGGCGGACAGATCGCCAATATCGTAGAAAAGCCCATTACAGCTTTTATCTTTTTGGCTTTGTTCTTACTAGCTAAGAAAGTTAAAGTAAACGCGATTAGCGCCGTTCTTCTAACGGTAGTCGGAACGATTATCAGTGGAACATTGTTCCTCATGGTGGCAATGATCGTCGCTGGATTACCTGGTACATTACTCAGCTTTATTGGAATGATCGTTGTACCAACAAGTATTGTTAGCGGTTTGATCATGTTCTTTATCTACCCGATCGCAGAACGATTATCTAAACGATCGAATTTAACAGCTTAATTATAATAGACAGTAATATAAAAAAAGCCAGCTCCTACTATGGAGTTGGCTTTACGTATTTATCCTCTTCTTCTTTTTCCTCTTCCCATGTTTGAAAAGCTGAAATCTCGGTTGATAACGTTGAAAAAATAAAAGCAAGGACAGTAGCATCATCCAATAGACCTGCTCCGATCAAAAAATCAGGAACTGCATCTATAGGACTAACAAAATACAGAAGACCTGCCACCACTAATACTAAAGATTTTTTAGAGACATCACGATAGTCGCCTCTTTTATATGACTTCACCATTCGAACTAACGCTTTTACTTGAGAGCCTAGGTTACTTAAACCTTGTTTATCTGGTTGCGAACTTTTTTTCTCAGCTTCTGTAACGAGTTCACCCGTTTGAGTAGAACTTTCAAGCACAGCATTCGCTTTTTCCTTCATTTTATTAAAGTAGTTGCCGATTGTGTTTTGTTTCAACCCATATCCCTCCATTCTTTTTCTTATGTATACCCTCTTTTAAACCTCTTCGTCAATTATGAACCTTTTTTTACTTTTCATTTATTTTATATGATCTTTCTCCAAAGTCAGTCAAATATCTTCTGTTTTAGACAAGTATGACGTTTTTTTAATATGGCTCACATTGTATCGATATTTCTCTCGATTGCCTATCACATCAATGTTTTCAAATTTCGACTGTTCTTTTAAAGTAAGATTTTAGTTGTCCAAACATGACGAAATCTATCGGGAAATATTTTTATATTCGTCATTATTTTTCATAGGAATATAAGAGAAATTCACGAATTCATTAGATAATAAAAGAATGAGGAGGAATTATAAGATGTCTAAACAAAAATCCATGGTAGTAGGTTTCGCATTAGGTACGGTGGTTACAGCAGCAGCTACGTTACTTTCAACACCTAAAGCAGGTAAAGAGGTAAGAAAAGATCTTAAAGTAAATATGGATAAAATGAAATCTACATTCTCCAGCATCAAGCGTGATGGCATTCAGCTTAGAGCAAAGATCAGATTTGCTAATAAAGAAAAAGAAGAGGCACTACAAGAAACTGCTGCTTCGACAATTGAAGAAGCACCAGAGGAAATGGAACAAGAAATTAAATAATCTCGAAAAAATTCTCCCTTTTTGGAGAATTTTTTTTATCTTACTTACGAACGTGTGAGAACACTTACGTTAACACCATATCAGCTAAAAGTTATATAACTATTTTACTAAAAAATAAGGAAAAATTGAAAAATTTTACTTTCTTATTATAGGAAATACTGGCATAATGAGGAATAGGATGTGTTTTATAAGATGGAGGGGCATTTTAAAAATGAACAAAGATCAATTATATAGTTTTCAAGAAGCCATGATCTATAGTCACAAACTTTCACAGATTAGTAAAGCTTTATGGAAAAGTGTAGAAAAAGACTGGCAAAATTGGATTAAGGATTATGGTTTAAACATCAATGAACACCATATTCTTTGGATTGCTCATCATCTTGAGGGTGCATCAATCTCTGATATTGCAAAGTTTGGCGTTATGCACGTGTCCACTGCTTTTAACTTTTCAAAAAAGCTTGAAGAACAAGGCTATCTAACATTTTCTAAAAAAGAAGATGATAAGCGAAATACATATATTTGTCTAACACCTAAAGGTGAAGAGCTTTTACTTCAAACATTAAATACGTATGATCCTTCAAAATTTGGTGTTTTTAGTGCTTCTATGCCGATTAAAGAGTTGTTTGGAAGGTTCCCAGAGTTTCCTGAATTGATGTCGATCATCCGCAATTTATATGGCGATGACTTTATGTCAATTTTCAACAAACTCGAAGAAAAGATCGAAGCATCATTAGATGATCAGCCTGCATCACCCGTGATAGCAGCTGAGGAAATTGCCTCTTCTCATTCGTAACGTACCGATAACTCGTATAGCTTCTCCATCAAAGTAATATACTTTTCTTGTTGAAGCAATGCCGTAATCGTTTCTCTCGGGGAAAGCTTTGGTGTTAACATGCCTGCAAAATGCAACAGAAGCGGCGTGTAATGCACGAAGCCTTCTTCACTCTGCATTTCATACTTTCGTTGAAGCTCATCGCAAAGAAGGAAGACCTTATTCACTTCCTGCTCGGTGAGCTTTTTTTCCATGACTAGTCTAAAAAACGGATACGCTGTAAGATCGACACTCTCAATCGTTAGCTGATTATAAAATTCTAGTCGTTCTAGTCGTTCTTCCACCGTCTCCATACAAAACCCTGCTTTCTAGTCATTGTCTGTCTATAATAATTATAATCCAACTTTCTCCATTTGGGTATGAATAATTGATGAAGAATGATAAAAGCACTTCTCCCAACCAAGGATGGGAAGAAGCGCTTTATTTTAGTTTTTTGTATAAACTCCTAATTTAATAGAGTTTTTCTTTAAATCAAATTCTTCAGCTTTAATCGCATAACCTGGCTTTGTTGGCATTTCGGTCACTCTCATCAAAATGCTTTCATCTTTCGGATATACATCTACCCATTCAGGAAACGCAACGGTCTTTTGGATAAGGGTAAACACCTCGTCACCAGGCAGTGGAAAACGTCCCACTTGCATGTCCTTCTCCTTCAATAACAGATCACCGTTTTCAAGAACTTCAGGTTCAAATGTAACTTGGTAAGGAAGCTCTTGATCGAAAGCAATAAAGGATCCATTAAGAACGGCTTCATCATTTCGCAAATTCACATATACGTTCACATCAGGTGCCCTTTTGCGCAGTTCTTTATTTAATAGATCTTCCACTTGTTCTTTTTCTGTATGTATGCTCAACAACTTTTGATTGTCCTCAATATTATTATCTAGTGAACTACGATCTAATTGACCACCAGCAGGGTCTTTAAAAAGCACAACGGCTATGGCGATCGGTATGATTAAAAATAGCAGCAGCAGTGTAAAAAAAGCCGTTTTCCACTTATTCATGATTTTCTCTCCCTCTCTCATCTCTTAGAAGTTATTTTCCTATTCATATTCCACATATTTTGGTAAAGTTAAACAAGTAGTTCATGTTGGAGGTTTTCATATGGCAGGCTATATCTTCGTTTTTTTAGCACCAATCTTTTTATTTGTATTTAATTCACTTACACACAAGTTATGTGACAAAAAGAACTTGTCCTCAAAGCAGCAAGACTCGGTTTATCGTACGATTAACGTTTCTATTACCATTCTGCTCATTTCATCCTATATTTCAAACGTTCTATAAAAAATATAAAAGGGGGAACCTAAATTGCATTCCCCCTTGAGTAACCGTACCATACACATGCTGCACCTTTTGATCAAGAGTAGTAAAACACACATTAACGAAACTGCTTATAAACGTCAAGCCTGATCAGTCCCCCTTCATAAGAAAAGGTCCTGCTTAGACTGTCATTTATTTTAGCAGAAACATGCAGCTCCTACGATAATCAAAAGAATAAACAACACAACAATCAATGCGAAGCCTTTTCCATGCCCGTATCCACCGTAACCCATGAAAGCCACCTCCTTTGATATTCTGTACACTATCCTATGCATGACCCGTAATTCACGCATAGGCATTCGCCCTTTAAATTAATTTAAATTTCTATTCACCATCAATAGCAGTAACAAGCTCCAATAATGATGAGAAGGATAAAAAGAACTAAGATTAATGCTATTCCTCCCCCATGACCGTAACCGTAACCATAACCCATCATCATACCTCCCTTTTCTTTCTCCATATCATATAGTGATACGCCCTGTTTTGATTAGACGAATGACCCGGTTTTTAAAATTTTTTTTGAAAAATCGTGTGGAATACCCGAAAACAAGGGTTTTATAATGTGTAAATTTTCTCATATTTCATTTATTGAATAGGAATACCCGTAACGTTTATGCTATAGTAAGAGTTGTTAAATTATTACTTCACAGTAGGAGTGTTTGAAAATGAAAAAATGGATGTTATCAGTAGGGCTCACAGCGGGACTTATTTCTTTATCCGCTTGTAATAATGCTGGTGGTGCTGATTCAGAAGCCATCGTAGAATCTAAAGCAGGAGATATTACGAAAGAAGAATTCTACAAAAAGATGAAGGAACAATACGGCGACCAAGTCCTAAACCAAATGATCGACGAAATGGTGCTTGAAGATAAATATAAAGTAACAGATAAAGAAATCGAGAAAGAAACAGAAAAGATCAAAGAAGAACTTGGCGGCGAAGATGCTTTCAAACAAGCACTTGAGCAAAACGGCTTATCTGATGAAAAGCAGCTAAAAGAGCGCATCAAGTCTATGCTTTTAAATGAAAAAGCAGCAACAGAAGGCGTTAAGATTTCTGAAGATGAAATGAAGAAAACATTTGATGAAAAATACAAAACTGAAGTTAAAGCGAGCCATATTCTTGTAGAGGATGAGAAGACGGCTAAAGAAGTTCAGAAGAAATTGAACGAAGGTGGAGACTTTGCTAAATTAGCGGAAGAATACTCTAAAGACCCTGGTTCAAAATCTAAAGGTGGAGACCTTGGCTTCTTCGGTAAAGGCGCAATGGTTCCAGAGTTTGATAAAGTTGCGTTTACACTTGAAAAAGGTAAAACAAGTGAACTTGTTAAGTCTGATTACGGTTACCACATCATTAAAGTAACGGACAAGCGTGAAAACAAGTTTGAAGACAAAAAAGAACAGATCGAGCAAGAGCTTAAGCAGCAAAAAGCGAAGCCAATCACTGAGATCTTAGAGAGCTTGAAGAAAAAAGCTGATGTTAAAGTAAAAGATAAAGAATTAAAAGAGAAGATGGAAAAGAAAGCAGAACAACCACAAATGCCACAGATGCCTCAACAATAATGGCATGAAATACGAAAACCAGACCCTTTATGGGTCTGGTTTTTGTTTTGAACGTATGCAGAAGGCTTTTGCACCACAGTAGGCTGCAAAAAGCTTCTAAAAAACTGAGGAATTCACAGATCACATAAAAAATGAGCACCATCACATAAAAAATATTCATTATCATATAAAAAATACACGTCATCACATAAAAAAGGCGGATCATCATATAAAAATATGAGATCAGAAAAAACTTGTCTATCCCAAAAAGACAATCAAAAGACCTGCTCTTAGCAGGTCTTTTCCTTACTTCCTATTCTACAGACGATTTGAATCATCATTATAATGATCTTCATCCCCTGCTGCTGCAACTAAATCCTCTGCATCATCATCTTCAGCGGAAGGCCGAGCTGATTCCTGAGCTTTTGCTCTCTCGATACGCTCCATGTATACTCTGCCCTCTTCTTCAATTACTCTTTGCTCGATTTCTTTATCTTCTTGGAACAATGTAACGATCCGATAACCGCTATAGATAATGCCGCAAAGCACGAAATACATCCACCATGGAGTCATAGTAAAGAAGTTGCCCACTCCAGCTGAATATTCTTTTAACACAAAGGCAGCTATGAGTATGGCACCGAAGAATAAAGCAGCGTATCCTTTCATCGATTAACTCCCCCTTATTAGACAAGCTTTTAATACAGTCTATGAGGGATGATAGGAAGTTATGTCATGAAAGTGCAGGTTCAGCTTTAGATTCTTTATCCGTTTTGTTGGACTCCATTTTTTTGTCAAACGCACGGAACATCACGTAATAGAGTCCGGCACTCATCACCGCTAAGACAAAGAGAAGAAAAAACGTATTTTCAAAACCGATCCACATCGTTAATGGAATAGAGATCGGTGCGATTGTACGTCCGATTGTAAAACGCAGACCCGCTGCTGCAAAGTACTGCCCTCTCATGTTTTCTGGCGCAAGCTTTGAAATAAAGCTTTCTTGGATTCCAACTACCATCAGCTCAGCTGTTGTAAAGATGACCATGGCACCAAAAAGAATCCACATCATCGTCGTACTGCCGAACACAAGCATCGACACACCGTATAGAAGTGCAGAAAGGATAAAGACTCTCCCTTCTTTAAATCGGTTCATCCATTTAGCCATCCAAACCGTACATAACGCAACCATCAATCCGTTAAGGGAGATCAAATAACCAAACACTTTTTCACCGGTTAATGAAATGTCCCAATTTCCAATTGCAAAGAGCGATTGTTCTGGTACTTTTTCCGTTGTATACACAGCTAAGAGCAGGTCCATCTGCATGAAGGTTTGAGCTACAAGAATACCAGCTAAGATAAATAGCAAGAATAGCTTATCACTCGCGATCACTCGATAGTCTTTCAACTGTTCACCGATCGCCTGGAACCAATTTTTATCAGTCCCAACTTGTTCTAATACTTCTTTCTTTACAGGAACTGTTTCACGAATGTATTTCGCTAGCACGATCGCTAACACAACACTCACGAGTAAACACGCCAGTAATAATTCAAAGCGGTAAGAGAAAAAGAAGATACTTCCCAATACAGGACCAAAGACCACCGATATGTTAATCGATGTATAAAATACGGCAAACACTTCACTTCTATGCTTCTCTTCTACAACATCTGCGATCATCGCGTGACTAGCTGGCCAATATAGAGAACCAAATAGCCCTAACGCTGAAAACGCAATAAACGTTAAGATCGGTGAATCCATCCACGGCGAGTTAGCAAGACAGAAAAAGATAAACGTTGCTGCCTGACCCCAAGCCGAGATCACCATCATCTTCTTTCGTCCATATTTATCCGCACAATAGCCACCTACAAGATTTGTGATCACACCTACAACTTGTGATAGGACTAATAAAATTCCAGCTGTTGTTTTTCCCATTTCATCCGAAAAATAGATCGCCATAAACGGGAAGAACATCCAAAACAATAGATTTACAAAAAATTCTCCTATTAAACGAACCTTCAGATTCGCATCCCAATCTTTCCATCTCATGCTGTTCACTTCTTCCTTTTTGTAATTTCCGACACTGTTGATTTATCTAATCCGACTTTTGAGCAGTCACTTTCATAAGCAAGCAGTGAATACAGCAATTTTTTCAATGAGAACATAGAAAAAAGCCTATGAGTATACACCGTTACATGTGCATACCATAAGCTTTTCGTTAAAAAGGCTCTTGAATGGCACATGGAAAGATTGCTCAAAAGTAAGTAGATTGCATAGCAAAATAAGCCTTCCCAAATGGGACTAGACGTTATTTAGCTTGCTTTCTTACCTTACCTTGAACAATGCTAACCATGAGTCATTGCCTCCTAAAATTTCGTTTCTTAACTTCCAATTCCAAATTTACCATAACTCCCATTTTTACACAATGGGTTTTTGTTATTTGGTTGGTTGCTTCGTTGCTTTGAAAGTAGTTGATTTCCGCTCCAGGTAGCTCGCTTTCCACGGGGCGTGCGGTGAGCCTCCTGCCGCTTTGCGCCATTAGGAGTCTCCACCTGACCGCTCGTCCCGTAGGAGTCTCGCCACCTTACGCTTCAATCAACTTATCAATGATGTTTTTAAAGTAACAATTCTTTTAAAATATGGCTTTAACTTTTCGCAAATTCCCCTTGGAACAGCGGTTTATATAACGAACGATTTTCTAGAGCGAACTGCTTATCTGTAAATTCTCCAGGTTGCACCTTTTCGAGTGCGCGGTCCATCATGTTCATTCTAGCGTCAAAATTATCGATCATATGAAGGATTTCTGCTTCACGAATCAACGGCGCTTTAGGGCTTCCCCACTCCGGTTTACTGTGGTGACTTAAAACGAGATGCTGAAGGACAGTTACTTCTTCTCCTTCAATCTCTAACTCATCTGCCGCCTTGCCGATCTCGTTCACCATGATTGTAATATGACCGAGAAGCTTCCCTTCGAGTGTATAAGACGCAGCAACTGGGCCTGACAACTCGATGACTTTTCCAAGATCGTGCAGAATGATTCCTGAATAGAGAAGGTCTGTATCTAGAGAAGGGTAAAGCTTGCTGAACGCTTTTGCCATATCCAACATGGATACAACATGAAACGCAAGACCTGATACAAACTCATGGTGGTTCTTAACCGCTGCAGGATATTCCAGAAACTCAGCTTGATGTTTCTTTAACAAATGCCTTGTGATTCTTTGAATATTTGGATTCTTCATCTCAAATATGTATTTGGTGATCGTCTCTACCATCACGTCTTGGGATAATGGAGCTGTTTCTAGGAAATCACTTACTTTAACACCATCAAGTTCCGTTGCAGGGCGAATGGCTTTAAGCTTTAACTGCATTTTTCCTCTGTAGTTCCCCATCTCACCAGCTAGTTTTACGATAGCTTGAGCTGCGTAGAGCTCTTCATCTTCTGGTGAACTATCCCATAGTTTTGCCTCCACATCACCTGTTTGATCTTGAAGGATCAACGTTAAGAAGGGTTTACCATTACTTGCCGTTCCTTTAACAGATGATTTGACAAGAAAGAAACCATCTACGATCTCTCCTACCTTATAAAACGCAAGTCCTTTTTTCATCTTTCACCCCGCCTTTCTTTGCTTTAGTATAGCATATCCGTCTATTTAACTACTTGTCATAACACTAAGTTGGTAAAATTTACGCCTAGTGAATGACTCTCTTCTAACCCTTTCTTTTTGGGTTAGTTATCGGAATCTTAATCTGAAAAGCTACCCCTTCTGCTCTATTCTCGGCGACCACTTTTCCTCCATGCAGTTCCGCAATTCGTTTTACAATAGCAAGCCCTAGTCCAAACTGACCCTTATTTCCTTTTCTGAACGGCTGGAAGATTTCTTCTCCTGTTACACCCGTGAGACTCTCTCCATCATTAAATACTTCAATAACAAAGTCAGATTCGTTATTAAAAGCTGAGAGTCGAATCGTCTCGTGTGCATAACGTAATGCGTTCTGAACTAAATTATCCAGCAGAATACTCCATTGCTCTTTATCACCATTCAGATTGTAATGGTTACCTGTAATCTCAAAATCTATGTCTTCACGCTGATACCTAAATCGTTCAACAATATCTTCTGCCAGATCACCAAAGTTAAAATTCTCTTTTGTAAAAACATCGAGTTTCATAGCGTCGAGCTTTGTATAATACAGCATATTTTGAACACGCTTTTCCATTCTTTCCGTCTCTTTTAAGATCACGTCCATCATATCTTCTGTTGTATCCTTTGGCATGATGCCATCTTTTACAGATTGAGCGTAACTCTTGATCGTCATGATAGGTGTCTTTAATTCATGAGACGCATGTTGAATAAATGTTTTTTGTGCATGATCATGTCTTAACAAGTTTTGACGCATCTCTTCAAATTGTTTGGAAAGAATATAAAATTCATCATCACCCTTCCAATGAAACGGCTCCTGCCAGTTGCGTTTGGCGATCTGTTCGAACCGCTTTCCTAAGATGGTGAGTGGTGAACGCAAATACCGTGCTAACCAAATCGCAGGGATGATAGAGAATATACCTGTAAACAACAAAATCAAAACAAGCCTTAGCCATAATCGGTTAACCATTTGATCGCGATACGTATCCCACATATAGGAAATTAAATACACCTTTTCGCCTTTTACGTTGGTCTTTGTTGTGATTGCATAAAATAAGGTCGCATCTTCATACGTTAGCTCGTAACGTCCTTTATTCTTCTTTTGTTTGTATGCTTTTTCAGCCATCTCATAAAGAACTTCTTCAGGTACAGGATCACCTTGTGAGTTGGCGTACTTGTCAACAATCACTACATGTCCAACATCACGAGCAGCATTCCTTCTTTCAATAAAATCAGTTGGAGATTCCCCTTCTCTAGGAAGCTGATTGTTGGGATCCCATACATTCTGCTGCTCGTTCTCTATGATTCGATACGTTTCTTCAGTCAGCGTGTCTTTAATGGATAGCGGATAGATGATCGCGGTTAAGAGACCAATCGTAAAAATCAGCAGCCCGAATGAAAGCCATATACGCTGAGTTAGGTTTAAACGTATCATGATGGTATAATCCTATAACCAGCTCCGTAAACGGTCTCTAAGTTCAATCGAGGCATCTTCTTACGCACACGTCTGATCACATCATCCACAGCGCGTTCAGATCCGAAATAATCGTCTCCCCAAACATATTCTAAGATCTCTTCTCGCTTACGAGATTTCCCTTTGTTCTCGATTAAATAAAGAAGAACGTCGATCTCTTTTCCTGTAAGATTAATCATCTCTCCATCACGTGTGATCTTTCTTGAGATCGGATCAATCATATACCCCGTAATCTCAATGGTTTGAGGCAGGCGGTTACCAGTTTCATATATTCTCGTTAACAGTTTTCTAACTCGAATAACGAGCTCTCTTGGCATGAAAGGCTTTGCTAAATAATCATCACTGCCCAGCTCAAGTCCAACGATTCGATCCAAGTCTTGGTCTCGAGCAGAAACAAAAATAACAGGGATGTCTGAAGTCTTTTTGATCTCTTTAATAATTTCATAGCCATCCATACCAGGCAGCATAATATCTAATATCCATAGATGAGGCTTCTTCTCTTCAGCATTCTTCAAAGCATCTTCTCCATTGTGAAAAACCGAAACGCTCCAACCTTCTTTTTCCATATAGGCCTTCAGCACTTGAGCAAGATCTTGTTCATCTTCGACTAAGTAAATGGAATACTCATTTGACATGAGCCATTCCCCTCCTTTGGTTACATTTCAGCGATAACGGATTGGTGTGGCCAATGTATGACAGGGACAGATGGAACGGTAGAAGCAATATGTTTATGGCAAGTAAAGAACAGTACCTGCCGATCAAACGCAGCTTCTTGTATCAGTTGTAATGTTCGTTTTGTCCTTAAGCCATCAAAGTTAACCGCAATATCGTCCATTAAAATCGGAAAGTCTTTCGGTCCTGCATGGTAAGCTACTGATAATCGGATAGCTAAATACACTTGTTCTGCAGTCCCCCGGCTTAACTCATGCGGGTAAAAACCTATTCCTTCCCCGTTTACAACCATTAGTTCGTTTTTGTCTGTGAACGTAATAGATTGATATTCACTTTCTGTTATTTTACTAAAATAAACACTCGAAGTCTCTAAAACCGCTGGCAGCTTTGTTTTTTGATATTCTTCTTTTACTTTTAAAAGAGCATGCTGTGCAAGGCGCACGCTTGCCCATTTCTTAACGAGCGTGTTCCATTCATCTTTAAGCATCTCATAACGATGCATATTCTCTGAGTAACTGCCATCTTCAAGCAGTTTCGCTAACTCCCAGTCCAGTTTCCCTTTTGCTTCAACCTTCTCAGCATAATGTTTTTGTTTTTCTTCCTCTTTTTCTTCCAAAAATGATATATGATGAAGCGTTTTTTCAAAGTGTACCGTTACTTTCTCCGCCATCACAACGACTTCATCTTCTGAAAACCCTAACGATATCAATTGATTTAATAGCGTTTCACGTTCTTCTTTTAACTTGCTAAACCGTTCCTTGTTTTTACCTTTTACATAAAAGTCTTCTTCCTTGCTAACTTTGGCATCATTCCACAAACTTTGCATCTGATCATCTAAAAAGGTGATTTTTTTCTCAAACTCTTCCCTTCGCTCGATGAGTTCCCTTCTATTTTGCTGAAGGTGCAGTGATCGCGATTGATTTTTAAGTTGCTTCTCCAATTCGGCATAACAAGAGTTGATCCAGTATCTCGTATCTTCTTGGGGTTCTTCTCCCAATACAAGTGATAGTGAACCGGCTTTCTTCTCATAATTATTCTGTTTTAGCGTTATATTTTTTACTTTTATTTCTGCTTCATTTCGCTGTCTTAACAAATCCTTAAGCTGAAGAACTCGCTTCATATAACCTGATACAAAAAGCCGGTCCAACTGCCCTTTGTACCCGTTATCTGACGCCCATCGTTGCGCACGATCAAGGACAGTTGCTTCTTCCACTTCTAAATAATCCAGCCGTTTAGCAAGCTGTACATAGATGTTGTTTTCGTTAGAAAGCTGTAGAGAGAGCTGCATCCATTGTTTACGATTGACCTCATCTTCTAACAATCGATGATGTACGTGTTTTGGCATTTCTTCACCTGACTGATTTTTCCTCAAATACATGAAGCTTAAAACCAGCGACGTAATCAACAGAAGAACTCCCCCAAACATGACTGGTGGATGATTTGAAATCCAACCAGACCAAAGAAGTAATACGGAAGAAAATATGGGCAATAGTATTGTATAAGAAGGAATATTTCTTGTTTGCTTATGATTTGAATGCTGATACTTTGCATATTCTTCTTCAGATAGTAGGTTCGCTTTTTGTTGTGCTTCTTCCGCTTCTAAACGCTCGAGATTCATTCTAGAGTCCTCGAGCTCGTCTTCTAACCTACTTTGTTTATCTTTAACCTGCTCATGCTGCTTGATCAAATCTTCTAGAAGATGAAGAGAAGATAAAGACAGTGAAAGTTTCTTAAGCTCTTCTTCAGACCACGTTTCTCCGATCTCATCAACGAGCTCTCTTTCTTCATTTTTTAAAGCCTGTATGTGACGTTGAAGCTCTTGTAGCTGGTTGAAGAGATGTTCATATTCAGGAAGGTGATTAAACAAACGTTTAATCTCTGTTTCGTATTTTATTATTACTTCATTACTTATCACTGATTTCAGCTCGGTTTCAACATCTTGAATACGGCTATCTGTGTACGTTAAGTCACTTTTTAAGCCTGAATACTCTTTTCGCCATTCGTCATATTGTTGAAGTCCGTTTTCTGGAAAATAAAATTGGTCAGAATCCAGAGAGCTTATCTCTACATCAAGCTGTCTATATTTTTGCAGTACAGGCTTTAATTCGAGTAGCCTCTTGTTTGAGCGAAGTTCTGTTTGGATCTCCGTCAACTCTTGTCTAATTCTTTCAAGAACCTTTTGTTGAGCTTCTTTTTCGTTCGTTAACGCCTGATAACTCTCGTTTTTTTCTTTTAAGAGTTGAAGTGATTTTGCTGATGAAGAAAGCTGTTCTAACTTTTCATTAATGATTGGTTTTTTGCCTGCTTTTTTAAATAAAAGAGCTTGTTTCTTCTCAAATGTCTGTTCGATGTCTAATAGATCACGGTCACCTGAAATCGCGGTGCTTAGTAAAAAATTACCGAGTTCTTCAGATGATAACTTGTCTAATTTTTGTAAGCCATCAAGACCAAAGCAAAATGCACCCGTATACAAGGATTGTTCCATTCCATCTAACAACTGTATCAGAAATGCTTCTTCTTTCTGCTGCCCCGTTTCATCAAAAAGTGTGACATCACCAATTACAGTAGATCGCGCTATTCTCTCAATCGTCCAAGTGCCGTGTATTTGATGGTGAATGGTGATCTTACCACCCATTCTGTTTCCGTCTTTAGGTTCATAGCGGCGTTGATTTTGACTTTTTGTAGGAAAACCGTAGAACATACATTTAATAAAGTCCATCAGTGTCGTTTTTCCTGCTTCGTTTTCTCCGTAAAGAATCTGTAGCCCCTTATTTTCGAAGTTGATTCTACAATCCTTTAAACCACCGAAGTGATAGATATGAAGGGAAACGAGTTTCATATTTTCACCTACCTGCTTTTATGAAGTTCTGATAATAATAATTGTTCAGCTTGTTGTTTAATCTCTTCATAATCTTGTTCATTCAGCTCTATGTATTTTCTGGCTGTTCGGTGTGTAGACAATTCATAAATCGCTTGTTGCAGTTCTGAATCATCTTCTAGAACACACTGTAAATCTTGAAAAAAGGCAGATTGTTTCATGGATTGTTCCTCTTGAAGAGAAGGGGTCGTTACATTCTTAATCGAAACAACATGCACAAACGAAGAATCATAATCTTCCTCACGCAAGATTTCTTCTAAATCTTCAATGAACGTTCCATCCAAAAGCTCATGATAAAGCTGAGTTTGACCCGTCAACTTTAAGACAAGAAGGACACCTTTATTACCTTGTTGATGCGTGTTGATCTTTTTTTCACACAAAAGGATCACTTCTTGCAGACTATCAACCTCAGTTAAATCAATGCTGCTTTCTTGCCAACTGATTTCAGACGTGGAGTAGAACTGACTTTCGACTTCATTATGGTTTAAAGTAACGATGTAGCCACCTTTTTCACCTAGTTCTCCACTATGTCTGCCTTGTATATTCCCTGAATAACGAACGGGTGGATCTATGTTTAAATCTATTCTTTTATGAATGTGTCCGAGCGCCCAATAATCGTAGCCTTTTTTTAGAAGCTCTGTTAACAAAAAAGGCGCGTATCTGCTGTGTCCGCTATAACCATCAGCCTGTCCATGCAAAATGCCAATATGATACAAATCATCTCTTTTGTCAGGATAATGTAACGTTCGATCATCTGTCACCGCTGCAGTTTCATAGCTAAATCCGTGCAAAGCCGCTACCTGTCTTCCCTTTTTTTCAAAGTAAATAGTCTGAACATGGTTCCCGCCAAAAAAGTGCACATTGCTCGGCCAATCAAGATCTACCCATTGTCCATCTAATGGATCATGATTACCATGAACAACATATACGTTTATGTCATAACTCTTCAGTTTCATAAAACAGTTTTTCAAATATGATTGAGCCTTTAAGCTTCGGTTTCCGCTGTCATAAAGATCTCCTGCAATCACTACAAAATCTACTTCTTCTGAAATCGCAAGATCGATCAGACGTTTAAACGATACGAACGTGCTATCAGAAAGCCGCTGAAAAAGCCCATTAGGCAACGAGGAAAGTCCTTTGAACGGACTATCTAGATGGAGATCTGCACAATGTAAAAACTTTATCATTTCACTCATCCTCTTTTTCTACCATTCTTCCCTTCATTTTAACATATATACGAAAGCACGTTCGCTTGTGAATGTGTAAAAAAAGAGAGCTCAATGGCTCTCTTTTCAAAGTATTAAACGTCGGTTGTATTTTTCTTCTCCTGTTTGGATAAAAGGAGGGCTTGCTTAAACAATTTCAAGGAAGGTGCGTTTCCGTACATCAAAACCCCTCCACGATATACACGAGCACCAATTATGGCAAACAAGAAGATGGCTCCGACTAAGACGCTGATTCCAAGTGCTACTTCCCAAACCGGTAATGAAAGCATCCCTACACGAAGCAGCATGAGCATTGGTGTGAACAGCGGGAAGTATGATGCCGCTGCAACAAAGCCAGACTCTGGATTTTCTCTGCCGAACATGGCAATCATAAATGCTGCCACGATTACGATTACTACTGGTGTCATCAAATTATTTACTTCTTCAACTCTGCTGATCAATGATCCCAGCATCGCAAATAGAGTAGCGTATAAGAAGAATCCTAAAATGAAAAACACAAGAGCATAGATGATTAGTGACGTTGGAATCTCGTTCAACTTTAGTTCATTGATGATACTCTCACTTCCACTAAGCTGTCCGTTTAATTTAACAGCTAGAAACCCTCCTGCAACAAACAACGCAAGCTGAGTTAAAGCGACGAGTACGATCCCAAAGATCTTCCCAAACATCTGTGTCACTGGCGATACAGAAGAAATCAGTATTTCCATAACACGTGAAGATTTTTCTGTTGCCACTTCTACGGCGATCATACTTCCATACATCATGACGGCCATATACATGAAAAATAGGACCACATACACTAGGATGTATACTTGAGCTGCCTCTTCCTCACTTTTCGCTGAATCTGACAATGACTCCTTAGCAAAAGTAACCGGAGAATAAATAGCAGCGAGCTGTTCTTGGTTCAATCCAATGGACTCGGCGGCAGATTTGTTCTTAATCTGCTGCAGGGCCAACTCTACATCCGCGATCAGGCTCTGCTGTGTTACATCTTCTGCTTTATAAGTTCCTGTGATAATGCCTGAAGCATCCCTATCCAGAATTAAAAGTCCTTCGATTTTACCATCAAGTACTGCTTTTTCTGCTTCACTTTCCGATTTCGTAAACGCTTCAGGTTTCAAATCATCATTTGTTTGCTTAAGTTGTGCTTGAAGAGCTGGAAGTGTCTCTCCTGTTCTATCGATAACCCCAATTTTAGAAGCCTCATCTTCACCGAACATTTTTGTGATCTCGTTCATATTCGTTATGACAAATAACAATCCGATTGTAATCAATGTAGTGATCAGGAATGGTTTTGATTTAATTTTAGATCGGTATGTATGCATCATTACAGTCATAAATTTACTCATGAACAACACCTACTTTCTCGATGAAGATATCATTTAATGAAGGTTCTTCAAGTTCAAACTTTCTTACAAATCCTTTTGACTGAATAGCTCGGAACAAATCTTGAGCCACTTCTTCTCGTTCAACTTGAAGAATGATCCCATCTCCCGTTGGACGATGTTTAAGAACTCCTGATGTGTCTTTCAAATAAGTTAGATCAAAATCTGCTTTAACTGATACATTCTTTTTCCCAAAAGATCGTTTGATCTCTTTTAGGTTTCCTTGAACAACTGACTTTCCTCTATGCATGATGCACAGATGCTGACATAGTTCTTCTACGTGCTCCATCCTATGAGATGAGAAGACAATCGTCGTTCCTTCTTTTTTCAGCTCATGAACAGCACTCTTCAAAAGTTCAACATTTACGGGATCTAATCCGCTAAACGGTTCATCTAAGATTAAAAGTTCTGGACGATGAAGAACAGCCGCAATGAACTGTATTTTTTGCTGATTTCCTTTAGACAATGCTTCTACCTTCTTGTTTAAATACTCCTCAGCACCAAAACGCTTCAACCACTTATTCGTTTGTTCTTGAATTTGTGAACGAGTCATACCGCGCAACTGTCCTAGATAGATCAACTGCTCTCTTACGGTCAGTTTTGGATATAATCCTCTTTCTTCGGGTAGATATCCTATAAGGTCACTCGTCTCATAAGAGATCTCTTTGTCGTTCCACGTAATTCTTCCTTGTGATGGTGTTAACAATCCTAAGATCATTCGAAATGTCGTCGTTTTCCCTGCACCGTTTGCACCTAACAATCCAAAGATCTCGCCTTTAGGAATCTGTAAGTTAATTCCGTCAACGGCTGTAAAACTACCAAACTGTTTTCTTACCTCGTTAATGGTCAACATGACTATATCCCTCCCGCTGTAAAATATACCATATATTCCTAGTACGTAGTGTAATACCTTAAGTTTCATACAAATTCTTAAGTTTATGGCAGGAAAAATTCGTCGAATGTTGAAATCAAATTTAGATACGAAAGGAGTTCGATCATCATGAATACATACGCACTAACTGCATACGAAAGTAACGGGGAAAAAATATTGGATGAAACGATTTCCGCTCCGAACGACTCTGTAGCAAAAGAGCAAGGAGAAGCCCGTTTGGCTGAACTGAACATGCAAGAAAAAGCGCATCGTCTGACTTCACCAAAGGGACAATTGCTTCTTTTCCATCGCTAATGAAACTCATGGAAACGAGGGAGAAAACAGTGAGTGAAGTAATTCTACGTGAAGCTCGATACGATGACAGTTACGAACTTTCTTATTTAATGGGTGAACTCGGTTATCCAACAAAGCCCGAGGAAATGACAGAGCGATTAGAGACACTGCTTCCTAATTCTGCTTATGCTTGTTTTGTGGCTTGTGTAAACGACCAAGTAATTGGGATGATCGGCCTTGCAAAAGGTATATATTTTGAGAAAAACGGCTGCTATGCACGCATTACTGCTCTCGTGGTAAGTGAAGAATTCAGAGGAAACGGCATCGGCAAGGAGCTCGTTCATTATGGAGAAGAATGGGCAAAAGAGGAAGGCTGTACGGCAATCTTGCTTAATAGTGGAAAACAAAGAACAGACACGCATGAGTTCTATCGAAGTTTAGATTATGACGACACAGGACTGCGATTTATTAAGGTGATGCTTTAATAATCAGCTGGGCGACGAAGAGATTCGCCGCTTATCAATGTTAAATTGTTCATTCAGAAGCAAGAAGGTCGAGGAAGTGAAGTTTTTGAGGAGCGGAGTGTAGTTCTCCTACATGAGCACCGAAAAAACAAAACTGACGAAGAGATTCGCCGCTTATCAATGAACAAAGAAAAAACCGGATGCTGGATCTAGCACCCGGTTTTCCCGATTTATCCGCTCAATTCTTCTTTGACCCCGTTATATCTTGTTGTCTATTTTAAGTTCACCCACACACTCTTAACTTCTGTGTAGTTATTTAATGCATAAGATCCCATTTCACGTCCGATACCGGATTGCTTGTATCCGCCGAATGGTGAAGCAGCATCAAATGCATTATAGCAGTTCACCCAAACCGTACCAGCACGAAGCTTGTTCGATACATAATGAGCTGTTTTTAAATTCTCTGTCCATAGTCCTGCAGCAAGACCATATTCTGAGTCGTTTGCACGAGCGATTACATCATCCAAGTCATCAAACGGCATTGCAGCCACAACTGGACCGAAGATCTCTTCTTTTGCAATCGTCATCTTATCATCAACATCGGCGAAGATTGTCGGCTCGACAAAGTACCCTCTGTCAAACGGAGTTGTTCCTCCTGTTAACAATTCTGCACCTTCATCTTGTCCTTTTTGGATGTAACCAAGAACACGGTTATGCTGTTCTTGAGATACGAGCGGCCCCATCGTTGTATCTGGATCTAACCCAGGACCTTGCTTGATTTTCTTCGCATGAGACACAAGGTCTGCTACGACATTATCAAATGATTTCTTTTGAATATATAAACGTGATCCCGCACAGCAAACTTGTCCTTGGTTGAACATGATTCCGCTTAATGCACCAGGAACTGCACGGCTCATGTCAGCATCAGGCAAGATGATGTTTGGTGATTTACCACCAAGCTCTAGTGTTACTCGCTTCAAAGAGTTAGACGCGTTACGCATGATCAGTTTTCCAACTTCAGTGGAACCTGTAAATGCAATCTTGTCCACGTTCGGATGATCAACCAGCGCCGCACCTGTTTCACCAGCACCTGTTACAACGTTTAGCACACCTTCAGGGAACCCTGCTTCATGAGCTAATTTTGCTAAGTAAAGTGCAGATAGAGGTGTTTGCTCTGCCGGCTTCAGTACGACCGTACATCCCGTCGCAAGTGCAGCACCAAGCTTCCAAGCTGCCATCAATAGTGGGAAGTTCCAAGGAATGATCTGTCCGACTACACCTAGCGCTTCATGACGCGTGTAGTTGAAGAAGCTTCCTGCTACAGGAATCGTCTGCCCCACGATTTTTGTTGACCAACCAGCATAATAGCGGAAATGCTCAATCGCAAGCGGAACATCCGCATTCATCGTTTCGCGAATCGGCTTTCCGTTATCCAATGTATCAAGCTGTGCTAATTCTTCTTTATTCTCTTCCATCAATTCTGCTAATTTGTAAATTAAGTAACTTCGCTTTGAAGCAGGCATCTTTGACCAATAACCTGTTTCAAAAGCCGCTCTTGCCGCTTTAACCGCTTTATCGATATCTTCAGTTCCACCTTCTGATACAACTGCTAAAACTTCTCCAGTTGAAGGGTTTAATGTTTCAAATGTTTTTCCGCTAGCTGAGCTGACCCATTCCCCATTGATAAAATGCTTTTTCGTTCCGTTAAGAAACTCGGCCACCTTTGGTTTTAATTGAAGGTCTAAAGTTTTTTCCATTTGAATCCTCCCTTTGCATTGTGGTTCTTACATAAATATTATTCGTCACGATTCATGTAAACCCTTTCATTTTCTACATTTGTAATAAAACTGAAACGTTTTTTACGAAATTCGACGGGAGTTGTCGAAAGAACTCTATTAGTATGTAATCCCAATGGACAGGTCATCAGGATTTAGAAATCGCTCATAAATCCCAAGAATCGCTCACAAATCCCAAGAACCGCTCACAAACCTCAAGAATCGCTCACAAATCCCAAGAATCGCTCACAAATCTCAAGAATCGCTCACAACTGCCCACAAATGCACCTTTCCACTTTTACCTACACAAAAAAAGACTCCTCTCAGACAAAATGTCTAAAAAGAGCTCTCTTTATCACTAATAAACTATCGTTTCAACGTCTGGAAACGCATCTGCTTGCGGAACACTTCTTTAATCATGTACGGTACGCCTAGCTGGTCGTTTGTACGCGTGATCCACTTCGCTTTTCTCTTCACTTCATCAGGTGCGTTTGCCATCGCCACACCTAGCCCTGCAAACTCGATCATATCTAAATCGTTATAAGAATCCCCGATCGCTACCATCTCATTTGGTGCGATGCCAAGTTTCTCACCAAGGAACCTTAACGCATTGCCTTTTGTTACTTTTTTAGCTGTGATCTCTAACTGACATTTGGCTGAAGAAGAATATTCAAAGTCTGGCATATGTTCATTTAGATACTTCATAGCAGACTCGCATTCTTTTTCATCAAAAAACTGTACATCCATCTTTGGCGGTGCCACTTCTTGCGCGAGAACATAATCTCCTAAATTCTCTGTGAAAGAAACAGGATAGAACAACGGATCCCCCGTACTTAATGTTAACTTGGCGACGAGCTGACTTTTTTGCTTAAGCTGATTTCCGACGGAGAAGCGCTCATGGACTACCCGCATGTGGCATTCGTAATTTCCAAGCACTTCTACTATCCTGTAAGTATCCTCGACCGATAACCTTTTTTCTTGAAGAGGTTCATCAAGAGATGAAGCAATGAATCCACCATTATGACTGATCAGATAACTGTCGATCTTTAAAGCTTTGGCGATTTTTTGTGTAGATGGAAAACTCCTGCCCGAAGCGAGTGTGACATAGACCCCTTTTTGCTGCACATAATCAATGGCTTCTTTCGTTTCTTTATCGATACGGAAATTGCTTCGCAGTAGGGTTCCGTCGATGTCAATCGCTAGTAAACGGTATACCATGATGCGCTCCCCCCATTTCGCGAAAATATAGTATAAGAACTCGTGTTAAGTTTATGACCTTGAAACATGCTTTAGAACGCGGACAAACCTAAGAAATACAATGCAAAAAGAAAACCCCCTGCTACAAAAGTAACAGAGGGTTAAATCAGTACATTATTATTGCTGTTGTCCGTCTTCTTCAACCATTGGTCCGTAAAGTTCTTCCAGTGGCTTTGTGATCACTTTATTTAGATCATTGATGATCATGCTCATGCGTTGCTCTGCAGCCATAAGCTTTGAGATTGTTTCGTTCTGCTGTACATCAGCAAAAAGCTTTTGAGCTTCTTCAATCTCTTCAGGAGTCACTTCCTGGCCGTTCATTTGTTTTTGTTGAAGATTTACTTGAATATCACGGAATTTACCGAAAAGTTCTTTCGTTTCCGGATTGTTATTTACTTCATCATAGCTTTGTTTTAAAGCTGTAAAGTCCTCACTATTGCGTAGTGCTTTTTCTAAGTCGTAAGCAACATCGTATACGTTTGACATTGGTAAAATACCTCCTATTGATTAACTACGGTACCCACTATAACAGACTCTACAAAAATAGTACAAGGATACCTTGAAAAACACCGATAACTCCGCCTAACAAAGCTCCTAGCCATGTAATCATCTTAAGTTCGCTTTTTGCGATCGAAATGATGATTTCCTCTAGACGCTCTAGAGAAAAGGTCTCAACTTGTTCTTCCACGATTTTCGCAAGATGCATCTTCTCAAGCAACATTTCTAATCGTGCTACAAATAGATCAAGTCCCGCAGCGACTGCTTTTGGAGTTAGATCATCTACAATCCATTTTTCAACCGAACTAGCTAACGAAGAAACAGGTGTATTTAGATACTCTTCGATTGGAAGTCTAGCCGTGATTTCTTTTGCTAAACCTGTCGTCATTTCAGGCATGTTCAGCAATCCAAGGGCTTCATCCATTCTTTTATCCATGAAGCTGCGATATTCTTCCTGAAGCAGATTCAACACCGTATCACGTGTATTTTCATGTTTCATGAACTTGATCAGTTCCGGCTGTACTTTTTCCGCGATGCTCACATTGCCAAAGAACATAGACACCATATTTACGAGCATTCCTTTATCCATTAGAAATGCATCGATGCCACTTGCCAGAGATTTTCGGCCGTCTTCGCTCTCTAAATATAGAACGCCTTTGTTTAAGAGCCAATCAACGACTTCTGGCAGCTTTTCTTCCCCTCTAGCAACAAACTTTTCTGGTAAAATATCTTTCATTTCCTTGCCATTTGATTCCTGCAGCATTTTTTTCATACGCGTGCTCAGCCATGCTTCAGTTGTCGTTTGGATTCTGTTCTGAACATCGTCTACTCCAAAATCCTTTTTAAGCAGTTCACTGATCGTCATGTCACTCTTTAAAAAGCGTTTTACTTCAACCTGAACGAGCTCGGTCATTTCTTTGCGAAAATCGGCATCGTTAATTTTTGCCTGCACACCTTCTGCGGTCAGGAGGTGATTGGTTACAGTCTCACCAAGCTGAACAGCGAGCTGTTTTCTTCGCTTCGGTATAAGTCCCGGTGTAAACGGAACTCTATACTTACCAATGTATAATGTATTAAACGGTCGAAATAACATTCGGATTGCAATGGAGTTTGTTAATCCTCCAATAAACGCACCGACGATCGCCATGATTGAAATTGAAATCCATACGTTCATATTTTTATCTCCATTACTCTAGATTCTATTTTCCTAGTATACGTCATTTTGAATTGTGCTAGCAATTTGGACTACACACTTGGAAGGATGTCTACATAATAAAAGCGGTCTTCTTTACTGATCATATCCTTTACGATTCGAGTCTCACCTAACGTATACGTAATAGGATAGGAAAAGTTCGGTCCATCAAAAACAAATGTGTGAAATTCTCCGTTCTCGCCACAAATGTCATGTTTCTTTGGATAGTCCTCTTTAAACTGCTCGTCTATGACCCGGCCAGTAAAAGAGGCATCTATTTTTAAAGTATCCGAGCAGCATACCACAGTCTTAAACCCCTTACGTAAGAACTCATCTATAATATGCTCTGTACTCTCGCCCCATATTGGAAATACAGGTGTAATCCCTGTACCGTTTAACATTTTTTCACGGTACTTTTTTACATCTTCTAAAAAAATATCGCCAAACATGATGTACTGTATACCATCAGCTTTAATATCATCAACGGCTTTTTTCATTCTTTGCTGGTACATATCATTCGGACAATCTTTAGGTATCCAAACAACTCGAAGCGGTAAACCAAGTGATTGTGCCTGCATTTCTAGGAGTTCATTGCGAACACCATGCATGGTTGTCCGCTCATAGTCTTCTGTCAACGTTGTTAGTAAAGAATCGATCTCCCATTCCTCAGACTGCTGCAATCGATACAAAGCTAAAATGGAATCTTTTCCTCCGCTAAATGAAACTACAATTTTTCTCTTCATATAGAACCCTCCATAGTTAACTATTTAGGAGGCAATACGAACTCATAGCCTTCTAGTTTTAATTCAGAAATCAATTCGTCTAGTATTCTCACGGTTTGCTTTAATTCATGCAACAAGATAACAGAGCCATCCTCTGCATGATTCAAGATGTTATGAACAATGTGTATGGGATCATGTTTGTGTTCCCAGTCAAGACCTGCGACTTCCCATAAGAAAGGAACTTTGCAGAGCTCTTTAAGAACATTCAATGTATCTTCGTTGAACTGTCCGTAAGGCGGACGAAAGTATTTAACTTCTTGACCTGTAAGAACCTCTAGATGCTTCAAATTCGTAGAAATATCATGCATCTGATCACGATAAGAAAGTCTCGTTAAAACACGATGGCGCAATGAATGCCCACCGATCATATGGCCTTCCTCTATCACACGTTTCCACGGACGATTTTTATGCAGCAACTTCGACTGCCAAAAGAACAACGCTTTAACATTATATTTTTTGAGAATATCCAGCAGTTCAACTAAAACAGAAGATGGCCCATCATCAAAAGTTAGAATTAGAGATTTCGAACCTTTTGTTTTATAGTGCTTGTCCCAATTTTTTATATTTGTCCATATATCTTTATTTTCCCAGTCGTACACGACCGTTGAAGAAGTTACTCAAGGACACGTTTTCATGGTGTCTCCTCCTCTTGGAAATCTGTTAGTTTAGTTAAACACTTAACATTGCTATAATAATAGCAAGCTTTTCGTTGAAAGGATATGAAAATGGATGCTTGATAAGCTAAAGAAGCACTATAAGAATTTATTCACAACAGACCTGTCACAGCAGACAGGCTTTTACTGGTTCCTTACTGATGATAGCGAGCCATTTGGGATTTCTAAATCTGCCGTTTCTGGATCCGAACTTACATTACTTCAATCGATGTTTAACATATATGAAAATGATAATCAGGCAAATATTTTTTCTTCACAGCAGTTAAAATGGAAATCGCTCCTTTTTGATGATGAACTAACAACTGAAGAAGGTTTCTACCGATTTGTCCATTTTTTTAGCAAACAGCCTATTACCGATTATGCTTCTTTTTCTGAAGCGGTAAACGGACTTTTTCCTGAAGATGCTGTTCTCCTTCTGAACAGGGATCTTAAGAGTGGCGTTATTATTGAAACATCGAAACAGGAATTTAGTGAAACACCTTATGAAGCGTTAAAAGATATGCTTTCAACAGACTTTTATATGGATATTTCTATTTATATAGGGTGCTATAACAGTCAACTGAATCGCGCAAAAGAAACCTATGACAGAGAACAGCAACAATTTTTAAATGTGAGGAATCTTTTGATGCCGAAATCCGTATATACGGTAGCTGATATCGTGCCGTATATCCTTCTTCAGTCTGCTAGTCCTATGGCCGATCAAACATTAACTGCATTAGTAGAAGAATGGCAGGAAGAAGACGAAGAAACTTTAAAAAGCATCAAAGTATTTGTTGAATGCAACCTCAACGTTTCGTTAGCGGCGAAACAATTATATATTCACCGAAACAGCCTTCAATATCGTGTGGAAAAGTTTTACGACAAAACAGGCATTGATGTGAAACAACTTAAAAACGCACTCACCGTGTACTTAGCGATTCTTCTTATCGAGCAAAAAGAGAGAAATATGTAACAGCTGCTTCCATTTTCGGAAGCAGCTTTTTTATACCTACAAACGTAGATTCATCACCTATGGAAAACAAGCAGGGATGAGAAAATGTCTATTTACAAATAAAGGAATAAATCACCTTATGTCGAATTATTTCTAAAAAATAGAGATAACGTGAGTAACAGGGGGATTCAATTCTAATGAAGTATTTTAAACAACCTTCTTTTTTAATCGGATTAACGATTCTAGTCTTACTTCTTAGTGGGAGTTTTGCCTATTCACTTTTGAAGGAAGAAAGTACTCCGTCAAATATTCTTTATGATGAAAAAGGAAAAATGATTGACCGAGCACCTTTTGAAAGAAGTGCGGAATACCCACTGGGTTCAGATCAATTTGGAAACAATTACGTTTACGTCCTGCTTGAAGGAGCAAAATACACGCTCGGTTTTGTAGTGTTGATCACGATAAGCAGAATGATTTTATCGATCTTAGTATCATTTATTCTTCTCGTGGTTCCTAGCTTTATAAAGAAACTAATCAATAGAATTTCAGAAATTTTTTATTTTGCACCTCTGTCCATTTTTGCTTACCTGCTCATCGCACCAGCTTTAATTGCTTTCAGCTGGAGCTATTCTGACTTTACACAATTTATGATCACTACTTGTGTACTCGTATTGTTGACTGTGCCCGTCTTATCCGTACAAATTGCGAATGAAGTCTCTATCTTATCAAAGGAAGAATTCATTCAGCACGCACCTCTTTTAGGAGGTGGAAGGATTCACGTGTTCATGAAGCATATCCTACCCTGTCTATCACCTAAGCTTCTGCTCTTAACCGTTCAGCAAGCCGGCCAAACCTTAGCTATACTCGCCCATCTTGCTTTTTTAAAAATCTTCGTTGGTGGATTCTCAAAGATTACGTACACACTTCCTGGTGTATCAGGCACACCGGTAACGTATGAAAGAACGTTCTCAGATTCTCATGAATGGGGTGGTTTGATCGTTCAGAACTGGGACTTTTATTATGGGGCTCCAATACTCGTAATCGCTCCCGTATGTTGTTTTGTTCTATGTTCCATCGCAATAAATTTAATGGTCTCCGGCATGACTAAAAGTGAGAATCATTCATCCACAATGCAGAAGAAAAAGATAACGACCTCTGAAGAAACCCTTCCATCAGCTTCATTTCTGCCAGTGAAGAAAGGGAGGCTGAACGCATGATCAAAACGGCTGGAAAGTTACTTTCATTCTTTTTGTTATCTATTTTAGGGATTCTCCTTTTCACTTCACTGCCTGTCCTTATTTATGACTATTCGGTGCTAATGAATAACACTAGATTAATTGATACTGGGCAACTCGATAACAATTCTTTTTTAACAAATAGCATACAGTTTGAACTACACGCGTATTTGCAACAATTAAAATTTACAGTTCAGCAGATCATGGACCTTACACAAACCACCTATTACTCTAACGGGAGTGACTATCAGCTCTTGCCTGCCTTTTTAGAGGTGTATCCCCAATCTTTATCGTTTTTTATGGGAGGGCTTTTAGCCAGTCTCCTAGTTGGGATCAGTTTTGCTGTTATATATATGATCTTTCCATACCACATCAGGTTAATCATCAAAAAAATAATACTTGCGATTGAAACGTTGCCTGATGTCTTTATCATCATCTTAGTACAGCTGACAGTGATCTGGTTTTATAAAACGACCGGGTTACTTATGTTTAACATCGTAAATGTATACAAAACAGAGGCATACTTTTTGCCGATATTCACGATTTCCATACTTCCTACTCTATATGTAACGAAATACTTAATCTTAAGCATGGAAGACGAATCAAATAAGAGTTATATCGAATTCGCAAGAGGAAAGGGTTTAAAAAGCATATATCTTATCATTGTTTATATGTTGAAAAATACAGCTCCCTCTCTTTTTGGACAAACAAAGACCATCTTTTGGATCCTTTTATCAAACCTTTTGATCCTTGAGATTATTTTTAACATCTACGGCATCATGCGTTTTATAGCTGAATATGGTGTAGAAAACCCTCACCTTGCAGCCATATGCATGATCGCTATCTTTCTTCCTTTTTTTATTATTTTTGCAACGGGCAGCCTGCTCATTCGAAAATTAGACCCACGTTAATCTCAAACAGCCTTTTTGTGCACATTGCATAAAGAGGTTGTTTTATTTTAGGCAAGTCGTCCATTTACGATATAGGACATGAAAGCGTAAACTTAAAACATTAAGAAAACGTTTACATCGGAAGGGGATTCATTAAAATGGCAGAAATTAAGTTAAATAACATCGTTAAACGATATGATAACAAAGTAACAGCTGTACATGATTTCAACCTTAATATCTCGGATAAAGAATTCATCGTATTCGTAGGACCATCTGGTTGCGGTAAATCAACAACTCTTCGTATGATCGCTGGTTTAGAAGAAATTTCTGAAGGTGATCTGATCATCGATGAGCGCGTTGTAAACGACGTAGCTCCAAAAGATCGTGACATCGCGATGGTTTTCCAAAACTATGCCCTGTATCCTCATATGAACGTTTATGACAACATGGCATTCGGACTTAAACTAAGAAAGTTCAGTAAAGAAGAAATTGAAAAGCGTGTTAAAGAAGCAGCACGTATTCTTGGTCTTGAGCAATACTTAGATCGTAAACCAAAAGCACTTTCAGGTGGACAACGTCAACGTGTTGCACTAGGGCGTGCAATCGTTCGTGATGCAAAAGTATTCTTAATGGATGAGCCTTTATCAAACCTTGATGCGAAACTTCGTGTTCAGATGCGTGCCGAGATTACAAAGCTTCACCAACGCCTGCAAACGACTACGATCTATGTAACGCATGACCAAACAGAAGCGATGACAATGGCAACACGTATCGTTGTTATGAAAGACGGACGTATCCAGCAAGTTGGATCTCCGAAAGAAGTATACGATACGCCTGAGAACATCTTCGTTGGCGGATTTATTGGTAGCCCTGCTATGAACTTCTTGAACGGTACCCTTGAAGACGGATTCTTCAAAGTGGGTGACACGAAGATTGCCGTTCCTGGTGGTAAAATGAAGATTCTTCAAGAAAAAGGCTACAACAACAAAGATGTTGTTCTAGGTATTCGTCCTGAAGATATTCATGACGAGCCTGTATTCCTAGAGTCTTCTTCAAACACGAAGATTGAAGCGAAGATCGACGTTGCTGAACTTATGGGTGCTGAAACATTCTTATACTCTACAGTTAGCGGTCAAGATTTTATCGCACGTGTAGATTCTCGTACAGACATTCGCAACGGTCAGAACATCTCCTTAGCGTTTGATATGAACAAATCACATTTCTTTGATAAAGAAACAGAACTACGTATTCGTTAATTCATATGTTACAAAAAGCTCTGCTTGATTAAGCAGAGCTTTTTGTTGTCCATTTTTTTGACTACCTAGCATCAAAATATGGAATTTCATGTGTTGCAACTACATTTTTATATGATAGCACTTAATTTTTATATGATCGTACACTAAAATTATGTGATCATGCCTCCTTTTTATGTGATATTGTGTACTCACAAAAAAATCCGCTGTTATTTTTTTCTTTATCGGGGAAAATGTTAAATGATTGACGAAATCGTCGTTCGTTTATACAATAAATTCTATAAAAATTGTCGGGATTACCCTGACGAGGAGGACTTCAATTGAAAAACACATTTAAATTCCTGTCAGCTCTCGCCCTTTCTGTCATTCTTTTGTCAGCATGCGGAAATTCAGACGAGTCAAAATCAGGTTCAGGTTCAGATAAAAAAGTACTTACCATTGGTACGGAAGCTACATATCCACCTTTCTCATACCGTGATAAAAAGACAAATGAAATCACAGGCTATGACGTAGAAGTAGCTAAGGAAGTAGCTAAACGCCTTGAGATGGAGCCAAAGTTTGTAGCAACAGAATGGAAGAACATGTTTACTTCGCTAGACTCCAAACGATTTGATCTTGTAGCGAACCAAGTAACGATTACAGATGAAAGAAAAGCTAAATATGATTTCTCTACTCCTTATACCGTTTCTGGCGGACAAGTTATCGTCAACAAAGACAACAAAGACATTAAAGGGATTGAAGATCTAAAAGGCAAAGTAGTAGGTACGACTCAAGGAAGTAACTATGCTGCTGAAGCTGAAAAAGCTGGCGCAAAAACAAAGTTCTATAAAGGTGCTGCTCAAGTATTAACAGATCTTGATGTTAATCGCGTAGATGCTGCGATGAATGATCAGCTTTTTATCCTGACAGAATTAAAGAAAACAGATTATAACGTTAAAGCTGTTGGTGAGCCTTTTAACGAAAACGAAATGGCATTTGCATTCCGAAAAGATGACAAAGATTTAATTAAAGACGTAAACAAAGCGCTTGAAGAAATGAAGAATGACGGTACACTGAAAAAGCTCTCCGAAAAATATTTTGGAGAAAACGTAAGTGAATAACTTATCTGAAATTCTGATCAACTCCCTCCCCTATTTACTGGAGGGAGCTGTTTTTACTATCGTCATAAGTCTTGTTTCGATTTTCGGAGCGCTCATATTCGGATTAGTCGTTGCTTTATGCAGGATGTCATCGAATAAATTCTTGTCAGGGATTGCTAAGGGGTATATTTCTTTCTTCAGAGGAACGCCATTATTAATTCAATTATTAATTCTTTATAACGGTTTCACGTTTATTTATGTACCTGAAGGATGGCAGGCAGCGCTTGCTGGACTCATACTTCATTTTAGTGCCTATATTGCAGAATCCTATCGTGGGGCTATTCAGTCGATCGAAAAAGGGCAATGGGAAGCCGCTTTTTCACTTGGAATGAACAAATATCTTACGTATAAAGAAGTCATTCTCCCACAAGCATGGAGAATTTCTATTCCATCCGTTTGGAATTCATTGATTGATATTGTTAAGGCCTCTTCGTTAGCCTCTGTAATTACTGTACCAGAGCTAACTTTGATGGCAGATCAGATCAGTGCGTCACAACTAATCGTACTGCCTGTTCTACTTGAAGCAGCAGTCATCTATTGGATTTTAACTTCCCTTCTGGACGGCCTTCGAGTATTGCTTGAAAGAAGAATTAAAATTAGCCAATAATCCTTCATGTCTTTATAAGATATGAAGGTTTTTTCTATTCCCACTCACCAATAAAAAAAAGAACTTCTTGATGACAAGCATCACAGTAAAACACGTGTGGGCATTGGCTCTCTTTGAAATTATTCGGATAACCATCTTCAAGCTTCAGTTCATCTACTTCCATATAGGGACTGTAATCATCGAAATAGTCGCTCACTCTTCCCTGATCTTGAACTGCTCTTCCGCATTCTGGACAGCGAACGTTTATGGTGTGAAAGTTATTGCATATTGGACACATCGCCATCACTATCAACTCCTGTATGATTTAAAAAAGGGAGTGGATTCCTCCACCCCCTTTGTATCAACTACGAGCTAAGTTAGCGGTTACCGCCACTTAACTGTTGCTGACCCATTGCGACTAAACGTTTAGTCATTTCCCCACCAACCGAGCCATTCGCACGAGCAGTTGTATCTGGGCCAAGTGTAACACCGAACTCAGATGCGATCTCATATTTCATTTGATCAATTGCTTGCTGTGCTCCTGGGACAACTAATTTGTTTCTTCTTGCCATGTGTTTCACCCCCTTGCACTTATTGTGTATCTCACCGAGTTCTATATTCGCTCTAGTCATTGGCAATTTATAGCGTTGTTCCCACTACAAATCGGTAAGATATTCAAAAAGGTTGTCTAGTTGGTTTATACTGAATTATAGTAAGATGAAATCATGTGATGATTATGAAAAAGTTGGTGAAATAATATGTCAAATGAATATGCAGTAGAGATGTTCAGAAAAACAATTCCTTTGTTTCAAGCATTAGGTGATCCTGTTAGACAAGACCTTGTACTGCTTTTAGCGGAAACAGATAAAATGAATGTAACGGATATTGCCAGTCAATCTCCTATGTCACGACCAACCGTCTCCCATCACTTAAAAATATTACGAGAAGCTGGAATTGTGGGGACTGAGAAAAAAGGGAAAGAGATTTTTTATTTCTTAACTCTTGATCAGACCGTAGTTCAGCTCAAACAGCTCATTCACATTATTGAAGAGGAATGTATTCTTTAGATTTTTTATTTTTATTCACTGTTGTACTTGATAGTAGTTGATTTCCGCTACAGGTTGCACGCTTTCCATGGGGTGACCGGTGAGCCCCTTGCCACTCCGCGCCCTTAAGGATCTCACCTGACCGCTCGTCCCATAGGAGTCGGCAACCTTCCGCTCCAATCAACAATGCAGAAGTGAGAAAAAACATTCAAAGTAACTAACCTTTAGAAAACAGCCTAATGTGAAAGGCTAATAAAAAAAAGCGATTCAGCATGTTTGTTATTGCTGAATCGCTTTTTGTTTTGAAAAAACAGTAAAGAAAAAATGGAAAGCGAGCATCTGTAAAACTGCATTCAAAAGCAACTTGCAAAACAAAAATAACCCCTATTTTTTCCGAAGTTGTTTAATGCTTGAACGCATCAATTCCACCCTTTGTTTGCTGTTTGAAAAATAGGCTTTGATCAATGTTCTTATTTTTGAGTACTTATTTTCATACGGGTACCAATTTATCTCTCGTTTTTTGATTCCCGCATCTTTCATCACTGACATCTGACGGGTAAAAGTAAACAAGCCTTCTTCTCCATGATACCTGCCTATCCCGCTGTTTTTTACTCCACCAAATGGAAGATGCGGATTTGCTACTGAAACGAGTACATCATTAATCACCGCACTGCCTGTTACAAGCTTTGATGTCACACGGTTCGCTTTTTTAGCATCCTTTGTCCATACACTTGCGTTCAAACCAAACTCAGTGCTGTTCGCTTTTTCGATCGCTTCTTCCTCTGTTGAGAAGGATATCACAGGCAGTACTGGTCCAAACGTTTCTTCTTTAACGATTTTCATATCTTCCGTAACATTCGTTAAGATCATTGGTTCCAAATACATGCTTTCTCCCCACTGATCTGGGTCTTTGCCAGTAAGCAGAAGAGCTCCTTTCTCTAATGCATCCTTCACATGATTTTTTATGATCTCTTTTTGATGAGGAAAAGTTAAAGAGCCAATATCTTCACCAAGCTTCAGTTTCTTCGTTTCTTCTACAAGCCGGTCGATAAATTCTCCATGAATGGCATGCTGTACATACACTCTTTCAATCGACATGCAAACTTGTCCTGCATTCGTGAACGCACCCCAAACTGCACCGTTCACTGCTCTTATCATGTGAGCATCTTCAAATACAATCATTGGATCTTTTCCGCCAAGCTCAAGGGTATAAGGAATAAAGCTCTTGCTTGCTTCAATACCAATATTCCGTCCTGTCTCAACAGATCCTGTGAAGAAAATGCCATCTGGCGTTCCAGAAACCAAAGCTTGTCCCAATTCTTTTCCGCCATGAGCAACTTGAAGAACATTTTTCGGCAGATTCACTTCTCTCGCAATTTTTTCAATCAACAACCCGATCGTAGGTGTGACCTCAGAAGGTTTTACAATAACAGAATTCCCTGCGATCAGTGCCGAGATTACAGGTGTCATCGATAGTTGAAAAGGATAGTTCCATGGTGAGATGACTAGTACTGTTCCAAGAGGAAAATAATCTACATATGAAGATTTACCTAAAAAAAGAATCGGTGTGGAAACCTTATTCCTCTTTAAAATTCTTGGTGCGCGCTTTTCATAATGCGCGATGATATCAATTACTGGCATAAGATCTGCTGTTAAAGCTTCTGTCTTCACTTTTCCAGTCGCAGCACAAATTTCATCTACGATCTCATCCATGTTATCTAATAGATGCTGCTTTATCTTTTTTATAAACGTTAATCGAGTTTCTAACGAACGGGTGGACCAATATTGAAAAGCAGCAGAAGCTTTCTCATACATTTCAGGAATGTGATTTTCTCCCGTTTCTAACCACTGATCAATGGTTTCGCCTGTTGCAGGATGTTTTGCAATCATTACATTTTTCATTCAAGCGCACCTCCTTTGTCAAAATTTTCATATTTCTTTCATCATACCTTTTTTGACGAGTTCATGTTTATTTATTTTAAAAGATATGTTATCATGTTGATATTCTTAAACATATAAACACGATATAAGAAAGGATGTTTCTTATGATAAATAATAAAATTGCACTCATTACAGGAGCCTCAAGCGGAATTGGTCTTGAATTTGCCGATCTCTTTGCGAAGGACGGTTATCATTTAGTGCTTACAGCTAGAAATGAGTCAAAGCTTAATGAGATTGCTGAACAGATGTCTAAAAAATACGGTATTTCAGTAACGGTAATTGCAAAAGATTTAAGCCAAACAGACGCTGCAGAAGAACTGACAGCAGAGATCATTGCAAAAGGTATTGAGGTTGATGTTCTCATCAACAATGCAGGATTCGCTGCTTACGGACCATTTAACGAGACATCATGGAAAGATGAAAAAGATATGATACAAGTAAACATAACAGCTCTTACAACACTGACAAAACAGCTTCTTCCCGGAATGATTAAGCGTAATCGAGGTAAAATCTTAAACGTTGCCTCGACTGCAGCTTTTCAACCTGGACCATTAATGGCTGTCTATTACGCAACAAAGGCTTATGTACTTTCCTTCTCAGAAGCCATCAACTATGAATTACGTCATACCGATGTTAGCGTTACAGCTCTTTGTCCTGGTGCTACAGCTACAAACTTCGAAAAACGTGCAAGCCTTGAATCATCTCGCTTGTTTCAATCTGGTGCGATGAATGCGAGCGACGTTGCGCGGTCAGGTTATAAAGCATTGATGTCTAAAGATTCATTGTCTATTCCAGGATTTAAAAATAAAGCATTAGCTAACATCGTTCGATTCTTGCCTCGAAAGACCGTATTAAAAATCGTGCATTATGTACAAGACAAAAAATAAATGTAATAATTTTGAGAACAGCTTATGATAGCTGTTCTCTTTTTGTTTACCTTATCTAAACATAAGGATTCGTATACTCTTTTCAATTTATTGCTTGATAACATCATTTTCGTTGTGTAATATTACACTAAAAGAGAATATTGGTGTTTCGTCCTGTTTTAAAAGGACTTTACATATACATGAATTGAGGTGGTAAACATGAACAAACAATGGATAAGAAAAGAAGGTCAAAAATGGATCGCTGACAACATCATCACTGAAGATCAGTTGGATTTAATCACTGCAAGATACCCTGATTCCGAAGACAAGCGAAAAGTTACTGGTATATTACCTATTTTAGCCAGTATATTAATCGGCATCGGAATCTTATCTTTCATCGCTTCAAATTGGGGAGAAATCTCACCAATTGCCAGACTAACCTTACTTATCGTGTTTATGCTCGGATTTTATTTTTCTGGTGAACGGTATTTAAAAGCTGGCCATCATTCATTAGGTACTTCTCTTAATCTTCTTGGGATCATTACATTTGGAGCTAGCATCATTCTTTTAGGTCAGACTTTTCACTTGAATGCTGTCGATGCTCGATTATTCGTTTTTTGGAGCCTGCCTGCCGTTTTTTATTTATTCAGGGATCGTAACAAGCTCTATTTCTTCCTTCTTGGACTATTAACAGTCGGAGGACAACTTTACAGTATAAATGAGTTCCAAAGCTTTAGTTATCTTTTATTTATTCTTTTTACATTAGCTGTTGGAGGCTTTGTTTTCTTATACCCAACCATTCAAAAGTCTTGGATACTTACGATTGGATTCAGTATTCAAGTCCTGATGTTTATTATGGTTAAAGATATTAATCTACTCTGGTTTTTCTTATTTGGATTCGCCTTATTCACAAGCGGACTATGGGTTGATAAGGACGTATTTAAACAACCGTTTAATCGCCTAGGAACACTCATTGGCTTTGGTTTTGCTTACGGATTATATTTCTTGCTTACAAATGAATTTTCTTCTGATTTCGAGCTGCCCCATTCTTATGTGTACATTCCTGTATTGATCATCCTATTCGCTTTATCAATCATCGGAAAACGTCAGGAGAATTTATATTTGCATGCTTGGGAACTATTAATTTTCCTACCGTTCTTTTACTTGGTCAGAGTGACGGATCCATTAATAGTAGGCATCCTTTATTTGATCATCATGTTCGTATTTTCAGGATTCAAGCTTGCTGAAGGCTATCGTAACGAAAGTCGTTCGCAAATCAATTTTGGAATCGTACTATTTTTACTCGTTTGCTTAATGGGATACTTCAACCTGGCGTGGTCCTTTATGCCAAAGTCGATATTCTTCTTATTTGGCGGAGTTCTTTTGTTCATACTAAATGCGTTTCTTCAACGTAAGAAAAAGCAGATCTTAAAGAACGGAGGTCCGCATCATGATTAAAAAAAGAGGATGGATGATCGCTGCCCTTCTGCAAGTTTTATTTTTAATCTTTATCGCAGGAAGCTATTACAGCATCGATTATTTTGGAAAAGAGATCAAGATAAAGACTGTTCCCGTAGATCCTCGAGATCTTTTGTATGGTGACTATGTGACACTTCGTTATGATATCAGTACAGCTCCTCTCAAAAGCTATAAAGGAGATGCAGCAAAACTCGATCGGGGTGAGCAAAAAGCTTATGTAGTTCTAAAGCCAAACAAAGATGGTTATTATGTGGTTAAGAATGTTTATTCAGAAAAGCCAGATGTAACGGGTGAACAGGTTGTGTTAACTGCAAAAGCTGAAAAAGTCTGGGGAGCAGGTTCAATTGATAATATTCAGCTTACCTACGGATTCGAACGCTATTATGTGCAGGAGAACACGGGAAAAGAACTTGAACAACAAGCAAAAGACATGGATGTAATTATAAGTGTTGCACCTTGGGGAGCTCATAAGATCGTTGAGCTGAAACCTTAAGTGATCATTGACTCATAAAGAGCTGAAGAGCTTTTTATGAGTTTTTTTTCGCTAATAAATGTATCGTGTTTGTCGAAAATCGGATAAATATTTTTATCTACGTAATTATTGTGGATTACCCCGTATAAATATTAGATTACCTCGTAATAAATAGAGATTACCTCGTATAAAATGTTTCCGTCCTGCTCTTATGGACATCTTATTCAAAAATGTCCTGCACATACACACAACAGCATTTCAACTAGATCAATCGTCATCTAAAAATCTCTAACATGAAAATACTAATATTTTTATAACTAATTACTCATTATTCTTCGGTTTAAGTTTGTGGATTACGGGAAAATTGAATAATGAGGTGAAAACAATGTCAGATACTAAAATTATCGAACTAAAAGATGTACTAAATGGGTGGGCTGGTAACCAGATTTCTATACGTAAAGAAGAAGCAGGAGATCTAGATCAAATCAGAATCTCACTAGATAAAGTAACCTTTGAACAAAGAGACGCACATGACGACTATTTAGGTGACCACATATTGTTTTTACACGGTACAGCTTATGCAGCTGAAGAAGGTTCACAAGTAGAGCTGCCGACAATTACGTACGAAATACCGATTGATGGAATTAATGACATTCGAACCGACGATAACATCGTCTCATTCGAAACCAATAGAGGACAATATGTTATCAATAAATAAAGAAGGGATCCCGCGGGATCCCTTCTTTATTCTTGTTGCATACTTTTTGTAACGTCTGTTAACGAATCTGCTGAAACCGCGATCTGACCAACAGCATGACTAAGTTCTTCTATAACTTCAGCCATCACTTCTACTTCTTTTTCTAGCTTTCCGCTTCGATCTGTACTCTCATCCATCTTGGAGAGAATCGCTACAAAGAAATCTGATATTTCGGTAGCTTCACTTACACTATCGTTTATATATTGGTGAATACTTTCAACGGATGTAGTTACAGCTTCTATGCGTTTATGCGTATTTTTCACAAGTTCTGAAACACCTGAAACAGAAGTCTTTGTTTGGTCTGCTAACTTTCTAACTTCATGAGCGACGACAGAGAATCCTTTTCCAGCTTCCCCCGCTCTAGCTGCTTCTATCGCTGCGTTAAGGGATAGAAGGTTCGTCTGTTCCGCAATCGCTGTTACGATATCGACAACATCGTTAATTTTTACTGTTGCTTGTTCCAAATTGATCAATTCAGCTGTAATCTGCTCTGATTGGTCTTTTACTTTCAGAATCATTTGCTGATGATCGTCTAGTTTATTCTTACCTGCTAACGAATTATTGGATACCTCTACAGCTGATTCTGCTGTGTTCTTTGCAAAAACAACCACTTCATCCGCTTTTGATGTTAACTCTTCTAGGGCTGCACTCGTCTCTTCTGAGATACTCGCTAGTTCTTCCACAGAATCCCCAACTGAAACCGCAATCTGCCTTTTTTGCTCTTCATGATGTTCTCTCTGTTTTACTTGTTCTAGTTCAAATGCTTCTAAGACAATCTGCTGCTCAAAATTCAAAATCTTCGTTACAGCTTTAACGGCAAGCTGATACTCATTTTTATCTTGAATATGTTTGTCCAAAATAGACAAAAAGGAAAGCAGCATGTCCTGAAAAGAACAGATATACCATTTCGGCTGCAAACCGATTTTAAAATGGATGCGAGCAATCACTTTTCTTTGCTCTATGTATGCTGTATCAATAACCCCATTAAACATTTCTTGTATATGTTTGATCAACGTCACTTGAAGCTTATTAACTGAACTGTGTTTTTGAATAATTTCCATCAAGCCAGGAACATGTTCAATGTTTTTATAAAATTGGTTCACGATCTCTTCTATATTCTCAGAGAGCAACGGTTTGATCGAGCGAATAATCCGTAAATCTTCAACTGTTAATGAAATCATATTCAATTGCTTTTGCCATTCACTGTTAGGAGATACTAAAATTTTCACGTCTTCTTTAAAATTCTCCGTTGGATCAAGCACTTCTGCTTTACTTTTCTTTTTTGTTAAGATGCTTAAAATAGATGCCATTTCGATTTCCTTCTTTCTTGATCATCAGTTACATTTCATCCATTATCATGCAATTACATGCGACTATACGCTCATTTTATTGATTCATATGTTTTATCGACTTCTTTACGGGAATCTTTTACTAAACAAAAATATTTTAAAAAAAAATGAAAAGAGGAGTGATTCACATGTGGAAAAAGAAATGGGCAGCCGGAACATTGGCAGCAATGTTAACGTTAGGTGGATTAACTGCTTGCGGTGACGGCGTTGACCAAGACAACGGTGTAGACGACGGCGAACAAAACGATGAGATGGATGAAAAAAATAAAGAAGAAGGATGATAAGCAGCCTTCTTAAAAATATCAAAAAAAAAGGAGCCCATTAGGCTCCTTTTAGCGTTTAACTTACTGCTCTTGTTTCCGTTTTTCCTTGTTGAAGCTGGTACATCTGGAAGTATCGTCCCTTTTCTTTCATCAGGTCTTCATGACTGCCACGTTCTACGATCACACCACGGTCGAGAACGAGAATTTGATCCGCACTCTTAATCGTAGAAAGTCTATGAGCAATAATGAAAGTGGTCCTTCCTCTCTTCAGGACATCTAGTGCCTCTTGAATCACAGCTTCTGTTTCTGTATCAATACTTGCCGTTGCTTCATCAAGTATTAAGATAGCTGGATTGTAAGCTAGCGCTCTTGCAAAAGAGATTAATTGTCTCTGACCGGATGAAAGGGTACTTCCTTTTTCAATAACCGGCTCATCTAATCCTTTAGGCAAGTTGTTGATAAATGGCATCGCGCCTACATCGGTGAGTGCCTTTTCAACTTGTTCCCGCGTGATCTCAGGATTATCCAAGCTCACGTTGGATGCAATCGTTCCTGTGAACAAGAAAGGATCTTGCAAGACGATACCCATATGCTGTCGAAGCTCCTGTTTAGATAGCTTCATAATGTCTTGGCCATCGATCATGATTTTTCCCTGTTTGATGTCATAGAATCGGAATAATAGATTCATGATAGAGCTTTTACCAGAACCAGTGTGACCGACAAGTGCCACCGTCTCACCTTGGTTTGCTTCGAAAGCTATATTTTTAAGGACTGGTTCCCCTTCTACATAACTGAACGTAACATCTTGAAACTCAACATTTCCTTTGTAACGTTCAATCTCTGTCTCCGTCACTTTCTGTCCTGGCTCATCCATCAGAACGAATACTCGCTCTGCAGATACTAGTGCCTGCTCAAGCTGTGCAAGCTGATTAACCATACCTGTTACCGGATGGAACATACGGTTTAAATAATCAACAAAGGCGTATAGCACACCGATCGAAATAACAGAACCTACACCGAGTGCCTGACCTGCAAAATGCCAGATGAATGCCATAAACGCAAGGTTCTTTAATAACAACACAAGGTTATGTCCCGTCATCGCGTTAAGACTTAACAGCTTGTTTTGAAAGGTGAAGTATTCTTTATTCATCTTTTCAAATTCTTCAGAAGTCTCTTTTTGGCGCTTAAATGCTTGAATGATTGTCATACCGTTGATTGATTCGTTTATCATTCCGTTAATATCACTAAGCGTAGAACGAATTCTATGATTGTATTTAGACGCGAATTTCCTGTATACGATGATCCAAACGACGAGGATCGGTACAAGAATCAAACAGATCGTTGCAAGCTTAGGATCAAGCAAGAACAACGCGATGAAAATTCCCGTCAGATAGATGATTCCTGTAAAAAAGTTAGCTAGTACGTTAATGAATAATTCCTTGATCGCTTCCGTATCATTCGTAATACGAGAAACGATTTTCCCAGCAGGCTGATTATCAAAATATGTGATCGCTACACGCTGAACGTGGGCGAATACATCTTGACGAATTTTCTTGATAACCAGATTTGACGAGCGCTGCAGCATATAGCGCTGACCATACTGAAAGAATGATGCAAAAACGAGAAGGCTTAAGTAGATCATGGTTAGTTTCATGATCCCCGCGATTTCAGGCTTATAAAAAGCAAATGTTTCACTCGTACTTAATTTATCTGCCTGATAGGTTTCTGATTTTCCTTTAAAAGAAATCGTCACCTTACTGTAATTCGCTTTTCGTTCCCCATCAAAAGATATTTTCTTTGGTACAACAAAATAGTCTCGTTTCACTTGTATAACTCGTATTTCTTTTCCTTTATCTTCTCCTGGATCAAAATGATCACTTCGTTTATACCAGTTTCCATCGTATTTCACTGCTGCTTTTTCTTCATTATCTACTTGATGCCACGGCCTTTCGATCCCAAGAATATGGTCATCGATCATCGTCTTTGCGATAAACGGTCCGGTCAGCTCCGCCCCAATGGCAACGGTCAGCATCAGAAGCCCGAGAATAAAGTTCTTTTTATAGTGAAGTGCGTATTGAAACAGGCGTTTTCCAACGTTCATGGCTACACCGCCTTATTATCATTTAAGTTTTGTTCGATCTGCTGACGTTCGTGCTGTTCTTTATACCAGCCATCTCTAGCTATTAAATCCTCATGTCTGCCTTCATCAACGATCGCTCCGTCATCAATAACGATGATCCAGTCTGCGTGTTCAACTGCAGACAGTCGGTGTGTTGTTATAAAAGTTGTTTTCCCAGCGCGTTCTTTACGGATGTTACCGATGATTGCAGTCTCCGTCTTCGCATCAACAGCAGAAAGCGCATCATCTAATATCAAAATTTCTGGATCCACACATAATGCTCGTGCAATAGACACACGCTGCTTCTGTCCTCCTGATAACGCCACACCTTTTTCACCGACGAGCGTGTTCAATCCTTCAGGAAGGTGCTGAACATCTTTTCTAAAGGACGCCATCTCCATAACATGATTCAATTTATCAACACCTGCCGTGCTATTCCCAAACAGGATATTTTCCTCCACCGTTTTGGAGAAAAGAATAGCATCCTGCGGTACGTATCCGATCCATCCTTGTAGATCTTCTAAAGCGATATCTTCAATGCCCACACCAGAGAACGAAATATTCCCTTTTCCAGCTGGATACTCTCTTAAAAGCTGTTTAAGAAGTGTTGTTTTTCCGCTTCCTGTTCGGCCAACGATCCCAAGCGTTGCTCCCTTTTCCACCTTAACGTTGATGTTTTTTAAGTTATCTGTTTCAGAAGAAGGATAACGGAAAGTCACATCTTCAAATGCTATTGTTCCTGGATCTTTTAATGGGACAAGGTCTTCTGCGTTTTTTACATCAGGTTCATAGCTAAGCGTTTCATTAACACGATCAAGTGATGCACTTCCACGTTCCATAATATTAATGAGCTCACCGATCGCGATCATCGGCCAGATCAGCATGCCCAAGTACACGTTGAACGTAACAAGCTCACCAAGTGTGATCGTCTTATGAAAGACCATGTATGCTCCATATCCTAAACCGATTAAATAACTCATTCCTACCAATACTTTTATCGTTGGCTCGAACAAGGCGTCAATTCTCGATACAGCCAAGTTCTTTTCAAATACATCTTCTGTTACCTTATTGAAGCGTGCTACATCTTCTTCTTCCTGAACATAAGCACGAATAACACGTACTCCTTGAATGCTTTCAAGAACTGAATCGTTCATTTCTCCAAAGGCATCTTGGGCAATGGTAAAACGCTGATGTACTTTTTTTCCGTATTTTTTAATAATAAACGCGATGATCGGCAGTGGAATAAGCGCTGCAAACGTCAATTTCCAACTGATCATGAATCCCATCACAAACAGGATCGTTAACATGAACAAACTCGAATCTACAAGTGTTAAAATTCCGAATCCTGCAGTCATAGAGATTGCTTTTAAATCGTTTGTAGCACGTGCCATCAGATCTCCTGTTCGATTTTTCTCAAAAAATGTAGGAGTCATCTTTAATAAGTGACGCATAAAACTTGATCGCATCGAACGCTCGATAATAAAAGCGCCTCCAAAAAGCTGATACATCCAGATGTACATCGTAATGTACATCGAAATTAGGACAGCTACAAAGATTCCAAGAGTCCGCATCATGTCTTCTTTTGTGATCGTGCCCATATGAATGGAGTCAATAATATTACCGATGAGTTTCGGTGGGATGATCTCAATGATCCCAACACCAGTCAGCAGCACTACCGCAACCGTGTAACGTATCCAATGTTTCTTAAAAAACCAAGCTAATTTTCCTAAAACTGAAAACATAATGTCTCTCCTCTCGATCTACCATCCTCTTAAACAGTTGTTTAACGAAGCTACCCAAAAAGTGTATGATCCTTGCGTTCTAGCCACACATTAAATGATTTTCTTTTCATTTTTTCTCCTCCTATTGTTTCGTGAATCTATTGCAAAAAGAAGATTGACTCTTCTGTGCAAACGAAAATAAAAAAGCATACCATTCGAACTCGGTATGCTTAAAATCACAAAAAAACACACGTCACGACTGGGGTGACCTGCGTACAAACATGTATGTAGAAAAGGCAGATATATAGATTGATAATCCTAATACATCTCTTCCGGCAGGCCATGGTATGAAATTGTAGAGTCATCGTTGATTACAACAGTGACCGCAATTTGAGTAACAATCATTTCTTTCACCATGACACAACCATCCTTTCCATAATTTTGTAGTTTGTAACTTTGGTAATCTTAACACTATTCTAATAACTATGTCAATTGCTTTTAGATATGCTTAAAATTATTTAAAACGCTGTTAATTTTTGCTTTAGAAGAGTGCTTGAAGTGAGGTTGCCGCTTCAATCTACAGCGTTTTCATATGTACCTATCATTATTTACTTTCAATCCAGAAGTTTTCACTTTCAACCCACGAGTTTTTTCTCTCAATCCACGAGTTTTCACACTTAATCCACGAGTTCATGCTCTCAATCCAAAAGTTATCCACGAGTCGACACCACTCGACAAACTCGTACACCATCGATTTTATAAAACAAACAAAAACCCGTCACTAAAAAAGTGACGGGCTTTCACACACATACAATTTATCCTAACTGACGCGTTAAGTTTGCCATTTCAATAGCTGACACAGCAGCTTCCCAGCCTTTGTTTCCTGCTTTCGTTCCTGCACGCTCAATCGCTTGTTCAATTGAATCCACTGTCAAAACGCCAAAGATTACAGGAACACCGCTCGTCATGGATGCTTGAGCGACTCCTTTCGCTGCCTCATTACATACGTAATCAAAGTGCGGAGTGGATCCGCGGATAACTGCTCCTAACGTAATCACAGCATCATAGTTACCGCTATCTGCCATCTTTTTAGCGATCAGCGGTATCTCAAACGCTCCAGGTACCCAAGCGATATCTACATCATCTTCAGAAATACCATGTCTCTTGAATGCATCTTGTGCACCTGAAACTAATTTATCTGAAATAAAGTCATTAAAACGTCCTGCTACGATACCTACTTTTAATCCTGTACCAACTAAATGTCCTTCAAATAATTTTGCCATGACTATTCCTCCTGATTTAAAAATGAAGCATATGCCCCAATTTGCTCTTTTTTGTTTTTAGATAATCTTCGTTGTTCTTGTTATGAGGCATCTGAAGCGCCACACGATCGGTCACTTCTAAGTCATACCCTTTTAATCCAGCAATCTTTCTTGGATTGTTTGTCAGCAGTTTCATCTTACTGATACCAAGGTCCTTTAAAATCTGAGCTCCTATGCCATAATCACGCAGATCTGGAGCGAACCCGAGCTGCTCATTTGCCTCAACCGTATCAAGACCCTCTTCTTGAAGTTTATAAGCTTTCATCTTATTGATGAGTCCGATGCCGCGTCCTTCTTGTCTCATGTACAGCAAAACGCCACGGCCTTCTTTTTCTATCTGTGAAAGAGCTGCGTGAAGCTGTGAACCACAATCACAACGAGCTGAACCAAATACATCACCTGTTAAGCACTCCGAATGAACGCGGACTAAAACTGGTTCTCCCGTTGCAACCTCACCTTTAACGAGTGCAACATGTTCTTTCTCATCTAATACATTCGAAAAACCGATCGCTTTAAAATCTCCAAACTCTGTAGGCAGATTAATCTCTACTTCACGCTTTACCATCTGCTCAGTTTTGTTTCGGTACGTAATGAGGTCTTTAATCGTAATCAGCTTCATATTATGTTGTTTCGCAAGCTCGACTAGTTCAGGAACACGAGCCATCGTTCCGTCTTCTTTCATGATTTCACAGATAACACCAGCCGATTTGCTGCCTGCCATTTGTGCAAGATCGATGGCTGCTTCCGTATGGCCTGCTCTTCGCAACACACCACCGTTTTTTCCGATCAACGGAAAAATATGACCAGGTCGTTTGAAATCAGAAGGCAGGGAATCTGCATTCACAAGCTCACGTACCGTAGACGCTCTCTCTTGAGCCGAAATACCTGTTGTAGTTGAAATATGATCGACGCTTATCGTAAAAGCCGTGCCATGCGAATCTGTGTTGGCAACTACCATCGGTGAAAGATCAAGCTTTAACGCAATTTCTTCTGAGATCGGTGTACACACTAAACCTCTGCCATGTGTCACCATAAAATTAATGGTTTCAGGAGTTATACCTTCTGCGAGTGCTACAAAGTCACCCTCGTTTTCACGATCTTCGTCATCTACTACGATCACAATTTTTCCTTCTTTAAGATCTGCCACTGCTTCTTCTATGGAGTGAAACATGAACTCTCCTCCTAAAATCCGTGCTCTTGTAAGAAATCAAGAGACAGCTTCGACTTTTGTGTAGTTTCTTCTTTCGGCGACAACATATTGTGTACATACTTTGCGAGCATGTCGCATTCTATATTCACGATGTCACCCGTTCCTTTCGACCCTAAGATCGTGTGTTCTGCTGTATGAGGAATCAATGAAACAGTAATTTTACTTTCGGTCACTTCAAATATAGTGAGACTCGTTCCATCTACACATACAGAGCCTTTCAACATAAAATAACGCATCAGATGGTCAGGTAACACAATCGTATAATAAATGGCATTTCTCTCTGGACGCTTTTCAATGATTGTTCCTGTCCCATCCACATGCCCGGAAACAAAATGTCCACCGAACCGGCCACCAGCAGCCATCGCTCGTTCAAGATTGACCAAATCACGGTTGTTTAACAATCTCAATGTGGATGAACGAAACGTCTCTGGCATAACATCTACCGTGAACTCTCTTTTACTAAAAGAAGTTACGGTTAGACAAACACCGTTAACTGCGATACTGTCTCCAAGGTTTACATCTTTTAATACTTCTTGGGCTGTAACAGTAAGAACAATCGTTTCGTTGCCTTTAGAAATTGATTTTATCGTACCTTTTTCTTCGATAATGCCTGTAAACAAAAAGCTTTCCCTCCCCTCGTATGACGTAAGTATCATCGTAAATATGCATAAGCAGGAGTCCTTTTTTTCTTAATACAAATAACCCCGGAAACAGATTGCTTCCGGGGTTTTAAATGTTAAGAATATAACGAAATAAACCTTTAAATATACCTATTTCAAACACAGGTATTCTAAAAGTGTTCACGTTCCTTCTCCCATCCAGACTATACTGTCGGCTTCGGAATTGCACCGAATCCACCGTTTCTGCTACATGCAAAACCGGGTCACGGACTGAGAGGCTGAAACCTCATCACCGCCGGTTGGGAATTTCACCCGACCCCGAAGGACTTATTTACTTATGTTCATTATAAGTAAACAGCAGCGTGAATTCAAACGTGATCACTTTTATTGGCCAATAATTAATTTTTCTTTCGGGTAATGAATGTGCTCTGTAACCACTTTCCCTCGGATAATGAACAAGAATGAAAGTACGCCAATTCTTCCAATAAACATCAGAAGCATTAAGATCACTTTACCTGTTGAGCTCAACTGACCTGTAATTCCAGTGGAAAGCCCTGTAGTTCCGAAAGCTGAACATACCTCAAAGAATAAGTACTCGATCGGCATAGGATCAGTAATCGCTAAGATAATAGTGGATGTCGTACAGAGCACCATCGCAACGATAATAACAATAAACGACTTGTGTATATCTTCAGGGTATATCTCACGCTTAAAGATTTTTATCGTGTTTCTACCCTTTGCATAAAAGAGGATTGCTAATAATGCTACAGCAAAAGTCGTCGTACGAATCCCCCCTCCTACTGAGCTTGGAGAAGCACCAATAAACATCATGACTCCTAAGAAGAGAAGTGTTGGTACTGTGAATTCCGAGACGTCCATCGTGGATAGGCCTCCACTTCGTGTGGTAACAGACTGAAACAACGAATAAAAGATTGTTTCATGCCAAGACTTACCTTCGAAGAATGCATTCATCTCTAGTACATAAATCCCTATGGCTCCTGTAATAACTAATAACGCAAATGTAGTTGTTGTAACTTTCGTAAAAAGAGTGAACGTATAACGCTCTAAATACTTACGCTCTTTAATAAAGTTATTGATCTCTACTAATACAGGAAATCCGATAGCACCGGATGTAATCAAAAACATCGTAACGATCTGAACGAGATAATCATGACGAAACGGGATCAATGAACTTCCCGTTATATCAAAACCTGCATTCGTCGTTGCTGTAACTGCTGCGAAGAATGCGTGATAGAGCACTTCTATTTCTGTATCATAATAAGGCTGAAACAAGATAAAGAACAATACTGTTCCTACGATTTCAATTCCAATAATGAGTGTTAGTATTTGCTTCATCAACTGGACAAGCCCAGCAAGTGTAGATTGATTCTGGTCTGTCATAATCAATTGACGCTCTCTCATCCCAATACGTTTACCGATTAAAAGCCAAATGGCTGTACCGAGCGTCATAACGCCGATTCCACCAATCTGCACGATGATGGCAAGAAGGACGACTCCAACTTGATTAAACGTTTCTGAGATATTAACAGAAGTTAGACCTGTTACACTAACTGCACTCACGGCGGTAAACAGGGCATCGATAAATTTCAACTCTACTCCTTCGTTATGACCGACCGGCAAGCTTAAAAGAATAGTCGCTACTAAAACGGACAATAAATAAAAGATGACGATTAGCTGAACGGAAGTAAGAAATGATTTTTTTTGTTGTGAAGTTGCTGTATTTTTAAACATATATTTTCACCTGTCGAAAGGATTTTTCTGTAACCTTCTGAAATCTTAACAATAGCATTTCCATTTAACAAGGTGAAATTGAACATTTGCTAAAAAAAGACTGTTAATCTTCTAAGTTACATTCTTCATCAGCCATTCTCTTTTCAATAAGCCTCATTAATTCAGTGGGGTTATCTACTTTAATAACTACCCTTGTCACGTTCTTCTTAAATCCATATATGATATCTGACCTTATAGGTTTTTTCAACAGCAACTCAATATTCGGTTTTTCCGGAATAAAATCACTTACTCGGGCTTCAAAGGTATACTTCATTTCTGCTGCACTCAACTCATCTGGTCCTTCATACGTTTTCCATTCTTGGATGTATTTAAACGGCAGATCAAGGCTTTTAATAAATCCTATATTCAATATCAACGATTGATTCGTAACGATTAAAGGGACTTTTTTTACAGCTTGCATCTGACCGATGAGAAAAAGAATAGAGTAGATGTTTATAAATAATAAAATCAAAGAGACTGTATGGTTCCATTGACTGAAGAAATAATGAAGACCGACTGATTCGATGATAAGCGCATGGATCAACATGAGCTGGAGAGCTACATAACTTGTATTCTTATGGAGAGTAAATGTTTGTCCAGTCATCACAGGTGCTTTTCGCCAGGAAAAGAAAGCATAATAGAACATCGTAACTTCACTGACGAGAGAATCGATCAAGCGACTTTGTGCGAAATGAAGATTTACAGCGTGTTTGATTTTCAATAAAAACGGTAGATCAACAGCTAAGTCACGGTACGACTTCTTTACTTTAGGTAACTTTCTGCACACGATAAATAGTAAATAAAGCTCAATAGAGATAAAACCCGCTTCTAAAAGAAGTAGAGCTTTCGGAATAAATGATACAGATTTCAACAGATCATCTGGAATGATAAATGAAGCGAAAGCATAACTCACTAATGCGACAAGCAGTGTCAGCTTCCATGAGTATCTTTTACGAATAATAAAGTAATAGGTAAGTAGAGGAATAACGAGAAGAAAATCAAACATAGAGCCAATGAGCACAGAAGTAGGTATGGGTTGGAAATAAGTTGTCTGATAAAGAAGTACATTGCTGCCAATGACCAATAAGCTAAGAAATAGATAAGGTATCCACCTGATCGGCCTGTTCATGGTTTCAATCATAAAATCCCTCCTCACTTCCATTATACAATAAATACCATTTCTTTCTTCCTTTGCATGATTTTGTCACAAAAGGTACAAAAAAAGGACCCTACACCTCAAACGGTGGATGGTCCTCTTTCGTGTGATTTAGCTTTTCTTTAACCGGAATAAAAACAAGCAGACATAAACAGAAAGCGACTAGTTCTAGTGAAAGGATATACCACGGATACGGTCCTAAGTAATCTAGAAGCGAAGCATTCGTTGGTTTCTCTAGCAAGAACATATAGTTTGCATCAATAGTCACATCTACAACATAGACACCTATAGCATAAATGTTCAGCCATAAGAATGACTGAAAAAGAAGATGCCAGCTAATGGTATAAGATCTTACAATCGCATAGTATAGAGCTGTCCAAACAATAAAAGCATGAGCCATAAAATATTGGATGAATCGAAAATGCCAAGGCTCTTGAAATAACTCTGGTGTAAGTAATCCTTGTATGGCACCTGTTAAACCAAAAAGGTAGACAAAAGCAAAAAGTCTCCGATTATCCGTTAAGAGTAACAACACGGACAACAGAATGTTAAAACTACATAGCTGCAAAGGAAGGAAAATATGAAGGTCCCATAAGTCATTATGAACGGCCCATATGTGATATGAACTTTCTGAGACTACAAGCCCTGTGATCAAGACTTTCTTCCATAATTGCATCTTCCTCATACGTATCCGATAGCGGTACATACCCATACTCACAAAAAGGATTAACATTAATAAAAGCACATGCTCCCATTGGAACATCCTAAAACCAGAAGCTCCTGCACCAAACCAATTTTCCATTGAACCCCTCCACCTTCTACCTACTATTATTCAAAAATCTTCGTGCACTTTCCTTTGTATACTTTTAAATTTTATTGCGTAGCGTAACAGTGTTATGTTACATTACTAATAAGGAGGTTAATCATGGAAAATCTAATCTCAAAGAAAGATCTATTAGAAGAAGCAAATATATCTTACGGCCAGCTATACAGATGGAAAAGAAAGAACTTGATTCCTGAAAACTGGTTCATTCGAAAATCTACCTTTACAGGCCAAGAAACATTCTTTCCTAAAGATGATATATTGCTGCGCATTGAAAAAATTAAAACTTTAAAAGATGATTTATCACTCGATGAACTTGCTGATATGTTCTCTCCTTCCCCGACACTCACTTCATTATCAGCAGAAGAGCTCACCAAACGTAACATTGTTTCTCATACAGCAGTAGAGATGTATAACAACTTTCATGGTCCTACTCATTCGTTTTCATTTAATCAGTTATTAACTTTATATGTATTGAATTCATTGCTGCAAACGGGCGATGTAAATCGAACAGAAGGCGTAGACCTGTTGAAGCTTTTTGATGAACATGCACAGAGCACAAAGAACAGCGAAAGTGAATTAATCTTTATTAGAAAAATGGGCGTTTCATTTTTTATCCTCACACCAGAACCGGCCAACCTTCTATTAGAGCCTCAAGCAAAGAAAATCGTTCACTATAAACTGAGTCAGTGCATGGAAGAACTAAAACTTAAGCTTTCTTAATAATTGGAGGAGGAATAGCAATGGAACGAACTCAGTTAAAGAATATTAGTATTTCCGGATCAGGAACTTCTTCTGGTGGCGAGTTTCATCAAGTAAAGGTTAACGGAAGTGCACATATATATGGCGATCTCATATGTGAAGAGTTTAAATGCAACGGAAGTGCACATTTAGAGGGAAACATTACTACTGATACGGCCAAAATCAATGGATCAACCCATTTCGAAGGCGATGTAGAAGTGAAGGAAATGACGATTAACGGTAGCACAGACATCGATGGTCACCTTCTTTGCGACGAATTAAAGGTTCAAGGCTCCTCTTCTATTAAGGGGGATGTAAAAGGAAAAGAAATCATCGTTCGCGGCTCTGCCTCTGTACAAGGAAATGTATCAAGCGACGAAGTAGACGTAAAAGGACAAATTAAAATAAAGGGAGATTGTGAAGCTGAATCTTTTGAAGCACGCGGCAATTTTAAGATAGATGGTCTCTTAAATGCAGGGACGATCGACGTAGAACTGCTACGTCATTGTGAAGCTAAAGAAATTGGCGGCGAGAACATCACAGTTAAAAAGACCCGGGATGCATCTGGCTTTAAAAAGCTGATTAAATTTTTTATGAGCAACCACACGGATCAACTAACGGCAGAAGTGATCGAAGGCGACTACTTATATCTTGAACACACACACGCTGAAGTAGTACGCGGAAACACGATAGAAATCGGTCCCGGCTGTAATATAAAAAGAATTGAATATAAAACAAGTTTAGAAATTGATCAAAATGCCAAAGTGGAAACTCAGGAAAAGATTTAATCATGACTCTCTCGTTCAATATGTAAAAGCTACCTTGTTTATCTGGTAGCTTTTTTATTTCGCACGTTTCTATAATCTTCCCTCATCTGAAAAGGAAATCCACAGCTTTCATCCACCCTTCATGTCTTTCATGGTAAATAATGTATAGATTCTTATCCTTCATCAAACATTATAGGATAAGGCAGGTGTTAGCAATCATGGATACAACCAAAGTAGAAGTTCCTATTAACAAAGATCTTCAAGCAAATGATGAATATATGCGTAATCTTTATAAGAACTGTGATGATATTAAGATCAGGCACTTTCAATTTGGTTCAGATTACAAACAAGAAGCTCTTGTTGTACATTGTGACTCTCTCGTCCAAGAAGAAAAGTCCAACCTGCTTCACCAGGTACTTAAGGATATGCCCGATTTTGAGGCAGCCCTTTCACTTGATGTTTCGGTTCAACAGATAAAGGTCTTTTTTGAGAACAAGGGCGTCTCATCAAGACCTGTTATGTTACTAAAAAACTACAATGAATTAAATGCCAATATCGTCAATGGCCATATTGTTTTGATTTTTGATAAATGGGATTTAGCTCTAAGCTTTGATGCATCTTCTGTAGAAAAAAGAAGTGTTGCAGAACCACAGAACGAGGTAGTTGTTGTTGGCCCTCGAGAAGGTACGATCGAAAACCTGCAAAAGAACCTTGGTTTGATTCGCTCTCGAGTAAAGACACCCAATCTTAAATTTATTTTTAAACAAACGGATGGCAAGTCTAATACGAAATTTGTTTATGGCTATTTAGATGGAACTGTTAAAAAGGAAATGCTTGAAGAGTTTGAATTAAGAATCAACAAAATTAAAAACGAAGAAATTTTAGAAACATCCTATATCGCTGAATTAATTGAGGAATCGTCCGTTACTCCCTTCCCTCAATATCGATTTACCGAAAGACCAGATGTTGCTTCAGCCTCGTTATTAGAAGGCAAGATTATAATTCTAATGGAAGGAACAGGAACGATCGTTATCTGTCCTGGATTGTTTAATGAATTTTTCCAATCTGCTTCCGATTATTATCAACGATCTGTTTTTTCATCCATCATCAGGTTGGTACGATTTATTGGCTTTATTTTGAGCCTGGCTTTACCTAGTATCTATATCGCTTTGACTACTTTTCATTCTGAATTAATACCGACCGTTTTATTGATCGCTCTCTTAGATACACGAGAAGGGATACCCTTTCCTGCAATCATAGAAGCTTTAATCATGCTGTTTTTTTTCGAACTCTTACAAGAAGCAGGGGTCCGGCTACCTAAACCTATTGGATCAACTGTAAGTATCGTTGGAGCACTAATTATCGGAGAAGCTTCCATTAACGCTGGACTCGCCTCACCGATCATGATTGTTGTTATTGGATTGACGGGAATCGCATCCTTTTCTATCCCTTATTATGATTTTGGCTTTGCTGCACGTTTGTTGCGAATACCATTAATGTTTCTAGCAGCTATTATGGGAGGCTTCGGTCTGTTTCTTGGATTTATTCTTATCTTCCTGCACCTGTCTAAATTACACGTTCTGAAGGAACCTTATCTTGGTACGTTCACTCTTAACAGTACGTCACTACTAAAAGACGGATTCTTTCGTTTGTCATTGAAAAAATTATTAAAGCACCGAAGTACTGGAAAAGGTTTATAACGCCAATATCTTATAAAGGGAGGGATTACTATGCAAAAGCTAATTAAATACATCGTTGCCTCCTCCCTCCTTTTTTTATCTGGTTGCTGGGATCATGCCGAGCTTACCGAGTATGTTTTCGTTCAATCGCTAGCTGTCGACCAAAAGAAAGATGGAACCATTAAACTCACCACACAATTTTATAAGCCTGCTCCTAAGATCGCTTCTGCTGGTGGTGGCGGTGAATCATACTTTAACCTTGAAACGGAAGCAAAATCCGTTTTTGATGCTATAAGAGATGTGACCATTCATTTGGGAAGAAAAGCAAACTGGGGGCATGTTCGTTTTATTGTGATTAGTGAGAAAGTCGCCAAAAAATATTATCTCGGTTCTGTTTTAGATTTCTTTTACCGTGATCATGAACCGAGACTCTTAACAGGTGTTGCAGTAACTGAAGGAGCTGCGGCAGACTATTTAAAAGAAAAACCACATGTAGAAAATACGGTGAGTGAACAATTAAACGAAGTCACTAAAACAGGGAGCAAATTTAGTGCGAAAACCTATCCCGCTAATTTATTTACAATTGGAAAACAGCTACATAGCGAGGTGGATACGGTGTATGCTCCCTATCTAAGAAAGGAAAAAGAAAAAGAGAACAGTATCTTTGTAGATGGGCTTTCTATCTTTCTAGGTGGGAAGCTGAAGACGACTATTACAAACAAAGACACAAAATCGCTCATGCTCGCTCTTAATAATTTTCAGTATGGAATCATTGGTATTCCTTGTAAAGGGAGTAAGCTGCAGGAGTCATTTGAAATCACAGAATCACATACAAACACATCTTTTGCGATAAAAAACGATGTTATACATTACTCACTTAGACCAAAGCTTCAAGCTAGTATAGGTGAATTAGAATGTACAAACATTGAAACAAAACAACAACTAGAAGTTCTTCATGCAAAGTTAGAAAAACAAGTGAACAGTAACTTAATGACATTATTAAAGCACTCACAAAAAAAGAATATAGATATTATCGGATTAGGAAACCATATCTATCGCAGTAATCCGAAAGAATGGCAGAGAATAAAAAAAGAAAAGATACCTTATTACAAAGACGTCGTATTTCATGTTAAATCGGAAGTTAACATCCTAAACACAGGAACTGATATAAGCAAACCTTTTCATAAAAAACAATAGGATGATGAGGAATCACTATGATTGAAAAACTCATTTTAGGGAGCTTAGTCGTATTATTATACTTCGACTATCAAACGTTGAAACAAGATAAAAAGTCAAAAAAAATCTATTTAATGATGTCTATTCCGGCAGGGTACATGCTCTACTCTTATCTTTCCGGGCGGAACCTTCCTAACTTAGATGAAGGATTTCAGTTAATACTTGGTCCTATTGCTGAAGTTATCACTTCATGGCTGCAAGTAAAATCATAAGGAGTCCCTTTATGCACACAGGAAAAATTAGTTATTGGCAAATGGCAGTGTTATTTCAAGTGTATATGACGGGTTCAGCCCTTATCAATATCCAAGGGCCGATGCTGGCTGCTGCTCAAAACAGTGCTTGGATCGCCATGCTTCTTGCTAACTTAGTTGGTTTTGTCATCTTATATCTCGTATTAACTCTTCACAACGAATATCCTGATCAATGTTATGTGAACCAAGTTCGCCTAACACTCGGAAACGTGATGACCTATCTACTCATCATCCCTCTGTTCTTAGTCATGTTGTATATCACAGCAAACATTGTATATGGAATGGGACAATATTTTACAACCTCGATGATGAGAGAAACACCGCTCTTCATCTTTCATCTACTCATCTTAATCACTTCCAGTCTAACTGCAAAAGCTGGAATTGAAGTAATGGGTCGCATGTTTCACCTATTGATGTATATTCTGTTTTTCATCTTTATCATCATGTTAATCCTGCCCTACAACACGTATGAGATCACTAATCTGCTTCCTTTAGCTCCACAAGGCTTTAAGCCGATATTACATGGGGTTTATGTCGGTTTTGGATTTCCTTACATGGATGTATTATTCTTCGCTATGATTATATACTTGGTAAAGCAAAAGCCCGGGCAGTCCATTAATAAATGGCTTTATTTAGGTTTGTTCATAAATGGAATCGTACTCACATTAACAATTCTCTGTTCATTAATGGGGCTCGGACCTTTAGTATTTCTTAAGAAATTCCCGCTTCATGTTCTGGCTCAGCTGATTAGCATTGGAGAGATTGTTGAGCGTGTAGAAGCGATCTTTGGCATCGCACTAATTCTAGGAACATACATGAAGATCTCTTTATTGTTGTTCATACTTGATCAAGCTCTCTCCACTCTATTTAAAGTAAAAGCTACACATTTTATTTATATAATCTCAGCGGTTGTGCTCTTACTCTCTCTTACGATGTACAAAAACGAAATTGAACTAGGAGAATCTGGATCCTTTTTGCAGACCACTGTAACATTTTTCTTTGGGTTCTTGCCCCTTTTACTTGTAGTCATAATAGCTAAAGTGAAAAATAAAAAAACTGCTTAAAAAAAGAAGGCAACCAAAGTAGCTGCCTTCTTTTCCACTCTTAAATTGTTCTTTTTTCAAGTGACGCGCTCCATGCCGTTAAGAGAACTGCACCAAACACCATTACTCCGCCGATCCAAGGTGTATGAATGATGCCGATGGAATCGACAATGAGCCCTCCAACAAATGCACCAATAGCGATACCTAAATTAAATGCGGCGATATTAATAGCTGACGCAACATTTACTGCAGAAGGTACATATCTTTCAGCAAGTTTCACAACATAAACTTGTAGACCCGGAACATTCATAAACGCTAAAAGTCCTAATAAGAAGATAGTAATCGTTCCAGCTACTTTAAAAGGTGCTGTAAATGTTAAGATCACTAAAATAACAGCTTGAATAACGAACATCCAAAACAAAGCTTTGATCGGATTTTTATCTGCCGCTTTGCCTCCTACTGTATTCCCAATCGCAACAGCAATACCGTAGCCTAACAAAATCCAGGTGACCGCTTTAGGAGCGTAGCCTGTTACATCTTCTAAGATCGGTGCTAAATACGTAAATGCTACAAACGTTCCACCGTAACCAAGAGCTGTGATCGCAAATGCTAATAATAATCGACCGTTTTTAATAATCTTGAGTTGATCTTTTAAACTTGATGGTGGTGCTTCTTTCAAATTCTTCGGAACTAAGATGGCACTAGCGATGATGGCAACAACACCTAAGAGTGCAACTGCCCAAAACGTAGCTCTCCATCCGAAGGTTTGTCCGATAAATGTTCCAAGCGGAACCCCTGTTACGGTTGCAACAGTAAGCCCCGTAAACATGAATGCGATCGCACTTGCACGTTTATGTTCGGGAACTAGATCCGCAGCGATTGTTGCACCTATAGAAAAGAATACACCGTGAGAAAATGCTGTGATGAATCGCGCGATCAGAAGCAGCGTAAAACTTGTTGAAACTGCTGCAACCATGTTACCTGCGATAAAAACGACCATTAACAGAAGTAACAACGACTTTCTGTTCATTTTATTCGTTAACGCTGTAAGGACCGGTGCTCCAAATGCAACACCCATCGCATATCCTGATATGAGTAAACCTGCTAATGTGATCGATATGTTTAGATCAGATGCTAATGAAGATAAAAGTCCTACAGGTACAAACTCAGTTGTACCAATACCAAATGCCGAAATGGCTAATGCTAATAATGCCGGAAAACCACCTTTTGACTTCGACCCGCTTTCCGTTTGAACGGCTGTTGAATTCATCTATAAATCCCTCCATTGATTTTAGTTGGTGAATGAACTAGTCATTCGGTTGACTTGATGTTATTATGAAATATACGCAAACTAAAAGTAAGTACGCACTTTAAAGTAATGTAGGTACTTAAAAGTAACAATTACGATATAGAGGTGATTTTGGGATGAAAAAATACAATATACCTGTAGAAGCTGCACTTGAAGTGATCGGTGGAAAGTGGAAAGTCGTCATCCTCTGCCATCTTATTAAAGATAAAAGAAGAACCGGTGAGTTGAAGCGGTTAATGCCAGGAATTACACAAAAGATGCTCACACAGCAGCTTAGAGAACTTGAAGATGATGGAGTTATCCTCCGAGAAGTATACAATCAGGTTCCTCCACGAGTTGAATATTCTCTTACTGACTACGGTTGGTCGTTAAAAGGAATATTAGATTCACTATGCGCTTGGGGTGAGCAGCATATTGAGAAGACTTATCCGAATAAAGAGGATGTTTTAGTTCAGACAGAAGAACTAGTATAAATTTAGAGAAATGGCAGCCATCATTGGCTGTCGTTTTTAGTTTTAATTACAAAATAATATTCTTTAATAATTTTTAATACATTGTTAAAAGGAATGAACGTTCATTTAGGGGGATTTGTGATGAATTCGAACCGTTTAACAGTTGAGGGAATGCTGGATATTATACAGAACGGTTTACCCATGACAAGCTCTCCAAAGAGGATGATTGTCGTCGGTGCAGGAATGGCTGGACTTGTTGCAGCCACACTTTTAAAGAACGCTGGACACGAGATCATCCTTCTAGAATCTACCCACAGAGTTGGTGGGCGTATTTACACAGTCAGATCACCTTTTACCCACGGTAACTATTTTGAAGCAGGTGCTATGCGTATCCCTGAGATGCATAGGCTTGTTTTGGCATATATCAAGAAATACAACCTTGCCATTAATGAATTTGTTAACAGCAATCCTCATGACCTTCTTTTGGTCAATGGCATTCGAACCACTTATGATGCTTATGAGAAAAATCCTGATATCTTAGGTTTTCCTGTCTTAGAAAATGAAAAAGGAAAAACTGCTGAAGAGCTTATCGCTTATGCTGTACAGCCGATAGCAGATTTTATTGATCGTGATCCTGATAAAAACTGGCCGATCATCATTCAAAATTTTCAATCATACTCACTTGATAATTATTTGCGCAACAACCCTTACGGAAGATCATTATCTGCTGGAGCGATTGATATGATTAAAGTGCTTCTATCACTAGAAGGTCTTCCCGAGCTCTCACTTTTAGAGATGCTTCGAGATATCTTAATCATTTTCAAAAAACCTCCTCTTAAATACTTTGAAGTTACAGGTGGTTACGACCAGCTACCTCGTGCTTTTCTTAGAGATTTACGGCACCACATCTATTTTGGTCAAAAGTTAACAAGACTAGTGCAGACAGAATCATCCGTTAAACTGTATACAGAAAGTCCGCAAACCTTACATCGTTTTTCTTTTGAAGCTGACAAGGTATTACTTACACTTCCGTTCTCGGTACTTAATTTTGTTGAATTCGAACCATATAATTCCCTCTCCTATCTTAAAAGGAAAGCTATTCGGGAGCTTCATTATGTGCCCTCGATTAAGATCGGAATTGAATTCAAACATCGTTTCTGGGAAAAGAACGGTCTATCTGGAGGGAAAACCGTCACGGACCTGGCATCGCGCTTCACTCATTATCCGAGCCGTATCAGAGAAGACATCCCTTCAGGTGTCGTGATCGGAAGTTATACGTGGGAAGATGATACGTTCCCTTGGAGAAGCTCATCCAACGAAATGAAGATTAAAGAAACATTAAAATATATTGCTCAGTTTCATGGTGACTCCATCTATCAGCATTTTGTTACAGGATTTAGCCACGATTGGTCCACAGATCCAAATGCAGGTGGATGCTTTACAATGTTTAAGCCATACCAGGAATTAGAATTGTTTGAAGCGATTAAAGCTCCGGAGGGAAGACTGCACTTTGCCGGCGAACATACTACACTCAAGCACGGCTGGGTTGAAGGAGCTGTGGAGTCAGGCATCAGAGCTGCAATTGAGATGAATGAGTAATTCTATTCACAGAAGAGAGCCGATATCAGGATGACATCGACTCTCTTTTAAACATGTGTTTAATTTTTGGTTAAGTATCGCTCTACAATAATATGACGATGGTGTATCTCATGACCGGCTATGATCATCATTAGAGCACGAGTGGTAACAGGATGCCCATTTGCCGTTCCTTTCCTTTCTAAAGCCTTCTTGTTCAAACTTTGAATAAGTTGTATGGTAGCCAAACGCACTGCAACAAAATTTTCTAGCAAATCTCTCACCTCGATTTCATCGAAGCCGGCTTCCTGTACATAAGCATTTTCATCATATCCAGGAAGTGAGGTTGTTTCTCCTCGTGCGATGGAAAGTAAACGATAACTCATGATTCTCTCCGTATCTGTAATATGGCCGATCACTTCTTTAATGCTCCACTTCCCTGTTACATAGCGATAGGAAAGCTGTTCATCATTTAACATGCTTACGATTCCAACTGTTTCTTGCATTTGATTCGTTAGTACTTGAACGATATCCCCTTCAGGTACTAAGCTTACATACGCCTTATAGTAATCGGCGTAATCATAACCTTCTGTTATCTTCTCCATATCCTCATCCCTTCCCCTTATGCAAATCATATAATTGTATTTTTCTACTAATGCTCCAAAAAAACAAGAAATTCAATAAAAATGAAAGAATAAAACTTATTTATACGCTTACATTCTGTTACTTCATTTTTACTATCCATGTTATAATCAAACGCGTTGACATCGGACCCCGACTTTCATGAGAGTTGAAAGTCAAAAAACAGTTTTCATCATAAAGAAAGAGGTGTGTTTCTGTTGGATCTTAATAAAATAAAACAGGAGTGGTTTGGGAACATTCGCGGAGATGTTCTTGCCGGCCTTGTAGTCGGATTGGCTCTTATTCCAGAGGCGATCGCTTTCTCCATCATTGCAGGTGTAGACCCTATGGTAGGTTTATACGCCTCATTTTGTATTGCCGTTGTAATTGCCTTTCTAGGCGGAAGACCTGGAATGATTTCAGCCGCAACCGGAGCTATGGCTCTTGTCATGGTCACCCTTGTTGCAGAACACGGACTGCAATACCTTTTAGCAGCAACCGTGCTGACAGGTGTAATCCAAATACTGATCGGAGTATTAAAGCTCGGGAAATATATGAAGTTCATACCTCGTTCAGTGATGGTCGGATTTGTTAATGCACTCGCCATTCTAATATTTAGTGCCCAGCTTCCTCATTTTGTTGGAGAGTCATGGGTAATGTACGCTATGGTTGCAGGAGCTTTAGCTATTATTTATCTTTTCCCGAGAGTCACAAAAGCTGTGCCTTCTCCTCTGATCGCCATTATCGTGATCACCATCATAGCTGTTATGTCAGGTTCAACGGTACGAACGGTAGGCGATATGGGTAAATTAACTCAAGCTCTTCCAATGTTTTTAATACCTGATATCCCATTAACATTTGAAACATTACAGATCATTTTTCCATACTCATTTGCTTTAGCTCTGGTTGGACTTTTAGAGTCTCTACTTACTGCTCAGATCGTAGATGATATGACAGATACGGATAGCGATAAAAATAGAGAAGCAAAAGGACAAGGAATCGCGAATATTGTTACAGGATTCTTTGGAGGGATGGCCGGCTGTGCAATGATTGGTCAATCGGTTATCAACGTTAAATCTGGTGGCAGAGGAAGACTTTCTACATTTGTTGCTGGAGCATTCTTAATGATACTAATCATCCTGCTCAACGACCTGCTATCGATGATTCCAATGGCCGCGTTAGTAGGAGTTATGATCATGGTATCCATCGGCACTTTTGATTGGTCTTCTTTAACAAAGCTTCATAAAATGCCTAGAACTGATGCTGCTGTTATGATCGTGACCGTCGTTACAGTGGTGCTTACTCATGATCTTTCAAAAGGAGTTCTAGCCGGTGTTATCTTAAGTGCACTGTTCTTTGCCGCTAAAATTTCAAAAGTTGAGATTTCCTCTAAGGTTGATAACAATAATAAATTATATATCGTAAAAGGACAGTTATTCTTTGCATCTGTAACAGATTTTGTTTCACAGTTTGACTTTTCAGAAGATGTAGAGCTTGTTACAATCGACTTGTCGCAATCTCATGTATGGGATGATTCTGCAGTAGGTGCTATCGATAAAGTTATCTTAAAATATCGCCAGAATGGAACAGAAGTTCAAATCACTGGACTCAATGCATCTAGTCAATCACTGATAAAGAAACTTGCCATACATGATAAAACAGAGGTAAAAATGACAGCACACTAAAAAACGTGTTCTTAATAAACATAAACAAAAATCTTCAAGAAGGTACACTTCATGGTGTACCTTTATTGCCGCCTTAAATAGTTTGAATATTTTGAATAATTATTGTTGAAGGCGTATACTTTTAGGTAGAACTGCCATTAAAACGTTGAAAGGACGCTGAGCACTTGATGATTAACGAAACAAAATATCGTCATAAAGCCTTTGATCAGCTCTTCCATCCCGAAGTGGAGAAAAACGATAATAATCATTTGATCTTCAATTATGGCATTGCCCTTTTAGGAGTACTCACTATCATTCTTACTAAATATTTCTAGAGAATCTTGAGTTTTCTGTTCGCTTAATCGCTCTGACTTTTAAATCAATACCAAAATTTTCAAGCAGAATAGTCTAACATACACGCTATCATTGAATTATTCCATATAATATATGAAGAAATCTATGTCTGTCATATAGAGGTCGGCATTTTCTCTTAACCCTACTTAAACATAAGGATTGAACCATCTTCTGATGAGTTCGATGCTTTTTTTTTCCATTGAGAGCAAAAGACTACTTTCAATTGATTTATCTGGTATAAAATAAACATATTCACCTAAGTAACCGACAAAATACGTATGAACTATAAAAGGGGTATAAGTATGTTACAAAGTAAAAACTTAAAAGAAAAAGTTCTCTCTATCCTTGAAGATAAAATACAACTCATAAAAAAAGACGAAGGTGCTATCTATTTGGTAGGACCTATCAAACTTCCTGTTAACCTATATGGAGAAACCGTTGTTTTCAATTGGTACTGCTGGTTAGAAGGCTGTGAGCAGACTGAAAACTTTGAAGAAGTGATCGATAAGCTTTCCTCTGCCAACTTAGCAGAATATCAGCAGTCCAGCGTTTTGGTTTATGGTGACTTTGCATACAATGAGGAAGCTCTTATTCGTATGCACTCGATTTGCCATACTGGTGATATATTCGGCAGCAAGCGATGTGACTGCGGTTATCAGCTCAAGCAGTCGATGAAAATGATCGTAGAACATGGTACAGGTGCACTCTTTTATTTAGCAAACCATGAAGGCCGTGGTATCGGTCTATTTAGTAAAGCAATGGCTTATCTGCTTCAGGAAAATGGACAAGATACAGTTGAGGCTAATGAAAGCCTTGGATTTGTAGATGATTCTAGGAATTATGAAGATGCTATAGAAGTACTGAAAGCACTTCGTTCAAAGCCTGTTACACTTATTACAAACAATCCGAAAAAATTAGAAGCACTCCATCAGGCGGGTCTTTCTGTTACAGCACGAGCACCCATCTGGGGTGATGTATCTGAATACAATGAGAAGTATTTGCAAACCAAGATCAATCGATCTGGGCATCTAGATGAAGGAGTATTTACAAATGAGTAGTCATGAATTCTACATGCAGCTCGCCTTAAATAATGCTAAAGCAATGAAAGGTCAAACAGACCCTAATCCGTTAGTAGGGTCTGTGATCGTAAACCACAATGAAATCGTCGGAGTAGGTACACATCTAAAGGCAGGAGAACCACATGCAGAAATCCATGCCATTCGTATGGCTGGAGATAAGGCGAAAGGTGGTACGATTTATGTTACACTAGAACCTTGCTCTCACCATGGGAGAACGGGACCGTGTGCTATAGCGATTGTAGAAGCAGGAATTAAAAAAGTGGTTATCGCCGCATTAGATCCGAACCCTCTTGTCTCTGGAAAAGGCGTGCAGATTTTAAAAGAAGCTGGAATTGAAGTAGAGACTGGAGTGCTTCAAGAAGAATCAGAAAGAATGAATGAAGTGTTCAACAAGTTCATTGTCCAGAAGGTTCCTTTTGTAACTTTAAAGTCAGGCATCACGCTTGATGGAAAGATTGCAAGCCATGCGAACAACAGCAAATGGATTACATCACCAGAATCGCGTGAAGATGTGCATAAAATGAGAAATGAAAATCGAGCTATACTTGTTGGTGTTAATACGGTCATTCATGATGACCCTGAACTAACGACTAGAATTCCGAATGGTCGAAATCCGCTACGAGTGATTATGGACTCGACACTTAAGATTCCTATAGAATCTAAAGTTGTAAGCGACAATCAAGCTGAAACCTGGGTATTTACTACCGAAAAGTATGACAAGCAAAAAAAGCTTCAACTTGAAGCTCATGATGTAAAAGTCTTTATTGCTGGTGAATCACAAGTTAACCCGCTCGAAGTTTTAAAAATACTAGGAAGCAATTTGATCTCTTCCCTTTTAATCGAAGGTGGAGGTACGATTAACGCAGCTTTTCTAGAAAACAAGCTTGTTGATAAAGCGGTTTTCTACATCGCACCTAAGCTGATCGGCGGACAGGATTCACCTTCATTTTTTGGTGGGACTGGGATCGAAAAGATGTCTGATGCCATCCAGCTGCACGATCTTACGGTTAACCCTATTGGACCTGACTATAAATTTACAAGTTATCCTAAATACGAATAAGAGGTATATATAATGAGATTTGGTTTTGACATTGATGATACACTGATTAACCTACGACAACATGCTTTTCGTATCTACAATAAAAAATTAAAGAAAGATGTTCCGATCGATGTTTTTGACACGATTGAAACTCTGGAGATTCACGAACCGTTTGGTCTTTCCAAAAAGGAAGGCAATCAGATGTGGATTGATTCTATGGAAGAGATTTATTTTACAGATTGTCCTGCTTATCCTGATGCCATTGAAGTGTTGCAAGAACTTCATAAAGAGGGCCATGAAATCTTCTACATTACAGCGAGACCTGCCAATCATTGCGAAGAAACAAAGAAATGGGTCGAGAATGCTGGATTCCCTGTGCAAGAAGGACGCTTTTTCTGTGGAATGAAAGATGAGGAGAAAATCCATACGATCAAAGATTTGAAGCTGGACTTTTACTTTGATGATAAGCCTAATGTCTTAAATACGCTAACGGAAGAACCTGTTCAGCTTTATGTTAGACATCAGAATTACAACAAAGATTTAGACATGCCTCGTTTGACGAATTGGTCTGAATTAAAAGAGATCATCGAAAAACATACTGACAAAAAATAGCACGCAGCCGCTGCGTCTATTTTTTTTGGCTTATATTTGATATGTTAGAAAAAATGGAGGTTTACCGTATGCTGCTATTTCTATTGCTTTGTTTACTGACTGCAGGTTTTTTTATAGAAATCTTTCAAAAACACATTCTTAAAATAAAAGAACCTGATATTCGTTCACTTTGGGAAGAGCTAGACAAACAAGATTGGTACAACATTTTGATCAGAGATTCTGAAATAGCTGAATGGATCGAGCTCGACAAAAAGAATGGTTTATTGAAAGATCCCTATTACGTTCGAAAAGTGATAGACAAACCCGGGCATCGTGAAGGTTATATTCAATACATAAAATCAAAAATGGATTAAAGGAGGTCTGCCTATTTAGGTTATGCCTCTTTTTTTTTGCCCAAGCTTCCCCTTCTATTCGTCTTAAGCGAGAATTCGCAATCCTTTAGAAAGGAAACTTCGCTTGGTTCTACTTCCACTTCTTTTGACAGTTTTGATTTCGCATAAACCTTAACAGATTTTAGAATACTAACTCATATTCAAGGAGGTGGGAAAAGCATGAGAATACAGCCTGGTGTAGCACCTATACATATTTACTTTCTGCTCATCCTTTCTTCCGGTTTAGTTAACCATGTGCTGATTATACCTGTTATTCTTTCAGCTTCTGGAAGAGACGCTTGGGTCAGTATCCTCATATCCATTGTTCCTTATCTATTATTTATTTTGCTTATTGGATCTGTTTTAAAGAAGTTAGGCAATCAAAATTTTACAGCATACGTAAAAGCGCAGCTCGGTCCGTTCACTTTTTATCTGCTTACTGTTCTTTTTATTCTTTACTTCTATTTGAATGCAATCATAACATTTCGGGACACAATCACATGGACAAAAACAAACTACTTAGCTGATACGCCTATCATTGTTCTTGCCCTATTATTAGGAATTCTTTGTTTCTTTGGCACCTTTAAAGGACTTCAAGAGCTAGGGATCGTGTCTATGCTCCTTTTACCGTTGGTCGCAACGTTAGGTATTTTTATTGCGGTTGGAAATCTTCAACATAAAGACTATTCAATGCTTCTTCCGATAGCCGAACATGGTTGGACTCCAATAGTGAAAGGCGGGACATATGTTCTATCGGGTTTAACCGAGCTAAGTACCCTCTTGTTCCTTGTACATTCAACAAAAAAGCAACTAAAGTGGCGTCACATCTTTCTTGTTGCCTTTGTCCTTATGGGTTTGATGCTTGGGCCAACGATGGCAGCCATCGCAGAGTTTGGTCCGTATGAAGCGAATAACCTGCGTTATCCAGCATTTGAACAATGGAAACTATTAACTATCTCAAAAGAAATTACTCGAATGGATTTTTTGTCTATATTCCAATGGATTTCAGGGGCTTTCATCCGGATAAGCTTGCTCATGCTCTTAGTTTGGAAGCTATTTGAAACAAAAAAACACAAGATTTGGATCATTGCTGCCATGTATGGATCTGCAGTTGCATATGCACTCGCACCTGTTTCAAATATTACGATCTTTAACTTTTTATATGATTACTTTTTTCCTGTACAACTATTTATCATTTTGCCTTTGATCTCTACGATTTGTATTGCTGTATTGCTGAAGAAATGAGGAGTCCATCATGAAATTTTTAAACAAAAAAGAAAAAGATTCTTCAAAAACAAATGAACTTTTATCTTGGTTTAATGAAAACCACGATATCATCATAAAAAAAGAAATATGTAATGAATCGATAGACACTTCTCTCATCGTCATGTTCTGTAAAGGTGTAACAGATATTTATTTACTCGAAGAAAGCCTGCTTCCCTATTTAAAAAGTGTGCTAACCCGTAATGAACCAGTGGATCTTAGCACACTAGGCGCACGGTATGTAGTTCACGAGATGGTGATCCATGCTGAACACAAACAAAAAATTGAACATGCTATTTTTTCAGGTCAAGTTCTCATCATGATCGCTAACACAAAAACGCTCTTCACTGTAAACCTTGCGAAAACACCTAATCGTTCACCAGAAGAATCCAATACTGAAATCTCGATCAGAGGTGCACGAGATGGATTTATTGAAGACTTAGAGACGAATTTTGCGCTCATTAGAAAACGCCTTAAAACATCGTCCTTGCACAGTAAATCCTTTACGATTGGGAGAAGAACTCAAACGTCTGTTTCCTTACTTTATATAAATGATATTATTGATCCTGATCTGCTTAAACGTGTGGAGCAAAGGCTCTCAAAGATCGATATCGATGCTTTAGTTTCAAGCAGTGAACTAGAGGAACAATTGTCTGATAGCATGTTCTCTCTCTTACCCTTGCTTCATAACACAGGAAGACCGGACCTAGCCGTCCAATCCCTTATACAAGGAAGATTTATTATTATTGTGGATGGTTCACCCACTGTTTTAATTGGTCCAGCTTCACTTGGGATCACCTTAAAATCACCAGAAGATGCTCATGCTAGTTTTTACATGGTTTCGTTTGAACGATTGTTACGTTTCACGGGTCTGTTTACAACGATAACTTTACCAGGACTATGGGTGGCTTTAACTACATTTCATCAAGATCAGCTTCCCTACCCGTTGCTTGCTACATTGACCCTTTCCCGAACAGGGCTTCCTCTATCTTTACCATTGGAAATGTTTATTATGGTCACCTTATTTGAACTTTTTAAAGAAGCTGGAGCAAGATTACCAAGAGCCGTAGGTCAGACCGTCGCCGTTTTAGGTGGATTAATCGTAGGGGACGCTGCTATTCGCGCGGGGCTTACCTCTCCTACAACACTCGTAATCGTTGCGATTACCATGATTGCAAGCTATACCTTTGTAAACCAATCTCTAAGCGGTAATCTGTTATACTTAAGAATTTTCACATTAGTCATGTGTGGCATGTTCGGTCTATTTGGTTTTTTTATAGCAATGTTAAGTTTGTTTTTAATGCTGAGTTCTCTCCGTTCCTTTGATTATCCATACTTGGCTTCATTTGCTACACCGAACGTGGCGGATACCTTCAAAACGATTTTAAAAGCTCCATTCCCACTCAATAAGAAACGTTCAGCATCTATGTTTCCAAAAGACAAAACACGTCAAGGTGATGACAATGAAAAATAAGAAGATCTTGATTGTACTATCAATTATGACTCTTCTACTTACAGGATGTTGGGGCGCGACAGGAATAGGAGATCAGCTTTATATTGAGGGGCTAGGGATTGACTATAAAGATGGTAAATTTATTGTCTACACAGAATCTGCTGTTTTTTCTTCTATCGCAAAACAAGAAGGCGGTGGTGGACAGAGTGGTGAGCAGCCAGTTTTAGTGGGTAAAGAAGAAGGGGACAGTATTACAATGGCTTTCAGAAAATTAGAGAAAACTTCTCAATATCCTCTTTATTACGGTCATGTACAGTTCATCCTACTGAGCGAAAGAGTTATCAAGGAGAAGCTGAATGTAGTCATTTCTCACCTAGGTCATGATCCGCTTATTAGACAAACCTCTTGGATATTTGGAACATCAGAAGATCTTGATGATGTATTGATCACAAAAGCGCCATTTAAACAAGCACCCTTATATAAAGTTATGTTTCATCCAGAAAACATGCTGGTTCGAAACCATTCTGTAAATCCAATAAGTATGCAAATGCTCTTTAGAGATGGAAACGAGCCTTTTGGGTCAGCTATTATTCCTAACATCAAAATGACTAAGGGTAAGTGGAATGAAGATGAGGACAGCCCGCATTTTCCAAACATCAGCGGAGGATTTGTCGTACAAAAGATGAAGCCAAAAGGTAAGCTTACACATACAGAGTTACTCGGGTTAGAATGGGTAACGAAACGAAAGAAAGAGAACAAGATGGAAATCCCTCTAGGAGACACGGTAGTTGAGTTAGAAGTAAAAGGATACAAAGTGCGTTTGAAAAAGCCAGTTAAAAATGAATTGAAATACACCTTAGAGGTTAAGGCAAAAGCAACCATTGATGAAAATCTAGAGGTGGACCCTAAACAAGAACTTGAGAAGCAGCTCGCAGAAAAGATAAAAAAAGATATTAAAGAAACGTATGCGAATGGTCTTTCCATCGATAGTGATCTTTACAATTTAACTCGTTCTACTTATCGAAGATCACCCTCACTCGTTAAAAAGTATGCATTGCAGAGTGACTCATTAGATTCAGTAAAAGTATCCGTTCAAATCATTCATTCTGGCAGTCAAAAGTATAAAAAATAAACTAGCATGCAAAAAGCGTGCTAGTTTTTTTGTTTGATGCTCTCAATCGCCTGTTTGACGTTTGCGAATGTTTTAATAGAAGAGAAATCAATACCTTCTGATACGGCACTAATAGCTAGCTCTGGACGTAAACCTGTTACTGAAACATCGATACCAAGTAATCCAAGAACACGGTATACATTAAAGATGTGTCCCGCAACCTCTGAATCCATGACAACAATTCCTGAAAAGTCCATAATCAAATATTCCACTTGAAGTTCAGGAATTTTTGGGAGAACTGCGTTCATCAGGTGTTCTGTGCGATCAGCATCTATTGAACCGATTAGGGGTAGTACAGCTAGTCCATTCTCAATAGGGACTACCGGTGTAGACAGCTCTCGGAGTTCAGATCTTGTTTTCTCTAGAATTTCCTCTGACTTTCGTTCAAAGGCAAGAACCGTTTCATTAATACTTACATCTAACATGTGATGAACCCGCTTCAGGATTAAAACAACATCCGCTGTTGAAAGTTCGTGGTCTAAACTAATCTTCAGAATGAAATCAGCGAACACCATTCGAGTATCTGGATATCGAATTAATATTTCTGAGATTCGATGATGTTTAGCGGCAGACCTCTCACCGTTCTGTCTGCTCCAATTCAATAGCTCCTGGGGTATAGATCCTTCATCACAATCGATTGAATCGCTTAGAAACGTTAAGAATTCCACATACATCTGTCTAGCTTGTTCAATATCTTCCCTACTTACTTGAAAACCGAATTTCTCAATAATATCATCAACGATTTTATTAGCTAAATATTCAGCGTTTTCATTTAAGTAATGAGCAACCGTTAATGTAGATCTCACTTTTTTCACTCCATCTCACCATTTAGTTTCAAGTTACAGCTTCTTCAATAATTGTAACATTAAAAAAACAGGAAATGACTAAACTGTGAAATTATTAAAACAATAACGGTAACAAAAAAAGATTATTAAGATTTTGTAAAGCTTATTTCCAAGGGGTTGTTAGGCTACACTAATCATGTTAAATTGATATCGAAAATCGATATTGGCTTTCGATATTAGTTGTATAAGGGGGAGTTCATCCTTGGAAGATAAAGTGCTGCGGAAATTGTTTCTTGGATTTATTCAAATACACATTTTGCATCACGCGCTTGAACACCCGATCTATGGCGTATGGATGCTTGAAGAGCTAAAGGAACATGGATACAACATCAGTACTGGTACACTGTATCCCATTCTTCATTCTATGGAAGCAGATGGTCTATTAATCAAGGCAGAGAAAAAAGTGGATGGAAAGATCAGAAAGTACTACACCGCAACTGAAAAAGGACAGATTGTCTTAACTGAAGCAAGAACAAAAGCTTATGAACTTTTTAAAGAAATAAAAGAGTAAGAGGTGATCATAAATGACACAAAATAAAAGCCGACTACAAATATTAATAGAAATACTTATCGTATCAACAAGGCTTGGTCTCACTTCTTTTGGTGGTCCAATTGCGCACCTAGGCTATTTTCATGAAGAATATGTAAGAAAGCGCAAATGGATGGATGAAAAAAGTTACGCAGACCTTGTAGCTCTCTGTCAGTTCCTCCCTGGTCCTGCTAGTAGCCAAGTAGGAATCGGAATCGGTGTTATGCGAGGTGGCGTATTAGGAGGAATTGTATCCTTTATCGGCTTTACTCTCCCTTCCGTTATCGCGCTCATCGTTTTCGCACTTATTCTGCAGGGATTAAATGTTTCTGATCTAAGCTGGATTCACGGATTAAAGCTCGTAGCCGTTGCAGTTGTGGCACACGCTATTCTAGGGATGGCTGAAAAACTAACACCAGATTTAAAAAGAAAAACCATCGCGTTGTTAGCTTTAATCGGAACGCTATTGTGGCAGACTGCGTTCTCTCAAGTAGGCGTAATCCTGCTTGCAGGCGTATTAGGGTTTTTATTATATAAAGATCAGACAAATAACGATGAAACAAAATATGAATTTCCTATCTCAAAAAAGTTTGCTGTTATCTGTTTGAGTTTATTCTTTGCGTTACTTCTTCTGTTGCCGCTCTTAAGAGATGCGACTTCTAACAGTTGGATCGCTATTTTTGACAGCTTCTATCGTTCTGGATCACTGGTATTCGGAGGCGGCCATGTGGTTCTTCCGTTACTTGAGCGAGAATTCGTACCATCTGGTTGGATCAGTGAAGAAGCATTTTTGGCTGGTTATGGAGCAGCACAAGCCGTACCTGGTCCTCTGTTCACGTTTGCAGCCTATATTGGAGCAGTGATGAATGGATGGCAAGGTGGATTACTTGCTACGGTTGCAATCTTTTTACCTGCTTTTCTTTTAATTCTAGGCACGCTCCCCTTTTGGAACATGCTTAGGCAGAACGCTAAAATCAAAGGTGCTTTAATGGGAGTAAACGCTGCTGTGGTTGGAATTTTAATCTCCGCCTTCTATCAGCCTATATGGACAAGTACGATTATAAAACCAATCGACTTTGCGTTTGCAGCTGTATTGTTCAGCATGTTGGTGTATTGGAAGCTTCCTCCATGGGTGGTCGTTGTAACTGGTGCACTTGGTGGTTTATTGATGTCATTTATATAAATATTAATTAAACATTTGTTTAAATTTTTGAAAAAGAAACTGCTTGAGTTCTTATGAACGCAGCAGTTTCTTTTCTATTGTAACAATCACTCTCTTCACAACTTCTACATAAGTGTCCTTTATGCTAGTCATATGTTCATAAAGTTCTTATGAAGAAGAATACTAACACTAGCCCATAGAGGAGGTTTTATTAATGGTAAAAAACAAACTATTTATTACGATGTTGCTCTCATTCTCACTCGTTCTTTCAGCATGTGGAAAAGATGAGCCAACAAAAAAGAATGAAGAAAGTCAAGACCATGCAGATCACGGAGAAATGAATCATTCAGGCACAGGCGAAGTTCCTGAAGAACTAAAAAAGGCAGAAAACCCAACATATAAAGTTGGAAGTAAAACGGTTATAAAAGCAGATCATATGAAAGGTATGGACGGCGCAGAAGCTACAATCACAGGTGCATATGATACAACCGTATATACCGTAAGTTACACACCTACAACAGGTGGAAAAAAAGTAAAGAATCATAAGTGGGTCATACACGAAGAGATCAAGGATGCAGGTGATAAACCGCTAACTCAAGGAACAGAAGTTACTCTTGAAGCAGACCATATGAAAGGTATGAAAGGCGCAAAAGCTACAATTGATTCTGCTGAACAAACGACCGTCTATATGGTCGACTATACGCCTACAACAGGTGGAGAACGCATTAAGAACCACAAATGGGTAACAGAAAGCGAGTTATCTAAGGACAAATAATTTTTATGGGCCGTCGATTTGGATTTATAGGCCCAGGAAAAATTTTATGGACCCTTAATCTACAGTTATAGCCCCTAAATCTCCATTTATAGTCCTTCAAATAAGTTTATAGGCTTTTCGACAAAAGCACACATGAATATCAAAAAAAGCCGGCGTCCCAAATCACGCCGGCTTCCTTATCTGAAAAACTTTATTTTCATCTCAGTACCTTGCTTGTACTCCCCATTTACCCAAATCTGTCCTTCGTGAGCTTCAACAATTCTTTTTACAATCGTTAGACCTATTCCGCTGCCTCCATGTTCCCTGTTTCTTGATTTTTCTCCACGATAAAAGCGTTCAAACACTTGTTTAATCTCTTCTTCAGAAATGCCGATTCCTGTATCACGTATTGAAATAATAACTGATTCATCATCAACATAGGTGTTAACCAACACTTCCCCTCCTCTAGGTGTATACCTTAGAGCATTGCTGAACAGATTCATGAACACTTGGGTAATACGTTTTGCATCTAAATTTAGTACAACGTCCTTATCCAGTTCCTTTCTTAATGTAATGTCCTTTTGAACAAACGCTCCAGAAAAAGCATCTATACTTTTTATAATGATGTCGTTTAGTTGTTCAGACTTTTTATTAAGTGAGAACTCAGGTGATTCCATAGCTGTTAAATACTCAAGATCTTGCACTAAAGAGATTAACTGTTCAATTTCAGTTTTAAGTGACTGAATTCTAGCTGTGGTTGGTTCGAAAACACCATCTTCGAAAGCCTCAAGATGACTTTTTATCGTTGCTAAAGGTGTTCTAAGTTCATGTGCAATATCTGAAGTCATATTCTTACGAGAAGTTTCCTGTAATTGTAGTTTTGCAGCAAGTTGATTAAGAGATGTTCCCAAGTCATTTAGTTCATGATTCCCAAGCACCTTTACTCTGACTTGAAGTTCGCCTTTCGCCATCTTTTCTGCAGCTTTCCTCATCTCTACCATGGGTCTCGATAAATTCTTCGCGACGAAATAACTAATAATGCCGACTAATAGAATAGCGCCAATCGACGTCCAAAGAACAGAACTTAACAAAGCCTTTTCAAAGTGATGTGTTAAAGGCTCTATACTTTGAAATTCAGGTACATCTTTTTGAAACATCGTAAAGTGATAATGAACTTCATACATGATGATAAGACCTGCAATGATGAGAATGGATGACGCAGCCAAAATAAAAATGAGTGTCAGCCTTGCATGCAGACCTTTAAACATGGCTGCCTCCAGTAAACTTATATCCTACCCCAAACACTGTAACGATATAGCGTGGGTTCTTAGGATCAGTCTCTAGTTTAGACCTTAAGTTTTTTACGTGTTGATCGATAGTCCTGGTGTCACCTTCATAATCGAATCCTAAAATCTTCTCCACTAATTCATCTCTTGAAAAAACACGATTTGGGTGCCTGCCAAATGTCAGCAGTAGCTTAAGCTCAATTGGTGTAAGGTTGACAAGGTTTCCGTGTATGTATACTTCTTGTTTACGAGCATCGACTTTAAGTTCTCCTTCGTTATAGGTAATATGCTCAGCCAACAAGCCCTCATCTCCTGATCGGCGTAAAATCGTTTTAACTCGTTGAACAAGTTCGCGCGGACTAAAAGGTTTCACCATATAATCATCAGCGCCGATGGCTAATCCGTTGATGCGATCTTCCTCACTCACCTTTGCAGTCAGCATTAATATCGGTAACGTATGTGTTTGCCTAATTCTCTGACAGAGTGCTTCCCCACTCATATCTGGCAACATAAGGTCAAGAATTACGAAATCTATAGAGTAATTGATTAGATAATTAATAGCTTCCTTAGCAGTAAGAGCTTCTAGCGTATTGTGCCCTTCCTTCTTCAAATAAGAAGAAACAACTTCCAATAGCTTTGGTTCATCCTCCACGATCAAAATGGTTTTCACGATTACTCCTCCAAAACTTAGATTACTTTTATTATAACGAAGTATGTACGATTAAATAAAAAATGAACTGCCCTAGAACATTAGCAGTTCATCTTAACTCTTTAAACTAGCCTAGCTTTTCGGCTTACTCTACAGACCAACCTCATAAATCCTCTATGTGCTACAGGGAATAACGTGAAAAAAATGTCCATCGTTCTTCGCATCGGCATGGGGCATATAATAACCTTATTTTTATGTATGCCGTCTATTGTTAATTTTGCTAGTTTTTCTGGAGACATCATCTTTTGTTTTTGAAATTGCTTCATAATCACATCTTTATCTATCTGAATTGCTTTTGCTTTCTCGAAGATTGGTGTGTCCACAAACGTTGGGCAAAGTGCGCTCACTTTAATACCGAATTCTTCTGCCTCATAATGAAGGGAAGTTGTTAATCCAACTACTGCGTGTTTCGTAGTTCCGTAAGCTGCAGATACGGGAGATGGACCTAAGCCTGCAGCTGAAGCTGTGTTAACGATATGACCAAATCCTTGTTGTTTCATTACTCGATATCCTGCGTTAGTTCCATGGATGACTCCCCAAAGGTTAACATTCATTATTGTTTTCCAGTCATCCAAGGTCGTATCATACAATTCACCGTACATCGCGATGCCAGCATTGTTAAAAAGATAATCTAATCTTCCGAACTCCTGATATACTTCTTTGACAACATTCTCTACACTTTCTGCATCGGTTACGTCTAAGTGTAGATATCTAGCATTTATTGTCTCTTTGTTTAACTTTTCTTCAACTTGTCTGCCTAATTCATGATTGATATCTGTGATGACCACAAACACGTTTTGTGAGACGAGCTTCTCACAAAGGGCGTAACCGATACCTGAAGCTCCACCCGTTACAATCGCAACTCTCCGTTTTTCCATCAAATCAACCACCTCTTGTATTAAATAGTCTATAATCCTTAAAGTATAGCGTTCTTATTGGTAGATCGATGTTGATCGATAATCGCTGCATATTCATCTGCAACAATTTGAGCGCCTTTACTGTTCAAATGAATGCCATCTAATGTGAGATGCAACCCACGTTTCTTTGACAACTGATCGATTCTTGATGGTTTTTTATAAAAAAGAACATCTTTCATAACGGTTAATACTTTTGTACTGATATAGTCGGAACTCTTTATGGAAGAAAGGTGTTGTTCAAAAACAGTCTGTAGATTAAGTGTGGAAACATTTCTATGTTTGTGAGCGATGGATGTGATGAGGGTACATAATTGTTTAATCTCTTGATTCGAGACATTATTCAGGTCCTCACCAACTATTGCTGGGGTAACCGTAATTACAACTTTTGAGGAAGACAAGACACACTCTAAAACTTTTTGATAATACGCTTTAAACTCTTCATGATCTTTTGCAACAGGCTGGGCTTGAACACTTAGTAATTTTGAATAGACATCATTAACACCGATCCAAAGGAAAGCAAGATCAAAGGTTTCTAATTTCTTTTTTGTTAGACGGCTATGCAAGCTTTTAACAGACTCCCCTGGTTTGCCGAGGTTCACAAACGTCATGTGTGGATATTGATTCTGTAAGAGTTTTAAAAAAGAAACACCAGGTCTTCCTTCTGTCAGACTGTCACCGATTAATCCGATTCTCATACCATTTCCTCCCTATTTTTGAATGGACTCTAAAAATATACGTACAGCATTCTTAAAAAGCGGCTCTAAGCTGTGAAGTTCTTGAGTATTTGTAAGCTGACAAAGTCCACCAAGCCATGTGCCGATCAACACCGTCCATTCTTCCACGTTGCCTTTCTTAAATTCGCCTTCTTCTATCCCTTGAACGAGTATGGCTCGATAGGCACCCATGGGAATGACCGCTAATTCATACAGCTGCTTAATGGATTCTGGACTAGATTCAGGATTGGAAGCAAGTTCCTGTCCCCCTTTTAAGAGAGGAGTTTGGTAATTATAAAGAACATGCATAGCCATTCCATAAAGCTTATCGGATGCACAAGTAAATTCAGGTTCTTTATTCATCCACTTCAAATACCATTCCTTCATCGTTCGTTGAGCTAATAATACAAACAACTTTTCTTTATTCTCAAAATGATAATAAATGTGTCCTTTGCTATATCCAGAAGCTTTTGAGATATCGGAAACTGATGTTTGTGTGTACCCTTTTTGTGAAAAAAGTAAAAAGGCTTTTTCCATGATTTCTAGTTTTGCTGATTCACTGTTGTATCTTCTTTTGCTCAATGATTTATTTCCTTCCTTTAATTTGAACGGCCGTTCTAATTTTATTATACATATTTTAACAGATAATGAAATGCATTTTCTTACACATTCACAAAATTGTAAATATTAACAAAAAAACACCCCAAAGGAGTGTGTTTGCCAAATATGTACTATTAAAATCTCCATCTGTAACCTTCTTTTCCATTTTACATATTACATGTATAAGGGGGGCGATCACTTTGCTTTCAAACGATCGATATCGTACAGTCTATCATGGTACTACATTATTTGCTGCTAAGCTTATCCAACAAAACGGTATCTGGATAGAAGCACAAAGATTGAGAACTGATTTTGGCCAAGGCTTTTACGTAACTTTCAGTAGAGAACAGGCTAAATCCTGGTCTTATTTTAGAGCGAAGAACAAGCAGCTTTCACCCCATATACTAAATTTATTAAACCTCACTGAGTCAGATTATCTAAACCACCCAGATACAAAAATTCCAGCTTATTTAGCATTCTCAGTGGATTTACATGCCCTGCGAAGATTACAGGGCAGGATTTTCCCTTTGCCACACGAGGTGAAATGGCAATTAAATAAGGATGCTTGGAAAGACTTTGTAAAAACATCTCGTAAAGGAATTAAGCATGGTTACGACTTTGTATATGGTCCTGTTTGGAGTGGACATTTTAACAGTACAGGTGAAATAAAAGCATCTCCATTTAAAGAACAACTTTCGTTTCATAACAATAGAGCTCTACATTGTTTATCGAGTCCGATGATTATCAAGCTCCCACCAAAAAAGTGGATGAACAGTTCAGAATTCAAAAATCACGATCAAGAAGCTTTTATATCAGAAATCGGTAAAAACCTTATGATAATAAGTACAATGAAAGAGAAACAAGCCTATTCCTTCATAAAAAAGTATTTGATAACTCATTCATTCTCAGATCTTCATTTCCATGAAACAGCACTTTACTGGGCATTCTCTACCTTCTATCAATCCAAACGGATATGGATTGACGAATACGAACGCTGTCTCGATTCCTTCATTTAGCTCTAATCGTACTCTTTTCTCAAAAATTCATTATATCTATTTTCATCTGTAAAATGGTTAGAGATAAAGAGCTTTAATCCATTTTGATTGTCATACCCCTCAAAAAATGACACATCCTCTTTAATAGCTAAAAACGTTCTTGGAATACGCCGATGTGTATGTTCAATAACATGCCGAGGTACAGATCGCCCCGTTTTTTTAGCTCTAATTGCTTCTCTTTCGATTGCAACATTAACAGGAACATCTACGATATATACGACTACTTCATATCTTCTTTTTTGTAAGCTGTTCACAAGAGATACATATTTTCCTGTTTTCGCCATCGTTCCTTCTAGCAGGAACGACCTTTTTGTTTCTACTATGTGTTGGACTAACTTTTCTGATACATCAACCGATTCTTTATGAACAAGTGCAGCGGCTGAACTAGGGAATTTTTTTTGAAAGGATTGATACTCAGGTATTAATTTTTTTATTTCGTCCGGATCAATTGTGATCAAATGTCTTCTCTTCTTTTTGATGTTTTGTTTCACGATACTTTCACACAAAGATGTCTTACCAGAAGCACTCCCTCCCCCAACTAACACGGCGATCGGAGGTTGAAAATTATCCATTTTTGATCGTTTAATGAGCGTATCTATAATTTTTTGATGCAGAGCTTCTCGTTCCTGTATATACTTATTGTTTTTGTCTGTAAAGACCACTTTGGTTTCTTTGAACGGGAGACCTCTAACCCTCGAAGTGTATAGAATCTTTGAAACCAACCTACTCCACATCTTTTTCACCTCCAAAAAAAGAATCCCCTATCACTAGGAGATTCTTCAAAACGTCCAATTATGTTTTTAAAAGAGAGTAAAATTAGCTATTTTGTCTGCGTTTGCGTACATAAAGAATGATAACAGATACAAAAAGTAACGCCAAAACAGCATAGATGATTTTGGAGTAAACGTCCATATACCCTACAATTACTTCCCATGACGCTCCAAAATACGCACCCAAATTAACGAGAGCAATGTTCCAGATCAATGTTCCGAATGTTGTAAGTACAAGGAATAAACCGAAATTCATATTAGACATGCCCGCTGGAATGGAGATTAGACTTCTTATCAAAGGAATGAATCGGCAAAAGAATACCGTCCATGGGCCATATTTATCAAACCATGCATCTGCCTTATGAATATCCTTTTTCGTTAATCGAAGGATATGCCCCCACCTATCAATAATCTTCTCCATTCGTTCAACATCTAGTTGCAATCCTACACCATATAGAATCACCGCTCCTAGAACAGAACCCACTGTTGCTGCTAAGATGACTCCTACTATATTTAAATCTGAAGAGTTCGTCATGAACCCTCCAAAGGTTAGGATGATTTCAGATGGAATCGGAGGAAATACGTTTTCTAATGCGATTAACAGCAGAATCCCCCAGTATCCAAATTCGTTCATAATATTGATTAACCAATTCTCCATAACTAACTCCTTTGTTTCTATATCTAAATTGCTAAGAACAACTACTGCTTTTTTATAAAAAAGACGTGCAGAGCTTGCACGTCTTCTTTGATTAGTTAATAAATTCTTCGTTCTTCACATTTAATACTTCAAGTGACTTAACATGATACCCATCGATTTCTAAAATCTTGAAACGATAGTTTTCCACTGAAACCTCATCGCCCATTTTGATCTCCATCTTTTCAGAAAGAATCCATCCACCAATCGTATCAACATCTTCATCGTTAATGTTTAGACCAAAAAGATCGTTCACTTCTGAAATCAATACTTTACCGTCAAGAATTGTTCTGTTTTCATCAACCTTTTTGATATCAGGCACTTCATCCTCATCAAATTCATCTCGAATTTCGCCTACGATTTCTTCAAGAATATCTTCAACCGTAACAAGTCCTGAAGTACCACCATATTCATCGATCAAGATCGCCATATGAACACGTTCTTTCTGCATTTTTAATAATAGATCATGAATAGGCATCGTTTCAAAAACCTGAATAACAGGTCTTACATACTCTTCGAGTGAAGCATCTGGATTCTTGCCGTTAACGAAGTCTGTTAATACTTGCTTCATGTTTACCATACCGATAACACTGTCTTTATCTCCATCTATGATCGGATATCGAGTATAGTTCTCTTCTGTTACAACAGCAATGCTTTCTCTAACTGTTTCTGATTTATCCAGTGTTACCATATCAACGCGAGGTACCATTATTTCTTTAGCGGTACGGTCGTCGAATTGGAAGATATTATTTACATATTTAAACTCTGACTGGTTGATTTCACCGCTTTTATAGCTCTCAGAAAGAATGAGTCTCAACTCTTCCTCCGAGTGAGCTAGTTCATGTTCAGATGCAGGCTTCAAACCAAACCATCCTGTAAAGATACGCGCAGATCCGTTCAATGTTTTAATAAACGGATACATGATTTTATAGAAAAACATGATTGGCTTTGCAATTCTTAACGTAACGGCTTCCGCCTTTTGAATAGCGAGTGTTTTTGGTGCAAGCTCTCCAATAACTACGTGTAAGAATGTAATTAAAGCAAAGGCGATAATAAACGATAAGATACTTGAAACAGACTCAGACAGATCAAACTCTACAAAAAGAGGATGCAACAAGTGCTCTACCGTCGGCTCTCCTAACCACCCTAATCCTAATGCTGTAATGGTTATACCAAGCTGACAGGCTGAAAGGTACTCGTCGAGGTTTCCGACAACCTTTCTAGCAGCTACCGCTTTCGTATTTCCTTCTGCAACGAGTTGATCCAGTCTTGTTGTACGAATCTTTACAATCGCGAATTCGGTAGCTACGAAAAAAGCAGTCAACGCAATTAAAATAGCTACCATAATTAAGTTAATAATCTCCAAATGTTCTCCTTATGGCTACATTAACCACAAGGAATACACCTCCCAGGTTGTATAAATAGTTTTATTTTCTTTTAGTTCATTAATCCAAAAGATATCTCTCAACTATTATTTACCCGAAAAGTAAAAGTAATGAATGCGCTAAAGTCATGCCTTGAGGAGAGACTTTATTTAAGAGCAGCTCTCTTTGCTTATCGTTTAAGCTCTCCATGATCGGCTTGATCTCCTTAATCTCTGCCTCTAGGTGTTTCATGAGCTCAGTAATCTGGTCCACGTACTTCTCGACCTGTTCATTTTCAGTACTTTTCAATTTAACTAGTCCAATCACAGACTTGATCTCATGTAAGGGCATGTTGAGTTTCTTATAATGTTCAATCAACCCTAAGACATGAATCGTCTCTTCATCATATAATCGATAATTCGAATCCGTTCGAAGAGGCTGGAGTAAACCGATCTGGGAATAATAGTCGATGGTTCTTTTAGATACATTTGTTACCTCTGCTAGCTCACCAATGCGATACACCTTCCCAATTTCCTCACCTCTTCCTCTTGATAATTACATACAATGTACAATAGAGAAAACCATACAGTCAACTGGACAGTTTTACATGTCACTAAACGTTCAAAAAAGAATGGCTGTTTCGTAAACTTTCTTGTGTGAAAAAAGTTGATTTCCGTTTCAGATACTCGCTTTCCGAGGGCAAGCGGTAAGCCACATTCGTTCGTTTCACTCTTAAGTGTCTCACCTGGCAACTTGCCCTAGCCAAGAGTCTCGCATCTTCCACTTCAATCAACTATCAAAGGAGATAAATTTTGAAAGTAATTATATATTAGAAAAACTGCATACGTTTGTTAATCTCGTGTTACTACTTTGAAGTTAAATTCTTTAAGTGCTACCTTTTTGATTTCCTTTTGCTTTAACCTCTTTGTTTGAGTGGCTGGCTCAGAATTCATATTCTTTTCTAGACCTTTTACAATAAGATTCAAGGAAAGAATCGTTAAGGTAAAAGCGCAGATTGGAACAAGTGGAATCCACGGATATACAATGAATAGATCAAAATAATCACCAATTAGCCCTGACCATTCATATGTAGTGGTAATCGGAGCAGCTTGCATGATGCTATAATCAATTTTCGTTCCACCAAGATAAAGTTCGAACAACCCGAGATGGGCTAAAATTAATAAGACCTGGATAACTTGCTGAGTGAAAATGATCAGCAATCGACGATATACGTGTACGATGACATGCTTACGAAGGATGAAAAAAGAACTTGCTCCAAGCGTCCTAGCACTCTGGATAAACTCTTTTTTTAGGATGATCGAGATTTCGTTTCCGATTACTAAAGATACTGTTGGAAGAGCTAATAATGTTAACAAAATGATCTCATACCACACTCTAGTTGCAAATGAGTACTGAAAACCTTCAAAAGCTTGGTTCAAGACCGGCCTTAATAAAAAGTAAGCCAATAACACAACCGGAATATACTGAAAAGCATTACTTAATGCGGATAGAACCCTTTGGTATTTTTGCAGGTAAAACGCATAAATCGTTCCTAACACAAAGGAAAAAAACATTCTAATGCCCGCAATAAATAGACTCAAACCGATTGTATACTTTGCTCCTTCTATGATGACATGTAACAAGTGCCTTCCGTTCGTATCTGTTCCTAGCCAGAAACTCTGCGACGGTTTAAAGGGAGCTGCATCTACAGGATAAGCATCTATATAAATAGCCTGCGTCTGTTTAATCTCCCCATCAAAGAAAATCCCATTTATACAGCTTGCTAGCAAAATCCCAACTATAAAACTAGATCCTAATAGGATATAAAAATTACGCACAAAAAATGTTTTCACTATAGGACCACCTCTTCGTTATTGAGTTTTTTGATACAAATTTTAAAAACAAGCAATAACAAATAAGTTGGTAAAAGTAGCATAATGAGTCCTACAACAAAAAGTTCAGGAGACAAGTACATAAAAAGAAATGAAGTAAACCCATTCATATTTAGGATATATTCCAATACTAACAGGTTTGAAAGCATCATCCATAATATCGATTTTGATTGATAAAAGATGCTCATCAATGTGTTTCGATAAACATGGAAAGGTAGAATCGCGATGAACGGAATCCCTTTTGCTCGTGCAAAAACTACATAGTCCATTTTTATTTCTTCTTCTAAAGAAAGCATAAACATTTTGAAGAATTGGACGGTAGGTAGAATCGATAACGCTATGATAGGAATGAAATAAGATCGTTCATCAGGGAGAGAGGTAAATGACATCACAAGTATTCCGGTTTTCTTAAAAAACCAAACAATCCCCATTTGTATCACGGCAACGATAAACAGGTCAGGCAAAGATTCTAGAACAAATACAAGAAACGATACGAATCTTTTTGCCGACTTAGAAAATAAGTTTATAGTAACAAAACTCAGTAGTAGTCCTAGCAAAATGGAAAGAAAAAAAGCTGAAAAATAAACTGCCAGGCTATAGAGATATGGATTAAAGATTTCAGGGAATAGTAGGCGTTCTGGTTTGGTAATGTAATAGGTAATTTCATGTGGATGCAGCAGACTAAGAATCAGATTCTTCGTTTCTATGAGATAAGCACTAACGTGAATCTCAGTTCCTACAATCAGGATAGGTAAAGCTCCGAACAATATAATCATACAAATCGTTAGAAATACTGGAACAGCATTTTTTAAAAGTCCCACTTTCATTCACACATCCTTTCTAACAAAACTTTATTAGTAAGACGTATGTCATGTATGTTCTTATTCATAAAAAAAAACATCCCTGTAGCAGGAATGTTTTTGGTGAATATATGGTATTAGAACGTTGCAGCTGTTAGCTTCAATATTTTTGCATCTACGTAGTATTCACTTGACCTTCTCTCAATGTATATGTGACAGATATTCAAATGCAGTTGTTCCATATACACTTTTAAAATGTTTATTTAAATGGGTTAAATCTACAAAGCCACACTCAGTAACTGCTGAATAAACATCTCTATTTTTTTCTATTAACTGCTTTGCATGCTCTACCTTGCAGTTAAGAAAGTATTGGTAGGGTGAAATGCCAGTATGAGCCTTGAATAATCGGATAAACTGATATTTGGACAAATTAAGATCCTTACATATCTCTTCAAGTTTAAATACTTTTTCTAAATCTGTATGAAGTCTATCCTTTATTCTCTTAATCATTGCGTGATCTTTCTTATTGTCAGTAGAAAGATTAGTTTGAATAAGGCTATCGGTGAGGGACAAGAATAACTCACTGCACACTGCTTCATCTTTTCCGCTTAATATTGCACCTGAAAGATTCAATATTTTTTGTTCAAGTCTTCGATCATACACAATAGGCGTCTGAAAACGTACGATATCCTTTTTCTCAATAACCTCTAAAAGCAATTGCGGCTCAATATATAACATTACATAATCAAGGCCTGTCTCGTCATGTGCCATTCCGTCATGCGCCTGTTCTGGATTAAAAAGCATAACTCCATTTTGATAGGATAATTGTAGACTGCCATCCAAGTTATATCGTTGAATCCCACGCAATGTTACACCAATGGCATACTCCATGTGAGAATGCTTTTTATAAGTAAAATCAGTGAAACTTGCTGACAACGCAGTTATTCCTGCTGATTTTTTATAGATAAATTGATCCACCTTATTCACCTCTAACCTACAGCCATATCATAGTTGCAGAACACACTAAAAATAACGCCATCATTATATTAACAGGCTTGTTATGCTTATGTAAAAACGCCTTGAAAATTGTACCGAAAAGAACCCAAGTTAAGAATGCTAAAAATCCTATAAGAGTAATAGATAAAACGCTTAGCGCCACTGCAAACTTGGAGATATAGTACGGCAAAATAAAACTGGGGATTACAGTCATTGTAAATAAGACAACCTTTGGATTCAAAAACTGCATAAGAAATCCTGACATAAAGGTAGCAGTTTGATTTCCGGTTGGCTTTGATGAACCCATTTTGTAAATTTGAAAAGCGAGATAGAACATATAGAAACTACCGATTAACTTCATAACTATTAATATTCTTGGAATAATTGATAGAAGAATTGTGTTTAGCATAGCTGAAACAACAAGTAATACACCAAAAGCGAAGGTAGCTCCATAAGTATAATTCATTGCTTTCCTTGTACCAAAGTTATGTACTGTGGATAATATAACGATATTCGTCGGTCCTGGTGTAAACGTAACAACAAAACAATATACTAAAAAAGATGTAATATTCATGAAGAAAACCCCCTCCGACCTATTTCCTCATAAATATACATCCTAAAATTAATCAGCATATAGTATGTTATTGCAGTTGCATATAAAGCTAACGCTAGATATTTTTTATCTCACTTTATGTGGTGGGTTTATAGAATAAATTTTTAGAGACTAAGTAAAAAGAAAAATAAATTTTATTTCAATATTAGAATTTAAAAAGCCCCTTTAAATACAGTTAAAAGCACCCCAGATGGAGTGCTTTTTAAACACTTGTTTAACCTATAGATACTTCCGATGCACCGTCTTCCCATCATACGTAAACAAAACAGGCTTTTGCTCAATCCTCGTCTCCATATGAACAGGACGACCCCATAGATAATGAAGATGTGGAAGCACTTTTTCAAGATATTTCACATCGAGTTCCATATCTTCAAAGCTATGATTAAGGTAGAGCTCTCCGTTCTTCATATAATCGGCGTCGTTCACTGTGATGTAAGGAAATCCGCCATTTACTCGCATACTCACAAGTTGATCACGTACTTCTTCCCACTGCTTATCGACTACCTTATATTCCTTGCCCTGCTTTTGAAATAGGTACATGTCTTCACGCTGAGCAAGATCTTTCGTTAAATAATTTCGGATAAATGACATGTCAGATTCTAGTTCGCGTACTTCGAACATCTTCTCTCGTCCAGAGCCTGGTTTCACGCCTTGCCTGATCAGCTCTTCATCAGGGTTGTTATAGCGTTCTTCGATGTCTTTAAATATCTGTAAGCCAAGATAATATGGATTTATCGATGTCTTGGACGGTTGAACGACTCCTGCGTTTAGTTTCGCGAACTCAATTGTTTCGTGAGAAGTCAAATCCATTTCTTGCAGGATCTTCGCGTGCCAATAAGATGCCCAGCCTTCGTTCATGATTTTTGTTTCAAGCTGTGGCCAGAAATAGAGCATTTCCTCTCGCATCATGGATAAAATATCGCGCTGCCATTCTTCAAGCTCGCGGCTATATTGTTCAATAAATAACAAAATGTCCTTTTCAGGCTGCGGTGGAAATGATTTTTTCTTTTTCAATACTGGTTTTGGACCTTTTTTGTCGTCTAGCTTCCATAGATCATCGTAAGGCGTTTCCTTCTTAGGCGTAAGATCTTCTTCGTCTTCAAATACATAATTTAATTTGTTTCGAACAAGTGAAGGATCGATGTGTTCTTGTATGGCGAGAATAGCATCTAAGAACTGTTCAACCTCTTTTTTGCCGTATAGATGTTCATATTGACCTACTCGTTCAGCTGTAGCCGTCATGCATTCAACCATGTCTCTTCTCGTATTTGAAAAGCGAACATTGTTTTTGAAGAAGTCACAGTGTGCCAGAACATGGGCAATGATTAATTTATTCTGAATAAGTGAATTCGTATCAAGTAAGAATGCGTAACACGGATCTGAGTTGATAACGAGCTCATAAATTTTACTCAATCCTAAGTCATATTGAAGCTTCATTTTATGAAACTGTTTTCCGAAGCTCCAATGAGAGAAACGGGTTGGCATTCCGTACGCACCAAATGTATAAATAATATCGGCAGGACATATCTCATACCGCATCGGATAAAAATCAAGGCCAAAGTGGTCAGCAATCTCGGTAATTTCAGCTATTGCTTTTTCTAGCTCCTTATTTTGCAAGTCCCAGTTCATATTTTCCCCCTCCTGCTATTTCCTTACTTTTAACTGTATGAAACAAAACAGGCATTCATGAGAAAACAAGTGAAATATTGGACGGGTTTTAAAAACTTCTTTTATTAAAATAAAAAGGCGAACCCATTTTCACGGGTTCACCTCAATTTTCATCTAGTTTTATCTAGCTTCATATATATCTATCGTGCACGACCACCCAGAACATGCTTTTGGAGTTTGCAAATTATTAATCCACAACGTTTCTGGTGCCTCTAAACGTTCCTTTACCATTACTTTTGCACTTTGGCCATTCGTACGAATCCAAGTTAATCTTTCACCGGGTAACGTTTTGGGATAAACATCCGCTTCCCCTGAAGCTGGATTCGTTAATCTCTTTGCACTTCCGTCTTTAATTTTCACACTGACTAAAAAAGGTTTTGCTCTTTTTTCCTGGGAAACCCCATAACCCCACTCAATCTGACGGCTCACGATGATGTTCTTATCATTCAACCAAGTAAAATCACCGTCGGCATACCCGGTGTATCCTAGATTTATCTCGTTCCCATTCTTAAGATTCCATATCGTTAATCGTTTATTTTCAGAAGTCAGCCTTCCGATCCCTTTTATATACCCGAGCTGTTTCGTATTCGGCGACCAGTGGAACCAGTTCGGCTGATTTAACATGTTACCAATGTTACGCGTTCTGGAGCCGTCTAAAGAAACAACCATTAACGTGTTGGAGTCTGCCGACATGGATGCTGTTGGACATGCGATGAACGCAAACCACTGATCATCCATCCCCCACTTGAATTCTGTAGTACCTATCGCAAAGAACGTTTCACTCATCTTAGGCAGCGTCGTAATGTTCTGTACTTTGTTCAAATCTCCGTTTGCATTTACAGGAACGTAAAAAAGTCGAACTGGACTCCAGCCATCAGGCTCTAGATTTGCAGAAGATGAGACAACAAATCCTCTCCCGTCAGGTGCCCAGCTGTAGTTTCCTGTGCCAAGGATGACATTTTGAAAGGACGCTGCAGGTCTCGTTAGGTCGATTACATTGAGCACACCCCCGCTTTTCCATGCAAGCTTAGATTCTGTCGGAGACCATCTCGCCAAACTCACATCGCCATCGAATACTTTTCTTTTTAAACGTGTGACTCGGTTGTACACCCATAGCTCTTTCCCTTCACGCGCTAGGTAACTAATATAAGTTCCGTTGCTTGAGAACGTTGGATGAGTAAGATTTGAACCTTCTACAAGCTTTCTTTCAAGTTCTCCTTCTTTAAGCCACAGTCCGTCATTTCTTATAAAAGTCGCTCTTCTATCAGAAGCTTCTGCAACATTTGTGTGGCTTATTACTATACAAATTAAGATCAATCCAAATATAAAAAGCCGTTTCACATGATCACCTCATTAGTAACATGAGCGAAATGAAGAAAATCATACTAAAAAAGAAAGCTCAGGAACTAAGAAGTTCCTGAGCTTGGTATAACCTTATTCTCCTGTTTCAGCAAAGCGCTTGATACGTGCTGCGATCTCGTCACGAACGCGTTGGAATTCACTCCACTCTTTTCCTGCAGGGTCATCAAATCCCCAATGTTCACGTGTTTTGTGAGGTGGTGTTGCTGGACATACATCGTTAGCATGACCGCATAACGTTACGACTAAGTCTGCTTTTTCTAGAATGTCTTTGTCGATTACATCTGATGTCTGATTCGTAATGTCGATATCCACTTCTTTCATCGCTTTGATTGCGTTTGGATTAACACCATGTGCTTCGATGCCAGCTGAGTATACGTCATATTTATCACCAAGGTAGTGGTGTCCAAATCCTTCTGCCATCTGAGAACGACAAGAATTACCTGTGCAAAGGAAATAGATGATTGGTTTAGCCATTTTGTAAAACCTCCTGTAGTAAAGAACTTCTTTCGGAACCATCATAATATAAGTATATCCTTATATCAATATTTATTTATATATTCTTTGACATTTTATATAAACATATGGTTATATACTAATGAGGTGAAGTCAATTATGGAACTTGATCAGTTAACGGAATGTTATAAAGCCATGGCAGATAAAACACGATTAAATATTTTAGCTTTACTCCGCCACGAAGAATTATGTGTATGTGAGTTAGTTGATATCTTAAAGATGACACAGCCTAGTATTTCACAGCATCTTAGAAAATTAAAGCAAGCAAAACTCGTAAAAGAACGACGTAACAGTCAATGGATCTTCTACTCCATTGATGGAGAAATCTATCCATTCATTAAAGCAAATTTAGATTCCCTGCCTGATATGTCAGCTAAGATTGAAGAGTTAAAAGCTTCGGGTGGAAAAGTTTGTTGCTAACTTAGAATTACATAAATAGGGGGGATTCTTATGAACAGCATGGCGTTAATGGCCTTCGCTGTATTTTTAGTGACGATTATTTTTGTTATATGGCAGCCACGCGGTCTTTCCATCGGTTGGTCTGCGACCGTTGGAGCTATCATCGCACTTCTTCTTGGCGTGGTTTCACTCGCTGATGTGTGGACAGTTACCGGGATTGTGTGGAATGCTACATTAGCGTTTGTTGCGATCATACTCATATCAATTATTTTAGATGAGATCGGTTTCTTCGAATGGTCAGCCTTACATATGGCGCGACTTGCAGGTGGAAACGGTAAGAAAATGTTTGCCTATGTGATTCTGCTCGGAGCTGCAGTTTCAGCCTTTTTTGCAAATGATGGCGCAGCATTAATTCTGACTCCTATCGTACTTGCTCAAGTTCGGGCATTGAAATTAAAAGAAGCTATGATATTACCGTTTATTATGGCAAGTGGGTTTATTGCAGATACCACATCATTACCGCTTGTCGTCTCAAACTTAGTAAATATCGTGTCTGCAGATTTCTTTAACATCGGATTCGTTGAATACGCAAGCCGCATGATCGTGCCGAACTTCTTTTCACTGTTCGCTAGTATGCTCGTTTTGTTCCTCTTTTTCAGAAAAGATATACCGAAGAACTATGATCTCTCTCAGCTCAAACAACCGAAAGAAGCCATTCGAGATGAGAAGATGTTCAAGCTATCATGGATTATACTAGCAGTTCTATTAATCGGGTATTTAACGAGTGAATTTATTGGTGTTCCTGTCTCATTCATTGCAGGAGCTGCAGCTCTTTTCTTTATCATCGTTGCTCGTAAAAGTCCTGCAATTCACACAAGAAAAGTAATCAAAGATGCACCATGGACTGTTGTTGTCTTTTCAATTGGTATGTATGTAGTCGTTTATGGTCTCCGTAATGCAGGACTTACAGATATGCTAGGAAACTGGATTCAAGTTATCGCTGATGGAGGATTGTTCTCTGCTACAATTGGAATGGGTTTCTTGGCGGCTATATTATCATCTGTTATGAACAACATGCCAACGGTTATGATCGATGCACTAGCTATACAGGGAACGGATACATCAGGAGTTATTCGTGAAGCATTGATCTACGCGAATGTCATTGGTTCTGACTTAGGACCAAAGATCACTCCTATCGGTTCACTAGCCACTCTGTTATGGCTGCACGTCTTATCGAAAAAAGGTGTGAAGATCACATGGGGCTATTATTTCAAAGTCGGAATCATTTTGACTGTCCCAACACTTTTCATTACGCTTACCGGCCTTTACTTATGGTTATTGCTACTATCTTAATAAGAAGGAGAGATCATGATGATTCAACGCATGCATGTTGCAGTCAACTGTTCAGACTTAGAAAAATCTCTAGCGTTCTATAAAAGCTTTTTCGGCACGGAACCGACAAAAGTAAAAGAGAATTACGCGAAATTTGAGCTTGATCAACCCGCTCTTCACTTTTCATTGAATGAACGTCCCTTTTCTAAAGACGGAGTCCTTAATCATCTCGGTTTTCAGGTAAACAACACGGAAGATGTACTATCCATGGGAGAAAGACTTAGAGAATCAGGATTGCTCTTAATCGATGAGATGGATACAACTTGCTGTTACGCCGTTCAGGATAAAGTATGGGTATATGATCCCGACGGCAACGCTTGGGAGATTTTCTATACCAAAGAAGACTCTGAATTTGAATCTGCTGGTGATGCACGAGATCTATCTCTATGCTGTGCACCACCTCAGCAACCTCAACCGATCACGTTAGGTTTTACAAAGAAATAAAGGAAAAATCCCTCAGCATCATTTCTGCGAGGGATTTTTTTATGATCAAATGGTAGATATTGCAACAATCTCTTCAATACGAATAATGATCTGATCCCAATAGTTATGGTTATCGCTCATCACACATAGCGTAATATAATCTCTTTCTACTGCTCTTAGTCTGCCTTCGTAAGAATGATTTGTTGTATCCACCACTACCTGCCTCTCCAAAAGACACTTTGCTTCTCTTCTGAAGTTCTTCAACACCAATCACCTTCCCTATTTTGCACTGCAAGCAAGGGGCTTTCTATACTATTACATGCAAAAAAGAAAAAAGAGACACGGACAAACACCCTGTGCATATGACTATTCTTGTACAACGAAGCATATTATGTAGAAATAATCTTAGACAGGGATGAATGCCATGTTTGAACGGACGATAGCGATTTTCTTAGGAAGCGTGTTGCTTGGCATAGGCATCAATGGTTTCATCGTTCCCTTTCATCTTCTCGACGGAGGAATGATCGGAATTAGTCTTCTCGTGAAGTATGTGTGGGGTTATAAAGTAGGGCTAACGATCATTATTCTGAGCATCCCCATCTATCTAATAGCTTGGAAACTCGAGCGTCGATATTTTATAAACAGCATACATGGTTTACTCGTTTCGTCATTGATCATCGACTTGCTATCTCCTTTAAGAGGAATGTTTTCTGTCTCTGTTATGGAAGGTTCTGTAATCGGAGGATTATTCATCGGAACAGGGATCGGTTGGATGCTGCGTCATGAAACGAGTACGGGTGGAACAGACCTGATTGCCCTTTTTCTTTCGAGGTGGTTTTCCATCAATGTTGGGATGGTTATCTTTTTGATCGATGCAGCAGTCATCCTCGCTGGCCTTTATGTGATGGGAGAAGGTATTCTTTTCTACTCGCTCGTAACGATTCTATCCGTCGGTTTCGCAACCATGACGATGACGTTGATTCGGTCGATCAATTTCTATAGAAGCATCTAGGGGGACTGACCCCTTACAATTTATTTCCCTCTTCATTTTACTCTTCGGCACCAATACATTTGCTCATTATCATATAATTGTTGTCATTGCTTTCACTTTGAAAGGGAAGTCAATCACACTATTTCCTATAGCTTTGATGAAAAAAAGGACCAGAAGTATCAATAAAGTACTTCAGGTCCTTCTTTCTTCTCGGCTAATTTTATTTTAACTTCAACTAAGAATATCTAACCAGATCTTGATCGATGTAGCGATAATCAGTGCTGCTAAGATAAATTGAAGAATTTTTGTATTCACTTTTTTACCAAACTGAGCCCCAAGTGGCGACGCGATCAGGCTGGCAACTACCATGATCACCGCCGGCCATAGTAATACTTGCCCTGTCGAGATCTTACCTACAGTAGCGCCGATCGATGAAATGAACGTAATAGCAAGTGATGTAGCAATCGTCATACGCGTTGGTATCTTTAGGACGACTAACATGATCGGTACAAGGATAAATGCACCTGCTGCGCCTACAATACCTGCTGCAACACCTACAACAAATGCTAGAACTGCCGCAAGCCATTTATTAAACTTAACTTGATCTAAAGGGATGTCATCGATCCCTTTTTTAGGAATCAACATCATGATAGCAGCTAATGTAGCTAGAACAGCATAAACAATATTAATCTGCCCCTCTGACATGGCTTCTGAACCAAATCCACCAATGAAACTTCCTACTAGGATGCTACTACCCATATAGATGATCAGTGTCTTGTTAAGATAACCGCCTTTACGATAAGCCCAAACGCCGCCTATCGTTGCAAAGAATACCTGAACAGCACTGATACCTGATACCTCATGAGCCGAATATGCTGTGAAGCCGAGCATTGCAGGAATATAGAGAAGCATTGGATACTTGATGATGGATCCGCCGATACCTACCATTCCAGATATAAAAGAACCTATAAAGCCAATTAGAAAGATTGTAATAATGAACCCTAATTCCATGACTTCACCTCCCCTAAAACTGATGTTTCTTAAATAAACAAGTTGATCTTAGATTCATCTGCATCAGCTAGGTATGAAGCAACTCCTGCATAATCCAGTCCATCAATTAGTTCCTCTTTCGTAATACCCATTACATCCATCGACATCGTACAAGCAACCATCTTAACATCTAAGTCTTGAGCCATTTCAATTAACTCTTTTAGCGTTACGATGTTTTTCTTCTTCATCGTATACTTCATCATCTTCGCGCCTAAACCACCGTAGTTCATTTTAGAAATGCCTAGTTTTTCAGGTCCTTGAGGCATCATTTTTGCAAACATCTTATCCATGAATGTTTTCTTCACATTCACGTATTCTTCTTTTCTTAAGATGTTTAGTCCCCAGAATGTGAAGAACATCGTTACTTGTTTCCCCATTGCGGCTGCACCTGTAGCGATAATAAAACTTGCCATCGCTTTATCAAGGTCACCACTAAATACGACCATTGTTGATTTATCTTGTGTTTGTTGTTCCATCATTGAACGCTCCTTTTGAATCAGATACCTATACCTCTATAGGTATCTGATTGCATAAATTTTTTTGTTAACCTTTTTGGATATAAAACTTAAATACGCCGTCTTCTTCTTTATGTTCTAAAAGTTCATGACCAGAAGATTTAGACCATGCAGATAGGTCATTAACAGCACCCTTATCCGTTGCTAATACTTCTAAAATATCTCCACTTACAAGTGTATCCATCGCTTTCTTTGTTTTCACGATTGGCATTGGGCAAGATAATCCTTTTGTGTCTAACGTTTGAGTTACGTTCATTTGTAAAACCTCCAGATAGTTTTATAATTTTTTGTTCAGTTATTCAGTGATCGCACAGCGGTTTGGACCAATTTCCATCTCACGCTGTTCATCGTTTGTAGGGTCAATTTTACCCATGTTCGTTTGACGAATTTCTTGATATGCGTTTGGCTGCGGTGGTAAATTTTCCGTTACAGCTCTTCGAAACTCATCTTCATTTTTTATGTTCAATCCATCGTTCTTTTCAAAGAGTTCACCAAGTGGTGCTGATACCGCACCTTTCTCATCTAGCTCGCTGATCTTTCCAAAATGAGCAGGCAACACAACTAGATCTTTAGAAAGGTTGTTATATTTGTTATATAGCGAATCCCGTAAATCACTAACCCAGTCCTCCGCTTTACCTGCAAGATCGGGACGTCCGATTGAATCAACAAACAGAATATCTCCTGAAAGCAAGAATTGTCCGTCAACGATCATCGAAGTGCTTCCAATCGTGTGACCAGGCGTATATAAAGGTTGAATCTCAATCTTCGTGTTTCCGATCGTAATATCGTTTCCTTCTTCTAATGCTGCGAATGAGAATGTTACTTCTTCAGCATCTTTTGGTGGTAACCAGTAAGTTGCACCAGTCTTTTCTGAAAGTCTGCGTCCCCCTGAAATATGGTCCGCATGAAGGTGTGTATCGATCATGTGCTTGATTTCAAGGTTGTTTTCTTTTGCAAAATCTTCATACGCTTCAATCGTACGAGCAGAGTCAATAATAGCCGCTTCTCCGTTAGATTCTACAAGGTAAGAAAGACATCCCTTACCGATACGGTTGAATTGATAGATCGAACCGCCATCTTTCAAATCTCCAAGCTTTACTGGCATTAAGTACTCACTCCAAGACTTCATACCCCCTTCGAGATAGTAAACGTCTTTAATGCCTGCTTCATCCAACATCTCTGCTACCATGACAGAAGATCCTTCTTTTGCACAAACAACGAGAACTTCTTCTTTCGGAAGATATTCTAAAACATCTTCTACACCATCGATCAGATCAAAATAAGGACGGTTAATGGATTCGATTCCTTTCCCTTCGATTCTCCAGTCTTTATAGTCCCCTTCATTACGAACATCGAGAATGAACATGCTTCCTTCAACAACACGTTTTGCCACTTCTTTAGCTGATAATGCTTTTATCATTTCAAAAATACCTCCCTAGGTATATTTACGATTAAAATTTTTTTATTCTGTTGGCCCATTCCATTCAACCATTCCAGGTAATACGTTCTTAACAAGTTGGAAACCATTCTCAGCAAGAATTTGTGCCGCCATATCGCTTCTTGATCCTGTACGACAAATAACATGGATCTCTTTATTTTTATCAAGTGTTTCTAATTTGCTTTCAAGTTCTCCTAATGGAATCGATACTGCCCCAGGTATACGTTTGAACTCATACTCTGCAGGCTCTCTAACATCTAGAAGAAGCATATCTTCTTTATTTTCAGCCAAGACTTTTTCTAATTCATCGTTTTGAATCGTATGCTCGAACTTTGCTGCCTCTTTCACTTCACCGGGATTTGATTTTCTTAAATAGTGCTTAAGAACATCTCCGTCTTCTTTTGTACCTAAATATTGATTTCCTGTGTTCCTTGCCCAGCCTTGAATATCAGCCAACGAACCTTTGTCTGTTGCTTGAACTTCAATAACTTGACCTGCCTGGAGCTGATCCATCGCTTTCTTCGTGCGAACGATTGGTAGCGGACAAGATAATCCTTTGCAATCTAATACGTGATCCACTTTAATACTCATTTTTGAAACCTCCACTTATTTATTTGTTATTTTACCTTTCCAAGAAAGCATTCCGCCTGACATGTTCACTACAGCAATTTGACTTGAAGCTAAGATCGCACAAGCTTTTTCGCTTCTTTTACCAGAGCGGCAAACCATGACATACTCTTTGCTTGAATCCAACTCATGGATTCGGTTAGAGATCTCCCCAAGTGGAATATGTGTTGCTGTAGGAATCATACCTTGAGCAACTTCATCGTTTTCACGAACATCAATGATATTTAATGGATTACCACTTTCTAATAATCGTTCTACTTCTCTTGCTTCAATCGTCTTAATAGACACAATTGTTATCTCCCTTCCATAATAAATACTTATACCCGTATAGGTATGCAAAATGATAAAAAAATATATGATTAACTCCGAACTACACGCTTACATATTAAGAAGATTTAACTTTTTAAATACCCATAGGGGTATAATAAGTGATAAAAGGAAATCTGTCAACAGTCTTAACAGTGACAGATATTTATCGACTTTTTACGAGAAGCTGCACAGCTTCTTTTACAATATCAGAATTCATCTCTTCTCCGTTTTCCATTTGTTCACGTAAACACTGTTCAAGGTTGGTGCCTACGATTAATCCAATTGTACGGTCAATCGCTGTACGTGATGCGGATAATTGAGTGATAACAGATTTACAATCTTGTTCTTCTTCTAGCATACGCAATACCCCACGTATTTGCCCCTCAATTCTTTTTAAACGATTTTTCATTTCTTGTGTGTATTCCATTTCAGCACCTCCTTTTAAAATACCTATAGGGGTATGTTACATCCCTTTAAGATTAATGTCAACTCAAATGAATGAAATGGCTGCAAGTGTATGACTTGCAGCCTCTATTCTAGTTATTGTGCCACTTTTTGCATTCTTTCATGAACCAAATCCATCACTGATTGTTTTAAGTTCACTAATGCTTCATCAGCATTCTTGTGTGAATCTGCTGTAACACCAAAATAAAACTTTACTTTCGGTTCAGTTCCTGATGGTCTTACGCAGAACCAAGAACCATCTTCTAATTGATATTTAAGCACATTTGATTTAGGAAGATGGATGTCACTCTTTTCATCTTTCACTACATCGTATTGGACGCTCGCCTTGTAGTCTTCAGAAACCACTAATTTTTGTCCATTCACTTCAAGCGGCATTTCAGCTCTAAAGCCTGCTAATAAGTTTTCGATCTGTTCTGCTCCAGATTTACCTTTTAATGTTAGGGACTCGAGACCTTCCTTATAAAAACCGTGCTTTTTGTAAACATCATCTAAAGCATCAAAAAGTGTTTTTCCTTGTTTCTTATAATAAGCAGCCATTTCAGCTCCCATCAAACAAGCCTGAACTGCGTCTTTGTCACGCACAAAATCTCCGATCAAAGAACCGTAGCTTTCTTCATAACCGAAAATGAACGTATGTTTCCCGCTTTTTTCGTATTCCTTAATCTTTTCGCCGATGAACTTAAAGCCTGTAAGGGTATCTTCACACGTTAGACCATAAGACTCTGCGATTACTCGACCAAGTTCTGAAGTTACGATCGTTTTGAAGATGATCCCTTTTGAACATAAACTGCCTTTCTCTTCACGTTGTGAAAGAATATATTCAATCATGAGTGCACCAGTCTGGTTACCTGTAAGAATTTGATATTCACCTTTACTGTTCTTAGCTGCGATTCCTACTCGGTCCGCATCAGGGTCAGTTGCCATCAAAATATCTGCGTCAGTTTCTTGTCCGTACTTAATTGCCAATTCAAAGGCAGCATGTTCTTCCGGATTTGGGGACTTCACCGTTGAAAAATTAGCATCAGGCTGTTCTTGTTCTTTTACAACCGTAACATTCGTAAATCCTAGCTGTTGAAGTCCTTCTCTAACCGGAATATTCGCTGTTCCGTGAAGAGGAGTGAAAACGATGCTTAAGTCATGCATCTCTTTGATTACTTCACGGTTTAAACTAATCTTTATGAGTTGATCCATGTAAGCTTTGTCGATTTCTTCACCAACAACTTGGATCAATCCTTCGCTTTTGAGTTCCTCTTCAGATCTCACTGCGATAGAAAGTTCATCATCAACGGCATTTACTTTTCCAATCACTTCATCAGCTTCTTTTGGCGGAAGCTGGCCGCCATCTGGACCATATACTTTGTACCCGTTGTATTCTGGTGGGTTATGGCTTGCTGTGATAACAATTCCGGAATAAGCTTTTAAGTATCTAACCGCAAAAGATAACTCAGGTGTCGGTCTCAAGCTTTCGAACACATAAGCTTGAATACCTTGAGAGGCTAATGTTTTCGCCGCTTCCATCGCAAACTCTGGTGATAGATGACGTGAATCGTATGCAATCGCAACACCGCGTTTTTTCGCTTTCTCACCTTGCTCTTCGATAAAATGAGCCAAGCCTAAAGAAGCTTTTCGAACCGTGTACGTGTTCATTCGATTTGTACCAGGTCCTATTTCTCCACGCATACCGCCTGTGCCAAATTCTAAATTTTTATAAAAGCAGTCTTCAAGCGCTGTCCTGTTTTCCTTGATTTCCTCTAATGCAGCCTTTAATGGTTGTTCGAGTTCTTCGTTCCCTACCCATTTCTCGTATGTTGTCTCCCAGGACATAGTACTGCCTCCTTATGTTCTATAAAATGAATGTTAATTGTTTTTTTGTTAGTTTCGATATGAATCGAGTTTTTCCTGCCCTATCTATTAAATACGGCCTTTATTATACCGCTTTCAGCACAAAAAATAAAATCACTAAAAAAAGTTCTCTCACACAATGACAATGTTCGTGATATTTCCCGAGAAATAGAAAAAAAGCGGCAAGCTATCTAGCTTACCGCTCTCGTCGTCTTATTTGCTTTTATCTTTTTGAACAACACTATACAAATCTAGCCTTCTATCTCTAAGAAGGGTTACACTTCCTGTTTTACGTTGTCTTCTTAAAATTTCTAAATCCACATCACCTACTACAACTGTTTCAATATTCGGGTGACATTCCCCAACGATTCCGTCTCTCGGGAACGAAAAGTCAGAAGGAGTAAAGATACCAGACTGAGCATACTGGATATCCATGTTCTCCACTTGTGATAGGTTTCCAACAGTACCTGCGATTGCTGTATAGATCTCATTTTCAATCGCACGTGCTTGCGAACAATATCGAACGCGCAGATAGCCTTGACGATCTTCCGTACAGAAAGGTGTGAAGATGATCTTCGCCCCTTGATCGGTAACGATACGTGAAAGTTCAGGGAACTCGATATCATAGCAGATTAGAATTGCAACTTTTCCGCAATCTGTATCAAATACTTGTACTTTATCACCAGCTGTAATTCCCCACCATTTTCGTTCGTTCGGTGTGATATGAATTTTATATTGTTTATCAATTGTTCCATCTCTTCGGAACAGATAGGCAACGTTGTAGATATCTCCGTCTTCTTCAACAAAGTGGGAGCCACCTATGATGTTCACATTGTATCGAACTGCAAGATTCGTAAACAGTTCGATATATTGCTCTGTGAATTCTGTTAGCTTACGGATGGCTAAGCTTGGACTCTTCTCCTCACAGAACGACAACAGTTGAGTAGTAAGAAGCTCTGGGAACACAGCGAAATCTGATCCTTGATCAGAGGCAACATCTGTATAATATTCAACCTGTGTCGCAAAATCTTCGAAAGAACTTATGGTTTTCATCATATATTGAATCGTCGTGATTCGAACAGGCTCACTCGTTTTAAAATACTTTTTCGTTTTGTTAGGAATGTAATCAACATTGTTCCATTCCATTAAGGTCGCATATGCGTTTGATTGTTTATCATCAGGCAGATAGCTCTTGTTTAAACGCATTACAGTGAAACCGTTCATCAATTGAAAGGTTAAGACAGGATCGTAAATATTGTGCTGAATGACTTCTCTAACATATTCTCGAGGCGTCATTTCCTTTGAATGCTTATGGTAGTTTGGAATTCTACCGCCTAGAATAATACTTTTTAAATTCTTTTGTTCAGCTAGTTCTTTACGTGCTTCGTATAACCGAGCACCGATTTTCATTCGTCGGTATTCTGGGTGGACCATCACTTCGATACCATATAAGTTAAAACCTTCTGGATCATGGTTCGTAATGTAGCCTTTATCTGTGATTTCATCCCACGTATGCTTATCATCATACTCATCAAAGTTAACCATTAAGCTTGAGCAGCTTCCAACAATCTTTCCTTCATACGTTACACAAAATTGGCCTTCCGGGAAGATGCGAAGATGGCTTTCTAACTGCTCTCGTTCCCAAGGTTCCATGTTTCCTGGAAAACAGATTTGTTGAAGTTCTAAGATCTCTTCAATATCTTCAAACTCAATATTGCGTAGTTCTATTTTTTTCTCGAATTTCGAAACATCGATTTCACTCATGTTATCCACTCCTCTAACTTGCTTGCATAACTTACTTCCAATTCTTCATCCGTTCCTCGAGACTACCTGTGAAAAATTCGATTTCATTACCATCCGGGTCGTTAAAGCTAATTGTGTCCCCTCCGCCTCTTGCCATCGGGCCCCTCGTGATTTCAATGTTGTGTTCACGCAGCAAGAGAACCGCTTTAGGAAAATGTTCTTTAGAAACAGTAAATGCAAAATGATCGACACCTATTTGATTTCTATCCATAGGTTTTGCATCTTTTATTTCTAACAAACACAGCCACACTCCCCCGACATCTAAGTATATATCTGTATTCCCTTTATGAACGATTTTAGCACCTAGTACATTCATATAAAATGTTACGGATTTCTCTAAGTTAGAAACTCTGATGGTGATGTGATTTATGCCGTTAACTTTAAACATATTCTTTATTTATCCTCTGCCTGTTTAATAAGTGAAGCGAGGCTCAACTCTGCTAAGGATTCCATCTGATGATCAACATCGTTAAAAGTCATATGTTTTGTAACGGGGTTGGGGATGGCTACACAATATAGTCCTGCTTTTTTAGCTGCCATTGATCCATTTACAGAGTCTTCAAACGCGATGGCTTCGTGAGGTTTTATATCTAAGGCTTTAACCACTTCAAGATAAAGAGCAGGATCAGGTTTAACTCTTTCGACATCATCTGCTGTTTTAATCACTTCGAAATGATGCTTCAATCCGATTCTCCCTAAATGCTCTTCTACCCATTTTCGCGAAGAACTTGATGCAAGACCGATCTTTAAGCCGAGTTCTTTTGCAGCTTCGAGGTAATCAAGAATACCTGGTAGTTCCCGTTGTTCGGAAATCAAAGCAAGAGCACGTTCCGTCTTTTTTGCTCTTAGCACATCATGATCAAGCTTTTGATCAATTTGTCTCTCTAAATATTCGTAAGGATTAAAATCAGAATGGGTACCGATGCATTCTCCCCAAACTTCGAGCGGTAGATCGCTTCCATGTTCCTGATACAACTCTTGAAACGCGTTATAATGTTGCGTTTCCGTATCTAGAATCGTTCCATCAAAATCAAATATCAATGCCTTGATCACGGTTAACCAATCCCATCTTAAGCGTTTTATACTATTTTCTTAAATAATTATAAAAGACGCAAGAAAACCGAATTTTAATGAAGGACATTCGTTCTAAACATAATCTTCTTCCCATTGCTTGTGGCGATGATCGCCCCGAGCTGATCTGTCCGATAGACTGTCATCTTTCTATTGTCTAAACGATACAATACCTCTTTTGATGGAAACTGATAAGGGTTATTCCTTCCGACCGAAATCACTGCCGTTTTTGCTTTTACTTTTTTCAAAAATTCCATCGTTGTACCCGTATTAGCTCCATGGTGACCCAATTTAATTACATCTGCTTTAACGCCACCACGTTTTAAAATCTCTTTTTCTTCTTCAGCACCTGCATCTGCCATGAGAAGAAAATTCTTTTTGCCATGTTTGATCTTGATCACCGCTGAGTAGTCGTTGATGTGCTTATAATACGAACCCTTTGGAGCCAGCATCTCTACTTTTACAGAGAAGCCCATCTTAAAATTCACACCTGCTTTTGCCCGATCTACCGGAATCTGCTTTTCGTTGATCACACGAAAAAGGTCATGATAATATTTGGTGTCGTATGGAAGATTCGGCATATACAAAACACTCACTGGAAACGCCCGTATCACATCATCCAGCGAACCAATATGGTCATGATGCGGATGAGTAGCTACAACGATATCTAAATGCGTAACGCCTTCTCTTTCTAAATAAGAGATGATCTTCTCTCCGTCATGTTCATCTCCGCCATCAATTAACATCGTTTGTCCGTTTGGCGCTTTTATAAGAATACAGTCAGCTTGGCCAACGTCTAAAAAGTGAATCGTCAACGGATCAAACCAGTCCGCTCGAGCTTTATGAGGAACAATAGTTAACATGAGCATCAAGCTCAAACAGAAAACGGCAAACTTGTTAATGGTCTTCAAATCTCACACCCCTTTACATCCATTTTTTCGTCCATAATGCGTAACCTTAGTTATATGTAATTATGTTGAATTCAAAAACAAAACCCGCCATCCAATACATGGATGCGGGCGATTTGGTTTTTTATGAATAGTCGTTTTCTAAATGCTTATATCTTAAAGAATCTAATAGAACTTTATCTATATGCTCTCATCTAATGGTTATTGCTAATAAGTCAGTTTTTTCATTTTTTCACCCTAGACCAGTTGATCGGAGTGTAAGATGCGAGACTCTCGGCTAGGACAAGCGGTCAGGTGAGACCCTTAAAGGCACAAAGTGGCAAGGGGCTCACCGCCTGCCCCGCGGAAAGCGAGCATCTGAAACGGAGATCAACCACTTTCAAGTACATCAATGAATACAACTGGCCTTATGCGTTCACTTCATTCTTCTTAAAAAAGCTCTTCATAGCATGATACACATCAGCTTTTTCTTTTAGGATATAATGACTAAACTTCGGATTATCCATATTCTTATACACACTCATCAACGTCGAATGCCGGTTATACGCGTTCACTTCACCATATCCAAACATGTTAGAGTGCTCCATAATTTGCTGAACAAGTTTCACACATCGTGCATTATCACTCGTAAGGTTATCCCCATCAGAGAAATGGAACGGATAAATGTTATAACGGCTCGATGAATATTTCGTCTCGATCAACTCAAGCGCCTTGCGGTAAGCAGATGAACAGATCGTTCCTCCACTTTCACCTTTGTTAAAAAAGTCTTCTTCTGACACGACTTTTGCCTCCGTGTGATGCGCGATAAATTCAATCTCTACTTTCTCATACTTCGATCGCAAAAAGCGTGTCATCCAAAAGAAGAAACTTCTCGCCATGTACTTTTCCCAGATTCCCATCGAACCTGAAGTATCCATCATAGCGAGGACGACGGCTTTTGATTCAGGTTTGACGACTTCGTTCCATGTTTTAAAGCGAAGGTCATCATTATGGATAGGAGCAACACTCGGCTTTCCGATCAAAGCATTTCGTTTGAACGCAGTTAGAATCGTTCTCTTTTTATCCACGTTCCCCATAAGCCCTTTTTTACGAACATCATTAAATTCGATTTTTTCCATTACGATCTGGTCTTGTTCTTTTTGTTTGAGGTTAGGCAATTCTAGTTCTTTAAACAGCATTTCTTCCAGCTCTAAGATAGATACTTCTGCTTCTGCATAATCGACACCTGGTTTGTCGCCTGCAGGTCCCTTGCCTTTTCCGGCCCCGCTCTGTCCGGCACGTCCATCTCTGGCTACTACATCCCCCACCTGACTATCTCCATCACCTTGGCCTACGTGCTTGTTTTTGTCGTAGTTGTATCGGATTTTGTATTCATCCATAGAACGGATTGGAATCTTAATCACATCACGCCCGTTGGATAAAATGATATTCTCTTCACTTATCAAATCCGGCAAGTTGTTTTTAATGGCTTCCTGCACTTTTTCCATATGCCTTTGATGATCTTGATATCCTTTTCGGTGGAGGGACCAGTTTTCCTGAGACACAACAAAATTGTTCTTTTCCGGCTCGCTCATCGTTTTCCCCCTCCAAAGCAGCAAGAGTCAATGCTGCTTGTTCTTGATCAACCCGGGGCATAACTTGCTTGTAACAATCCGCTATTATCAGAAAAAAAGGGTTGGTTACACTATCATATGCACGTACTTCTTAGAATTGCTAAACTTTCATGATAAAAAAGCCCTCTTTTCTAAAAAAGAAAAGAAGACTTTGTTTTGATAATTTATTTATTGTATTCTTTCTTGTCGTGTTGCTGTGGGTCGGGCGTTTTCCCGCTTTTGCGGACTTCCTCATTTGTAGAAACGTGCTCCATCACTTTTCCGTGTTCTTTCATTTCCTCAAAGTTAGATGCCATTGAACTGTTTTTTCGTTTAGGTTCATTATTTTGTTTTGTCATAGGGATTCACCTCTTACTGAATTTTTCCCCATTTATTCCTTTTTAAAACCATTAAAAACTTTCAGCTCATCCATCGGCCAATAACGAATATTAGCTTCACCGACGATATCAGACATCTCAACAAAACCAATATGACGGCTGTCGATACTGTGAAGCCTGTTATCACCAAGTACAAAGATTTTTCCTTTTGGAACCGTATCGAGCCCTGTAATCTCTTCTAATGTAAAGTTGCCTGTGAGTGTCCGGTTACCAGCAAATCGTTTAAATTCTTTTAAATAAGGTTCTGCAACAGGTTTGTTATTGATATATAACTTGTCGTCTCGGTAAGCAATATGATCACCAGGAAGACCAATCACTCGCTTAATATAGTCCTCTTCAGGATTAGCCTTAAAGACGATTAGATCAAATCGTTCTGGCTGGCTTATTTCATACCCTATCTTATTTACGATCAGCCGGTTTCCATTTTGGATGGTCGGCATCATAGACTCACCGTAAACCACATATTGCTCAATCAAAAACTTTTTTATTATAATAGCTAGAATAAGTGCAACACCAATTGCTTTTATCCAATCCATTAATCCGTTTCTTTCTTTTTTAGTCGAGCTCATCGGGCTCACTTCCTTTAGTTAGCTTATTAGTATCAATTTACCATTTTTAAGTAAGTAAATACAAGTTCAATTATTTTTAACATAAATACGATTGTAAACTCTACTCTGTAATTTGTTTAGTTTCCCCTAAATTTCTGTAAAAAAACACACCCTGACAGCCTTAATCGTGTCCTGGGTGTGTTTCGATATTTTATCGGTTCAATAAACTTCCTACGTATCTTAGTAGTTCGTTGGCACTAGTTGTATTATAGCCGTGTTCATCCACTAGACGTGCGATGACCTCATTAATCTTTTTCAGTTGTGACTCATCAGGGGTTTTGGATGATGTAGTGATTTTTACAACATCTTTAAGATCCGCGAATAATTTCTTTTGAATCGCTTCTCTTAACCGCTCATGAGAATTATAGTCAAATTTCTTTCCTTTTCTTGCATAAGCAGAGATTCTAATTAGAATTTCTTCACGGAATGCTTTTTTCGCATTCTCAGAGATTCCGATCTGCTCTTCGATCGATCTCATTAATTTCTCATCAGGACTCATCTCTTCACCAGTAAGCGGATCGCGTAATTTATTTTTATTGCAATACGCCTCCACATTATCCAGATAATTGTCCATAAGCGTTTTCGCAGACTCTTCGTACGAGTAAACGAACGCTTTTTGAACTTCTTTCTTCGCAATATCATCGTACTCTTTGCGAGCTGCCGAGATAAAGTTAATAAACCTCTCTTTATCTTCCTTTGATATGGATGCATGATGATCAAGCCCGTCTTTTAATGAACGCAGAACATCTAAAGCGTTGATAGAAGGTGTTTCTTTGCGAATGATCGCTGATGATATTCGGTTGATAACATAACGCGGATCGATACCAGACATCCCTTCATCAGCAAACTCTTTCTTCAGTTCCTCAAGGTCAACGTGGTTGAATCCTTCTACGATCTCACCGTCATACAACCGCATTTTCTTTAAAAGATCCATTCCTTGTTTCTTCGAATCCTTCAATCTTGTTAGCACAGAGAATGTTGCGGCCACTCTTAATGCGTGCGGCGCAATATGAACATGAGACATATCACTCTCTGAAATCATCTTGGCGTAAATCTTTTCTTCCTCTGAAACTTTTAAATTATACGGAACGCCCATTACGATAATCCTTGAGTGCAGGGCTTCGTTTTTCTTATTCGCGATAAACGACCTGTATTCTGATTCGTTCGTATGCGCGACAATTAATTCATCTGCTGAGATAAGTGCAAATCTTCCTGCTTTAAAGTTTCCTTCTTGCGTAAGAGAGAGGAGATGCCATAAGAATTTTTCATCACACTTCAGCATTTCCTGAAACTCCATCATTCCTCGGTTAGCTTTGTTCAGTTCTCCATCAAAGCGATACGCCCGTGGATCTGATTCTGATCCATACTCTGCAATCGTCGAGAAATCGATACTTCCCGTTAAGTCAGCGATATCTTGTGACTTTGGATCGGAGGGACTGAACGTACCGATCCCTGTTCGCTTATCTTCTGAGAAGAATACTCGCTCTACCATAACATCTTCAATGCGATTGTCATATTCGTGTTCTAGCCTCATCGTGTTAAGAGGAGATAAACTTCCCTCTACTCGAATACCATAATCATTAAAAAACTCTTTTCTTAAGTGCTGTGGAATAAGATGCAGTGGATCTTCGTGCATCGGACAACCTTTGATCGCATAAACTGCTCCCGCAGGTGTTTTTGTGTATGACTCTAATCCTCTTTTAAGCATTGTAACTAAAGTGGATTTACCACCGGATACTGGTCCCATCAACAGTAAAATACGTTTACGAACATCAAGGCGTTTAGCAGCAGGATGAAAATACTCTTCAACAAGTCGTTCGATTGATTCTTCTAATCCAAAAATCTGATCGCTGAAAAAATGATACACCTTTTGACCATTTTTTTCTGAAATGCCAGCATCTTTGATCATGTTGTATACTCTTGAATGCGCAGACTGGGCAACAAATGGCCGATCTCGTAAAATATCAAGGTATTCAGCGAAGGTACCTTCCCAGGCTAAACGCTGTTCTTCTTCACGATGCAGTTGGATTCTTGATAAAATATCCATGAGTACCTCCTTGATTGTATTGGCTCCATCAAGTGTTAATCTACTCTATGCGGGGATGTCCGTAATCATTCTGTTTGTATAGCGATTTTTATTTAAAAAAGTTGGAATCCCCATTTGCATAGTCATGGTAAAATATGTTTATCCTTATGTTTTGAAACGGAGAAAGCCTTATGAATCAAAAGCTTGGCCTTGTTACAGTGCTACTATTGCTCAGTATCGTGTTCTTTTCATTTATGGGTTTAAGAAATGAACACGAAAACTATATTCCTTTTCAAAAAGCGATTTCTTCACTTGCTCAAGTGGAGAATATGAAATTAGCTGAAAACAGTCGCCTCCTCGATCGAAACGGAGACTTTCTTTATGAGTTCAAGAGTAATGAGAGCCGCATTTATCTTGATTACAACAAAATTCCTGCACCTGTGCGCCAAGCTTTCATCGCAACGGAAGACCAGGATTTTATACAACATCATGGAATCGATGGAAAAGCGATAGCCCGAGCTTTTATTACGAATTCTACAGCAGGATCTGTTCAGCAGGGCGGCAGTACGATCACACAGCAGCTCTCACGCAATCTATTCCTAACACACGAACGTACATATGACCGAAAATTAAAAGAGCTATTAATCTCCTACAGAATCGAACAACAATTATCGAAAGAGAGAATCTTAGAGCTTTATATCAACTCGATCTATTTTCAAAATGGCGTATATGGCATCGAAAAGGCTAGTCGATATTACTTCAGTAAGCCAGTGGGTTCACTTTCCGTAGCGGAAACAGCACTGCTTGCAGCCATTCCAAACAATCCAAAGTTGTATAATCCTTTAACAAACTTTGAGAACACATTGAAACGGCAAAAGTGGATTTTATTGAAGATGAAGGAGCAAGGATACATAACAGAAGCCACTTATGAAGCATCACTTAAACAACACATTAAATTAAACGTTTCACAGTCTGTCGTTCCCTATCCTGAAATTGTAGGGTACGTAAAAGAAGAACTTCTAAGTTTATTAGCGGCCGCTCCTGCTAATAAAGGGCTGACAGCAGATGAGCTTCTGATAAAACGAGATCAGCTATTAACAAGCGGTGTTATCGTTGAGACTGCATTAGATTCTAAGCTGCAAAAAGTAGCAGTGCGTGCTGTGAATAGCAGGTTGCCCTATAACGACGTAGAAGGATCTGTCGTGATTATCGATCATGTTTCAAAACAGATCGTTTCTATAGTTGGCGGAAAGAATGTTGCGTTAGAAGAATTTAACCGAGCTCATCAAGCGAAAAGACAGCCGGGTTCTTCCATAAAACCACTTCTCGTCTACGCCCCCTATGTTGAAGTATTCGGCGCAAAATCACACTCGCTCATTTCTGCTTCAAGAATTTGTGAAGGCAACTATTGTCCTAACAACTATGGAGGGGCATCTTACGGTACAGTCTCCTTAAAAAAAGCGATGGCGAGTTCGATCAACACAGCGGCTGTCCGAGCACTAAGGAAAACTGGAGTAAATAAGGCGTTTTCTTATTTGCAACCATTTAACTTTTCGTCTTTAACGAGAGAAGATTATCAGCTCGCAAGTGCACTTGGCGGATTTTCAAAAGGCTTTTCGCCGCTAGAACTTACAAGTGCGTATACTGCTTTTAGTTCTGATGGGACTTATGTAAAACCTAGGTTGATCACTTCTGTAAAAGATAAGAACGGAAAGGTGTTATATGCTTGGAAAGAGCAACCTATTTCTGTGTGGAGTGAAAAAACAAATAACGTGATGCGTGAGATGCTCCAAGCCGTTACGATTTCAGGAACTGCAAGAGATGCTCGATTCAAGGGTTCAACGTACATTGGCGGGAAGACAGGAACAACAAATAACGTGCGCGACCTTTGGTTTATCGGGCTGACAGATCGTTATACAGCAGGCGTTTGGGTTGGACGAGATACACCAAGCAGTCTTCGGTCTATTGAGAGTGAATCTCCCGAAGTCATGATTTGGCGAGATATTATGATAAAAGCACATCAAAATTGAGATGAAGCATGCATTATAAATAAAAAAAATAGTTGGAGGAGTAGTTATGTGGGTAATATTTGGGGTTATTGCAATAGTTGTAACTTTTATAAATCTTTATATGTATGCATCAGGTAAAGATTATAAGCTCGCTATGGCGTTAGGATTATCATTTACAGCATTAACACTTTGTGCAGATTACAGTTATGTATCTCGATGGGTAAAAGCGGAAGATTGGGCGGCTTTATCGGATGTAGTACCTGGTATGGCAAAGATATTATGGTTTTTGACAATTGCTTCTATCTTACTAAATATGGCACCAATATTTTTAGAACGAAGACGTAAGAAATAAAGGTGTATTATCACAACAAACTGGAAGCGATTGTTGAATAATGAAACAAAGTAAAAAAGGCTTAAGAGAGAAAACTCTCTAAGCCTTTTTTGGTGCAGAAAATGTCGTGATTTTCATTGTGATTGCCCTGTGATTTGAATGTTTGCACCTCATAAGTAAAACCGTTACTACAATAGTGGCAGGGTTTTAGCTAGCACTTGTATACTGATAAAATGGTATTTAAAAATAATCTAGCGTAATTCACCGATATATCTTATTTATCCCGCTAGTTTTTGAGATAATTCCGCGAGACTACAATTTCCGAACTAGATAACCATTCAGGTAATTGCTGCCACGAACGCATTATACAAACGCATAACCGTATAAACAACAAGCAGCCCGAAACCTGTCCAAAAGAATAAGTGCAGAAATACCATTCCCATGATACCTATCGTTGATAAACTTGAACTGATCCGCAATAAGAATTGAAAAAAATACAAAAGAGATGAAACAATAAAAACGACACCTATCAGCAGCACGGAATGGTTCAGCGCGATCGCAAGCATACCACCAACAAAAAAGTACCAGCTTCCCCCTTTTCCTTGCTGAAGCAGTGTTCCTTCCGTATCTTTTGAAAAAAAGAACAGACTGAGGTGCGTTAACGTGTCAGACAGCAGCTTAAGAGCAGCAAATATCATAAAGAACAACAGAAACAAACAAAAGCCGATCGATAGGTGAATCACATGATCTTCAAATAATTCTTGCATCCCCTGGTACACACCAAAGTATGTAAGCTTATCGATAAAAAGTCTTTCAAAGTAAATGGCAAACCCCGAACTGAACAGAATAATAGAAAACAAGGGAAGATACCCTGTCATATATACGTTTTTCTTCATTTATACTTGCACGAATCCCCTCGAATTGTTAAATTTCAGCAGAAATACATTCCCATGAAAACCGTTTTCATTTATAATGAGGAAAGATACTGGAAAGAATAATACTACTTTCAAAGGAGGAGTTCAAATGGATTTTATCCTCATCCTACTCGTGATGCTCGCCTTCCTGACTGCCATCTTTACAGCAGGCTATAACGATCGTCCTGGAAAAAACTAATCCATGTACATATGGAAGTAAAAACGTCCCTTTTTCATCAGGACGTTTTTTTATTTTCTCTCAAAGGTAAGACATCATTGACAAGTTGATTGGAGTGTAAGGTGGGAGACTCCTCGAAAATTGAACTTCAAATTTTCTTCGTGCGATGTGTCGCTGCCGTAGCCTTCCTTGTCCTGTGGGACAGGCGGGCAGTGCGAAAAGTGGAAGTGGCTCGTTCAGCCCCGACAAGCAAAAGGTGAATGAGCAAGGAAGGCGCACTTTGCCTTCTGGATCATTTAGCTTTTGACCTCGAGGGGCTAGCCGCTGCAACTAGAAAGGTGAGACACTTATAAGTGAAACTTGCGAATGTGGCTCACCGCCTGCCCCACGGAAAGCGAGCACCTGAAACGGAAATCAACCGCTCACAGTAAGCTTATTTCAACTCTCCAAAACTTTGTTGACGCAGCGCTTCATAGATTAAGATCGCAGCCGTATTCGATAGGTTCAATGAACGAATGTGTTCATTCATCGGAATACGCAGACACCTTTCCATGTTCGCATCAATCACTTCACGCGGAAGTCCCTTCGTTTCTTTTCCAAAAACAAAGAAAACATCCTTCTCTGAATCAGAGTAATCGAAATTTGAGTACGTCTGTTCACCGAATTTGGTGATATAGTAAAACTCCCCGTCTGGGTATTCATTATAAAAAGCATCCAATGAATCATGATGAGACAATTTTACATGCTCCCAATAATCAAGGCCAGCACGCTTTAAGTATTTGTCTTCTAAAGAAAACCCAAGTGGATGAATGAGATGCAGATGTGCACCAGTTCCTGCACACGTACGTGCGATGTTTCCTGTGTTTGCAGGAATTAACGGTTCGAATAAAACAACATGTATAGCCAAAAAGCTCACCTCAAAAACAAATTCCAACAAGTACTTATTATAGCACTTTTTTTGGAATATCACTCTCTGAAGGCAAGCTTCTTCTTAAAGAATATGAAAAAATTTATATTGAATGCGCTTTGTGTACGCCGTTGAATCTTCATAGCCCCAATATCTCATTCTGCTATTTGTTGTATGAGCATTTACGAGTGGTTCTCCAGAAGGATCCTTTGCGACCACAATCGTCGTATGTTGATAATGGCCATCTCCATCAAAGTCATAACAGATTACGTCTCCCGGCAATAGAAGATGCGCCGCTGATTTCTCTTGCGCTTGAAGACTAGATTTTGAGCCGCTCAAATACCATCTCATCGCATTTGCTACTGACCAGCTATAGCTCCAAGAGTTGTTTCGCATCCACCAGCCCTTCGATTTAATAGATTGAGAAGTCATCGGTATGCCACCTGCATGAAGACTTTGAGAAATATAGTTCGTGCAATCATTCTCAAAAGATTTATAAGCCGGATTAAACGTATTCCACCATCTCTCTGCATAACGTACAGCAGCAAGTCTATCATAACCGCCCTTCGTTGGTGCGATCGATTCGTTCTCCCGCTCGATCTTCGGAAGTTCTCTGTAGTTTCCTTCCACATTGACAGGTTCATCGCTTTTCATATCACCATCTTGAAAAGTAGCACGTCGCTCTTGAGAGATCTCTTCCACATAAAAATCAAACCCGTGTTTGATTAAGAAACTATAATGCACCAAATAATCTACCTGAACCTTATCTTCGGACTCCGTCGTTCGTAAGACACTTCCGTTCGTTTGATTGTTTACAATAAACGCATTTCTATCGGTATACATTTGTTTTTTTCGAATGAAGCTCTCTTGTTCTTCTCGTAAAAAGTAACCTCGTCCGTCTGCATCTGCATGTATCATCCATTGAGATTGGTTTTGGATATAAGCTTTAAGTGTTTCCATCCACATCAGACATCCCTCCTGCTTCTACTAACATATGAGTGGGATATCAAAAAAAAGAACCCTTTAAGGGCTCTCTAGGATGTCTTCTTGCAGCTATTCTGTTCGATCGATAACAATATTTCTTTTTTATCTAATCCCCCACCATAGCCTACAAGTGCTCCATTACTTCCAATCACTCGGTGACATGGAATAAAAACAGGTACGGGATTTTGGTTGTTCGCGCTGCCTACAGCTCGAACAGCCTTAGGTGCACCAATGCCTTGAGCCACTTCCTTATACGAACAAGTTACGCCATAAGGAATACTCGTAAGCTGGTTCCATACCTTTTTTTGAAAAGCGGTACCAAATAAATCATAGTTCACGCTAAACTCATGCAGGTTGCCTGCAAAATAAGCGTGCAGTTGTTGAACGGCATCATCCAATCGTTCTGGAGAGTGTATAAGTTCTCCCTTAATAAAATGTTTCGCCATCCATGAACGTAAAGTTGGAAGGTTATCCTCCATTGAACCAAAATCGAGACGGCAGATTCCGTTCTCTGTTGCAATGATTGTTAACGGTCCGATTACGCTTTCCATTTCTTCGTAATAGAGTAACGTTTTAATCTGACACATAATTATCCCTTCTTTTCATTACTTGACCTTACTATATCGGACACTTCAAACATATGCGATTACTAAATTTCTTGATTTCGGACCATTTTCAGTCCCTTTTCAATCTCTAACGTGACCAAATCGTCTTTTTCACGCTCTTTTGCAGATAATAGTTCCAATTCCGCATCTTTCCCGCTAATCTTACCAATGGCCCATGCTGCAGTTCCTCTTATTACTGGTCGAGGATCAGTATGGAGCAACGTAACTAAATCTGGAATTGCACTTTCATCTTTAAAATGAGCTAAAGCGATAATCGCATTTCGCTGAATAGGCTTTTTCCCTCTCCAGCTACCCGAAACATGGCCGAATTTTTCTTTGAACTCTCTATTGCTCATAGACAACAATGGCTTTAAAAGAGGTTTTGCAATCTCTGGGTCAGGTTCCATTTCCACATGATGATGAAAATCTTTTCCCTTATTTTCAGGGCAAACTGTCTGACACGTATCGCATCCATATAAACGGTTACCGAGCTTATCTCTATACTGATCAGGCAGGAATCCTTTCGTTTGCGTCAAAAAGGCAATACATTTAGACGAATCAAGCTGTCCTCCCTGTACAAGAGCATTAGTCGGACATGCATCGACACATTTGTTACACGAACCACACTGATCTTCCATTGGAGTGTCTGCAGGAAACGAGATGTTTGTAATCATTTCTCCGAGATACATATAAGAACCAAACTCCGGAGACATGATCGCACAGTTTTTGGCACTCCATCCGATCCCCGCCCTTTCAGCTACAGCACGATCAGACAGTTCTCCTGTATCTACCATCGATTTCACAGTGGCACCTGGAATTTTTTCTATAATAAAAGCTTCTAGTAATGAGAGCTTTTCTCTTAATATATGGTGGTAATCTTTACCCCATGATGCTCTGCAAAAAATTCCTCTCCGCTCTCCTCGAACACTTCTGGGAGCATCTTTCATCTTGGAGGGATATGCAAGAGCGATCGAAATAATACTGGAAGCTCCCGACAAAAGCCGATCAGGCTCTGTTCTTTTTTCTATATCACTTTCTTCGAATCCTGATTGATAGTTAAGGTCTTGCTGTAATCGGAGACGTTCTTTGAGCTCAGCAAATACATCAGCATGTGCAAAACCAATTTTGTCGATTCCGATTTCTTTACTATATGCAACAATCTCTTCCTTCAACTGGGCACTTGTCACGCATATCCCTCCTTTACATTTATTTTCCACAATTATGATAAACTACAATTACATAAATAAGAAACGGGGTTACATGATGATCACAATTAATCCTAAACTAAACGAACTTGTCCCGAATTTTAAAATAGGCACAATTACATACCATAATATCGCGATTAGCGAATCACCGCAAATGATTAAAGGCAGGTTCCAGCTATTTACAGAATCCTTGCGACTTGAAGAAAAAAATGCTGCCGATTACCCTGGTGTCGCAGAATATCGAAAAGTGTTCAAGTCATTAGGAATTGATCCTTCCCGATATCGTCCCGCTTCAGAAGCATTGTTGCGACGGGTGTTAAGCGGCAAGGACCTACCCCCGATCAACTCTGGCGTCGATGTAAACAACTTCTTCTCTATTCGATTTTGTATACCGATCGGTCTTTATAACCTAGATAAGATTCAAGGTGACGTGCAGATTGATCTTGGTGACGCTGAAGATACCTATGAAGGATTAAACGGACGTGAGATGAATATGGAAGGTAAGTTACTGTCTAAAGACGAGGTTGGTGCCTTTGGAAGCCCAATCGTTGATTCTAAACGCACGATGGTGGATGAGAGTGTTAAGAATGCACTGCATATCGTGTACCTGCAGCCATCTATGGATAAGAGTGAAGCTCAAGAACTCTTGGAATCTATGGCCAAGATGTTCACTCAAGTGAATGGTGGGAATGCTGAGATTCAGGTGATTTAAACAGTTGTTTAAATACAAAAAGCTCATTTGGCTACAATTTATTATTAAATACAGCTGATGTCGAATGATGTAGACTCGTCGATATAGCATACAAACTCGTCAATATAATGGAGAAATTGGTGAATATATCGTGTAAAAGTTTCAATAAAATAGGCAAACTTCTCAATATATAATAATTGCGCTTTATAAAACAAAAAAATGCAGGGCTTCATTGGATCAACGAAGCCCTGCATTAAAACCTACAACTAACTTGTTCTATATATAAGCAACATGTAGGACATTTATGACAAGTTCTTTAAACTTTCTTTAAAAAATTCGCCTGCCTAAATATTTTTATTACTCTACTAACGTATATCTCACGGACAATGTTGCTTCAATCTCGTCCCCTTCATCCAATTCAAACACATATTCTGGAAGAAACAGGTCATCCCCTCTTCCTAAGATGATATTGACTTTACTTCCTCCGTTCACAAAGTAATTTCCAAACCCATTCACTGGTTCTACTTTATATCTCCCTGGAGCGATGTCTTTACCCACTATAAAAACGCCGGCTACTAATGTTCGTGGCTCCTTCTTCTTAATTAGAATGCCTTTATTTAATGTATCAAGTTCATTTTGTTTATTTGCGATCTCCCCGCTAAGTTTTTTCAATTCATCTTTCTTTGCATTTACTTGAGTACCTAACTCATCCACTTCTAATTGAATCGCTTCTTTTTGGCCTACCATCTCAGTAACTTCATCAAACCGTATTTGAAGCCCCTCCAAATCAGCTTGTTTACTGCTTTCCTCTTCTTCCATCGCTTCAACATTTTCTTCTATACTTTCTAACTCTTTTTGCCATTCTTTGATCTCACCATCAATTTCACCTGCTACAACTTTTTTATCTTTGAGAAGAACAGAAGCTTTGTTGTAACCTATTGCGTGCGCTGAAAAAGCGGTAATTGCTACTAAAAAAACCAGTGCCATTAAGCTAAAGTAGACCCACTTCTTCTTGAACATCGATAATTCCCACTTCATAAAATCTCCCCCTTATGATGAGATATGTATGGCTTTGGAACTATTTTATTTTCTTGAAAAAACAATATGCTTTTTCATAAAAATAAAAACCCCTTAAAAAAGGGGAATATTATCCTATCTATAAATATCGAAATAATACAAGTATAGAAAATACAAAAAGGATGATCATGACCACTAACAAGCGAAAAGATTCAAAAAGCCTAATCATCAGCCCATTAATCATATGCATGTAGTGAAAAATATCAGCCGTAATAAAGAGGATTGAAACGAAGGAGACGGTAATTAAAATCAGGCAGACTGTGGCACGCCGGTCTCTATACATCAGAGAAATAACCTCCTTTACACCTACATATTCAGTGTACAAGAAGAAGATTCAAAAAAAGTTCCCGGCAAAGTGTGCCAGGAACTTTTTATAACACTATGAAATGATTATCAGCCAGCTAAATCTAGATTTTTCGGTTGGCTTTTTGTTTTTGAAAACATATAGACTGCGATCGACAATAAACTAAAACTTAATAGATAGATGAACAACACACCCACATTTGAAAAAGCAGAACTTGTGCTATCTAATGAGATCAATGCTTTAAACCCTGCTATTGAATACGTGAACGGCAAAAATTCACTTAATGCACGCAGGTTCTCTGGCAGCATATCGATCGGCAAGTTAGCACCCGTCGTTGAAAGCTGTAAGATCACTAAAGCGAACGCAATAAAACGTCCGATGTTTCCTAACGACGCAAACAATAAGACAATTCCTGTGAATACTAAACTTACAAAAACCGCAAAAGTTATAAAGCCCAGTGGGTTTCCAGTCTTCACATTTAAGACAAGTAAAACGACTGTTGAAAGAAGTAATGCCTGTACAACAGCAAGTGCACCTAGGTTCATGAATTTAGCACCAAACCAAGAGAATGCTGAAATTCCTTCAGGCTTCTTAAAGTTGATGAACATAGACATGATTAAGATGCCCACAAACAACGCTAATGAAAGAACATAAGGAGCTGTTGAATCACGATAGAGTGGATATTTATTAACCGTTTCACTCTTCAATTCAACAGGAGAAGAAAACATGCTCAAATTCTTATCATTTGCCGCTTTAATCGCTCCTGTTTTTTCAGCACCATCCTTAAGGCCAGATGATAGCTCGTTACTTCCATCATTTAATTTCCCTGCACCATCATTTAATTTTGTAACACCTTCCGTTAAGTCGCCCCAGCCTTTTTCAACTGTTGCATTTCCATCACTAACTTGTGACATACCAGCGTTAATCTTTGTTGCACCGGATGTCAGATCACGCCAACCTTTTTCAACAGAAGAGTTACCAGCGGATACTTGAGTTGCACCATCATTAAGCTGTGATGCTCCATTCGTAAGAGATGTCCAACCTGTGTTGACCGATTGGTTTCCTGCTGCAATCTGCGAAGTTCCTGCGTGCAGCTCTCCTACCTTACCTACCATCGTGTTCCAGCCACTCTCGATAGACGCTGTCCCTTGTTGAAGCAGAGGCACCTTTTGACTTAATGTCGCAACCCCGTTATCCACTGACGTTTGGCCGGCCACTAGCTGATTTACCCCATCAGCCACAGACTTTGGGTTAGGTTCAGCATTTGTCGTGAAGGCTCCTGCTATTTTTGCAGCTCCTTGACTTAGCGCCTGGAGTTTTTGTGCTTTTGCAGGATCAGTGGCAGCTGCCGTAATAGCCTGGCTCTTACCATAGATCGTCATGAAAGCTGAATCATTTGCAAGTTCAGGGTGTTGCTCTAAGTATGCCTTTAGATCACTTGATAATCCTTGCAGCCCCGCACCTAGCTTTGCAGATTCATCTGCCACTTGAGCAACACCTTGCGAGATCTGTTGTGTTCCAGGAGCGATTTCATTCTTGATCGCTGTTTGAACACCTTTTAGCCCTGTTAAGATTCCCGTGGTTCCTGCTTTTAGTTGCGGTATGCTGTCTCCAAGTTGTCTCGCACCTGCCGCTAAGTCTTCAACTCCTGATTGTTTATCTTTTAAATTTTGTAATAAAAGTCCTGTTCCTTCATTCGCTGCAGCTGAACCTGCTGCGAGCTTCGAAATATCACCCGACTTAGATTGAAGGGACGAAAGCAGTTCTTTCGTACCAGCACTTAGTTGCGATGAACCGTTAGCTAGTTTACTAATATCCGGCTGTTTCGCTGAAAGAGAGCTTGCCATTTGTCCGACACCATTTTGAAGTTCTTTTGCTCCACTCGCTAGCTTTGAAATGTCAGCAGCTTTATTTGTAAGCGATTGCAAAAGTGTGTTTGTTCCATCACGAAGATCTGTCATCCCCGAATTTAATTTTGCAGATCCATCTGCAGCTGATTGAAATCCTTCAGATACATCACCGAGACTGGCAAACATATTGTTCGCATACTTTTCTGTAATTTTATCCCCTAGTTTTTCTCTTAGCTTTTCAGTAGCACTTCTTGTCACTTGTGCTGCCATGAAGTTTAACCCTTCGTTTTGGATATACGTAAGTTGAAGCTTCTCTGGATTATCGCTTAAAACGGTTGTTACTCTTTGTGAGAAATCCTCAGGAATCTCGATAACCATATAATATTCCAGACTATCAAGGCCTTCTTTAGCCTCCTCAGCACTTACAAATTCCCACCCGAGATCTTTTCCTTTCTTTAAGTCTGCTACTAGATCCTTCCCTACATTGATCGGTTCATCGTCCGATAATGCACCCTTGTCCTTGTTGACTACCGCAACAGGCAAGTTCGACAAGTTGTCATACGGTCCCCATTTTGGTGATAGAAGTATACCACCATAGACGACCGGTACAAGCAACGCGGCAATGACTGAGATCAGCAGACCCTTTTTACCTGCCAACTTCGCCATTTCTGCCATAAACAAACGAAAAGCGTTCATCCCTTTACCCCCGTTCTCCCCAAAAATAAATACATTCTGTAAAAATGAACAGGTATTCACTTCTACTAGAATGTATTATTCGGAAGAGACAAGAATAAATCCTTCTTATTTATCAGAAAATTGTAAAATATTAAATAATAATAAGGTAGTATGTCCTGTTATAATGTAAGATTAGATAAAAAAATGTATATTAAGTGTGAATCAACGGCTCTAATAGTCCCATATCTAAACAGGCGCTGATTGATAATTTCTTTTCTTTGGATTGAAAGGTTAACGTCACGAATTCTTCACTGAGCTCAGTTATTTCTCCAGGTCCAAATACACGGTGAGTAATGGTGAGACCAATTTGTAATTCTTCCTTCTTTTTAATACTATTCGGATTGTAAGGAACTCCATTTATCTTTTTCACTTGCTTTTTTATGGTTTCAGATTTCATCAATCTTGTCGGATCTAATATGTTTTTTACATCCGTAACAAACACAGACTCTTCAACTTTTTTTCCATCTCGATATGGATACGTAACTAAGGTTAATTGTTTCTTGGCACGAGTCATCCCTACGTAAAATAACCGAGCTGCTTCTTCTAACAATAGATGGTCCGAGCGATCTTCTTTAGATGGTATGATTCCATCCACTACATCAATCATATACACTTTCTCAAATTCGAGCCCTTTAGCACTATGAAAAGTAGAAAGTGTTATGGCTTCATGTCCCTTCTTCTTTTTTGCTGTCTTCAAAACAACTTCGAGGTGTTTTAAGCGTTCAGCAAAATCCTGAAGGCTCTCAAGATCTGTTGCAATTTCTTCTAGTGTGTTTAAGATGCCCACTAAATAATCCATTCGAAAGCCAAGGCTCTTACTGATCTTTTCAATTGCCTTATCGTAACCTAAACCATCTCTGATCACCCGTATAGCTCCAAGAGGCTTCATATCTTTCATTTCTTTAAACGTTTCTTTACTTGTCTTCAGAAGTTTAACTTGATACTCCTGCAATTTCACATGATTTAGCAGATTATCAAATACAGAATCGTTATTGTTCAATTGCTTTAAAGCTAGCATCTGTTGCTTGGTTATATAACCATTAAACTTCAAATGAATTTTTTCTAAAATGTCTGGCCGCTTATCGGTAAAGGCCATACGCATAAAATTCAATATATCCTGAACCACCCAATGTGAAAAGAAACGATTATCGGCATCTTTCATATAAAAAGGAATTCCTGCACGATCAAAATCATTCATCAAACCAATAGATGACGAATTATTTCGATATAAGATGGCGATTTCTTTTAGATGAACATCGTCATTAAGTTCCTGGACCAAGTATTTTGATTGTTCCTTAAAATTCACGAGATGTTTCACTTCAATCGGTTGCTGCGAAGGATTTTGAGTGAACATATTTTTTTCATATCTATTTTTATTTCTTTTAATGAACGAATTAGCAACGTTAACGATATCCTCAGATGAGCGATAGTTCTGCTCCATAAACAAAATAGAAGCATCACTGTACTTTTCCTTAAATTTAAGTAAATAGGAAGGCTCAGCACCTCTCCAGCTATAGATGGATTGGTCATCATCGGCCACAACACATAAATTTCTATGAGTAGAAACCATTTTTTCTATAATGGAATGCTGCACAAGCGACGTATCCTGACTTTCATCCGTTAAGAAATAGTCATATCGGTTTTGATAGTGACTTAGCAACTTCTTATCCTTTTCTAATATGTCGTTACTCATCGTGAGCATATCATCAAAGTCTAACAATACATGATGCGGATCAGAACGCTTGAGTTCTTCATATTGTTTAAATATCTCTTCAGCCTGCGAAACATCACAAGAAACCTCTGACCACCGTTCGATAGGTATCACCTTATTTTTAATGTAACTGATATAGGTAGTCAGCTCATCCATTTGATCCTCGGTTATGTTCTCCCCTACAACAGACTTAAATAAATGCCTCAGCATAAGTTTTTTGTTGTATTGAAAGTTTCCTCGCGATCCTGCTTTTTCATCTGAATCGTGATCACCCTCTATAATTGTAAAAGGGATACCCAACTTTCTATAATGATTCCTGACTACCTCAAAAGCAAAGCTATGAATGGTCGAAAAGTCCACAGAAGGAAGATCAGGATAAAATTTTGCGAAACGCTCTTTCATATCATTGGCTGACGCCTTACTGAACGTAACAGCCTTTATACGAGAAGGATGAATTCCTTTTTCCATAATTAAATAACCGATTCTCATAATGATTGTGGTTGTTTTTCCAGAACCAGGTGAAGCAAGTAATAGAAGGGGTCCTTCTGTCTTCATAACAGCATTCTTTTGAACATCATTTAAAATAATGCCTAGATCATTTTTCATTTTATTGAAGAAATCTCTCATTGATCAGTACCCTTTCGTAACTTGAATATATTCATCGTTAATTGAAGTATAAAATTTAAAAGCAAATAAAAAAACTCCCCACAAAGGTGAGAAGTCTTAAGTTTAAATGTTAAGTTAAGTAAAATGGTACCGGTGGTCGGGGTCGAACCGACACTCCAGAAGGAACACGATTTTGAGTCGTGCGCGTCTGCCAATTCCGCCACACCGGCATTTGAATCTTTTTGAATTGGAATTATGGAGGCGGCACCCGGATTCGAACCGGGGGATAAGGGTTTTGCAGACCCGTGCCTTACCACTTGGCTATGCCGCCAGAAAACAAAAATGGAGCGGAAGACGGGATTCGAACCCGCGACCCCAACCTTGGCAAGGTTGTATTCTACCACTGAACTACTTCCGCAAACATTTAATTAACTTATAATATGTTGTTAAAATCATCTTATGTTATAAAAATAAAAATGGCTGGGCTAGCTGGATTCGAACCAACGCATGTCGCAGTCAAAGTGCGATGCCTTACCGCTTGGCTATAGCCCAAAATTTAAATGGGGCGGACGAGGGGAATCGAACCCCCGAATGTCGGAACCACAATCCGATGCGTTAACCACTTCGCCACGACCGCCACAGTATTAAAATTGGCAGGGGCAGTAGGAATCGAACCCACACCAAAGGTTTTGGAGACCTTCGTTCTACCTTTAAACTATGCCCCTATATAAGGAATAAAAGATGGTGGAGGGGGACGGATTCGAACCGCCGAACCCGGAGGGAGCGGATTTACAGTCCGCCGCGTTTAGCCACTTCGCTACCCCTCCACGAATGAAGACAGGTTTTATTATAAAACATAATCACCCTGTTTTTCAATAAGTTTTTTGTTCCAATTCAGGAAGAAAAAACTGGTGCCGGCTAGAGGACTTGAACCCCCAACCTACTGATTACAAGTCAGTTGCTCTACCAATTGAGCTAAACCGGCAAAAAAAAATGGTGGCTCGAGACGGAATCGAACCGCCGACACGAGGATTTTCAGTCCTCTGCTCTACCGACTGAGCTATCGAGCCAAGAAAAAAATTCTTGGTGTTGTAAAGCCACCGTTTAAATAAAAATGGCGGACCCGACCGGGGTCGAACCGGCGATCTCCTGCGTGACAGGCAGGCATGTTAACCACTACACCACGAGTCCATTACATGAAATAAAATTGGTTGCACCTTATGGGCGCTACTGATATTTCATGGTCAAGAAGTAATCTCGACTTTGATCATGAAATAAAATTGGTTGCGGGGACAGGATTTGAACCTGCGACCTTCGGGTTATGAGCCCGACGAGCTACCAGACTGCTCCACCCCGCGATGATATAAATATGATATAAAAGTTTATGGTGGAGGATGACGGGTTCGAACCGCCGACCCCCTGCTTGTAAGGCAGGTGCTCTCCCAGCTGAGCTAATCCTCCATATTTAAAATCGTTATGTATAAGTGGTGACCCGTACGGGATTCGAACCCGTGTTACCGCCGTGAAAGGGCGGTGTCTTAACCGCTTGACCAACGGGCCAGATTTTTGAGCTAGAGAGTATGTATCTGGCGGAGAGCAAGGGATTCGAACCCTTGATACGGGGTTGACCGTATACACGATTTCCAATCGTGCTCCTTCGACCTCTCGGACAGCTCTCCAATATGGCTCCACAGGTAGGACTCGAACCTACGACCGATCGGTTAACAGCCGATAGCTCTACCACTGAGCTACTGTGGAATATGTATTGGCTCAGCGACGTCCTACTCTAACAGGGGGAAACCCCCAACTACCATCGGCGCTAAAGAGCTTAACTTCCGTGTTCGGTATGGGAACGGGTGTGACCTCTTTGCCATCATCACTGAACCAAATTATATTGAGAG